>NZ_JAXSQY010000008.1:0-152614 GCF_034659795.1 Sphingomonas fuzhouensis
CCGGACGGATTCAAGCCTAAGAAGGAGGCTTGGGGCTATCCCCTGAGCATAGGCTTATGTCCGTGTCCGAGATCATCACCGACGGCGGTCGGCGTCGTCACTGGGGTTCCACCGAGAAGCTGAGGATCGTTGAGGAAACGCTCGATGGTCGCGAGAGCATATCGGTGGTGGCGCGCCGCAATGGCGTGGCCCCGAACCTGCTGTACCGCTGGCGGCGGCTGATGCTGGAAGGCGGAAGCGTCGCGATCGTCGGCGACGATGACGTAACCAGCAACCGTCAGGTCCGTGAGATGGAAGCCCGCATCCGCGAACTGGAGCGCCAGCTCGGCCGCAAGACGCTGGAGGTCGAGATACTGAAGGAGGCGCTGGAGCGCTCGCGCCCAAAAAAAGCGAGCTTGCTCATGCACTCGCCGCTGCCGGAGACTATCCGGTGAGCCTGGTCGCCAGCACGCTCGGCGTCGGACGCTCGACGGTGTACGACCGCCTGACCGGCAGCACCAAGACGCGCGGGCCATACACGAAGGCCGACGACGCGGACCTGTTGCCCCGCATTCGCCAGATCGCCGCGCAGCGGCCAACATACGGCTACCGCCGCATCGCGGCGGTCCTCAATCGACAGCAGCGCGCCGAAGGACTGGTGCCGGTCAACCACAAACGCGTCTACCGCATCATGGCAGCCAACCGCCTGCTGCTGGCGCGGCGCTATACCGAGCGAACCGATTACGGTCATGACGGCGTCGTGGTGGCGATCCGCTCGAACCTGCGCTGGTGCTCGGACGGGTTCGAGTTCACCTGCTGGAACGGCGAGGTCGTGCGCGGCGCCTTTATCATCGACGCCCACGACCGCGAGATCATCGCCTGGCACGCCGTCACCAATGCCGGCATCAGCGGTTCGGACGTGCGCGACATCATGCTGGAAGCCGTGGAGGCCCGCTTCGGCGGTATGCGCACGGTCGCGCCGGTTGAGATGCTGTCCGATAACGGCTCGGCCTATACCGCCCGCGAAACGCGGACCTTTGCCCGGCAACTCGGGCTCAAACCCTGCTTCACCCCTGTCCGCAGCCCGCAATCCAACGGCATCTCCGAAGCCTTCGTGCATACCCTCAAACGCGATTACGTCCGCGTCTCGTCGCTACCCGATGCACTCACCGCGTTGACATCGCTTGCCGGATGGATCGAAGACTACAACGACAACCACCCTCATTCAGGGCTCAAAATGCGTTCCCCGCGCGAGCATCGCGCAATGGTTTCTGCAACCGCTTGAATCCGTCCGGCCAAACGGGGGCCAGATCACGGAGATCGACAGCACCAAGGCACCGTCCGATGCCCAGGATTATCTCGAAAACGCCTTCCTCTATCGTCGCACGCCGCCGATCACCTTCAACGGCCAGCCGCTGGACACGACGATGCGCTGGTTCATCGGGTCCAGCGCCGCGTTCCTCCATTCGATCTCGCGCAATGCGGGCATGACGGGGCGGCGCAAGGAGGATGACGACGCCGATAGTATGGACGGATTGCTCACCTGCTTCATCACCCATGGCCGCATGGAGGTGGAGACGGACGGCAAGCTGCTTCATCTGGCAGAGGGTGACGTGTTCACGCTCGACACGGCGATCCCGCATGTGATGCGCGACTATCCGGCGCATGTCGTGGCGATCTTTGTGCCGCGATCCGCCGTCGCCGCAGCGGTGGACGCGGCGCGTCTGCGCGGTATGGCAGGGCGCGTATTCACGAACAGCGAACTGGCCGAATTGTTCAGCCTGCAGGTGCGATACATGGTCGGCGCACTGGGTGCGGTATCGCCGGGGGCGTTCGATGTGGCGCTCACGACCACGGCCGATGTGGCACTCGCCATGATCCGCCAGATGGAGCCGAGTGTGGGGCAGGAGAAATCCCATCTCCTCACCCGCGTAAAGACGCTGGTGGCCGCGGCGGGCACCGATCCGGAACTGACCCCGGCCAAGATCGCGACCATGCTCAACGTGTCACGCAGCAGCCTCTACAGCGCGTTCGCCAACCAGGGCGTGACGGTGGCGGCCTATCTGCGCGACCACCGCCTGCGCACCTTCCTTCAGCGTCTGCGCAGTGCCCCGGACACGCCGATCCAGCAACTTGCCCGCAGCGCCGGTTTCGGGAGCAGCGCCTCGGACTTCACCAAGCTGTTCCGCCGCATCTACGGCACCTCCCCTTCCGAGATGCGGGCCGCGCTATTGAACGAGGCGACGGCCGACCTGACCGAAGACGCGTTCCACATCCTGTCGAGATGATGGCCGCTTGCCCGGAAAGGCTCGCGCTTTCGGTCCGAGGTGGCCTTCGCGCCTTGCCCCGAACCGAAAGCGTCGTCACGTCGGCACTCCGACCGATAGCGAACCGATTTAGAAACGTGCCGAGATACCGACGCGCAACGTCCGCCCGCGAACCTGATAATAGGTCGGGAAGGTATTGAAATACGACCCGATACCATAGGTGAGATCGCTGCCGATCAGGGGCGGGTCCTTGTCGAAGATGTTCTGGACGTTGAAGCGCACATCGATGCCCTTCACCAAGGTCACATTGGTGTTGAAGTCGAAATAGCTATAGCCCGGAATCCGGTTGACCAGCGGATAGGTCTGGCCCGGTGCGGCCGCCAGCACCGTGTTGGTCGACAGCTTCGAATTGCTGGTGGGGCCGATATAGCGCCAGGTGAAGCCGACCCCGCCCTTGATCCAGGGCAGCTGCCAATTGACGCCCGCCACATGGCGCCAGCGCGGCATCGGATCGGCGCAGGCGAAACCGAAATAGCCCAGGCAGGACCAGGGCGTGTTGCCCGGCGCGAACTGGCGTTCGAACTTGGTGGTCAGCGTTCCGTTGAAGTTCAGCCCGAAGGTGCCGATATCGTCGGTCATGCCGAACCGCTTGGGATCGAGCGCATAGTTGGTGCTGAAGTCGATGCCGCGCGTCGCCGTATAGCCCGAGTTGTTATACCGCGCGTCGGCGATCAGCAGCTGTCCCGTTTGCGGATCGCGCTTGTAGAACTGGCAGAAGAACGCGACCTTGTTGTCATAGCATTGGTTGAACGCCATGCCGATCCGGGTCCATTCGAACGCGCCCTGGATATTGATATCATACCAGTCGACCGAGGCGGTTAGGCCGGGAATGCCGCGCGGCTGGAATACCACGCCCAGCGTCTTGCTGCGTGACCGTTCGGGCTGCAGATCCGAATTGCCGCCGTTCACCAGCGTCGTCGGACAATAGCCCTGGGAATCGCATCCGGTATAGTTGGTGAGCGCGTCATATTGCGCACGCGTCATACCGATCGCGCATTGGTCGAACGTATAGCGCTTGGCGCCCTTGCCATCGCTCGACGCGCGCGGCGGCGCGCATAGATCGAGCATCGGCGTGTTGGGATAGCGGTTCTCGCCCTCCAGACGCTGGAGCACGCCGACGCGCACCGCGCGGTTATAGCTGCCGCGGAAACGCAGGCCGTCGACGGGCGCCCAGCTCGCCTCCGCCTTCCAGCTGTGGATCAGGTTGCGATAGACGTCGTAATCGGAGATTCGATAGCCGCCATTGATGCTGAGTTCCTTGGCGAACGGCTTGTCCTCGATCAGCGGAATGTCGATCTCGCCGCCCAGCTCCCTCACGCTGGTTCGCCCGTCGAAGGTCGTGAAATTCGACCATGATCCAAAGCCCTGCGATTGGTTGCGGTATTTGCGATACTCGCCGGTAATGGCGAAGCCGACGCCGCTGGTCGCAAACGGGCTTTTGATCCCATAATCCTCGAGCGTGCCCGACACGACCGCGTTGATGACCTGCAGATCGTTTTGCTGACGACGGCTGCCGGGGCCGGTCACCCAGTTATAGACCGCATCGCTGATCGACGTGTTGGACGAGAAGGCGTCGATCGGCTGGCAGCTTGGATCGGTGCCGTCGATCTTCGACAGGCAGGTCGGCACGCCGTTCACGTTGCGGACCTGAAGCCCGCGCGCCAGGCGATCCGCCTGGTCCGGCACGTACAGATGGTCGGCCGACCCGTTCATGATATTCCGGGTCTGTTGATAGCTGAGTTCGAACCGGATCTTGTCGACGATCATTCCCGACAGATTGAGCGAGCCGCGCCAGTCGCTGGTCGTGTTGCGGAAATTCTGGATCATGCCAGGCCGGAAGAGGGACAGCGAGATGGGCGCGCTCAGCGCGGTGCTCCCCGCCGCCGCGCCGCAGATTTCCCGCGCCTGTGACGCGCTGAGGAACGGGTTGTCGCAATTGACCGGCGCGGCCGGTGTCCACAGGCCGCCATCGACCGAATTCGCGCCCGTCTCGATGATATGGCTGTACAGGAAACTGCCGTTCAGGCGCATACCCAGCGGCAGTTCCGCCGTCAGGAAGCCGCCGCCGTTGAACGTCTCGCTGCGCCGCTGGATCGAATCGATCCGCTGGATGCGCACCTCGTCCGCCGTGTCATAGGGGCGGAAGCTGCGCGAACCGTCGCGCGCATTGCTGCGATCCTGGCCGTTGATGCTGAAATAATTATACGGGTTGTAGGTGGTGCCATCACACGCCCATGTCGTGTTGCCCGCGTCGCGATTGTTCGGGTCGAACATCAACAGCGGACAGTTCACCGTATCGATGTTGCGGAACTGGATCGGGTCCGCCTTTTTGTACGTCGCGAAACCGCTGATGTTCAGACGATCGCCGAGGAGGTTCTTGCCGGCCGCCAGCGACGCGAAATAATTGCCGCCGCCCAGATAGGTGCCACGCGGATAGGTATAGCCCGCATTCTGCGCGACCTTCGCCAGCAGCGGGTTGTTGTTGTCATGGTTGAACCCGCTCACCTCGCCATCGAAGGCGATGCCGTCGAACTTGCGCTTCAGGATGAAATTGACCACGCCCGCGATCGCGTCCGACCCGTACACGGCCGACGCGCCGCCGGTCATGATGTCGATCCGTTCGATCAGTGCGCCGGGGATGATGTTGACGTCATTGTCCATCCGCTGCCCGTTGAGCAGCGTCAGGGTGCGGCCCGAACCCAGGTTGCGCAGGCCGACCGGCGCCGCGCCCGAGTCCCATCGCTGCCCCTGAAGACCGAGCATCGGGGTTACCTGCGGCAATTGCGCGAGCGCATCCTCCACCCGCGCCAGGCCCCGCTCCTTGAGATAGGTCGAGTCGATGGTGGTGATGGGCGCGTTGCTGGTCATGTTGGGGCGCACGATGCGCGTGCCGGTGACGATGACATCTGTCGCGTCGCGTGCTTCCTGCTTGGCGTCGATCTTGTCGGTGGAGGCCGCAACCCCGGTGATGGAGGTTTCCGATTGCGCCGCTGGGCCGTCAGTACTGCCGTTCGCGGTCTGGGCGAATGCAACGCCAGACCAAGCCAGCGCAATAAAAGATGCTCCGACAAAGCGGAGTGCGCAACGAAAGTCCCCCATATCGCCCTTCCCATAACGATTTTTTACGTGGCTACCCAACCACACCTTATGGGCGGATGCAAATATATTATACTATATGTTTTTCAGACCGACGGGATTTATTGGCGACACGTCAGGTCCATGGGCATTCGGACAGAAGCGAAGGGAGTGGGCAGGGCGCTCCAAACGTCCGGTTCTGCGCCTAAATATCAGCGCCATTCGCCACGAGGGTCATCCGAAACAGCTCGATCAACGTCGTGGTCTCAAGCTTCTGCATCATCCGCGCCCGCCGTGTCTTGACGGTAATCTCGCTGATGTTCAGGCGGTCGGCGATCTGCTTGACGCGCAGCCCTTCGATGGTGAGGCGCATCACCTCATATTCGCCTTCGCTAAGGGTCGAGAGGCGGCGGGCTGCGTCCGCGGCGATGGCGCGCGTCTTTCGGCGCGCGGTATCCTCGCGGATCGCGGCGTTGACCGCGTCGATCAGCTGCTGGTCGTTGAACGGCTTGGCGAGGAAATCGACGGCGCCCGCCTTCATCGCACGCACCGCCATGGCGATGTCGCCGTGCCCGGTCACGAATATGACCGGCAAGGCGGCGTTCTGCGCCGTCATCGTGGCGAGCAGGTCGAAGCCGCTGCTGCCCGGCATCCGCACGTCGAGGACCATGCAGCCGGGCCGGGCCGGATCGTCCTGCTGTTGAAACTCGGCGGCCGAGGCATAGCCGCGCGCCGCCAGTCCGACCGAGGCGAGCAGATCGGCCACCGCCTCGCGGACCGAAAGCTGGTCGTCGACGATACGGACCAGGGGCGTGTCGTCGGGGCGGTCACGCATGGCCGGGCGCCGGCGTCAGCGGCAGTCGCAGTTCGAACACCGCGCCGCGCCCGCCACGGGGGCGGCATTCCAGCGCGCCGCCATGCGCTTCGGCGATGGTGCGGCTGATCGTCAGGCCCAGGCCCATGCCGCCATCCTTGCTGGTCCAGAAGGGTTCCCATAAATGGCCGACCGCCTCGCGCGACAGCCCAGGCCCGGTGTCCGCCACGGTCAGCGTGACGAAGCCCGCCTGCTGCGCAAGGGTCAGAAGGATGCGCCGCTCGGCCGCGCCATTCTGGGCGACGCTTTCGATCGCGTTGATGATGAGATTGACGACGATCTGCTGAATCTGCACCCGGTCCCCCCACACCGCCGCGCCATCATCGGGCAGGGTGAGGTCGAGGCGGATCTGCTGCCGATCCAGTTCGGCACGGGCGATGGCCACGCATTCCTCGACGAGTTCGACCATGTCGGCCCGGTCGGACATGGACGGCTTGCGGCTGGCGAGACGGCGCACCCCCGCGACGACATCGCCCGCGCGGGCGGCATCGCGGCTGATCCGGTCGAGCGACTCGCGCGCCTTGACGAGATCGGGTGGGCTGGCATCCAGCCAGCGGCGACAGGCGCCCGCGCTGCTGGCGATGGCGGCCAGCGGCTGGTTCACCTCATGCGCGATGGAGGAG
This sequence comes from Sphingomonas fuzhouensis, assembly GCF_034659795.1. Classification (NCBI taxonomy): domain Bacteria; kingdom Pseudomonadati; phylum Pseudomonadota; class Alphaproteobacteria; order Sphingomonadales; family Sphingomonadaceae; genus Sphingomonas; species Sphingomonas fuzhouensis. Next base: position 6,879 of record NZ_JAXSQY010000008.1, read on the forward strand.
GCCAGCTCGCCGAGATTGCCGATCCGCGACAGCCGCCGCATATGCGCCCGCGCCTCGTGCGAGGCGGCTTCGTGTGCCAGCATGCGCAGGCCGAGATAGCCGGTGGTGACGATCGCGATCAGGCTGATCGCCAGATTGACCATCCCGGCCTCGGTCATGCCGGACCGGGTCAGCGGACTGCCCAGCATCGTCAGGATAACGCACGCCCCTGCCAGTCCCATGACCCGCGCCGGGGAAAAGCTACGCAGCGACAACAGGATAGGGATGATATACAGCACTGCTACGGCGATCACCCGGTCGGTGACGACGTCGAGAATGAAGATGCCCAGGATCAGCGCGGCGGCCAGGATGCCGGTCATCCAGCGCAAGACGCGGCCATCGGGCGGTACATGATCCTTTCGGGGCATGGCCTTGTCTTACCAAGCGCGACGGGCCGCCGTCGAGACGAGGCGGCATATACCAAGGTATAGCCCATCGATACGGCTGGGCGATTGCCGATAAACCGGGCGTCTCATTAGTCGGTCGCGCATGATCTGCTTACCCCGCGACCGGCGGCTCTGGACCGCACTTGCCCCCGTCAGTCTGGCGGTCCTGATGCTCGGCGGCTGTTCGGCGTCGAAGGATGCCGCACCAGCGCCTAAGGACAGGCTCCCGCCCGGCGAGTTTCGGCCGACCGATCAGCAATGGGCCAATCTGCGTTTCGCCAAGGCGGGCGGCGACCAATATGCGCCCGCGCTGCTGACCGACGGGCAGATCGCGACCGATGACGATCGCACGACCCAGCTCTTCTCGCCCTTTACCGGTCGCATCTCGCGCATCTTCGTCAAGCCCGGCGATGTGGTCCGCCGGGGACAGCCCATCTATGCCATCGCCGCGTCGGAACTGGTGCAGGGGCGCAGCGACATCGCCACCGCCGAGGCGGCCGTGGCGGCGGCGCGCAAGGCGTTGACCACGGCCGAGGCCAATGCCGCCCGCCAACAGGCGCTGCTGGCGGTGCAGGGCGCGGCGCAGCGTGACGTGCAGCAGGCCCAGTCGGACCTGGCGAGCGCGCGCAGCACGCTGGCGAGCAGCGAGGCGCAATTGTCCGCTGCGCGCGGGCGGTTGAGCGTCCTTGGTCTGAAATCCGCGACCGGTAACGAAGCGATCGTTCGCACGCCGATCGACGGCACCGTCACCGCCCGCAATGCAGGCATCGGCCAATATGTCGAAAGCGCCGCTTCGGGGGCCAGCGCGCCGCTGTTCACGATCAGCGACCTGTCGCATGTCTGGCTGGTCGCCAATGTGCGTGAGGCGGATGCAGGCAAGTTGCGGCGCGGCGCGATGCTGTCGGTACAGGTTCCGGCGTTTCCGGGGCGGCGCTTCGATGCGCGTGTCTATTACATCTCGCCGGTGGTCGATCCCAATACCCGCCGGATCGTGGTGCGCGCGCAGATCGCCAATCCCGACGGTGCGCTTCGTCCCAACATGTTCGCCAGTGCGCGGCTCTCGGACGGCGCGACCAAGCCGGCGGTCGAAATCCCGGCAATGGCAGTGCTTTATGAAGGCGATGACGCGCATGTCTGGGTCGTGCACCCCGAGCGCCACAGCCTGTCGCTCCGCGCGATCCGCACCGGCACCAGCACGGGCGATGCCGTGACCGTGACGCAGGGGCTGGCCCCTGGCGAAGAGGTCGTCACCGCCGGTTCCGTCTTCATCGACCGTGCCAACGGCGGAGACTGATCCGATGAACGCCGTCGTCCATTTCGCGCTGAAGCGCCGCTGGCTGGTGCTGCTGTTCCTCATCATCATGCTGGGGGCAGGGGGCTTTGCCTTCAGCCGGTTGAATATCGAGGCCTATCCCGATCCCGTTCCTCCACTGGTCGACATCATCACCCAATATCCGGGTCAGTCGGCCGAGGAGATCGAGCGCAACATCACCATCCCGATCGAGATTCAGCTGGCGGGCATCCCGCATGTGAAGACGGTCCGCACCATTTCGCTGTTCGGCCTGTCCGACGTGAAGGTGCAGTTCACCTACGACTATAGCTATCAGGAGGCCGAGCAGCGCGTCATCAACAAGCTGAGCCAGCTCTCCCCGCTGCCCGGCGGGGTGCAGCCGCAGCTGTCGCCCGAAAGCCCGATCGGCGAAATCTATCGTTACCGCGTCGTCGGCCCGCCCGGCTATTCGGTGACCGACCTGAAGACCATCGAGGACTGGATGCTGGAGCGCCGGTTCAAGGCGGTGCCGGGCGTCATCGACGTGTCGGGTTGGGGCGGCAAGACCAAGACCTATGATGTCGCGGTCGACAAACAGGCGCTGATGGCCAACGGCCTGACGCTGGGCCAGGTGCTGCAGGCGCTGAACAACGCCAATATCAATGTCGGCGGCCAGACGATCGACCTGGGCCCCAAGGCCGCGATCGTGCGCGGCGTCGGCCTGATCCAGTCGCCCGAGCAGATCGGCAACACCTTTCTGAAGACCGTGAACGGCGCCCCCGTCTTCGTGCGCGATGTGGCGAAGGTCGAGGTCGGCCATCTGCCGCGCCTGGGGATCGCGGGCCAGGATCAGGACAACGACATCGTCGAGGGCATCGTCCTGATGCATCGCGGCGAGAAGAGCTCGCCCACCATCGCCGCCGTCGAGGCAGAGGTGCAGAGGATCAACGCCTCCAACATCCTGCCGCCGGGCGTTCATATCGAGCGCATCTACGACCGCAGCCAGCTGATCGAGCTGACCACCCATACGGTCATGCACAATCTGCTGTTCGGGGTGATCCTGATCTTCCTGATCCAGTGGATATTCCTCGGCAATCTGCGTAGCGCGATCGTGGTCGCGGCGACCATTCCCTTCGCGCTGTTCACCGCCGTCATGATCCTGGTGGCGCGGGGCGAGTCCGCCAATCTGCTGTCGGTCGGCGCGATCGATTTCGGCTTGATCGTCGATGCGACCGTCATCATGGTCGAGAATATCTTCCGCCATCTGTCCGAGGCGCCCAACGTCAAACTGCGCCGCGACAAGCTGATGGCGCGCAAGATCGCGGTCATCGCGGAAGCCAGCGGCGAGGTGAACCGGGCCATCTTCTTCTCGGCGGCGATCATCATCATGTCGTTCCTGCCGCTCTTCACCCTGACGGGGATCGAGGGGCACATCTTCGGCCCGATGGCGCGGACCTATGCCTATGCGATCGCGGGTGGTCTGGTCGCGACCTTCACCGTCTCGCCCGCGCTCTCGGCGATCCTGCTCGGCCTCGACCTGGAGGAGCGCGAGACGGCGATCGTCCGCTGGCTGCACGCGGTCTATCATCCGATCCTGCACTTCGCGCTGCGCTTCCGGGCCGTGACGCTGGGTGTGGCGGGGGCGTTGTTCCTGCTGGCGGTGGTGGCGGCGCACGGCCTGGGGCTGGAGTTCCTGCCGCATCTCGAAGAAGGCAATCTGTGGATTCGTGCCACCATGCCGCAATCGGTCTCGCTGGCGGCGGGCGATGAGTATGTGAACCATATGCGCCGCATCCTCGCCAGCTATCCGGAGGTCGCGACCGTCATCTCCCAGCATGGCCGTCCCGATGACGGGACCGACGCCACCGGCTTCTTCAACACCGAATTCTTCGTGCCGCTCAAACCGCGAAGCGAATGGCCGAGCGGCATGACCAAAGAGAAGCTGACCGACGATATGAACCGCAAGCTGGCGGCGAATTTCGCCGGGGTCGATTTCAACTTCTCGCAATATATCGAGGACAATGTCGAGGAAGCCGCGTCGGGCGTGAAGGGCGAGAATTCCGTCAAGCTCTACGGCAACGACTTGACCAGCCTGCAACGCACCGCCGAGGCGGTGAAGGCGGCAATGGCGAAGGTGCCGGGCATCACCGACCTGTCGATCTTCAACTCGCTCGGCCAGCCGACCGTCCAGATCGATGTCGATCGGGTCAAGGCCGCCCGCTATGGTCTGGCCCCCGGCGACGTCAACGCGGTGGTGCAGGCGGCGATCGGCGGACAGGCGGCGGGCAATCTTTACGAAAAGGGCAGCGACCGGAACTTCCCGATCATGGTTCGTTTGAACGGCGCTCAGCGTGCGACGCTGGACGATCTGCGCGCCATCCCGATCGGCGTCGCCAATGCCGGCGGAGGCATGATGCAGGTGCCGCTGGGCGATGTCGCCACGGTCCGTCTGATCTCGGGCCCGTCCTTCATCTATCGTGAGCAGCAGACCCGCTATATCCCGATCAAGTTCAGCGTGCGCGGCCGCGATCTGGGCGGCGCGGTGGCCGATGCGCAAAAGGCGGTCGCGGCCAAGGTGAAGCTGGGCGACGGCCAGCATCTGGAATGGGTCGGCGAATTCGGCGATCTCCAGGCCGCGCTCGACCGGCTGGAGGTGATCGTGCCGATCACGCTGGTCCTGATCGGGCTCCTGCTGTTCCTCCACTTCTCCTCGATCACCGAGACGTTGCTGGTGTCGAGCGTGTTGCCGATGACGGTGATCGGCGGCATTTTCGCCCTGTCGTTGACCGGCACGCCGTTCAGCGTGTCGGCGGCGATCGGCTTTATCGCGCTGTTCGGCATCGCGGCGATGGAGGGGGTGATCGTCCTTTCCTATTTCCACGAACTGGTCGAGCGCGGGATCGAGCGGAGCCAGGCGCTGGTCCAGGCCGCCGAGACGCGGTTGCGGCCCGTTCTGATGACCTGTCTGGCGGCGTGTCTGGGCCTGCTGCCCGCCGCCATGTCGACCGCGATCGGTGCGCAGGTACAGCGCCCCCTGGCGCTGGTGGTGGTCGGAGGCATTTTGCTGGCGCCCGCGCTGATCCTGCTGGTGCTGCCGGTGTTGATCGAGATGTTCTCGCCCGCTGGCCGCGCACGCCCCATCCCCGAAGACGATGACGTGGAGGAGGCGAACTGATGCGCCGCATGTCCTGCCTGATGCTGGGCCTGAGCTTAAGCGGTTGTGCGGTCGGCCCGAACTTCCACGCCCCCGCCGCCCCGAGCGCCAGCGCGTATACGCCCGCCGCTTTGCCGGTGAGGACCGATGCCGCGCCGATCGCGGGCGGCGAGGCGCAGTCTTTCCATTGGGGCGGCACCGTCTCCTATCGCTGGTGGACGCAGTTCGGCTCGCGCGCGCTCGACGCGCTGGAAGAGGATGCGCTGCGGCACAACCCCGATGTCGAAAGCGCCAAGGCGGCGCTGCGCGCGGCGCACCAGACCTATCTGGCGCAGCGGGGCAGTCTGTTCCCGACCCTGAGCGCCAATGCGCAGGTCGAGCGGCAGAAGAATGCGGGCGTCCTGCAATCGCCGCTGAGCGACAATTCGGATATCTTCACCCTCTACACACTGGGCGCGACCGCCAGCTACACGCCCGATCTGTTCGGCGGCATCCGGCGCGGCGTGGAGGGGGCGAGGGCGCAGGCCGAGGCGCAGCGTTTCCAGACGGAGGCCGCGTTCCTGACCGTCACCACCAATGTCGCCAACACTGCGATCACGCTGGCCAGCCTGGACCGTCAGATCGCGATGACCGGGCAGGTGATCGCGGCCGATCGCCGCTATCTCGATATCGTCCAGGCGCAACTCCGGCTGGGCGCGGCGAGCGGCGCGGATGTCGCGGCGGCGCAGTTGGCCTTGTCGCAAGCGGAGACGGCGTTGCCGACGCTGACCAAGCAACAGGCGGCGGCGCGCGATTTCCTGGCCGTGCTGACCGGCCGCTATCCGGCCGAGCATTTCGTCGCGCCCGATCTCGACACGCTCCACCTGCCTGCCGAGCTACCCGTCTCGCTTCCCTCCGAACTGGTCGCGCAGCGCCCCGATATCCGGGCGGCGGAGGCCAATCTCCATTATGCCTCGGCGCAGGTCGGTGTCGCCATCGCCGCGCGGCTGCCCAGCTTTTCGATCACCGGCACGGCGGGCGGCACCTCGACGGGGCTGTCGACGCTGTTTCGCAACGGCAATCCGTTCTGGACGCTGGCGGGCAATCTACTCCAGCCGATTTTCGAGGGCGGAACGCTGCTCAAGCGCCAGCGCGCGGCGGAGGCGGCGCTCGATCAGGCCAAGGCGCAATATCGCTCGACCGTGTTGTCGGCGATGCAGAATGTCGCCGATGTCCTGCAAGCCGTATCCGCCGACGCCCAGGGCTTGCGTACCGCCGTGCAGGCCGACATGGCCGCCCGCCACGCGCTCGCCATCGCCCGCGCCCAGGCGCGGCTGGGACAGGTCAGCGGTGCCGCGACGCTGAACCTGCAAACCGCATGGCTAGGCACGCAAGCGGCCGTGACCCAGGCGCAGGCCCAGCGGCTGAGCGACACCGTGCTCCTCTATCAGGCGCTGGGCGGAGGGTGGCAGGCCGGTCTATCCTCGCGATGACCTCGGGATGGACGACCTCACCGCGCCTTGGACGGCGGCAGGACATGATCGATCGGGAAGATCGTGCCGTTGCGCGCCACGATGGGCTGCTGCGTCAGGCGCGGCGTGGGCGTGTCTGACCCGATCACGATGGCATCGCCCTGGCGCCGTAGCGTAAGCGGGGCACTGCCCATCGTCGCGAGGCGCACCTGTCCGTCCTTGCGGGCAAGCGCCCGGTCGATGTCGGCGCGGCTGATAAAGCCGGGCGCGATGTGCTGGCGGAGCAGCGCGAGCAGTTGCGGCCTGCCAGCGGGACTGGCCAGCTTCTGCCGGGTTTCGGCCGGAAGGGCCTCGATCGCGGCATCGGTCGGCGCGAAAAGGACATAGCTGGCATCGCCGTCGAACATCCGATCCAGCCCTGCCTGTTTTACGAGGCGGGCGGTTTGCCCCAGTCCGTTTGCACCATCCAAAGCCTGACGCAGGCTGGGCTGCCTGGCGGCCTCGGCGGTGGCGTTGTTCGCCGTGTCGATCTTGTCATGACATCCTGCAACCGCCAGCGCCAGCGTGGTCGCCGCGATCATCATCCCGCTTTTCATGCGCATCCCTTTTCCCTCACGTTCAGCGCAGAAGTTGGCTTACCGCTCGAACGAGCTGTGTGGTCGGATCGACGTCGTACACATAGCCGTCGGCGTAGCGATACCAGTGATCCGGCCCGTCCACATACTGGTCGCGATATTGCTCGGGCACATTGTAGATGTCGTATCCCACCGGCATCGGCTGACCGACCCGCCATGCGTCGCCGGTCAGCAGACCGGCAATGGAATTGATCCGGTTCGACCCCTGATCGACGGCAAAGATCGTATCGTCGGCATAGCGGTAATTATAATCGCCATCATAGCCTGCGCCGTAGAAGCGATCATAATAGCGGGGCACCTGATCATAGCCATAGCCCTGCGGCCAGACATTGCCGTTGAACAATGCCCCACCGACGAGCGGTATGAAGGCGGAGATCAGCGCTGCCAGCCCGCCCGGACGCGCATTGCCGAGCGGGTCGTACCGATAGAGATAACCGTCGCGATACGCCCAATCCTCGCCATCACCGACATATTGCGCCGGAAACCAGTTCGCCCATCCGGGGCCGGGCGCGATCGGTTGCAGGCCCGCTGGCGCTGCGCAGCCGTCTCGATACGGCGTGAGCCCCGGCGGACAGCCATAGCGCACAGGGATCGGGGCGGGGCGATCGTCCCAGCGATAGCCGTCACCGTCCCAACGCCGCGAGGCGAACTGCGGCGGTGGACCAACGGGCCCAGGCGGGGGAGGGCCATTTGCCGCAGGACCAGCCGGACCCGGAGGGCCGTCCGGTGCCGGACCCGGCGGGCCACGCCGCGGCCCAGGTCCACCAGCAGCGGCGATACCGGGCGGCGGCGCATCAGGCTGGCGCGCCTGGGGACCCATATCGGGCCTGCCGGCAGGACCGGGACCGGCGGTGCGGCCTGGGTTACCTGGACCCGGCCCGCCTGGCGGTGGACCCGCCGGGCCGCGATCCGGCGCCCTGGGCGCCGCGCCCCCGGGACCGCCATCCCGTCCAGCAGGGCCAGCATCAGGCCGAGGTCCCCCGCCTGGAGGTCCTCCCGGAGGACCAGGAGGCAAGGCCTGGCCAATAGCGGAAGCGCCGATTGCAAGACATCCGGCGCCAGCAAGCAACAGGATCGAACGCATGGACCCACCTATTTAACCTGGATCATATAACCCATCTCGTTACGCACATGTTCCCAAAAATCTGATTGGCCTAAATTAGCAGTGATCAGCAGCGTTCATGGTCTTGGCACATGCCGCTGGACCGCGCGCCCCGGTTTCAGAAGGACATAGGCTTGGCGTGAGTCCTGATTGAATTATATGATCTATCAATTCCGAATAATCGATTTGACGATTTCTTTTCGGACGCCCATCTTTCGATGTGAAGGTAACACCGGCTGGAAGAGGACACCAACATGGCCGATTACGAACAGCCCAAGAGCGGCGGTTGCCCAATGGGCGGCAAGGGTGGCGGCGAGGTCAAGGCCCGGTCGCTGCTGGGGCGGACCAACAAGGACTGGTGGCCCGATGCGCTGCCCGTCGACATGCTCCACCAGCACGGCGTCTCGCCCGATCCGATGGGCGAAGACTTCGACTATGCCGAGGCGTTCAACACGCTCGACTATGCCGCGCTGAAGGCCGACCTGCTTGCCCTGATGACCGACAGCAAGCCGTGGTGGCCTGCCGATTACGGACATTATGGCCCGTTTATGATCCGCATGGCCTGGCATGCCGCCGGTACGTATCGCGTGACCGATGGGCGCGGCGGTGCGTCGTCGGGACAGCAGCGTTTCGAGCCGCTGAACTCGTGGCCGGACAATGGCAATCTCGACAAGGCGCGACGCCTGTTGTGGCCGATCAAGCAGAAATACGGCAAGCATATCAGCTGGGCCGACCTGTTCATCCTGGCGGGCAATGTCGCGATCGAGAGCATGGGCGGGCCGACCTTCGGCTTCGCGGGCGGCCGCAAGGACGTCTATGCGTCGGAAGGCGACACCTTCTGGGGTGCCGAGGAACTGTGGGTCGATGAAGGCGCGCAGACTCGTATCACCGAGGAACTGCCCGAACTCGAAGGACCGCTTGCCGCGATCCAGATGGGTCTCATCTACGTCAATCCCGAAGGGCCGGGCGGTGATCCCGATCCGCTGAAATCCGCGCGCGACATGAAGGCGACGTTCCAGCGGATGGCGATGAACTCCGAAGAGACGGTCGCGCTGACCGCTGGCGGCCACGCGTTCGGCAAGGCGCATGGCGCCAAGCCCCCCGTAAACTTCAAGAACCCCGCGTCGGAGGCGATCCACCAGCAGGGGCTGGGCTGGCTGACCGACAGCGAGGAGATCGGCAAGGGCCATATCACGACCTCGGGCATCGAGGGCGCATGGTCGAACAATCCGACCAAGTGGACCGGCGACTATCTGCGGCTGCTGTTCAAATACGATTATGAACTGACGCAGAGCCCGGCGGGCGCCAAGCAGTGGACTCCGGTCAATCCGGACCCCGAGGACATGGCACCCGACGCGCGCGATCCCAACAAGCGCGTGCCGACGATGATGACCACCGCCGACATGGCGCTGAAGATGGACCCTGAGTTCCGCGAAATCGCGCTGCGCTTCCGCGACGACCAGGCGGCGCTCGACGATGCGTTCGCCCGCGCCTGGTTCAAGCTGACCCACCGCGACATGGGACCGAAGATCCGCTATCTCGGGCCGGAAGCCCCGGAAGAAACGCTGCTCTGGCAGGACCCCGTGCCGGAAGGCACCGCGCCGTCGGACGATGCCGTCGCGGCGTTCAAGGAGGCGGTGCTGTCGAGCGGGTTGACGGTCGCCCAACTGGTCAAGACCGCCTGGGCCTCTGCCTCGACCTATCGCCGGTCGGACCATCGCGGCGGCGCGAACGGCGCCCGCATCGCGCTGGCCCCGCAAAAGGACTGGGCGGTCAACGAGCCCGAACAGCTCCAGACCGTCCTGGCCAAGCTGAACGAACTGCGTGGCGACATGTCGCTGGCCGATGCGATCGTGCTGGCCGGTTCGGCGGCGGTCGAGAAGGCGGCGCGGGATGCCGGGTTCGACGTCAGCGTGCCCTTCCTGGGCGGTCGCGGTGACGCGACGCAGGAATGGACCGATGTCGAGAGCTTCAAGTGGATGGAGCCGCAGGCCGATGGTTTCCGCAACTATCTGAAGACCCGTAGCCCGGTAAAGACCGAGGAGCTGCTGCTCGACCGGGCAGCGCTGCTCGGGCTGTCCGCGCCGGAAATGACCGTGCTCGTTGGTGGCCTGCGTGTGCTGGGCGCAAACTTCGGCGATGCACCCGAAGGCGTGCTGACCGATCGTCCGGGACAGCTGACCAACGACTTCTTCGTCAACCTGCTCGACAACGATACCTTCTGGGATCTGGTCGATGCGTCGAGCGACGAGAAGTTCATCGGTTATGATCGTGGCGGCCGTCAGGAAAAGTGGCGCGCGACCCGGACCGACCTGATCTTCGGCTCCAACTCGCAGTTGCGTGCGACCGCCGAGGTCTATGCCGAGAACGGGCATGAGGAAAAGTTCGTGCGCGACTTCGTGCGGGCGTGGGTGAAGGTGATGAACGCCGACCGCTTCGACGTGACAGCCAAGCCGGTGTCGGCCAACCAGGCGAGCTAAGCCCGCAGGCCCAAATCGAGGGCGCGGCGCGTCCGGACGCAGGTCCGGGCCGCCGCGCCCTTTTTTCGTGCTTCCATTTCGCGGGCGGCGGTAGGAATGCTATCCACGTCATCAAATGGAAGGACGACATGGCACAGATTGCAGGCACCGGTGAGTATGTGATCGATCGGGTACGGCAGATCGTTCGGACGCACGTTCCCGGCGCGAATTGTGCGTTGCTTGACTATGGCAAGCGGGTTGGATGCGGTGAACTGGACGACAGCGGCAAGCTTCACGAGCTGCGCTGGTTGCGCCGTGAACTGGACGACGAGCAGATCGCCAAGGATGCCGAGCGTATGGCGCGCATGATCGCCGACGCCAATCGGCAGGTTAAGACGGATTGTTAGGGGCGATCGACAGTTGCGCTGATAGCGATCGCTATTCGCTATCGTCCGACACCGCCTGCGACCGTCCGAAGAGCTTCCATCCCAGCACTATGGCAGCCAGCAAGCCCACGATCACCCAGGTCAAGTTGCCAAGCAGGCTGGCGATCGTCTGAACCTGGTCGCTGAAGGCGCGACCGAGTGAGACGTAGATCAACAGCCACAGGACCTCACCCGCGACATCCAGAATGACGAACCGCATCCAGGGGTATCGGGTCAGCCCGCTGGTCACATTGATCCATGGTCCGAGTGGCCCGATGAGCCATCGACTGAAAAATATGCCCCAACCCGCCCATTTGCGCGAATAGGCTTCGGCTTGTGCGACCTTGTCGGCCCCGCCGATGCGATTGGTGACCGCCGCGAGCAGCGGCCGCCCGCCATATCGCCCGAAAGCATAGCCGATCTGGTCGCCGACGACCGCACCGGCGGACCCCGCAAATATCACGGGCCAGAACGACAGTTCTCCCTGCGCGACGAACGACCCCATGGCGACCAACGTCAGCGAGCTGGGGAACGGCATACCCGCGGCGGCCAGGACCATCGCGACGAAAAGCGCGGGCAGTCCATAGGTCGTCAACAGCTCAAGCAGTTGGTCCGTCATTTGGCGGGCGATGACGATCGTGATGGCATGGTGGGTGGCGGCGGCGGGCCGGGGGGCGGGTAGGGCGGTCGTACATGTACGATCGCATGGGTCAGTTTCGCCTCGATCTGCGCCATCGACAGTCCGCTGTCCCGCGAGATTCGGGCAAGAGGTCGACGATCCGGCTCCGGCGGCATGTTCAAGGCGGCATGCAGGATGTGCGGGGGCACGTGATAGGAATGCGCGACATAGCCTATCGTCATCCACGGCTCGATCGGTTCGTCGCGGTGCGCGTTCCAGTATATCGCATCGCTGACTGTTCGAACCGCGTGGTAGCCGGTGAAAGCCACGATCGCGACAAACAACGCGATCAGGGCTTTTCGCCAAGGTCGATTGCGGGTCATGTCGGATGGATACGCCTGCCAAATGCGGCGATCAACGTCAGGCATCGCTGCTGCGTCCGGCACCGAGACCCGCCCTTTACCTTGCCGGGCAAACCTGACCCCCCGCGTTTGAAAGCTGAGTCCAAGAAGGGCATAGGGAGCGCCGGCGGCTCGATAGTCCTTTTTTCAAGGACTTGGAGGTGCTCGTTGGCGTCAACAAAACAGAGGTGGTTTCTGTGTTCAGGATATTGCTCCGCTCCATGGCTCTTCCCGCTTGCGTGCTCGCGCTCTCCGCGTGCGGGAGCAAGGGAGGCGACAATTCGAGCGCCGTGGCGACGGACGCCGACCAGAGCGAGATGCAGAAATACAATGCCTATGTCGAAGCGGCCAATACGGCGCGCACGCCTTTTGCCGAGATCGCGGCGACCTATCAGCGCTCGATCAAACCGATGTTCGACAGCGGCAAGGATCTGACGAAACTGTTCTTCCCATCCGACCCAGGCATCGATCGCATCAAGGCGCAGTTGGACAAGGCCTTGGCCATGAAGCCCGCCATGCCGGAACTCGACAGCGCCGCCCGCACCTATAGCGAAGCGCTTGGGACGGTCGCGCCGCTCTACCGCGATATGGCCAACTATATCGAGGCGAAGAGCTATATGAGCGACAAGGGCGCCCATGGGCGCGAACTCCAGCCTGCGCTGATCGCTGCCTTGGACAAGGTCGCCGCCGCCCAGGCCACCTATGCAAAGGCCATCGATGCCAAGGATCGCGCGCGCATCAAGGCCGCGTTCGAGGCGACCAAGAAGGATACGCTGGACTATTATCGCAAGGGTACGGTCTATTATCTCAAGGAAAGCATGGACCATGCCTCGGGCGTGCTCGATGGCAAGGGACTGGGCGACCAGAAGGCGGCATTCAAGGCATCGCTGGACCAGTTCAACACCATGGCCGTCCAGTTCGACAACAAGGTTCGCGAAAAGGACAAGACGGCGTGCGCCAGCTTCATGCTGCATGCCAATGCCTATCTCGCGGCGGGACGCGATATCATCCAGCGTAGCGAGGACGGCACCTATGCCAAGGATCGCAAGAACGGCTCTTCATTCCAGATGATGAAGCCGAAGGAAGTGCAAGATGCCGAGACGCTGCTCCAGACCTACAACAGCGTCATCAATGACCTCAATGTCAGCCAGTGCTGACATCTGATATGGTTTCGTGAACTAGCTGGCATCCCATTCTCCAATTCGCCGGGAATGGGATGCCAGGACCGTACGCTAGAGACGGTTTATCTATTGCGCATAGTCCCGGAAAGTGACGCGCGATGCCGCAAGTGTGTCGTGGCGTTCGCCGATGTTCGGGCAATCAAGCCCGGAATCGAAAGCAAAAATGGGTATGAGTGTGGGTGCCGCGCGAATGTGGCCAGTAAAGCGCAATAATAACGATGCCATATGGCGGAAGAGGTGGGATTCGAACCCACGGATGGCTTGCACCATCGCCGGTTTTCAAGACCGGTGCCTTAAACCGCTCGGCCACTCTTCCGGGGTCGCGGTGGAAGGGGCCTCTACGCCAAGCCGCTGGCTGAATCCACTGTCGATTTGAGAGCGGGCGGCGCGGCTGGACGTGCCAGCCTTGCGGTGGTGCGAGGTTCCGGCTTCGGTCCGGCTATGGCACATAGGCGTCCATGTGGGGGGACATTACCCGGCGTTTGAAGCGCCTCGCCATCGTGTCGATCTTTGCGGCTTCGGTCAGCGCGGCACCCGCCTGCGCGCAGGACGAGGCCGGGTTTCAGACCTATCTGCAACAGGTGCGCGGCACCGCGCTGGCACAAGGAGTCAGCCGTGCGACGCTGGATTCGGTGCTGCCGACGCTGACGCTCAATAGCCGCGTGATCGAGCTCGACCGCCGCCAGCCCGGCGGCCCGGCCAATAGCGGGTTCAGCCCGTTCGCGCCCTATAAGGCCGCGCATGTCGATGCCGCGCGGATCGGGCGGGGGCGCACCAAATATCTGGCGCAGCGTCCGCGCCTGTCGCGGATCGAGCGGGAGACGGGCGTCCCTGAATCAATCATGGTCGCGATCTGGGGCCATGAGACGAATTACGGCGCCTATACCGGCAATTTCGACCTGCTGCGCTCGCTGGCCAGCCTGGCCTATGAGGGGCGCCGTCGCCCGCTGTTCGAAGGCGAGTTCATCGCCGCGCTGAAGATGATGGATCGCGGCGTCACGCGCGAGCAGTTGAAGGGCAGCTGGGCCGGGGCGACCGGTAATCCGCAATTCCTGCCCTCCATCTATCTGCGGCTGGCGCGTGACGGCGATGGCGACGGGCGCGCCGATATCTGGAACAGCGAGGCCGATACGCTGGCCTCGATCGGCAATTATTTCGTCAATGCCGGATGGCGCGCGGGCCAGCCCTGGGGCTTTGCGGTGACCGTGCCTGCCGGGTTCGACCGCGCGATGGTGCGTAACCGGCTGGTCAGCCCGCGTTGCCCGCGCGTGTTCGAACGGCATAGCGGCTGGCGGACGATCGCCGAATGGCGGGCGATGGGCATCGTGCCGCAGGGCGCGGCCTGGCCCAATGACCAGGTGCTCGCCACGCTGATGGAGCCGGACGGGCAGGGAGCGACCGCCTATCTGCTGACCGGCAATTACCGGGTGATCCTGGATTACAACTGCTCGAACTTCTACGCGCTGTCAGTAGGGTTGCTGGCCGATGCGATTGCGGGCTGAGGCGATCGCGCTATGGGCGCTGGCGTTCGTTGCGCCGGTTTGGGTTGGGCCGGTTGCAGCCGCTCCGACCGAGGACGCCGCGCCCGCACGCTATGGCAAATATGACGCGACCGGCCGGGCGAGTTGGTATGGGCATGAGCTGGCCGGACGCCGCACCGCGACGGGCAAGCGATTCAATCCCGACGATGTGATGATCGCGCACCGATCACTGCCGCTCGATTCGATGGTCGAGGTGACCGATGTTGACACCGGCCGCACGATCGTCGCGCGGGTCGGGGACCGGGGGCCGGGGCGCGCCGATCGGGTCGCGGACCTGTCGCTGGGCGCGGCGCGACTGCTCGGCACCAATCGCCGGGCGGTCGCCAATATCCGGCTGCGCGCGCTGACGCCGGGTCTGGACCGACCCGGATTGATCCTGGCCGGAGCGAGTGCCGTTCCGCCGGTCGCCCGCCCGATCGCGCTCGACCCGCAAGCCCGCTACCGCGTGCAGATCGCCAGCTTTTCCAGCCATGCCCGTGCGCAGGCGCTGGCCCGGCGCTTCGACGCGCGGGCGACGGCCGCCGGTCGCGTATGGCGGGTGGAACGATCGGGAATGAATGCCGAATCCGCCAAAGCGCTGCGTGACGCGGCGGTCGAGGCGGGTTATGACGACGCCCGCATCCTGCATCAGGATTGACCTCGCCCCGCCCTTTGGTCACGGAACACCCATGAAGACCCTGTACGCATCCCTCGCCGCCCCGCTCGCCCTCGTCGCGCTGGCCCATCCCTCGATCGCGGCCGCGCCGCAGTTCGACACGCCCGCGCCGGTCGCCTTCATGAAGGACCTGTCCTCGGGCGCGATTCTGTTCCAGCGGGATGCCGATCGCCGGATGCCGCCCGCCTCGATGGCGAAGATGATGACGGTCTATGTTGCCTTCGACCTCATCAAGAAGGGGCAGTTGAAGCTGAACGACATGGTCACGGTGCAGCCGGAGACCTGGAAGAAGTGGCATGGCCCGCAGGCGGGGTCGACCATGTTCCTCTCGCCGAACGAGCAGGTCAGCGTCGCCAATCTGCTCTATGGTATCGTGACGCTGTCGGGCAACGATGCCTGCGTCGTGCTGGCCGAGCATA
Organism: Sphingomonas fuzhouensis; assembly: GCF_034659795.1. Classification (NCBI taxonomy): domain Bacteria; kingdom Pseudomonadati; phylum Pseudomonadota; class Alphaproteobacteria; order Sphingomonadales; family Sphingomonadaceae; genus Sphingomonas; species Sphingomonas fuzhouensis. The sequence continues at coordinate 22,616 of NZ_JAXSQY010000008.1, forward strand.
TCGCGGGCACCGAGCCGAACTTTGTCGAGCGGATGAACCGCACCGCCAAGCAGATCGGGCTGACGAATAGCCATTTCGGCACCTCGAACGGCTGGCCCGATGGCGGCGTGACCTATGTCACCGCGCGTGACCTGGCCGATCTGGCCGAACATACGATCCAGGACTTCCCGCAGCTCTACAAGCAGTTCTACTCGCGCCGCGATTTCTCGTGGGGGAAGACGATGGGCGGCAACGCCATTACCCAGGCCAACCGTGACCCGCTGCTGGGCCGCGTCGCGGGTGCCGATGGTCTGAAGACCGGCCATACCGAAGAGGCGGGTTTCGGCTTTACCGGCTCGGCGGAACAGAATGGCCGCCGTCTGGTAATGGTCGTCGCCGGGCTGAACAGCTTCGGCGCGCGGGCGGAGGAATCGGTCAAGTTCATGAACTGGGGCTTCCGCGCCTGGCAGGCCAAGCCCGTCGTCGCCAAGGGCAAGAAGGTCGCCGATGCCGAGGTCCAGATGGGATCGTCGAGCAAGGTCGGCCTGATCGCGCCGCGCCAGCTGACCGTGACGCTGCCCGCCGGTCTCGACCCCGCGATCAGCGCCAAGGTCGTCTATCAGGGCCCGATCAAGGCCCCGATCAAGGCAGGCCAGCACATCGCCGATCTGGTCGTCAGATCGCCCGACATGCCCGCCCAGCGCCTGCCGCTGGTTGCGGACAAGGACGTCGCCGAAGCGGGCTTTTTCGGCCGCGCCTGGGCCGGGCTGACCTCGCTCTTCGGTTGAGCCGTCCGTGATCCTGCCGGTCGGCAATGACGGGGCCCAGGCCGCCTTTGCCGCCGCGCTGGGGGGCGCCAAGCTTCACCATGCCTGGCTGATTGCCGGGCCTGAGGGTGTGGGCAAGGCCAGCTTCGCGCGCGCGGCGGCCACGCGGCTGCTCGCGCGGGCGAGTGGGGCGGGGGACTTGCCGCCCGGCCTCGCCGTGCCGGAGGATCATCCGACCGCCAAGTTGATGGCGGCTGGATCGCATCCCGATTTCCGGGTGATGGCGCGCCTGCCCAAGGATGCGGAAAAGCCCGATCAGGACCTCGCGCGCTCGATCACCATCGCACAGGTCCGCACGCTGCAACCGATGTTCGCGACTGCGCCCGCCATGGGACCGGCGCGGGTCGTGCTGATCGATGCGATCGACGATCTGGAGCGCGGCGGGGCCAATGCGCTGCTGAAGAACCTGGAAGAGCCGCCTGCGGGCACGGTGTTCCTGTTGGTCAGCCATGCGCCGGGGCGTCTGTTGCCGACGATCCGCTCGCGCTGCCGCCTGCTACGGTTCGAGCGGTTGAGCGACGCCGACACGGGGCGGGTCCTGCGGATGCAGCTGCCCGAGGCGGACGAGGACGAGATCGCCGCGCTGGTCGCGGTCGCGGACGGTGCGCCGGGACGGGCGCTGCGTTTTGCCGGGCTCAACATCGCCGGGCTCGACAGTGCGATCGCGCGTATCGCGGAGACAGGCGATCCCGGCAATGCCGATCGGGTCAAGCTGGCCAAGGCACTGGCGGGCAAGGCGGCGCAGGCGCGGTACGAGGCGTTTCTGGACCGGGTGCCGGCCTTCATCGCCATGCGGGCGCGCGGGCGGTCGGGGCCGGGATTGAAGGTCGCGCTGGATGCCTATGCCGCTGCGCAGGATCTGGCGGGCGCGGCACGCGGCCTATCGCTCGATGCGCAGGGGACGGTGTTCGAAATGGCGGGGATCGTCGCGACGTTGCGGTGAGGGTATATCACACCGTCATTGCGAGCATAGCGAAGCAATCTAGGGCGTCCTGATCCAACCCCGGATTGCTTCGCTACGCTCGCAATGACGGTGTTTAGCCCGTGCGGCCTTACCGATATTTAAAGACCAACCCGTTCGAAATGTCCGGGCGCGAACCCCTGGATCGCTAGCTCCAGAATGCGCGCCGCCACCGTCTCCGGGGCCTTGACCGAGGCGGGGTCTTCGCCGGGATAGGCCTTGGCGCGCATCTGGGTCCGGGTGGCGCCGGGATCGACGATCGCGGTGCGGATCGCGCTGATCTCGGACGTTTCGTCGCCATAGGCGCCAAGCAACGTCTCGAACGCCGCCTTGGACGCGCCGTAAGCGCCCCAATAGGCGCGCGGCTTGCGGGCGACCGAAGAGGTCACGCCGATTACCCGCGCGCCGCCCGAGCGGCGCAGCATCGGATCGAACGCGGCGATCATCGCGGCCTGCGCGCTGACGTTCAGGGTCAGGACGCGCGCGAACTCCTTGGCGTCGATGGCGGGCACGGCGGCCAGCGAGCCCAGCATCCCCGCGTTCAGCACCAGCACGTCGAGGGCCTGCCAGCGTTCGCCGATGGCACTCGCCAGCCGTCCGATCGACTCATTTTCCGTCAGGTCGAGCGGGGCGATGGTGGCCGAACCACCGGCGTTGAAGATCGTCTCTTCGACTTCCTCCAACCCCTTGGGGCTACGTGCCGTCAGGACGACATGCGCGCCCGCCGCCCCCAGCGCGATGGCGGTAGCCGCGCCGATGCCCCGGCTGGCACCCGTGACCAGCGCCAGCTTGCCGTCGAGCGGGCCCGCCATCAGGCGACCCGCTCGGCCAGCATCGCGAACTGGTCGACCGAGGCGGTTTCGTCATGGTCGGTCAGCGTGGTGGGATAGTCGCCGGTGAAGCAGGCGTCGCAATAGCTGGGCTTGTCGCCGCGCGCCGCGTTCAGCGCCTTGTAGAGGCCCTCGATCGAGACGAAGGACAGGCTGTCGGCATGGATAAAGTCCGTCATGCCGCCCAGGTCCAGCTTGGCGGCGAGCAGCTTGGCGCGCTCGGGCGTGTCGACGCCGTAGAAGCAGCTATGACGCGTCGGGGGCGAGGCGATGCGCATATGCACCTCCGCCGCGCCCGCCTCGCGCATCATCTGCACGATCTTGAGGCTGGTGGTGCCGCGCACGATCGAATCGTCGATCAGGACGATCTTCTTGCCCTGAATGAGCGCGCGATTGGCATTGTGCTTCAGCTTGACGCCGAGGTGGCGGACCTTGTCGCCCGGCTGGATGAAGGTGCGGCCGACATAATGCGAACGGATGATGCCCAGTTCGAACGGGATACCCGACGCCTGGGCATAGCCGATCGCGGCGGGAACGCCCGAATCGGGGACGGGGATGACCAGGTCGGCATCGACCGGCGCTTCATGGGCCAGCTGCGCGCCGATTTCCTTGCGCACCGAATAGACCGACTGGTCGCCCGCGATCGAATCGGGGCGGCTGAAATAGACCCATTCGAAGATGCAGGGACGCGCATCCACCGCCTGGAAGGGACGGATCGAGCGGATTTCGGTGCCCTGCACGATGACCAGCTCGCCCGGCTCGACCGCGCGTTCGAAGGTCGCGCCGCACACGTCGAGCGCCACCGTCTCCGACGCGAAGATCACCGCGCCGTCCAGGCGGCCCATGACGAGCGGTCGGATGCCCAGCGGATCGCGGCAGGCGATCATGCCCTCCGGCGTCATCACGATCAGCGAATAGGCGCCCTCGACCTGCTTCAGCGCGTCGATGAACCGGTCGAGCAGGGTGCGATAGTTGGAGGTGGCGACGAGGTGGATGATCGTCTCGGTATCGCTGGTCGACTGGAAGATCGAACCGCGCCGGACCAGTTCGCGCCGCAGCTTCATCGCGTTGGAAATATTGCCGTTATGCGCGATGGCGAAACCGCCGGTCGACAGGTCGGCATAAAGCGGCTGGACGTTGCGCAGCGCGGTCTCGCCGGTGGTCGAGTAGCGGACATGGCCGCAGGCGACGTCGCCCGGCAGGCTGCGGATCACGTCGTCGCGGTCGAAATTGCCCGCGACATGGCCCATCGCCCGGTGGGTATGGAACAGCGTCCCGTCGAAGCTGGTGATCCCCGCCGCTTCCTGCCCGCGATGCTGGAGCGCATGCAGGCCCAGCGCGGTCAGCGCAGCCGCGCCGTCAGCGCCGGACACACCGAAAATACCGCATTCCTCGCGGAGTTTGTCGTCGTCGAAGGGGTTGGTGGTCAGCATAAGAGAGGCGCTCGCAACGTTCGCAACTAAGGGGCAGACGGGGCGCATATAGGAACGTCGTCCGCGTTTGTCGCCTGTTTGTCATCATGGCGGGGATCATTTTCGCAAAGGCTGCGTTTCGGACCCGAAAGCAGGAGATGCCATATGGCGCGCGATCACGGGCCCCAGATCAAGGATGACGGGCTGTACGAGGAACTGCGCAAGCAGGGCGAATCCAAGGAGAAGGCGGCGCGCATCGCCAATGCCAAGGCGAAGGGCAGCCTGGACCAGAATTCCACCCATTTGGAGGACCGGACCAAGGACGCGCTGATGGACGAGGCCCGGAAGATCGGGATCGAGGGCCGGTCCAGGATGAACAAGGACGATCTCATCAAGGCGATTCGCGACCATGGGTGATTGAGGGGAGCGGCAATCCGTTCTAACGCCGCCCCATGGCCGACCACCGCGACACCGGGCTGACGCTCGACCCCAAATTCGATGCCAATGGCTTGCTGACCGCGATCGCGACCGATCGCGCCACCGGCGAATTGCTGATGGTCGCGCATATGAATGCCGAGGCGCTTGAGGCCACCCGCACCACCGGCGAGGCACATTTCTGGTCGCGCAGCCGGGCGCGGTTGTGGAAAAAGGGTGAGAGCTCCAACAATGTCCTTCGCGTCGTCGAGATGCGGATCGATTGCGATCAGGATGCGATCTGGCTGATCTGCGATCCGGCCGGACCCGCCTGCCATACCGGCGCGCGCAGCTGTTTCTTTCGGCGGATCGAGGGCGACGGGCTGGCGCCGGTCGCGTGATCGGACGGTTGGTCGTGCTGGCGACGGCGCTGCTGCTCGGCGCATGTGGCCAGGCGGGGGAGGGCGGCGACAATATGGCGGGCGACCAACTGGAGGCCGCCAGCATCGCCGCCGGACTGGTCGCCGATCCGGCGGCCGCACCGCTCGATGGCATCTGGTCGCGCGACACCGACCGGATGTGCGTGTTGCCGCTGGGCGATGCCAAGGCTGATTCAATGCGGCGGATCGGCGTCGTGCTGGATTATGGCGAGGGGCAGGGGTGCAATGCCACCGGCACGCTCGAGCGGTCGGGGGCCGCCCTGAAGATCGTGCTGGGCGCCTGTCGTTTCACCGCGCGGTTCGATGGTGACAGTATCCAGTTTCCCGCCGCGCTGCCGTCCGCCTGCCATGCCTTTTGCACCGGCCGCGCGACCCTGTCGGCGTTGAATGTCGAGCGGATCAGCGCGTCGGTGGCCGAGGCACGCACGCTGCACGGCGCAAACGGCACCGCGCTCTGCGGCGATTGACGTGCACGTAAAGGGTATTTAGCTTCGGCGATCATGACTCAGGTCGCCGCCTCCGCCGAACCTTTGCCGCGCGCCGATCGCGATGATTATTCGATCACCGAGCTGTGCACCGAATTCGGCGTGACCGCACGGGCGCTGCGCTTCTACGAGGATGAGGGGCTGATCTCGCCCCAGCGGCGCGGCACACAGCGTATCTATTCGCAGCGGGATCGCGCCCGGCTCGCCTGGATCTTGCGCGGCAAGCGGGTGGGGTTCAGCCTGGCCGATATCCGCGAGATGATCGACCTGTACGATCTGGACGATGGTCGCCGTCTTCAGCGCGAGGTGACGATCGCACGCTGCGATGCCAAGATCGCCGCCTTGCAGGCCCAGAAGCAGGACATCGACGCCGCGATCGCCGAATTGACGGACTTCGTGGCCGTCGTCCGCTCGCACCGCGATTGAGCGATCAGGGCTGTTTCGTCGTATCAGGCGGCGTGGCGGCGCTCGCGCGTCGTACACCGTTCAATTCGCCGGGCGCGGCGGGTGAGGGGCTGGCCATAGGCGTCGGAGTCGGCACGGGAGCGGGCGGGATGACCGTCAGCGTCTGGCGCTTCATGCAGCGTCCGGCGGGCATGTGAGGATAGAGTTTGCAGTTCCACAGCGTCCGCTCCAGCCCGGATGCGGTATCCCGTAGATAGCTGAACGCCATCGTCTGCATCTGGGCCGGGGTCAGCGGCACCGCCTGCGGGACAGGCCCCTCGCGCCATAGCATCACCGTGCAATGCTTGCGCTCGCCACACAGCGTCATCGCATAGGCGGGAAAGCCCTCCGGAGTCAGCCCGATGGGGAGGGGGGCGAGGAACATGTCCGGGTCGCTGGCCAGCGGGCCGGTCGTGCCGGTGGCGACGTCACCCTCGGCCAGCGCGGCCCCTGCCTGGTCGGTGGCCTTGGTTCCGGCACTATGCGCGGGCGAAAAAGGGGCCAGTGCCGCGATGACCGGCTCGCCCGCTACCAGATGTCGGTTGAAGGCGGGCGGCGTTCCCCACCAACCGGACCAGCGGAAGAACAAATGGCTGCCGACCTGCGCCACCTTGTCCAGGCTCGCCTGCCAATAGGGGACGACCCAATCGGTATGGTAATGCGTGGAATGGCCGACCGGACGGAAGACCTTGCCGTTCAATGCCATGGCCGCGATCGCGCGCGCGCGGGTCCAGGCGGCCTCGGGTGGTTGCCACTTGGTCAGCGCGCCGTCGCAGGTGAAGGTGAACTGACAGCCGGTGGTGCGCTCCTGGCCCTCGAACACCACGCCGCACACCGTCTTGGGAAAGGCGGGATGGCGAAGGCGATTGAGCACGACCTGCGCCACGGCCTGCTCGCCCTTGGCGTCGTCGCCTGCCTCGTACAGGACGCCCGCCGCCAGGCAGTCGAGCGCGCGTGCCTTGTCCTCCGGCGATCCGCGATAGACGAAGGGGCGCGCGGCCGGGTTCGGATCGGTCGAAAAGGGGATGCCCGCATTATAGGCCCGCGCTTCGTCGGGCGTCATGTCGACGAACGCGACCGGCTCGACCGGGGGCAGTTCGGCGGGCGGCACCACGCGGGGGGCAGGCCGGGTCCGCTGGACCGACCGATGCGCGCGTCGGGGAATGTCGGGTGCGTTCGCCACGATCAAAGCCGGTACGACACTGGCCGTACCGGCGATTGCGAACAGGGCCGCGCGGATGCCGCCGCGCGGCCGGGACGTGTCGCTCACTGTTCGGGCAGGAAGTCCGGCACCGACAGATACCGCTCGCCCGTGTCATAGTTGAAGCCCAGGACGCGGGTGCCATCGGGCAGGTCGGGCAGCTTTTGCAGAATCGCCGCCAGTGTCGCACCCGACGAGATGCCGACCAGGATGCCTTCCTCGGTCGCCGAGCGGCGCGCCATGTCCTTGGCGACATTGGCGTCGACCTCGATCACGCCATCGATCGCCTGGGTGTGGAGATTGGCGGGGATGAAGCCTGCGCCGATGCCCTGGATCGGGTGCGGACCCGGCTGGCCGCCTTGGATGACCGGCGAGGCGGCGGGCTCGACTGCATAGACTTTCAGATGCGGCCATTCCTTCTTGAGCGTCTCGGCGACGCCGGTGATATGGCCGCCGGTGCCGACGCCGGTGATGATGACGTCGATCGGCGAATCGCGGAAGTCGTTCAGGATTTCCTGTGCCGTGGTGCGGACATGGACATCGATATTGGCCGGGTTCTCGAACTGCTGCGGCATCCACGCGCCGGGCGTCTCGCGGACGATCTCCAGCGCGCGTTCGATCGCGCCCTTCATGCCCTTTTCCCGCGGGGTCAGGTCGAAGGTCGCGCCGTACGCCAGCATTAGGCGGCGGCGCTCGATCGACATGGACTCAGGCATGACCAGGATCAGCTTGTAACCCTTGACCGCCGCGACCATCGCCAGGCCGACGCCGGTATTGCCGCTCGTCGGCTCGACGATGGTGCCGCCGGGCTTCAGGTCGCCTCTGGCCTCCGCTGCCTCGACCATGGCGAGGGCGATTCGGTCCTTGATCGAACCGCCCGGATTGGAGCGCTCCGACTTGATCCAGACCTCCGATCCGGGGAACAGCCGCTGAATCTTGATGTGCGGCGTGTTGCCGATCGTTTCCAGGATGGTGTTGGCCTTCATGGCTTGGCTTCTCCGTGGGCAGGTTCGGTTTCGAGGATTTCAGGCGGATCAAAGGTTCGCGCGCGCCGGAGTTCCGGGAACAGCCGCGACCAGAGCAAGGTCACGCCGATCGCGCCTAGCCCGCCGAACACCACCGCGCCGACGGGGCCGAGGATCGAGGCCATGACCCCGCTCTCGAACTCGCCCAGTTCGTTGGAGGCAGAGATGGTCAGCTGCGACACCGCGCTCACCCGGCCGCGCATCGCATCGGGCGTGTTGAGCTGGATCAGCGACTGACGGACATAGACCGACACCATGTCCGCGCCGCCCGCGCAAACCAGCGCGACGAGGCTGAGCAGGAAGGCCGGATGGACGAAGATGCTGACCCCGCCCAGTCCGAGCGTCGCACTGGTCAGGCCGAGCGCACCGGTGATGTGGCTGGCGATACCGAAGGTCAGGATCGACAGGCCGAAGACGACGACCGCGATCAGCATCTTCACGCCGACATTGGAGTGCATCGGCTTGAACGAGAACCAGATGGCGGTGGTCGCCGCACCAATCCCCATGCCCGCCGCCAGCACGCCCAGCCCCTGCGACCCGACATGCAATATGTCGCGTGCATAGACCGGCAGCAGCGAGGTTGCGCCCGCCAACAGCACCGCGAACAGATCGAGCGTGATCGCCGCCTGCACCAAACGGTTGCGGCGGACATAGCTGAACCCCTCGACGATTCGGGTCAGCGGACGGCGATCGGTCTGCGCGGGCGGCTGCGGCACCGGGCCGATCAGGAAAATGCACAGCAGCGCGATGGCGAACAGCAGGGTCGCGACGCCGTAAGCGAATTCGGGATGGATCGCGTAGAGCAGGCCGCCGATGCTGGGCCCGGCGATCGTGCCGACCTGCCATGCGATCGAACTGACCGCGATCGCGGTCGGCAGGCTCTCACGCGGCACCAGATTGGGCGCGAGCGAGGAATAAGCCGGTCCCGAAAAGGCCCGCGCGATGCCGAAGGCGACGGCGGCGGTGAACAGCGCGCCGAGTGTCAGATGCCCGGACCAGGTGAGGAACCACAGCGATGCGGCGGTCAGCACCAGCAGCCCCGTCGTCGCCCGCACGATCCAGCGCCGGTCGACGCTGTCGGCGACCAGGCCGGTGATCGGGGTCAGCAGGAACAGCGGCACGAACTGCGCGAAACCGATCATGCCCAGCATGAAGGCGGCCTGGCGCACGTCCATCGTCTCACGCGCCAGATTATACACCTGCCAGCCGATGACGATCGACATGGCGGAAACGGCGATGGTCCCACTGAACCGTGACAGCCAGTAGCTGCGGAAATTGGCGATGCGGAACGGGTGAATGGGTCTATCCATAATCGGCCAGCGTTGTAGGCTTAGGGCAGCCGACAAGGCAACCGAGGCAAAGCTATCGGCGCGTAAATTCCACCTGTCCTGCTGGGAATTGTCAGGGGGAATTGAGTTTCATGACAAAGCGCGCCAATAGGCTCCCATCCTTCCCTAACGGAAACAAAGGTGTTCCCGACTGTGGCAAAAGCTCCAAGCCGTACCAGCGAGCCCCCCATCCCCAATCGGGAGCGTCCCGCCGAACCGCAACCGTTCCAGGCTACCAAGGAACAGTTGCTGGATTTCTACAAGCAGATGCTCCTGATCCGTCGCTTCGAAGAAAAGGCGGGCCAGCTCTATGGCCTCGGCCTGATCGGCGGTTTCTGCCACCTGTATATCGGCCAGGAAGCCGTGGCGGTGGGCCTGCAGTCGGCGCTCGATGGCGACAAGGATTCGGTGATCACCGGATATCGCGACCATGGCCATATGCTGGCTTACGGCATCGATCCCAAGGTCATCATGGCCGAGCTCACGGGGCGTGCCGCCGGCATCTCCAAGGGCAAGGGCGGGTCGATGCACATGTTCTCGACCGAGCATAAATTCTATGGCGGCCACGGCATCGTCGGCGCGCAGGTGTCGCTGGGCACCGGCCTGGCGTTCGGGCACAAGTACAGCAATGATGGCGGCGTCTGCCTCGCCTATTTCGGCGACGGTGCGGCCAATCAGGGCCAGGTGTACGAGAGCTTCAACATGGCCGAGCTGTGGAAGCTCCCGATCATCTTCGTGATCGAGAACAACCAATATGCCATGGGCACGGCCGTCAACCGCGCCTCGTCCGAGGATCAGCTGTATCGCCGTGGCGAGAGCTTCCGCATCCCCGGCATCCAGGTCGACGGCATGGATGTGCTGGCCTGCCGTGGCGCGGCCGAAGAGGCGTTGGCCTGGGTCCGCGCGGGCAAGGGTCCGGTGATCCTGGAGATGAAGACCTATCGCTATCGCGGTCACTCCATGTCCGACCCCGCCAAGTATCGCAGCCGCGAGGAAGTGCAGGGCGTGCGCGACAAGTCGGACCCGATCGATCACGTCAAGAAGCTGCTCGAAGCACAGGGCGTGACCGAGGCCGATCTGAAGGCCCTGGAGCAGGATATCCGCAAGCAGGTCAACGAGGCGGCCGACTTCGCCGAGCAGACCCCCGAGCCCGATGTGGCTGAACTCTACACTGAAGTGCTGGTGGAGCGTTACTGAGATGGCGATCGAGATCAAGATGCCGGCCCTGTCCCCGACGATGGAAGAGGGCACGCTCGCCAAGTGGCTGGTGAAGGAAGGCGATACGGTCAAGTCCGGCGACATCATGGCCGAGATCGAGACCGACAAGGCGACGATGGAATTCGAAGCCGTCGATGAAGGCGTGATCGCCAAGATCATGGTCGCCGAGGGCACCGACAATGTGAAGGTTGGCACCGCCATCGCGCTGCTGGCCGAAGAGGGCGAGGACGTCTCGACCGCCGCCGCGTCGGGTTCGCGTTCGGGCGATGCGGCCAATGCCGCGCCGAAGAACGAGGCGACCGATCACAACGCGCCGCCGATGCCGGAAGGTGCGGCCGCCGCCGAACAGGAAAGCGGTACCCAGAAGCTGGTCGCTAGCGCCGAGCAGGAAGCGCCCGCCTCGCCGGAAATCCCGGAAGGCACCGAGATGGTGAAGCTCACCGTCCGCGAAGCGCTGCGCGACGCGATGGCCGAGGAAATGCGCGCCGACGACCGTGTCTTCGTGATGGGCGAGGAAGTCGCCCAGTATCAGGGCGCGTACAAGGTGACGCAGGGCCTGCTAGACGAGTTCGGCGACCGCCGCGTCATCGACACGCCGATCACCGAGTACGGCTTTGCCGGTGTCGGCACGGGTGCGGCCATGGGCGGCCTGCGCCCGGTCATCGAGTTCATGACGTTCAACTTCGCCATGCAGGCGATCGACCACATCATCAACTCGGCCGCCAAGACCAACTATATGTCCGGCGGCCAGATGCGCTGCCCGATCGTGTTCCGTGGTCCCAACGGTGCCGCCAGCCGCGTCGGCGCGCAGCACTCGCAGAATTACGGCCCGTGGTACGCGAGCGTCCCCGGCCTGATCGTGATCGCGCCCTATGACGCGGCCGATGCCAAGGGCCTGCTGAAGGCGGCGATCCGCTCGGAAGACCCGGTCGTCTTCCTCGAAAACGAACTGATGTACGGCCGCTCGTTCGACGTGCCCAAGCTCGACGATTTCGTCCTGCCGATCGGCAAGGCGCGGATCATGCGCGAGGGCAAGGACGTGACCCTCGTGTCCTACTCGATCGGCGTGGGCGTCGCGCTCGAAGCCGCCGAAAAGCTGGCCGGTGAGGGCATCGACGCGGAGGTCATCGACCTGCGCACGCTGCGCCCGCTCGACACCAAGACGGTGCTGAAGTCGCTGGCCAAGACCAACCGTCTGGTCGTGGTCGAGGAAGGCTGGCCCACCTGCTCGATCGCGTCGGAAATCACCGCTGTCGTGATGGAAGAGGGCTTTGACGACCTCGACGCGCCGGTGCTGCGCGTGACCAACGAGGACGTGCCGCTGCCTTACGCCGCCAACCTCGAAAAGCTGGCGCTGGTCGACGCGAACAAGGTCGTCGCGGCGGTCAAGAAGGTCACCTATCGCGGCTAAGCCGTGAGGTAACCTTTTGGTTTGAAAGGGGCCTTCCGGGGAGCCGGGAGGCCCCTTTTTCGTGGGCGCCACCTGTGCGAATGGCAGGGGATGACCGACTCTCCTGCATCCAACACGCCGCCGCCCGCCGTCGACGCGGTGATGCGCGAACAAGCGCTGGCGGTGGGTTATGCGCCAGCAGCGGTGCGGGAGGGCTTCGCGGCGTTGCTCGACCTCGATCATCAACTCGCCTCGATCCTGCAAAGCACGACCGAGCCGATGATCGGCCAGATGCGGTTGACCTGGTGGTATGAGGCGCTGGAAAAGCTCGATCATGAGGCCGCGCCCGCGCATCCCGTGTTGCAGCGGCTGGCAGCGTCCGTGCTGCCCGGCGGTGTGCGGGGAGCGGACCTCGCGCCGATGATCGAGGGGTGGGAGGCGCTGCTCGATGATGGCACGCCGCTGGATGATGAACGGATCGCGCGCCATGCCGAGGCGCGGGGTGGCGTGTTGTTTGCGAGCGTCGGGCGGCTGTTGGGGCAATCGGGGACGGCGCCGCTGGGGGCAGGCTGGGCCAAGGCCGATCTGGCGCAGCATGTTTCCGATGATGCGACCCGTGCGCAAATCGGGGCTGCGGCTGTGTCGAACCTTGATGCGGTGCTGGCGTCGAAATCACCCAAGCCGGTTCGGGGTTTGAGCGGTTTGGCCGTTCTGGCGCGCGAAAGCCTGCGCCATCCGGATCGTCTGCCCGGCCACCCGATGCGCGCTGCGCGGTTGGCGTGGCACGGTCTGACGGGACGCTGACCAGTCGTCCCAACTTCCTACCCCGGCGAAGGCCGGGGTCCAGTTACGCTGCCTTATCGAAGGCGCTGGGCCTTTGCTTCCCAAGCGAATGAGGAGCGCGCCACCGACTTTGCGGAGACTGGACCCCGGCCTACGCCGGGGTGGAGCGAATGGGGGATGGGTCAGTCAATACCAACCCCCTTTCAGCCTGAGCGAAGTCGAAGGCCAAGGGAATCCCTTGCCGCTCATCCCCAACCCCGGTTAACCATAGTCCGTCTGACGGGGGGAGACGAAGATGTGGCGCTATCTGGCTGGTGGCTTGGGCACGCTCGTGCTGGTGGGGGCAGGTATGTTCCTGTGGGGCAGCCGCCCGGATGCTCCGTCCCCGCTTCCCGCCGCCAGCGCCGCGGCGAGCGCGCCTGCGCAAACCGCCGAGGACGACGCGCCCTTACCTGAAGCGTCGGCAAAAACCCGCGAGCAGAAGCGTTTCGACCGTTACGACAAGGACCGCGACGGCACGATCACACGCGAGGAATATCTCGCCGCGCGGCGCAAGGCCTATGCCAAGCTGGACCGCGACGGCGACGGGAAGCTGAGCTTCGACGAATGGGCGATCAAGGCCACGACCAAATTCGCCACCGCTGACCATGACAGGTCGGGCACGATGAACGCGGCCGAGTTCGCCACCACCGCCGTCAAGCGTCGACCGGCTGTTCGGCGGGACTGTCCTCCGGCACGAACGGCATCGGCTGAGGCACCGGAGGCGGCCCCGGCGGAAGAGAGTTGAGCCAGCCGGGCAGTGCCTCGCGCGCGCGGTCGGTGTACATCCGCTTGCGGTCGGCCTTCTTGGTCCTGCCGGGGATGGGCGGGAACAGGCCGAAATTGACGTTCATCGGCTGATAGGTCTCGGCCTCCGCGAGGCCCGTGATGTGGCCGAGCAGCGCGCCCAGCGCCGTCTCGACCGGCGGCGGCGCAATGATCTTACCGGTCAGCTCGGCGGCGGCGAACCGCCCGGCGAGCAGGCCGATCGCCGCGCTCTCGATATAACCCTCGCACCCGGTGATCTGGCCCGCGAAACGCAGGTTCGGCCGCGACTTCAGCCGCAAGGTCGCGTCGAGCAATTCGGGCGAGCGGATGAAGGTGTTGCGGTGCAGTCCGCCCAGCCGCGCGAACTCGGCCTTTTCCAGGCCGGGAATGGTGCGGAAGATGCGGATCTGCTCGGCATATTTCAGCTTGGTCTGGAAACCGACGATGTTCCAAAGCGTCCCCGCCGCATTGTCCTGGCGCAGTTGGACGACGGCATAGGGCCAGCGCCCGGTGCGCGGATCGTCCAGCCCGACGCCCTTCATCGGCCCGAAGCGCAGCGTCTCGACCCCGCGCTCGGCCATCACCTCGACCGGCATACAGCCGTCGAAATAGGGCGTGTCCTTTTCCCACTCGCGGAACTCGGTCTTCTCACCGTCGAGCAGCGCCTGATGGAAGGCGTAATATTGCTCCTTGTCCATCGGGCAGTTGATGTAGTCCTTGCCCGTGCCCTTGTTCCAGCGGCTCTGGAACCAGGCGACGTCCATGTCGATCGACTCGCGGTGGACGATGGGGGCGATCGCGTCGAAAAAGGCCAGCGCCTCGGCACCCGTCGCCTCACCGATGCCGCCCGCCAAGGACGGCGCGGTCAGCGGGCCGGTCGCGATGATCGCCGGCCCCTCTGGCAGCGCGTCGATGCGCTCGCGGACGATGGTGATGTTGGGATGCGCCTCAAGCGCCGCCGTCACCCCGCCCGAAAAGCCGTCACGGTCGACGGCCAGCGCCGAACCGGCGGGCACCGCATGGGTGTCCCCCTTGGCCATGATGATCGAACCGAGCGCGCGCATCTCCTGATGCAGCAGGCCGACCGCGTTGGAAGTCGCATCGTCCGACCGGAAGGAATTGGAGCATACCAGCTCGGCCAGATCGCCGCCATGATGGGCAGGCGTCGTGTCCGCCCCGCCGCGCATTTCCGACAGGCGTACCTTCAGCCCCGCCTCGGCCAGTTGCCACGCGGCTTCGGACCCGGCCAGGCCGCCGCCGATCACATGAATGTCATACGTCATCGCCGGGCTTTAGACCGGTAAACCGCCGGGTGGAAGGACTTGGCGTGACCCGTGCGGCACCCCACTTGCCCTTCATGACCACCATCTTCACCATCGGATATGAGGGCGCGACCGTCGACGGCTTTCTGGCGACGCTGAAACAGGCCGGGGTCGAGCGGCTGATCGATGTCCGGGCGCTGCCCCTGTCGCGGCGACCGGGCTTCTCCAAATCGCCGCTCGCCGCCGCGTTGAAGGAAGCTGGGATCGACTATGTCCATCTGAAGGACCTCGGCACCCCCAAGCGGGGGCGCGATGCGGCCAAGAAGGGCGATGTCGGCACGCTGCGGGAGGTGTACGACCATCAACTCGCGCTGCCCGAGGCACAGGTCGCGGCCGAACGGATGCTCGATCTGGCGCGTGACAAGCCCAGCGCCTTGCTCTGCTATGAGCGCGATCCTTGCCATTGCCACCGGACCCTGCTGCTGGAGGCGGTGGGGCAGGATATGACGGTGGTCGACCTCTACGTCTGATCGATCAGGCGACGGTCGCGACGAAGGCGGCGCTCCGGTCGCGGAGGTGCTCGATCGTTCGCTCCAGCGCTTCGGCCAGGGTCAGGAGCGATCCGGCGTCCTGATCGATCCGGGTCGCATCCTGTTGGATCTGCTGGACCTGTTGGCCGATGCGATCGGCGGAGACGACCGATTGCTCGACATTGGTCGCGATCGCGGTCGTCGCGAGCCCTTGCGCCGCGACGGCCTCGTCGATCGATTGGGAGATATTGCCGATCGCATCGACCTTGCGGTTGAGCTGCACCTGTTCGGCGACCAGCGCGTGGATATTGTCCTTCACGGCGCCGACATTGCGGGCGGCATCGCGCGCGGCTTCGCGGGTCTGTCCGGCCAGTGCCTTAACCTCGTGCGCGACGACCGCGAAGCCGCGTCCGGCTTCGCCCGCCCGCGCCGCCTCGATCGCGGCGTTCAGGGCGAGCAGATTGGTGCGCGCGGCGACATTCTCGATCAGCGATAGGAGCGTGTCGATCGTGCTGGCACCGGCGGCCAATGCCTCGGCCCGGTCGTCGGTGGCGGCGATACGGGTACGGACGGCTTCGCGAATGCTGTCCGCCTGATCCATGTCACGGGTGATATCGGCAAAGGCGGTGGCCAGGCTACGGCCCCGCGCCGCGATATCGCCGAGCGCCGCGCCGGTATCGGCCATATCCTTGGTCATCCGGTCCGCGCCGAGCATGGTTTCGCTGGCATAGCGGGCCAGATCGCTGGCCATCCGACCCATATCGCCCGTTGCACGCAGCAGCGTTTCGGTCAGCGCGGCGATGTCGGCGGTGAAGAAACGCGCGGCCTGATCGATCCGCTGGGCTCGCGCCAGACGCTCCTGCGCCAGTGCCATCTGCGCATCGGCGGCCATCCGCGCGATCCTGGCGGCCTCCAGCAACCCGACGAAAATTCCCCGCGACGTCAGGATCAGCGCGTCGGGGGCACCCCAATCGGCATGCAGCGCCAGCTTCTCGGCCAGCGGCGCATTCTCATCGCAACAGGGATGCGGGCGGATATAGGCGGTCAGGCTGGCGCCGAAATCCGGATTGTGGAGCAGCGCATGGCCAAAGGGATTGTAGAGCAGCGCCTTCACATCGCGCTCGGTGATCGCGCCGACCGGCCGCCGTTCGGCATCCAGCACGGGAAGCAGCCGCATGTCCGGATATTGCCGGAACAGCGCGATCGCGTCGATCAACGACGCATCGGTCGCGATCGCCGGACTTTCGCCATCGGCTGTCCAGGATGAGAAAACGGGCGGCTTCATGGCCGCCCGTTTTAGAAGGAGAGCGTAAAGGCGGTGTTAGGAATAGGTGACGTTTCGATGACGAAACATCCTTCATCCATGATATCGTTCGGCGTCAGCCGGTAATGGGCAGCCGTACCGATCCGTCCTCGTCCCGCTCCATCGGGCCATAGGCGATGACCGCCACCAGCGGCAGCGGGGCGTAGAGATGCGGGAAGAGTTGGCCACCCCGGCTTTCTTCCCATTTCACCGCCTCGCCCATCGCCTCCAGATCGACGCCTGCGATATGCAGGTCGGTCTGGCCGGCGAAGTGCTTGTCGACCGTCTCGGTCAACTGCGCCGCGGTGGACAGGTGGATATAGCCATCGGCCACATCCACCGGTGCGCCCGCAAAGACGCCCTCTTTTTCCAGCACCGCCATCTGATCGGCGGTCAGTACCTTATAGGCGGTGGCGGGGCGGCTCATTCGCCATCCTCCGGGCCCGCCGCCAGGTTCTCGCCGACGACCGCATCCGGCTCGGGTGCGATGTCGGGGGTGCCGTCGGCCAGGTTCATCTCGGCATCCTCCTCGGTTTCCTCGATACGCGCGGCCGAGACGACATGCTCGCCCGCCGCGACGTTGAAGAGCCGCAGACCCGCCGAGCCGCGTCCGATGACGCGCAAGCTCGCCAGCGACATGCGGATCAGCTTGGCCTGATCGGTCACCAGCATTAGCTGATGTCCCTTGGACGCCGGGAAGCTGGCGACGACATCGCCGTTGCGGGCGATATTGTCGATATTGGTGATGCCCTGACCACCGCGACCGGTGCGGCGATATTCATAGGCCGAGGACAGCTTGCCATAGCCATTGGCGCAGACGGTCAGGATGAACTGCTCGGAGTTGCGCAGCTCCTCATAGCGTTCGACCGACAGTTCGGGCTCGCCTTCCTTCTCGCCCTTCCAGGGGGCGAAGCGGAGGTAGGCCTCGCGTTCTTCCTGGGTGGTGCCGACGCGGTGCAGGACCGAGAGCGAGATAACTTCGTCCTCGCCCTTGAGCGCGATGCCGCGCACGCCGGTCGAGGTGCGGCTCTGGAACTCGCGCACATCGTCGGCGGCGAAGCGGATCGCGCGGCCGCAACGGGTGGCGAGCAGCACATCGTCCTCGGCGCCGAGCAGCGCGACGCCGATCAGCCGGTCCTCGCTGCCCTCTTCGAAACGCATCGCGATCTTGCCGTTCGAGGGGACGTTGGTGAACGCATCCATCGAGTTGCGGCGCACCGCACCCTTGGCGGTGGCGAACATGACGTGGAGCGCGCCCCACTCCGCCTCGTCCTCCGGCAGCGGCAACACGGTCGAGATGACCTCGCCCGGTGCCAGCGGCAACAGGTTGACCATCGGCCGTCCGCGCGTGGCGGGCCCACCCTCGGGCAGACGCCAGACCTTGTAGCGATAGACCTTGCCATGGTTCGAGAAGAACAGGACCGGCGTGTGGGTGCTGGTCACGAACAGCTCGGTAACGACGTCCTCGTCCTTGGTCGCCATGCCCGACCGGCCCTTGCCGCCCCGGTTCTGCGCGCGGAAGGCATCGAGCGGGGTGCGCTTGATATAGCCCTGCATGGTCACGGTGACGACCATGTCCTCGCGCTCGATCAGGTCCTCGTCGTCGATACCGTCGGCAGCGGCAGCGATTTCCGAGCGGCGCGGGGTCGCGAACTGGTCGCGGATCACCACCAACTCACCGCGCATGACCTCATACAGCTTCACGCGGTTGGCGAGGATTTCGAGCAGTTCGGTGATCGAGTCCGCCAGACCCTTCAGCTCGTCGCCGATCTCGTCACGGCCGAGCGCGGTCAGGCGGTGCAGGCGCAGGTCGAGGATCGCGCGAACCTGAGTCTCCGACAGGCGATAGGTGTCGCCAAAGCCTTCGCTCTCGACCGCTTCGACCAACCGGATATAGGGCGCGATCTCGGCGATCGGCCATTCGCGGGCGAGCAGCGCTTCACGCGCGGCGACGGGCGAGGCCGAGCCGCGGATGATGCGCACCACCTCGTCCAGGTTCGTCACCGCGATGACGAGGCCCAGCAAGATGTGGGCCCGCTCGCGCGCCTTGGCCAGTTCGAACTTCGAGCGGCGGGTGATGACCTGCTCGCGGAACTGGACGAAGGCCTGGATGATATCGCGCAGGTTCAGCAATTCGGGCCGCCCGCCGCGAATGGCAAGCATATTGGCCGGGAAGCTGGTCTGGGCGGGGGTGTGCCGCCAGAGCTGGTTGAGCACGACTTCCGGGGTCGCATCGCGCTTCAGGTCGATGACGATGCGAACGCCTTCGCGGTTCGACTCGTCGCGAATGTCGCTGATCCCCTCGATCCGCTTTTCCTTGGCGGCTTCGGCGATCTTCTCGACCAGGGCGTTCTTGCCCTGCTGATAGGGGATTTCGGTGAGGACGATGGCCCGGCGGTCGCCGCGCATCTCCTCGATCTCGTGGCGCGAACGCACGATGATCGAACCGCGCCCGGTCTGGTACGCCGAGCGCGCGCCCGAACGGCCCAGGATCAGCGCGCCTGTCGGGAAGTCGGGGGCGGGGACGATCTCGTTCAGTTCCTCGACCGTAATCGCGCCGTTTTCCATGTACGCGAGACAGGCATTGACCACCTCGCCCAGGTTATGCGGCGGGATGTTGGTGGCCATGCCGACCGCGATACCGCCCGCGCCGTTGACCAGCAGGTTCGGATACTGGGCAGGCAGGACCGTGGGTTCGCGTTCCGAGCCGTCATAGTTGGGCTGGAAGTCGACCGTGTCCTTGTCGAGATCGTCGAGCAGCGAATTGGCGACCTTGGCCAGACGCGCCTCGGTGTAACGCATCGCGGCGGGCGGATCGGGGTCCATCGAGCCGAAATTGCCTTGGCCGTCGATCAGCGGCACGCGCATCGACCAGTCCTGCGCCATGCGGGCCAGTGCGTCGTAGATCGCGCTGTCGCCGTGCGGATGGTATTTACCCATCACGTCACCGACGATGCGCGCCGACTTGCGATAGGGCTTGCCCGCGACGAAGCCGCTTTCGGCGGCCGAATAGAGGATACGGCGATGGACGGGCTTCAGGCCGTCACGCACATCGGGCAGCGCACGCGCCACGATCACGCTCATCGCATAGTCGAGATAGCTCGACTTCATCTCGTCGACGATGGAGATCGTCGAAATATCGGAAGGTTCCGCGAGGGTCGTCTCGTCGGCCAAAGTCTGTTGCTTTCCGGCTTGATGGTCAGATGGGAATTGTCGTTCCTAGCCCAGCGGAAAGCGCCTGACCACCCCCGCGCAACCCATTCGCGAGCGGCCGTTCGGGAGAAACGGTGACGGCGCGGAACGGGGCGGCGGGGATGGGCCCGACGCCTATGCTCCCCCCTCGGCAGCAGGATCGCGGGACTTTGGAGGCGCTGGCCGCCGACGGGAGTAAACGGCGGCCAGCCATGTCCTTATGAGGAGTAAGCGGTTTCCGAGGAATGTCGCAGATGTTACCATCTTGTCATAATGTTGATTTGGTAAGGGTTTAAGGCTGTTTGAGGGCCTGAGGGCTCACGCATTTCGTCATTGCGGCGTTCCCTGCATCCCTCTCTGCGAGGATCAGGGCTGGACCTCCTTGCCCTCCCAATCGAACAGCTTGCCGCTGTCGGGGGCCTTCAACCCGTCGATCACGTCGAGCAGCTGCACCGCCGCGCGGTCAGACGTGAACAGCCCGCCGGGGCGGACATTGCCCTGGAACGGCTGGGACAGCGCGGTGTCGACCGTGCCGGGATGCAGCGCGACGACGATCGAGCGGTCGTTGCGCCGCTTATGCTCGATCGCCAGCGTGCGGATAAACTGGTTGAGCGCCGCCTTCGACGCGCGATAGCCGTACCAGCCGCCCATCCGATTGTCGGAGATCGAGCCGACACGGGCGGAGAGCGCGGCGAAGATCGTCTTGCCGGTGCGCGGCATCAGCGGCAGCAGATGCTTGGCGACCAGCGCCGGGCCGATCGCATTGACCGCGAAATTGCGCGTCAGCCATTCGGGCGAAAGCTGGTCGATCGCCTTTTCGGGACCATGCTCGCCGTCATGGAGCAGGCCGGTTGCGACGATCACCAGATCGGGGGCGGGGCCCTTGGCGATCCGCGCGGTGGCGGCGGCGATGCTGGCTTCGTCCTCGATATCGATATGGCCGTCACCAGGGCTCGAACGGGCAAAGCGCGTGACGCTCACGCCTTCTTCCTCCAGCGCGTCGGCGATCGCACCGCCGATCCCGCCCGAGGCGCCGATGACGACCGCCCGCTTCCACGCGCTCATCGCACGAATCTCCAAAGGTCCTGCGTGCTTGCCTCGGCGTCGAACGCATAGCCGTCGCTATCGAAGCCGCGCATGGCGTCGGTATCGGTGACGTGGTGCTCGATCATCCAGCGGGCCATCGCGCCGCGCGCCTTCTTGGCGTGGAAGCTGACGAAGCGGTCGCCTTCGCGGAAATCGACCGCGATGACGCGGATCGAGGTGGGCAGCTTGCCCTCGGCCGCATGCCAATATTCCTGGCTGGCGAGGTTCAGGATCGTGCCCGATCCTTCCGTCTCGACCTCCTGGGCCAGCCGTTCTGCGATCCGGTCGCCCCACCAGTCGGTCAGCTTGCCGCCACCCGGCGCCCAGCGCGTGCCCATCTCCAGCCGATAGGGCCGCATCGCATCGAGCGGGCGGAGCAGGCCGTAAAGCCCCGACAGCATCCGCAAATGATCCTGTGCGAACAGGATGGCGGGCATGTCGAGCGACTTGGCCTCAAGCCCGGTATAGACGTCGCCGGCAAAGGCGAACATCGCGGGCCGCTCGGGTGCGGTCGGGAAATCGCGGAAGCGTTCGGCATTCAGTTGCGCCAGCGCGGGCGAAATGCGCATCAGCGAGGCGAGCTTTTCCTCGCCAAGCCCCGAGGCGGCCTTGGCCAGTGCCATCGCCTCCTCGGCAAAGTGCGGCATGGTGGGCGCGAGGTCGGGCAGGGGGCTCTGATAGTCGAGCGTCTTGGCGGGGGAGATGACGGCGATCATGCCGCGCGGGCTAGCGCCGGGAGCGTTCGCGTTCAATCCGCGTTCAGCGCGGGATGGATAAGTGGGGGCATCCATCAATTGCTTTGCTTGAACGGGACGCGCGCTGTCCCTATCAAGCCTGCCATCGACGATCCCGGACCGACCGGCTGTATTCTTGGAGAGAATTCGCATGAAAATCATACCGAAGCTCGCGCTGGCGGCCGCGCTCGCGACGGGCATGGGCAGCGTCGTGCTGACCGCGCCCGCGTCGGCCGAGAAGAAGAAGGAAGAAGCAGGCGGTCTGAAGCTGAGCCCCGAAGCGCTGAAGGCCGCTCAGGCCGCCCAGCCGGTGCTGCAGCAGAAGAACTATGCCGCCGCCGAGCCGCTGATCGCGGCCGTCGAAGCCGCGGCCAAGACCGAGGACGACAAATATATCGCGGCGGCGATGCGCTACGAGCTCGAATCGGGCAAGCTCTTCGCGGCGCAGCAGGCCAATCCCAACGCGCCGATCGACGAGTCGGTGCTCGCCAAGCCGCTTGACGCGCTGATCGCCAGCCCGTCGACCCCGGCGGCCGACAAGCCGCGCTACGTCTATCGTCGTGGTGCGCTGGCCTTCAACGGCAAGCAGTATCCGATCGCGCTGCAATATTTCCAGCAGGCCAAGCAGCTCGGCTATAACGATCCGAACCTGCCGATGCTGATCGTCAAGTCGAAGATCGAAATGGGCGATGTCGCGGGCGGCAACGCCGAACTCGCCTCGGTGATCGACCAGATGAACGCCTCGGGCCAGAAGGCGCCGGAGGACTATTACAAGTTCGCCATCGGTCGTGCCAACAAGGCCAAGATGGTGCCCGAGACGCTGGGCTGGATGCGCAAGTGGATCGCGGCCTATCCGACCGCGCAGAACTGGCGCAACGCCCTGGTCATCTATGGCCTGCAGCCGGGTTCGCTGGCGACGCTGGACAAGAACCAGAAGCTGGATCTGTTCCGCCTGATGCGCGCGTCCAAGTCGCTGGCCGACCAGAACGACTATATGGAATATGCGCAGTATGCGACGGACAAGGGCCTGCCCGCCGAGGCAGCCACCGTGCTGAAGGAAGGCATGGCGACCGGCAAGATCCCGGCTGGCAACGCCACCGCCAAGGCGATGCTGACCGCCGCCGAAGCCAAGAGCCGCCAGGAAGGCTCGCTCGCCCCGACCGAGGCGCGCGCCAAGTCGGCCAGCGACGGCAAGCTCGCCGCGCTGACGGCCGAGGCCTATTATGGCCAGGGCAACTACGCCAAGGCGGCCGAGCTCTATCGCTTGGCGCTGCAAAAGGGCGGCGTCGATGCCAATGAGGTGAATACGCGCCTCGGCATCGCGCTGGCTGCTGGTGGCGACAAGGCGGGTGCCAAGGCCGCGTTCGATGCCGTCAAGGGCGCGCCGCGCGCCGATCTGGCGAGCTTCTGGACCACCTGGCTGGCGACCCAGGTCTAAGGAATGGAGGCCCGCACTGGAAACGGTGCGGGCCTTTTCACTGGGCGAAGTCGAAGGCCAAGCGCCAACGCCAATAAAAAAGGCCGGTCCTCCAGAACGGAGAACCGGCCTTTTTATTGCCACCGAAACCGGATCAATCGGCTTCGATCGGAATCCCCGACACCTGCTTGGCGGTGCGGATAGTCAGCGATGTCTTGACGCTGGCGACATTGGGGGCGGGCGTCAGATGGCCGGTCAGGATTTCCTGGAAGCTCTTCAGGTCCGACGCGACGATCTTCAGGATGAAGTCGATCTCGCCGTTGAGCATATGGCATTCGCGCACTTCGGGAATTCCGGCGACATGGGCCTCGAACGCCGCCAGGTCATGCTCGGCCTGGCTGCGCAGCGACACCATCGCGAATACGGTGATCGGAAAGCCCAGCCGGGCGGCGTCCAGATCGGCGTGATAGCCGCGAATGGCCCCGGCTTCCTCCAGCGCGCGGACGCGACGCAGGCAGGGTGGCGCGGTCAAACCGACGCGCTCGGCAAGCTCCACATTGGTCATACGGCCATCGGCCTGCAACAGCGCCAGGATCTGTCGATCGATGCGATCGAGCGCCATTACACAATACTCCACATAAAAAGCCGAATCCCTATGCTCTTGAACGGCACACTATAAGAAAATTACGCACTACCGCAATTCTCCGGCATTGCAACGGCACGGATAAGGATATTTGCAGGTTACCAGTTGGAAGGATAAGGACGTTAAACGAAAGGCCTGTAGGCCGATATGCCATGCGTGAAGGGAGCTCAGTGCGGTTCGACGATAGTCTGGCGACGATTTTATCGGCCGACACTGCGACGCCATTCGGCGCGCAGACCGCCTGGCGGCAGCTGGTCGACCTGATAAGCCGTGGCCGCGCACCTGCCGATCCCGCCATGCTGGAGCGGCTTGCCGCGCTGCGTGACGCGGTGCCCGAGGCGGTACGTGTCGCGAGCGCGCGCATCCTTTGTAGCAGCCGGCCGCCCGCCGCTTTGGTCGGCTTCTTTGCCGAGGACGCGCTGGCCGTCGCCGCTACCGTGCTGCGCGTCGCGCAGCTCGACGATGCCGACTGGCTGGCGATCCTGCCACGCCTGACCCCGCGCACCCGATCGATCCTGCGTCACCGTCGCGACCTGTCGGATGCGGTGGTGCGGGGCCTGGACAGCTTCGGGGCGGTCGATTTCGTCCTGCCGCACGTCCCGGCCGAGGCTGCGCCGCAGGTTATCGCGCCTGCCGCAGAAACGGCTCCGGCGCCGGAGCCGGTTATCGAGGCGCCCGCAGCGGAAGCACCTGTCCTTGCCGAGGCCGAGATGCCCGTCGAGGAAGAGGCGCCGCCGCTATCGGTTCTGCTCGATCCGTTGCCGACCCAGGCCGCTACACCCTTCGTCGCCTTGGGCCAGGTGGCGCGAAGCCTGCCGTTCATGGCCGAGGCGATGCGACACGCGCCGCCGCCCGCCGCGCCGCCACGTTACGAGATCGCGGATCTCGTCGCGCGAATCGATGCCTTCAACCAGCGGCGCGAGGAAGTGACCGGCGCGACGCAGAGCGATGCCGGGCCCGCCCATTTCGATTTCGAAACCGACGCCAACGGCCTGATCCTGGGTGTCGAAGGCGTGACGCGCGGCCCGCTGGTCGGGGTCAGCATCGCCGAAACCGCGATGCAGGGGCTGGCGCAGTTTGACGGCGTCGCCATGGGCGCGTTCCGCCGTCGTTCGGGCTTTCGCGATGCGCGGCTGGAGATTGGCGGCAGTTCGGCGGCGGCGGGGTCGTGGCGGGTGTCCGCCATGCCGTTTTTCGACTCCGTTTCCGGACGTTATGCTGGCTATCGCGGCAGCGGCCGTCGCCCGCGCCGGGACGAGATGGCCAATGTCGTCGAAAAGGCGCCCGAGACATCGTCGTCCGATTCGCTGCGCCAGCTGGTCCATGAGCTCCGCACCCCCGCCAACGCCGTGGCGGGCTTTGCCGAACTGATCGAGAGCGAGTTGCTGGGCCCCGTCGCGCCCGTCTACCGCGACCGCGCCAGCGCGATCCGGTCGATGGCCGCCGATCTGCTGGCTTCGGTCGAGGATTTGGACACTGCCGCGCGGATCGAAGGCCATGTGCTGGAACTTCGCCCAACGATCGTGCCGCTCGTGCCGCTGATTCAGCGCGTGCTGGGCGATCTGCGGCCATTGGCGGAGCTGCGTCGCGCGGAAATCCGGTTCGATCCGTCATCTTCGCCCATCGCGGCGCTGGCCGACGACCGGGCCTGTGAGCGGTTGCTGATGCGGCTCTTCTCGGTGCTGCTGTCGAACTGCGTGGTCGGTGAGCGCCTGACTGCCAGCCTGTCGGTCGATCAGGGTATGGCGGCGTTGCGGATCGATCGCCCGCTTGCCCTGACGGTCGAGGCCGATGCCGCGCTGCTCAGCGAAGCCGGGGACGAGGAACAGCGCGATGGCGCGCCCTTGCTGGGCACCGGCTTCTCGCTGCGCCTGATCGACAAGCTGGGTGCCGAGATGGGCGGTGGGCTGACCATCGGGCTGCACCGCGTCGTCCTGGCGCTGCCCATCGGCGATGATCAGCGGGCAGGGCAGGCATCGATCGCCTGACCGTGTCGGACGTCGTTCGCCCCCGGTTTCACGAGGCCGCCGCCGCCGCCGAACGGATAGCGTGGCCCGCCGATTTCGGGCGGCGCTTCCTGGTGACGGTCGATGTCGAGGAGGAGTTCGACTGGACGGCACCGCTCGATCGGCGGCACCGCTCGACCAAGGCGATGCGGGCCTTTGGCGAAGCGCATCGTCGCTTTGCCCAGGCCGGGGTCGGATTGACCTGCATGGTCGATTATCCCGTCGCGGTCGACCGGGTGGCGGTCGATATCCTGTCGGAATGCCTGGCGGACGGCCGGTCGGAGATCGGCGCGCAGCTCCATGCCTGGGTCACGCCGCCTTATCAGGAGGTTGTCGACCCGTTTACCAGCCATGCGGGCAATCTGCCGATCGGACTTGAGATCGCCAAGCTCGATTCGCTGACGGATGCGATCGTCGCCTCCTTCGGTACGCAACCGCGGATTTTCCGTTCGGGCCGGTACGGACTGGGCCCCTGTTCACTGTCGCTGCTGGCGGAGCGGGGCTATCGGATCGACAGTTCGATGCGCGCGCTACACGATTATGGCGCGACGGGCGGCATGGATTTCAGCGCCGTCGATGCGCATGGTTTCCGACGCGAAGGGATGATCGAGCTGCCGCTGACGAGCGTCTATACCGGCCTGCTCCGGCGACGCGGCGCGGCCCTCTATCGCCGGGCGGGGCATTGGCCGCATGGGCGCGGCGTGATGGCGCGGGCCGGGTTGCTCAACCGGATTCCCCTGACGCCGGAAGGCGTGGGGATACGCGATGCGCTGGCGGGCATCGACCGGGCGTTGGCCGATGGGGTCCGCCTGCTGACCTTTTCCTTTCACTCGCCGACGCTGGAACCGGGCCATACGCCCTATGTCCGCAATGCGGCCGACCGGGCGATGTTCGATCGCTGGTGGGATGCGGTTTTCGATCGGCTGGCCCGGCACGGCGTGACCGCGACGACGATCGACGAGGTCCTGTCCGCCATCGGCTAAACGATTGGCCGGGCTTTGCCGTCGCAGGCCCGGCCGGTTCGATCAGCGCTTCATCGCCTCGATCAGCTTCTTGACGTCCTGGCTGCGCCCGCGCGGCAGGATCAGGATATCGTCGCCGCTCGCCACGACGATCAGGTCCTGCACATCGACCGCCGCCACGCGCACGCGATCGGTACGGATCAGGCAGTTCTTGGTGTCGATCGCCAGCACTTCGCCGCGATGCGCGTTGCCGAAGCCGTCTAGCTCGCTGATCGCGTGCAGCGCGTCCCAGCTGCCGACATCGTTCCAGCCCATGGCCACGGGGACCACCGCAACCCGGTCGGCACGTTCCATCACGGCATAGTCGATCGAATCGGACGGGCAGGCGGCAAAGGCGGTTTCGTCGGGGCAGATGCGCTTGCCCTCACGCTTGGCGGCGCGAACCGCCTGCTCGGCGGCGACCAGCATTTCGGGCGCGTGCTGGCCGAGTTCCTCCAGATAGCGGTCGGCGCGGAACAGGAAGATGCCGCCGTTCCACGCATAGTCGCCGCGCGCCAGCATGGCCTCGGCGCGTTCCAGACGGGGCTTTTCGACGAAGCGGGCGACCTGATGCACGCCCGGCGCGATCTCGCGACCGACCTGAATCCAGCCATAGCCCGTCTCGGGCTTGTCGGCGGCGATGCCGAAGGTGGCGAGCCAGCCCTGCGACACCATCGGCAGCGCGGCGCGGATCGCGGCGTGGAAGGCGTCGAGATCGGCGATGACGTGATCCGACGGCATGACCAACAGAACGTCCTCGGGCTTGGCGACCAAAGCTGCCAGCGCGATGGCGGGCGCGGTGTTGCGCGCGACCGGCTCCAGGATCAGCGCCTGGGGCGGGGTGCCCGCCTCGGTCAGCTGGCTTTCGACCAGATCGGCATGCCGCTGGCCCGCGACGACGATCGGCGCGGCGAAGTCGTTGGAATTGGTCCGCTGCGCCGTCAGCTGCAACATCGTCTCATCGGACGTCAGCGGCAGAAGCTGCTTGGGCATCTCGGGCTTGGACATCGGCCAGAGACGCGTGCCGGAACCACCGGACAGGATGACCGGCACGATTGGATTATGCATGTATGCCCCTTCTTGTTGCCGCGCCACCGACGCATATCGCGGTGGCGGGATCGCCTATAACGCGGCAGAACGCATATCTTCACCGTTCGTTTGTCATTGTCTGTAAAAATTGGGACAAGCCGGTGTGAAAGCCAGGGTTGCGTGTGCGTTGGGGATGTCCGTTCGGTAGATGATCCGCCTGTTCAAACATTATGTCCCCCATGCCGCGCTGTTGCTGGGATTGGTCGATTTCCTGCTGCTGATGCTGGCGGCGGAGCTCGGCTGGGTGCTGCGGGCCCGGCAGATCGGCTATCCGGTGGGGTCGCTCCTGGAACGGCTGCCCCAGGTGCTGAGCTTTGCGATCCCGCTTCAGATCGCGCTGCTTGCGGTCGGGGCCTATGCCGCCGCCTCGTTCCTGTCGCTGCGTTTCGCTGCGGCGCGGCTGATGGTCGCGATCTCGCTGGGCGTGATCTTCCTGTCGCTGATCTTCTTTTTCTTCCCGACCCTGTCCTATTGGCGATCGAGCCTGTTCTTCTCGATGGTCCTCGCGGTCGTGCTGCTGGTCGTGGTGCGCGGGCTACTCGGCAGCTTCCTGGGCGGCGACCGGTTCAAGCGACGCGTCATCCTGATGGGTGCGGGCGAGCGGGCGGCACAGATCGCCGCGCTTGCCGAACGGCCGGGCAGCAATTTCCTGGTCGCGGGCGCGATCGCCATGAATGCGCAGGAGGCCGCGATCCCCGGCGCGGTCCAGCGTAGCGCCATTCCCAACCTGCAGGCCTTCGTCATCGACCGCGAGGCGAGCGAGGTCGTGCTGGCGCTTCAGGAGCGGCGTGGTTCGTTGCCCTATCAGGACTTGCTGCGCGTTCGCACGACCGGCGTACAGGTATCAGAATTATCGACATTTCTGGAGCGGCAGACGGGGCGCATCGACCTGGCGTCCGTCAGCCATAGCTGGCTGATCTTTTCCGAGGGCTTTTCCTCGGGCCGCATGTGGTCGGCCACGGCCAAGCGCGCCTTCGACATTTCGGTCAGCCTGATCCTGCTGATCGTCGCGGTGCCCGTCATCCTGGTGACGGCGATCGCCATTCGCCTGGAATCGAGCGGCCCCGCCATCTATCGTCAGCGGCGTGTGGGCCTGTTCAACGAGCCCTTCGACATTCCCAAGCTTCGATCGATGCGCCAGGATGCCGAGGTGGCGGGGCATGCGGTCTGGGCAGAAAAGGACGATCCCCGCATTACCCGGATCGGGCGCTTCATTCGCAAGGTACGGATCGACGAACTGCCGCAGATCTGGTCGGTTTTGACCGGCGAAATGAGCTTTGTCGGCCCCCGCCCCGAACGGCCGCAATTCGTCGAGCAGCTGGAGCAGCAAATCCCCTTTTACGCCGAGCGCCACATGGTGAAGCCTGGGATCACCGGCTGGGCCCAGCTCAACTATCCATATGGCGCGTCGATCGAGGATGCCCGGCACAAGCTGGAATATGACCTTTATTACGCCAAGAATTACTCGCCCTTTCTCGACGCGCTGATCCTGCTCCAGACGTTGCGCGTCATCCTGTGGCCATCGGGCGCCCGCTGAGCATGACCGGCGATCCGGCTGCGACGCCCCCGGTGCGCGATCGGCGGCGCTCGCATCCCTATCCGATGTTGCGGCGCAAGCGGCGCATCTGGCGGCGGCGGTCGATCCGGCGGCGCATGCGCGTCCTGGCCGTGCTGGGCGTGATCGGCCTGGCCATGGCGGGGCTGTTCACGCTGCTCCATGGTCGCAAGCCCCCGATCGATCCGGCGCAGGCGTTGCGGCGGGCGACGATCGCGCTGGAGGCGGGGAATTATCATGCGGCCTATGACCAGGCCCGACAAGCGGCGGAGGTCGCGCCCCGATCCCGTGCCGCGCAGATGCTGCTGGCCCGCGCCAGCCTGTTGCTGGGTGAGGGGGTGACGGCGGAGGCCGCGCTCGACCGGGCACTGGCCGATGGCGTGCCGCTGGAGCAGACGCTGGCGGCGCGGGCCGAGGCACGGCTGATCCAGGGCAATCTGGCGGGCGCGCAGGACGCGGTCGATCATATGCCCGCCGAGCGTGATGCGGCGATGACGCGGATTGCCGCCAAATTGGCAGCGGCGCAGGGCGGCGGCGGCGCGCAACTGCGGCAGGACCTGCAAGCGCTGGTCACCCGCGATGCGAACGATGCGCGCGCCTGGACCGATCTGGGGCGCAGCCGCTTCGGCGCAGGGGACATGGACGGCGCATCGCAGGCGGCCGCGCGAGCGGTGGCGCTGGCCCCGGCCGATCCCGATGCCTTGACGCTTCAGGGCGAGGTGGTGCGCGCGCGTTACGGACTGGCGGCGGGCTTGCCCTGGTTCCGGGCGGCGTTGAACCACGATGCCTATCACTACCCAGCGTTGATCCAATATGCCGCGACTCTGGGCGATATGGGCCGGGCCAGCGACGCGCTGGTGGTCACCCGTACGGCGCTGGTATCGCAGCCGGGGAGCCCCGATGCCTTCTACCTTCAGGCGGTCATCGCCGCGCGCGCGGGGCGCTATGCGCTGGCGCAGGAGCTGTTGGAACTGACGCGCGGTGCGTTCTATGCGCGACCGGCGGCGGTGCTGCTGAAGGGCGCTCTGGCCTATGCGCAAAAGCAGCCCCAGCTGGCCGTGCGCGCCTGGGCGCGGCTGGTGGCGATGCAGCCGATGAACATAGCGGCGCGCGAATTGCTGGCGGCGGCGCAGCTCGGCGCGGGAGACCGGCCCGGCGCGCTTGCGACGCTTCGTCCTATCCTGGCGCGGGCGGATGCCGATGGCTATGCGCTCCGCCTGGCCATGACCGCCGCGCCGGGGGAGGCCGCCGCCCTCACCGACCGGACAGCCCATGCCGATCGGGGCGATTCGACGATCTTTCGCCCCGATCGCCCGCTTGGTGACCTTGCGATGGCGGCAGAGGAGACACCGGGCGACCCGACCTATGCGCTGGGGCTGATCCGTGGACTGGCGAGCCAGGGCGACCGGGCCGCCGCAATCCGGACGGCACAGGCACTGGTCAGGGCCAGCCCCGGTGCCCCCGCCGCGCAACTGGCCTATGGCGATACGCTGGCGACCGCCGGACGCCATGCCGAGGCGCTGGCGCCTTATGCCAGAGCGGCCGACCTGACCTTTGACGAGCCGACCATGTTGCGGCTGATCGATACCTATCAGCGGACCGGCCATGCCCGCGACGCGGCGGTCAGCCTGGGCCTGTACCTGTCGCAGAATCCGCAGAGCATCGTGGCACGCCGGCTATTGGCGCAATGGCAGATGAAGGCCGGGCAATGGGATGCCGCGATCGAGACATTGGAGGGGCTTCGCAGCCAGCTTGGTCTGCGCGACGTCGCACTGCTGCACGATCTCGCCATTGCCTATGCCGAAATCGGCGATGGCGAGGTGGCGCGGCGATATGGCGCGGCGGCCTATCGCCTGGAGCCGATGAACGCAGCGGTGGCCGATGCCTATGGCCAGGCGCTGGCGGCGGCCGGGCAGGATGACGGCGCGCGGCAATTGTTCGACAAGGCGCTGGCTCTGGCGCCTGGTGATCCCGTGATTCTGGCGCACCGCGCGGGACTCTGACGCTCGCCGCTTGGCAGGCGGAGGTGGGTGCCGTACCGGCGGAGGCATGACCGATCTTGCCCCCGCCGTACTCGAACGCATCGCTGCTGCCCTCGAACGTCTTGCGCCGCTCCCTGCGGCGTCCGCCGATCCGCTCGCGCATCCGGCCTATCTGTGGCGGGGCGGGGCGCTTCATGCCGCGCGGGGGTTCGCGCCGGTGCCATTGCATTTGCTCCAGGGGCTGGATCGCCAGCGGGAGGCATTGCTCGCCAATCTCGTCCGGCTGGCTGATGGCCATGCGGCGCAGGACGTGCTGCTCTGGGGCGCGCGGGGCACCGGCAAGTCGGCGCTGGTCAAGGCGAGCGTCGCCGCCGTTCAGGCGGATCGGCCGGGGCGGCTGGCGCTGGTGTCGGTCGATGCGCTGGACAGCCTGCCCGAATTGTTCGCGATGCTAGAGGGCGTCGAGCGCGCCTTTGCCGTCTTCATCGACGATCTGGGCTTCGAAGGGGCAGGGGAGGCCCGCAAGCTGCGTTCGCTGCTGGACGGCGGGGCGGAGGCGCGGCCTGCGCATGTCCGGTTGCTGGTCACCGCCAATCGCCGTCACCTGCTGCCCCGCGACCTCAGCGAACAGGATAGCGCGATCAATCCGCGTGACGTGGTCGACGACCAACTGGCGCTTGCCGACCGTTTTGGCCTGAGCCTGGGCTTCCACACGCTCGACCAGGACGGGTATCTGGCGATCGTGCGGGGCTATGCGGTGCGGTACGATCTGCCGTTCGATGGCGATGAAGCGGTCAACTGGGCGACGCGCCGGGGCAGTCGTTCGGGTCGGGTCGCCTGGCAATATATCGTCGACCTGGCGGGGCGGATGGGGCGAAATCTGTAATAATTTTGGCGACAGATA
Organism: Sphingomonas fuzhouensis; assembly: GCF_034659795.1. Lineage (NCBI taxonomy): Bacteria > Pseudomonadati > Pseudomonadota > Alphaproteobacteria > Sphingomonadales > Sphingomonadaceae > Sphingomonas > Sphingomonas fuzhouensis. The sequence goes on from NZ_JAXSQY010000008.1 coordinate 54,864, forward strand.
AAAAACCGCTTGCGTGCGTCCGAACCGCTGGCTATTGGCGCGCCTCCAGCACGGATCGGCCTTCCCGAAAGGCTTCGAAAACGGTCCGTACTCTCTAGTCGGGGAGTAGCTCAGCCTGGTAGAGCACTGCCTTCGGGAGGCAGGGGCCGGAGGTTCGAATCCTCTCTCCCCGACCATTTCCGCCGCCAAGCGCGCGGCTCAACCCAACGATAGCGAAGCGCCCCGCATGGGCGATCCGGCGTGACCGGGTGGCATGACCTGGCTTGAATCCATCGCCTTTCTCCTCGGCGTCGCGAACGTCACGCTGGTCGTGCGGCGCAGCCTGTGGAACTACCCTGTCGCGCTGGTGATGGTGACGCTCTACGGCCTGCTGTTCTGGCGCGAGCGGCTGTACAGCGATGCGGCGTTGCAGCTCTTCTTCTTCGTCCTCAATCTCTATGGCTGGATCGTCTGGCGGCGCAGCGTCGCGCGCGAAGGCGAGGTGGCGGTCGAGACACTGTCCCTGCGCGCCCGCTCGCTCTGGCTCGCCGGGATCGCTATGGCGTCCTTGGCATGGGGCGGGGCGATGGCGCACTGGACCGACGCGGCGATGCCGTTCTGGGATGCGGGCAATGCGGTCGCCAGCGTCGCGGCGCAGATTTTGCTGGCCCGGCGGCGGCTGGAAAATTGGCTGCTGTGGATCGCGGTCGATTTCTCGTCCATCGCGCTCTACGCGGTGAAGGGGCTGACGTTGACCGCGCTTCTCTATGTGATCTTTCTGGGACTGTCGCTGTGGGGCTATCGCGAATGGCGGGGGCGGGCGTGAGGAGCATCTGCCTTCACGGTCCCGAGAGCACCGGAAAGTCGACCGTCGGGCCGCGCTTGGCCCAGGCCTTGGGCGGACGGTATCTCCCCGAATATGGCCGCGATTATGCCGAGGCGCATGGCACCGACTTCACCATGGCCGATCTGGTGGCGATCGGGCGGGGGCATGATGTGATGTTGGCGACGGCGCTGGCAAGCGGGCCCTGGCCGGTCGTCACCGATACCGATCCGCTGATGACCGCCGTATGGGCCGACATGCTGTTCGGCCGGCGTGATCCGTGGTTCGCCCGCTGGAACCGGCTGTCCGACGTCTACCTGCTCTTCGCGCCCGATCTACCCTGGGTGGAGGACGGCACCCGCCTGTTCGGCACGCTGGCGGCGCGGCAGCGCTTCTTCGACCTTTCTCGCGCAGAGTTGGACCGGCGCGGCGTTGCCTATGCTTTGGTCGAGGGGCAGGGCGAAAGCCGCTATGCAAATGCGCGGGCGGCAATTGATCGCTTTGGCATCTGCGCCAGTCTTTGCTAACGGCTTGCCGAATAGCTTTTCAGGAAACCATTCCACCCGTGTCCACGCCGCTCGACAAGATCCGCAACTTCTCCATCATCGCGCATATCGACCATGGCAAGTCGACGCTCGCCGATCGCCTGATCCAGTTCACCGGCGGCCTGACCGACCGCGAGATGAGCGAACAGGTTCTCGACAATATGGAGATCGAGAAGGAACGCGGCATCACCATCAAGGCGCAGACCGTGCGCCTGGCCTACAAGGCGCAGGACGGCGAGACCTATACGCTGAACCTGATGGACACGCCCGGTCACGTCGACTTCGCCTATGAGGTCAGCCGCAGCCTCGCCGCGTGCGAAGGCGCGCTGCTGGTCGTCGACGCGGCACAGGGTGTCGAGGCGCAGACGCTGGCCAATGTCTATCAGTCGATCGAGCACGACCATGAGATCGTGCCCGTCATCAACAAGATCGATCTGCCCGCCGCCGAACCCGAAAAGGTCCGCGCCGAGATCGAGGATGTGATCGGCATCGACGCCTCGGGCGCGGTGCTGGCCAGCGCCAAGTCGGGCATCGGCATCGGCGACATCCTGGAAGCGATCGTCAAGAACATCCCTGCGCCCAAGGGCGACGCGGCCGCACCGCTCAAGGCGATGCTGGTCGATAGCTGGTATGACCCCTATCTCGGCGTCGTCATCCTGGTCCGCGTGATGGAAGGCACCCTGAAAAAGGGGCAGCAGATCAAGTTCATGCAGGCGGGCACCACCCATCTGATCGACCGCGTCGGCTGTTTCCGGCCGAAGATCGAACAGTTGACCGAACTAGGCGTCGGCGAGATCGGCTTCATCACCGCGCAGATCAAGGACGTGGCGCAGGCGCGCGTCGGCGACACGCTGACCGACGCCAAGAAGCCGACCGAGCAGGCGCTGCCGGGCTTCAAGGAGGTGCAGCCAGTCGTGTTCTGCGGCCTGTTCCCGGTCGACGCCAACGACTTCGAGAAGCTGCGCGAGTCGATCAGCAAGCTGCGGCTGAACGACGCCTCGTTCAGCTTCGAGATGGAAACCTCGGCCGCGCTCGGTTTCGGCTTCCGTTGCGGCTTCCTAGGCCTGCTCCATCTGGAGATCATCCAGGAGCGGCTGACCCGCGAATATGATCTCGACCTCATCACCACCGCGCCATCGGTGGTCTATCAGATCGAGCTGACGCATGGCGGCGGCCAGATCGATCTGCACAATCCCGCCGACATGCCCGATCCCAACAAGATCGAGTCGATCAGCGAGCCGTGGATCGAGGCGACCATCTATGTCCCCGACGAATATCTCGGTTCGATCCTGAAGCTGTGCCAGGACCGGCGCGGCATCCAGAAGAACCTCACTTATGTCGGCGGCCGGGCGCAGGCGACCTATGAACTGCCGCTCAACGAAGTCGTGTTCGATTTCTATGACCGGCTGAAGTCGCTGTCCAAGGGCTATGCCAGCTTCGACTATCACCAGATCGGGTATCGCGAGGGCGACCTCGTGAAGATGTCGATCCTGGTCAATGAAGAGCCGGTCGATGCGCTGTCGATGATCGTCCACCGCGGCACCGCCGAGACACGCGGGCGCGGCATGTGCGAGCGGTTGAAGGAACTGATCCCACGCCACCTGTTCAAGATCCCGATTCAGGCGGCGATCGGCGGCAAGGTGATCGCGCGCGAGACGATCAGCGCGATGCGCAAGGACGTGACCGCCAAATGCTATGGCGGCGACGCAACGCGTAAGCGGAAGCTTTTGGAAAAGCAGAAAAAGGGTAAGGCGAAGATGCGCGAGTACGGCTCGGTCAGCATCCCGCAGGAAGCCTTTATCGCGGCGCTGCGCATGGGCGACGAGGCGTAACCCCTTATTCCTCCCCAAGCGAGCTTGGGGAGGAATTTCACACAGCGATCAACGGGATAAAATCGTTCCTTGCGCGTTACAGCCCATTGACGCCATCCAGGCAAAAAAAGGGGAACGCCGACGATGGGATTTCGATTTGCCGCGCTGATCGGCGCGCTATGCCTGTCGGCTCCGGCGGTCGCGCAGGACCGCGCCCCGTTGGTCCTTGCCGCCGCCAGCCTGCAGGAATCGATGACCGCCGCCGCCGATGCCTGGGCGAAGCGGGGCCATCCGCGTCCGGTCATCTCCTTTGCCGCGTCCTCGGCGCTCGCCCGGCAGGTGCAGGCGGGGGGCAGGGCCGACCTGTTCGCCTCCGCCGATGAGCAATGGATGGACGTTCTGCAGAAGGACGGATTGCTGGCCGACAAGACGCGCAGCGCGTTTCTGGGCAATCGCCTGGTCGTCATCGCGCCTATGGGGCGTGGCGGGCAGGTGACGACGCGCACGCTCGGCAAGACCCTGTCCGCCGGAGCGCTGGCGATGGCCGACACCGACAGCGTACCGGCTGGAAAATATGGCAAGACGGCGCTGGAACGGCTGGGTGCATGGGCGATGGTTGCGCCGCATGTCGTGCGTGCGGAGAATGTCCGCGCCGCGCTGGCGCTGGTCGAGCGGGGGGCTGCGCCTTACGGTATCGTCTATGCCACCGACGCCAAGGCCTCGGCCAAGGTTCGTGTTGCGGGCATGTTCCCGGCCGCGAGCCATCCGCCGATCACCTATCCGCTCGCCCGGTTGAAGGCCTCGACCAATCCCGAGGCGGAAGGATTTCGCCGTTTCCTCCTGTCGGCGGATGGCAAGGCGATCTTCCGTCGTTATGGTTTCTCGACGCGATGACGGTGTGATGCTGTCGGCCGAGGAATGGGGGATCGTTCGCCTGTCGCTGCTGGTCGGGGGCACGGCGATGCTTGTGACCCTGCCGATCGCATTCGGGCTCGCCTGGCTGCTGGCGCGGGGGCGGTTTCCGGGGCGGGTGCTGCTCGACGGGATCGTTCATCTGCCCCTGGTGGTGCCGCCGGTGGTGACCGGCTGGGTGCTATTGCTCGCCTTTGGACCCGACGGGCCGATCGGCGCACGGCTGGCGGCCTGGTTCGGCGTGAGCGTGCTGTTCCGCTGGACGGGCGCGGCGATCGCGGCGGGGGGCATGGCGCTGCCGTTGGTGGTACGGGCCATCCGCCTGTCGATCGAGGCGGTCGATCCCCGGCTGGAACAGGCGGCGCGGACGCTTGGCGCAGGGCGCTGGCGGGTGTTCGCCACCATCACCCTGCCGCTCTGCGCGCCGGGTATCCTGGCGGGGCTGGTCCTCGGTTTCGCACGCTCGATCGGGGAGTTCGGCGCGACGATCACCTTCGTCTCCAACGTGCCGGGTGAGACGGCGACGCTGCCGCTCGCCATCTATTCCGCGCTCCAGCGGCCGGGTGCCGAGGACATGGTCTGGCGGCTCGCCACGGTGTCGGTCGTGCTGTCGCTGATCGCGCTGGTCGCCTCCGAATGGCTGGCGCGGCGGATGGGGCGGGGGTTGCATGTCCTTTGACGTGTCGGTCTCGATCCGGCGCGGGGACAGCCGGATCGCGGCCCGCTTCGCCACGGGGCCTGGCGCGACGGTGTTGTTCGGCCCGTCGGGCGTGGGCAAGACCACGATCCTTCACATGGTTGCCGGGCTCGTTCAACCGGAGGCCGGGCATGTCCGGATCGCCGGGGAGACACTGTTCGATGCCGACGCGCGTATCGATGTTCGCCCCGAGCATCGCCGCATCGGCTATGTCTTTCAGGAGCCGCGCCTTTTCCCGCATCGGCGCGTGGCGGCCAATCTGCGCTATGGCATGGCGCGGGGCGGTGGCGATTGGGACGGCGTGATCGCGATGCTGGGCATCGGCCATCTGCTCGACCGCTGGCCGCGCAGCCTGTCGGGGGGCGAGGCGCGACGCGTGGCGATCGGCCGGGCGCTGCTCAGCGGACCGCGCGTATTGCTGCTCGACGAGCCGCTATCGTCGCTGGACCGCGCGCGGCGGGGGGATATCCTCGACGCACTGGTGGCGGTGCGTGACCGGACCGGCATCCCGATCCTGATGGTCACGCACGACCCGGACGAGGCCGAGCGCATCGCCACCGCGATCGTCCGGCTTTAGACCAGTTCGAAGGTCTTTCGATCCCCATCGACCGAGCTGGTGGCGACCCACAGGTCGAACTGGCCCGGCTCGACCACCCAATTGTCCGCGCCCCAGAAGCGCAGATCGTCGCGGGTCAGTCGCAGCCGCACGGTCCGCGACTGGCCGGGGTTCAGCGTCACCCGCTCGAACCCCTTCAATTCGCGCACCGGACGGGTGCGGCTGGCAACCTTGTCGTGGATATAGAGCTGGATCACCTGCGAGCCCGCGCGTGTGCCGGTATTGGTGACGGTGGCTGTCACCTCCATCGCGTCCGTCATCCGGGCGGGTACGACCACGTCGGAAACCTGCCAGCGCGTGTAGCTGAGCCCATAGCCGAAGGGGTAGAGCGCCTCGTTCTTCGTTTCGCGGTAGCGCGCCTTATATTCCTGCGACCCGGTGTCGGGGGCGGGGCGGCCGGTATTCTTGTGGTTGTAGAAATAGGGCTCTTGCCCGCTCTCGTGCGGAAAGCTGACGCACAGCTTGGCCGAGGGGTTCACATCGCCGAACAGCACGTCGGCAATGGCATTGCCGCTTTCCGAACCCAGGAACCAGGTCGCGAGGATCGCGGGCGCATCCTTGACCGCGCCGTGCAGCGCCAGCGCGCGGCCGTGGCGCAGCAACACGACGACCGGCTTGCCGGTCGCGGCGACCGCTTCGGCCAGCTCCATCTGCGCTTGCGGTACGGTGATCTCGACGCGCGACTGTGCCTCGCCCGACATGATCTGCGCCTCGCCCACCGCCAGCAATACCACATCCGCCGCCCGTGCCGCCGCGACCGCCGCGTCGATGCCGCCGGGGATGGGCGCCTCGATATCCGAGCCCTTGACCACATCCACCGTCAGCTTGCGGTTGCGCAGGCCCTGCGCGATCGAGACGTTCAGCTTGGCGTCCGACATGAACGCCCAAGTGCCGACGACATTGTCGCGGTCCTCCCCGAACGGACCGATCAGCGCGATGCGGCCCGGATTGGCCTTCAGCGGCAACAGGTCGCCGTCATTCTTCAGCAGAACGATCGAACGCGCACCCGCCTCGCGCGACAATTTCAGCATGGCGGGCGTCGATACCTGGGTCCGCTCGGCCTTCTGGCTGATCGAGCGATAGGGATTGTCGAACAGCCCGACCGCTTCCTTCAGCGTCAGGACACGGCGGACCGCTTCGTCCAGGCGCGCCATCGGCACCTCGCCCTTCTCGACCAGATCGGGCAGCCACAGATTAAACAGGTTGGAGGCCATGGCCATGTCCATGCCCGCGAGGAAGGCCTTTTTGGCGGCATCGCGGCCATCGGCGGCATAGCCGTGCGCGATCAGTTCCTCGTCGGCGGTATAGTCGCCGACGACCATGCCCTTGAACCCCCACTCACCCCGCAGCAGGTCGGTCAGCAGCCAGTGATTGCCCGACGCGGGCACGCCGTCGATGTCGTTGAAGGCGGACATGATCGTCGCCACCCCTGCGTCGACGCAGGCCTTGAACGGCGGCAGATACACTTCGTGCAGCGTCTGGGGCGAAATCTCGGTGAAGTTGTAATCCATCCCGCCCGACACCGCGCCATAGGCCGCGAAATGTTTGGCGCAGGCGGCGACGCTGGTCGGATCGCGCAGGCTCCGGCCCTGAAACCCCCGCACGCGCGCCACGCCGAGCCTGGTTCCCAGATATACGTCCTCGCCAGAGCCTTCCGCGACACGGCCCCAGCGCTGGTCGCGGGCGATGTCGACCATCGGCGCGAAGGTCCATTGCATGCCCAGCGCCGTCGTCTCGATCGCGGCGGCGCGCGCAGTGCGTTCGGCCAGATCGGGATCGAAGGCGCAGGCCTCGGCGATGGGCAGCGGATAGGCGGTGCGCAGGCCATGGATCACATCGCCCGCGAAGATCAGCGGAATCTTGAGCCGCGTCTCCATCATGGCATCCTGCGCCGCCTTGGCCCCTGCATAGCCGACGCCGTTGAACAGCATCCCGATCTCGCCCTTGCGGATACGTGCCAACTGGGCAGCGGCATCGTTGCGGGCGGGCAGACCGGGGTTGAAGGGCAGGCCGATCGGGCGAATCTGGTCGGAGAAACAGGATAGCTGCCCCGCCTTTTCCGCCGGGGTCATCTGGCGGATCAGGGTTTCGATCCGGTCCGACTGGGCCAGCGCCCGGCCGCCCAGCGCCATCTCACCCAGCGACAGCCCGGCGATGGTCGCACCGGTCTTCAGTATCTGGCGGCGATCCAGAAAGGGGGACATGAGCGCTCTCCTGCAACATGATGATTTTGTCATGCCGCTACTCCCGCCGGGCGCGCGGGGCAAGACTCGGGTCGTTCAGCGCGGCGCGGCGGCGGGCGGATCGGTGCACCACAGCACGCGGGCAACCAGCCGGGGCTTGGGACAGGCATGGTCGGGGAGGGGCAGCGCGCTGCCGGGGCGCCAGAGCTGCATCCGGCGCAGTATCTCGGGCATCTCGGAATCGATCACCGCCAGCGGATTGCCGTCACCATAGCGTGTGCCGCTGCGATAGCGCAGCACGGGGGCATAGCGGCCCTTGCGTGCCAGTCGATTAACGGTGATCCAGAAGGCGAAGGGGGCGTCCGTGGTAGGCTCGGCGGCGATGATCGCGCCTTGCAACGGTCCCTTGGTGATGAAGCGCACATCCTGATTATTGTTGCGGCTGGTCGCTTTGCGATAGACCGGCACGAAGCGGGCATGGGCCGGGTCATAGGCCAGCGCCATCCGGCCGACGCGCTGATCGCCATTGCCGCCATGGACGCTAGCGACCTGAAGCCATAGCAGCGTCTGGTCCGCCGTCGGGTGGACGATGCGGGCGGTTTCCAGATAATGGGCCGTGTCGAACGGGCTCTTGTCGCCCGGTAGCGCGAGCACGTCGTCCAGCGCCGGGCGGCATGTCTTGCCCGCATCACGGGTGATGCAGAGATGCAGCGGGCCGGGCGCCATATTGCCGCCGGGGTCTTCTACCGGAGCGCCCTGGCTTGTCCGAAACTGCCAACCGGGGGCGAGGCCGAACGGGCGGGACAGGTCGAGCGGCGGCGGCGTTGGCTCGGCCGATGCTGGGCAAGCCGGCAGCAGAACTGCGCATAATAGTCCCGCCAAGGCGAGTCCGCTCGGTCGTCCCATCGTTCCTTCTCCCTGCCACCTCGTATAGCGTTCCCGGCAAATGCGATGAACGGCAAAGCGGGCGATGACGGCTATTTCACGCGCGCGTCAGAAAAGCGTGGTCAGCAGCACCCCGCCGACGATCGCGATACCGGACAGGATCTGGCGCGCACCCAGCCGCTCGCGGAACAGCCGGTGTCCAGCCATGGCGGCGATCGGGGCTTCAATGATGCCCAGCGCACGAACCGGCGCGGCGGGCGACAGGGCCAGCGCCACGAACCACCCCGCCGAAGCGCATGCCCCGCATAGGCCAGCCCCCAGCGACGGGCGCCAACGCCGCGCCACCTCGACCAGTGTCGCCGGATCGCGCCAGGCGAGGATCAGGCCGAGCGCAACGGTCTGCATCGCCTGCACCACCGCCACACAGACCAGGGCGGCAAAGACCGGATGTGCCGGATCGAGCGCCAGCGCGGCATGACGAAAGGCGTTCAGCGAAAAGCCGAAGAACAGGCCGGAGGCGAGCCCCATCGCCGCACCGATCAGTGAGGCGCGGCGTTGCTCGGGCGGCGGCCAGGACAGGGCGACCAGTCCGATCGTGGTGATCGCCACCCCGACCCAGGCGATGGCGCCGATCCGGTCATGATAGACGAGGAGACCGAGCAGCGCGGCGAGCGGCAGCGAACTCTGTTGCAAGGCCGTACCCACGGCAAAACCCGCGCGGTGCATCGCATCGAGGAGCGCGGCGGTTGCCAGCACCTGCGACGCCGCGCCGACGATAGCCGACAGCCAGAAAGCCCGGCCCCAGTGAAGGTCCGCACCCGGCATGACATAATGGGCGACCGTGACGAACAGGATCGAGAAGGGCAGGCCGAACAGGAACCGGACCAACGTCGCGCCCCAGGGACCCGAGGACGACATGACCCCGCGTTGCAGGGCGTTACGGCCGACCTGAAAGGTTGCGGCCGCAATGGTGGCGGGAATCCAGAGTGGGTTGGTCATGCAGGGCTCTTAGAGGGATTGTCGGCCAGGTTGAAACCGTGACCGTCCTGGGGAGGTCGCCATCGCGGAACCTGGCCGTCGTGCCGACGTTGCCGCGTCATGGTCATATTCGGATGCCTGTTGTTGATCATCCTGCCGCTGATCGGCTTGGTGATCGGCAGTTATCTCGGCGGCCTGGCAATCGGTATATGGGCAGCGCTTGGCGGTTTCGGGCTGGCAGTACTCGCCTGCTCGATTTCGGTCATGGCGCTGATGAAGGCCCGACCGCACTGATCTTCCCTGTCCCGGCCCCCAATACCAAAAGGGCGACCCGTTGCCGGATCGCCCCTTCGTAGCAAAAGCCTGTCCCTGGGTCGCTTTCGCAACCCAGGATGGCCCGCAATTAGCGCTTCGAGAACTGGAAGCTGCGACGCGCCTTGGCGCGGCCATACTTCTTACGCTCGACGGCGCGGCTGTCGCGGGTCAGGAAGCCAGCGGCCTTGACCGGCGCGCGCAGGATCGGCTCGTACTTGGTCAGCGCCTGGCTGATGCCGTGCTTGACCGCACCGGCCTGGCCCGACAGACCGCCGCCCTTGACGGTGCAGATCACGTCATACTGACCTTCGCGCTCGGTGATGCCGAACACCTGGTTGATGACGAGACGCAGCGTCGGACGCGCGAAATAGACTTCCTGGTCACGACCGTTGATCGTGATCTTGCCCGAACCCGGCTTCAGCCAGACGCGCGCGACGGCGTCCTTACGACGGCCGGTCGCATAGGCGCGGCCGAACTTGTCCAGCTCCTGCTGACGCAGCGGGGTGGTGCTGACCTTCTCGGCGGCGGGAGCGGCAGGCGCTTCACCGGCGGCGGCGGGCTGCGCCGAAGCGACGGCGGCCTGCTGGTTCAGGGTGGCGCCGAGATCGGCGAGCGACTGGCGGTTATCGGACATTATGCGCCCACCTTGTTCTTGCGGTTCATCGACGCGATGTCGAGGACTTCGGGGTTCTGAGCGGCGTGCGGATGCTCGGTGCCGGCGAAGATACGCAGGTTGCGCATCTGCTGACGGCCCAGCGGACCGCGCGGGATCATACGCTCGACGGCCTTTTCCAGGACGCGCTCCGGGAAGCGGCCTTCCAGGACCTTGGCGGCGGTGATGCCCTTGATACCACCGGCATAACCGGTGTGCTTGTAATACACCTTCTGACCCAGCTTGTTGCCGGTGAAGCGCACCTTGTCCGCGTTGATGACGATGACATTGTCACCGCAATCGACGTGGGGGGTGAACGACGTCTTGTGCTTACCGCGCAGGATGTTCGCGATGATGGTGGCGGCGCGGCCGACAACCAGGCCGTCGGCGTCGACGATATGCCACTTCTTCTCCACCTCGTGCGGCTTGGCCGCCTTGGTGGTCTTCATGAGCGCCTTCATGGGCGAGAGACCTTTCGGTTTGAAATGCAACACGCCGCCCGTGAAACCGAGCGGCGCGAACAAGGGCGCAATGCTGGAGCACCCCCGAAATGTCAAGCAAAGCGCGGCCTTGCTGACGGGTATTATGATACCTTAAGGTCGCGGGTGCCACTGCCCAACCGGTGCGCGGCGGCGGTCGCGGCGATCAGCAGCAGGGCGGCATTGGCCTGATGCGCGACCGCGATGTCGATCTGCACGCCCGACAGCAAGGTCGCGATGCCCAGGCCGATCTGGACGACGACCAGGACGATCACCAGCCACCCGGCGCGCAAGGCCCCGCCCTTGATCGCACGCGCGGCCATCCACACGAGCAGGGCAGCGGCCGCAAAGGCGAACCAGCGATGGATGAACTGCACGACCACCGGATTGTCGAAGACATTGGCGATGGCGGGCGACATCATCGGCGTGCCCGCCGGGAACCAGGCGTCGCCCATCAGCGGCCAACTGGAAAAGGCATAGCCCGCATCCAGCCCGGCGGTCAGGGCACCGAACATCAGCTGAACGAACAGCGTCAGGATCGCGCCTGCGCCGAGCAGGGTGAGCCGGGCGGGGGCCGCCAGTCGATTGCGATGCAGCGCCATCAGGTCGAGCGCGGTCCACACGATCCCGGCCAGGATGAACAGTGCGGTCAACAGGTGCACGGCCAGCCGGATATGGCTGACATCGGTACGCTCGACGAGGCCCGAGGCGACCATCCACCAACCGATCGCCCCCTGTAAGCCGCCCAGCGCGAGAAGGGCGACGAGGCGCGGTTTGTATCCGGCAGGAATGGCCTTGCGCGCCCAGAACCAGATCAGCGGCAGGGCAAAGGCCATGCCGATCACCCGCCCCAGCACCCGGTGGAGATATTCCCAGAAGAAGATCGCCTTGAATCCCGCCAGCGTCATGTCGCGGTTGAAGGTCCAATATTCGGGAATGCGTTTGTAATTGGCGAACTCGGCCTGCCACTGCGCCTCGGTCAGCGGGGGTATGATGCCGGTGATCGGCTTCCACTCGGTGATCGACAGGCCGCTATTGGTCAGGCGGGTGATCCCCCCGACGATGACCATGGCGACGATCAACCCGGCGACCGCGAACAACCAGCGGGCGAGGGCACGGGGACGGGCGGTAATCATGAAGGCAGGGCTCGGTTGCAGCATGGCGCCTGACATAGGCCGCGCCGCCCGGCGGCGATAGTGGACCGAATGCCCCTGCCGTACAGGACCTTGCCCAGTCAGGACCTTGCCCAGTGGGGTGCCACCGCCTAAATCCCCATCATGGCGCACATGCATGACCATCAGGAGCCCCAGGGGGCCGATCTCTCGGACGCGGCCAAGGCGACGCTGGAGCGCGCGGGCGAGCAATGGACGGCGATGCGCGCCAGCGTGTTCGCGGCGTTGGCGGGATTCGACAAGCCCGCCTCCGCCTATGACATCGCCGATGTCATGTCGCATTCGCAGGGGCGACGGGTGGCCGCGAACAGCGTCTATCGCATCCTCGACCTGTTCGTCGGTGCCAATCTGGCACGCCGGGTGGAGAGCGCCAATGCCTATGTCGCCAATGCCCACCCCGATTGCCTGCACGACTGCATCTTCCTGGTCTGTGATCGCTGCGGGCAAACCACGCATATCGATGACGATCACCTGACCGGCGCGGTCCGCGATGCTGCCCGTGCGGCAGGCTTTCGGCCCGAACGCCCGGTCGTCGAGGTCCGCGGACGCTGCGCCGACTGCGCCAAGGATTGAGCGGCCGGGCGCGCGCCTGAGGCGAAACGCCGCACTCCGAATAATGCAATAGGGTAATGATTTAGGCAGCGAAGCCCTCGCTGCCTTTCATCTTTTGACGTGTTTCCGCCAGCCCGGAATCGCGTGTGTCATTTTCCAACATTGACACCGCGCTAAAAACAGGAAATTAATGCTGGTAACGTTACCAGATAAAACAGAATCAAAAGGGATGAGGATGATGAAAAAGACGGGATCGCATACCCGGCGCTTGCGCCGTCATGTCCTGGGGGCGGCCAGCCTGGCGGTTTTGGCCAGCGGAATCATCGCATTGCCGGCTTGGGCGCAGACTGCCTCCGGTCAGGCGGAGCAAACCGGCCAGGCGGGATCGGATGTCGTTGCTCCGGCGAACACGCCCGATACCCAGAGTGATGAAGCCGCGACCCGAGACATCATCGTGACCGGATCGCGCATCACGACCGGCGGCTTCACCGCACCGACGCCGACGACTGTGATCGGCGAGGAGCAGATCCAGCAGAATGCGCAGCCCAATATCTTCACGACGGTCGCGCAGCTTCCTTCGCTTCAAGGCTCGACCGGCACCTCGGTCAACACCTTCAGTACGTCGAGCGGGCAGCAGGGCCTGAGCTCCTTCTCGCTGCGCGGCGTCGGTGCGATCCGCACCCTGACCCTGCTCGACGGCCAGCGCGTCGTCGGCGCGAACGTCACCGGCGTTCCGGACATCAGCCTGTTCCCGCAGCTGCTCATCAAGCGGGTCGATGTCGTCAACGGCGGCGCGTCGGCCTCCTATGGTTCGGATGCGGTCGGCGGTGTCGTCAACTTCATCACCGATACCCGGTTCAAGGGGATCAAGGGCAATATCCAGGGCGGCGTGACCACCTATGGTGACGACCAGCAGGTCCTGATCCAGCTCGCGGGCGGCACGAGCCTGTTAAACGATAGCCTGCACGTCATCGCCAGTACCGAATATGCGCATGAAGACGGCGTTGGCGGCGGCCAGTTCGGCACCGCGCTGGCGGGTGGGCGTGACTGGTTCCACCAGTCGACGCTCATCAACCGCAACGTCCTGAACGACGGATCGCCGCAATATCTGTTCCGCGATTATGCCCAGCCCTACAACTACACGAAATACGGCCTGATTACCGCCGGGCCGCTTCAGGGCATCGCCTTCGACCAGTCGGGCAATCCGTTCCAGTTCCAGTACGGCTCGGGCGGGGTGCCCGCGCGGGACGCGGCGGGCAATGTCCGCGGCTGTTTCCCCGGCTTCTGTCTGGGCGGCGACCTGTCGGGCAATGTCGATGCGGGCCGCTCGCTGCAATCGAAGATCCAGCGGGTGAACAGCTATGGCCGTATCGGCTATGACTTCGCGCCCAACGGCGAAATCTATGGCACGATCAACATCGGCCAGGTGAAGACCAACAACCAGCCGGTCGGCGGCATGAACCGCCCGAACCTGACCATCCAGTGCGCCAACCCCTATGTCCCGGCGCAGATCAAGGCGGCGTGCGCCACCGCCGGCATCACCAATTTCCAATACGGCACCAGCAACGCCGCACTGGGCAACACCCAGGTCTATACCGATCGTCGCCAGTTCCGCTTCGTGGGCGGTGCCAAGGGGCGGGAGAGCGTCGCCGGGTCCGACTGGTCCTATGACATCTATTTCGAGCACGGCACCAACTATACCGATGTCGATGTCAGCAACCTGATGCTGTCGCGTCGCTTCAACCAGGCGATCAATGCGACGACGCTGAACGGCGCGATCGTCTGTGCCGATGCGACGGCGCGGGCCAATGGATGCCAGCCGCTCAACATCTTCGGCGGCAATCCTTCCGCGGCGGCGCTCAGCTATATCATCCCGCAGAATGGCGCGTATCAGCGGACGCGCCAGACGCAGGACGTGATCAGCCTGAACTTCTCGGGCTCGCCCTTCTCGTCCTGGGCGGGGCCGGTGTCGGTGGCGTTCGGCGGCGAGTTCCGCCACGAATTCTACCGCGTGCGCGCCGATCCTTATGGTGCGGGCTTCGCCAATACCCCGGCCAATGCGGCCTATCCGGCCGATCCGGCGCTGCTGGTCGACGGCAACAACTGGTATGCGGGCAATTACAAGAACGGCAGCGGCGCCTATAGCGTCAAGGAGGCCTTCGTGGAGGCCGACCTGCCGATCATCAACTCGGATGCGGGTGGCCGGGCCAACATCAACGGCGCGGTGCGCGTTACCGATTACAGCACCTCGGGCACCGTATGGGCGTGGAAGATCGGCGGCACCTGGGACCTGCCGGTCGATGGCCTGCGCATTCGCGGTGTGACGTCGCGCGACGTGCGTGCGCCGAACCTGTCGGAGCTGTTCGCCGCGCCCGTCACGACGACGCTGCCGGGCTTCTTCGATCCCTTCCGCAACGTCAATGTGCTGGCGCTTCAGAACACGATCGGCAACGTCAACCTGACGCCCGAAATCGCGCGCAACACCACGCTGGGCATCGCCTTCTCCAACTCGCAGGCGATCCCCGGTCTCAGCCTGTCGGTCGACTATTACAAGATCAAGATCACCGACGTCATCTCCAGCCTGGGCGCACAGGACATCGTCAATCTGTGCTTCCTGAACATCGCGCCGGAAACCTGCGGCGTGTTCAACCTGAACAACCCCAACGGCCCCAACTATATCAACGTCCAGTCGTTCAACCTGGCGTCGATCCTGACCGATGGCTTCGATATCGAGGCGAGCTATCGCTGGCAGCGTCCGCTGGGCCTGCCGGGCAGCCTGACGCTGCGGGCGCTGGCGACCAATATCCGGCGCTTCATCACCGATACCGGCCTGCCCGGCACGATCCCCAACGATACGGCGGGCGTCAATATCGGCAATACGCCCAAGTGGAAGTGGCTGGCGGTGCAGACCTATGCCACCGACGACTGGTCGCTGTTGCTCCAGGAGCGCTGGTTCAGCGACGGCAAGCTCGGCAACCAATATGTCGAGTGCACCACGGGATGCCCGGCCTCGACCGCCAACCGGCCGACGATCGACAACAACTTCATCCCCGGCGCCTTCTATTTCGACATTGGCGGCACCTATAATGTGAGCAAGGCGGTGACGGCCTATTTCAAGGTCGACAACGTCTTTAATCGCGACCCGGCGCGGTCGCCCTATTTCGTGAACCCGGCGCTCTATGACGTTCTCGGGCGGGTCTTCCGCGCGGGCGTGCGCTTCAGCTTCTAAGGGGGATCGGGCATGACGGTATCGCGGATGATCGCATCGTTGCTGCTGCTGGCCATGCCGGGGGCGGCGCTGTCGGCGGACCAGCCGGGGCGCAACCCGATCATCCGCGATCGGTTTACCGCCGACCCCGCGCCGTTGGTCGTCGGTGACCGCCTGTACCTCTATGTCGGGCATGACGAGGCGCAGCGGGACGAGATGTTCAACATGAAGGAATGGCTGGTCTATTCGACCACCGACATGCGGCACTGGACGCCGCATGGGCCCATCATGAACGTCAAGGACTTCAAATGGGCCCAGAAGGACGCCTGGGCGTCACAGGCGATCTACAGACACGGCAAATACTGGTTCTACGCCGCCGTCGAGCATGACGACAGCCATCCCGGCAAGGCGATCGCGGTCGCCGTTTCCGACAAGCCGACCGGGCCGTTCGTCGATGCCAAGGGATCGGCGCTCATCACCAACGAGATGACGCCCAAGGGCACCCATAGCTGGGAGGATATCGATCCCACCGTGCTGACCGATGACGACGGCACGACCTGGATCGCCTGGGGCAACCGGCAATGCTATATCGCCAAGCTGAAGCCCAACATGATCGAGATCGACGGCCCGATCACCGAGATCACGCCGCCGCATTTCGAGGAAGGGCCCTGGCTGCACAAGCGGGGCAAGCTCTATTACCTGACCTATGCCTCGCTCGACCGGACGACACAGCGGGACGAGCATATCTCCTACGCCACCGCGCCGTCGCTGAAGGGGCCATGGACCTATCGCGGGCTGCTGACGGGGTCCGGCAAGTACAGCTTCACCATCCATCCGGGCATCGCCGAGTTCAAGGGCAAGTCCTATCTGTTCCTGCACAATGCCAACCTCGCGATCGGCGACCAGAGCGGCGCGATCGGGCGGCGGGCGGTGACGGTCGAGCGGCTTTATTACAATCCCGACGGCACGATGAAGCCGGTGGTGCAGACCGATGCCGGTGTGACGGCTTCGGCGCGCTAGAGGCGTGGGTCTGCCCTCCGATCCCCGTCCCGGCCGGGATGGCAAATTTTACCTCATTCCTCCCCTGCAAGGGGAGGGGGACCATGCGCAGCATGGTGGAGGGGAGTGGCAGGTCGAACCCGCCCCGCGGGTTCGAGGATTGCCGGGGGCAATCCGGCCTGCCACTCGCTTTCGAGAGGGCGACACCCCTCCGTCAGGCCTGCGGCCTGCCACCGCCCCTTCCAGGGGAGGGCGCTCAGCGGCGTGGCGGGGCGGTGGAGTCGCGTTCGATCAGTTGATGTTCCAGCACCGTGATGCGCGGGCGGCCTTCGGTAGCGGGAACCCCGCTGCGAATGTCCTGGATCAGCATCTGGAGTGCGGCCGTCGCCAGCGCGCGGACCGGTTGGTGGATGGTGGTCAGTGGCGGCCAGAGCGTCGTCGCGGCGGTGCTGTCGTCGAACCCGGCCACGGTCAGGTCGCCCGGCACGTCCAGATGCCGCCGATGCGCGACCGAGACGACCGCGGCGGCCATATCGTCGTTGCTGGCAAAGATCGCGGTCGGCGGCCGTTCGCCGTCGAGCAACTGCTCGCCCGCCGTCAGTCCCGAGGCATAGCTGTAATCGCCCTGGACGATCCGCGTCTCCAGCCCGCCTTCCTCCTCGACCGCTCGGCGAAAGCCCGCCAGACGCTCGATACTGGCCGACTGGCCGGGGTTGCCATGGACGAAGCCGATGCGCCGATGGCCCAGGCCGATCAGGTGGCGCGTCATGTCATAGGCCGCGCGGGCATTGTCGATCCAGACGCAGGCGGCATCGGGCGCAACGCCGCCGATCACCGCCATGGGCAGCCCCGCCTCGCGGACGATGTCGCGCACGAAGTCGGACTCGCCCAGTGGCGGCGCGAGCATCACGCCCGCGATCCGCTGGTCGATCAGGCCCTGGATCGCCTCGCGCGTCGGCGGGCGGCCCTGTTCGCCCTTCAGCAGGAAGAGCTGCGCGGCGCGGGTCGAGGCTTCCTCGAACACGCCGACCAGCAGCTCGCTCATAAAGGCTGCGCTGGGATTGGAATAGATGACGCCGATCCGGATCTCACGCGAAGTGACCAGGCTGCGCGCCATCAGATTGGGCGTGTAGTTCAGTCGGGTGATGACCGCGCGCACATGGACGCGGACCTCGTCGCGCACGCCCGCATCGTCATTGATGACGCGCGAGACGGTCATGGGCGAGACACCAGCCTCCTTGGCCACGTCGATGATGGTCACGCCGCGTGGGCGCCGTCGCGTCTTCGTCACGGTCATCCTGTCCCGTCATCGGCCTGTGCGCTATGCCGATGCTCGGCAACAGCCGTGCCCCGGCACGAGGCACAAGGTCAATGGGAACGATGAATGCCGAACAGGCCGAAGGACCGGATGTGAAGGGTTTCCCCTATATACGCTGGACGATCATCGCGCTGTTCGTCGGTGCGATGGTCATCAACTATCTGACGCGCAGCATCCTGGGCGTCGCCGCACCCGCGATCATGACCGAACAGCATATCTCGGCCCAGCAATATAGCTGGATCACCGGCGCGTTCCAGTTCGGCATCATGTTCCAGCCGGTGGCGGGCTATCTGCTCGACCTGATCGGGTTGAAGATCGGCTTCACCCTGTTCGTCGCGGTCTGGTCGTGCATCACCATCGGCCACGGTTTCGCCAATGGCTGGCTGGGCTTTGCCGGGCTTCGCGGTGCGCTGGGGCTGGTCGAGGGATCGGCGCAACCGGCGGGGATGAAGGTCGTCGCCGAATGGTTTCCCGCCCGTGAGCGCGGCGTGGCGGGCGGCATCTATCAGATCGGGGCGTCCTTCGGTGCGGTCTTCGCGCCGCCGCTCGTCGCCTGGGCGGTGTTCCACCATAGCTGGCGTGCGGCGTTCTTCGTCGCCGGGGGGCTGGGGCTGCTCTGGGTCGTGGCCTGGCTGTTCTGGTATGCGCCACCTGCGCGTCACCGGGCGCTGTCGGCACGCGAACGCAATCTGATCGTCGAGGGGCAGGAGGCCGCGCTCGTCAAGCAGCGCCGCCGTCCGCCGCTGGGTGAGTTGCTCCGCCGTCGCAACCTCTGGGCGATCGCGGCGGCGCGGTTCCTGGCCGATCCGGTCTGGGGCATGTTGTCGCTCTGGATGCCACTTTATCTGGTTCAGGCGCGGCATTTCGACCTGACCCAGATCGCGCTGTTCGCCTGGCTGCCCTTTCTGGCCGCCGATCTCGGATGCCTGTTCGGTCCGGCCGTGGTCGCGTTCCTACAGCGGCGGGGCGTCAACCTGATCGATGCGCGGCGCGGTGCCTTTACGCTGGGTGCGGTGCTGATGACCGGCATGATGTTCGTCGGCAGCGTCAACAGTCCCGTCGCCGCCGTCGCGCTGCTCTGTCTTGGCGGGTTCGCGCATCAGACGCTGTCCGTCACCGTCATCACGCTCTGCTCCGACCTGTTCCCGCAGGATCAGGTGGCGACGGCGACCGGCGTGTCGGGGACGGCGGCCAATCTGGGCGTGCTGCTTTTCACGCTGACCCTCGGCTCGCTGGTCGATCAGGTCGGCTATCAGCCCTTCTTCATTCTGCTCGGCCTGCTTGACCTGGCCGGTGCGGCTCTCCTCTGGACCTTGGTGCGCAAACCCGCATGACCCCGAACAATCCCATCCTGCGGGGGTTCAACCCCGATCCCTCGATCGTGCGCGTCGGCGAGGATTATTATATCGCGACCTCGACCTTCGAATGGTATCCGGGCGTGCAGATCCACCATAGCCGTGACCTGGTGAACTGGACGCTGGTCGCACGGCCGCTGGCGCGCGCAGGCCAACTCGACATGCGCGGCAATCCCGATAGCTGCGGCGTCTGGGCACCGGACCTCAGTTATCATGACGGGCGCTTCCACCTGATCTTCACCGATGTGAAGCGCTATGGCCGCACCACGGTCGACGGCGCCAAGGGCGCGTCGCTGCGCGACTTCCACAATTACTGGGTATCGAGCGAACGGATCGACGGCGACTGGTCGGACGCGGTGTATCTGAACAGCAGCGGTTTCGACCCGGCGCTGTTCCATGACGAGGACGGGCGCAGCTGGCTGCTCAATATGTTGTGGGACCATCGCCCCGATCGCAAGCGCTTTGCCGGGATCGTCATCCAGCAGATGGACATGACCACCGGCCAGTTGCTGGGCGAGCGGCGGCGCATCTTCGAGGGGACGGCGCTGGGCTTTACCGAGGGGCCGCATCTCTACCGGCGGGACGGCTGGTATCACCTGCTGGTCGCCGAGGGCGGGACCGAACGCGGCCATGCCGTGACGATGGCGCGCTCGCGCGATCTGTTCGGCCCCTATGAGGTTCACCCGGACGGCCCGGTGCTGACCGCGCGCGATACCCCCGACGCGCCGCTGCAACGCACCGGGCACGGCGATCTGGTCGAGACGCCGGAGGGCGAAATCTGGATGGCCTATCTCTGCGGCCGCCCCTTGCCGGGCAGCAATCGTTGCGTGCTGGGGCGCGAGACGGCGATCCGACCGATGGCCTGGGGCGCGGACGGCTGGCTGCGCTGTGCCGAGCCGAGCACGCTCGTCGCCGATCCGGAGCCGGTCACGGCGCGGGACAGCTTCGATAGCGCCACACTGCCCTCCGCCTTCCAGTGGTTGCGCACGCCCGCGCCGGAGCGCATTTTCAGCCTGACCGAGCGGCCGGGGCATCTCCGTCTGTTTGGGCGCGAGACGATCGGCAGCCATTTCGAACAGGCGCTCGTCGCCCGGCGTCAGACCGCCTTCCGCTATGACGTGCAGACCTGTCTCGAGTTCGAGCCGGAGCATTTCCAGCAGGCCGCCGGCATCGTCTGTTATTACAACAGTACCAAATATCATTTCCTCCATCTGACGGCGGGCGACGCGGGCGAACGCTTGATCCAGGTCCTGTCCGTTCTCCCGACCGGCGAAGGGCAGAGTTTGATGAGCGCGGCGGTTCCCGCCCCGGTCGGCGCGATCGAACTGCGCGCCTCCGTCGATCACGAAACCCTGCGCTTCGCGTTTCGTGCCGCGGGGGAGGGGGCTTGGACCTGGCTCGACCAGATGTTCGACGCCAGCATCCTGTCGGACGAAGCGACGCTGGCGGGGCTGCCCAATTTCACGGGCGCCTTTGTCGGCATGGCGTGCCAGGATATGAGCGGGACGGGCCAGCCAGCAGACTTCGCCTTCTTCCACTATGCCGAGGATGCAAGTAACGCTGACCGGCCGCTTCGGCGTGATTGGCCAGGCCAATATGGACGGGCCGTCTGAGACCGGTTAAGCTCCCCTGCAAGCACCGGCGCCACGATGCGCATGGTGGGGTAGGGGAGTGACGGGCTTGCGGGTACGCAATCTGCGCTGGTGGATCGTTGCGCTGATCTGTGCGGGGACCATCGCCAATTATCTGGCGCGCAATTCGCTGGGCGTGCTCGCGCCCGAGCTGAAATCGGCGCTGCACATGTCGACGCAGCAATATAGCTATGTCGTCGGTGCGTTTCAGCTCTGCTACACGATCATGCAGCCGGTGGCGGGGGCGTTCATCGACCGCTTCGGCCTGCGGGCTGGCTTTGCGCTGTTCGGGCTCGCCTGGTCGGCGGCGAACATGATGCACGCGCTGGCGATCGGGTGGCTGAGCCTGGCATTCTTCCGCGGCGTACTGGGTCTGTTCGAGTCGGCGGCGATCCCGTCGGGCATCAAGGCGGTGGCGGAGTGGTTCCCGGCACGCGAGCGGTCGGTCGCGGTCGGCTGGTTCAACGCGGGCACATCGCTCGGCGCGCTGATCGCGCCGCCGGTCGTGGTGGCCGTGGCGCTCTGGGCCGATTGGCGGACCGCATTCCTGGTGACGGGCGGCGTCGGCATTTTCTGGGCCGTGGCCTGGTACATTTTCTATCGCTCGCCTGACCAGCACCCCGCCATCACGCCCGAGGAACAGGCGATGATCGCGGTCGAAAAGCCGCGCGGGCCGATCCGGCGCGCCAAGGCGAAGGAGATCCTGCGTACCACACGCTTCTGGGTGATCGCGGTGCCCCGCTTTCTGGCCGAACCGGCGTGGCAGACCTTCAGCTTCTGGATACCCCTCTACCTTGCCAGCGAACGCGGCATGGACCTGAAGCAGATTGCGCTTTTTGCCTGGCTGCCTTTTCTGGCGGCGGATGTCGGCGGCATCCTGGGCGGCTATCTGTCGCCCTGGCTGATGAAGCGGGGTGTCACGCTGATCCCCTCGCGTGTCGCGGGTGTGGCGCTGGGCGCGGTGTTAATGATCGCGCCGGGATGCATCGGACTGGCGGCCAGCCCTTATGTCGCGATTGCGCTGTTCTGCATCGGCGGCTTTGCGCACCAGATGATCTCGGGCCTTATCAACACGCTATCGGCAGATGTCTTCGCCCCCGCCGAGGTCGGGACGGCCAATGGCTTTATCGGCCAGGCGGGTTGGATCGGCGGGCTGCTCTTCTCCCTGTTGATCGGGCAGTTGGCCGATACGGTGGGCTATGCGCCGCTCTTTGCCGTACTGGCGGTGTTCGACCTGATCGGGGCGGTGGTGCTGATCGTCTTCATTCGCCACCTGACGCCGTTCACCACCGATCCGGTGGTCGAAGAACGAGAGGATCGGCCAAGTAGGGGAGTTACGGCATGAGCAGGACAGGTTTGGGATATGTCATCGCGGGGCTGGCCATGGCGTTTGGCGCGCCGCTCGCCGCGCAGGAGGCGGCACCTCGACCCAGCCCGGTCCTGGTCGCCGCCGACCTGCGCGATGGCACCGACCTGTCCGGGCCTTGGCATTATTCGATCGATCCGTTCCGCTCCGGCATATCGGGCTTTCACGGCGGGATGCCCGACGCGGGGCAGCAACGCTGGCGCGACGTCGATGTCCGCGCGGCGATGGCGAAGGACAGTCGCGTCCTTTACGAATTCGACCTCGCCCATTCGCCACTCACCTCGCTGCCCTCGTCCTGGCTGACCCATGCGGCCGAGCTGCGCCATTATGACGGGCTGATGTGGTATCAGCGCGTCTTCGCGGTGCCCGCGTCCCGCAAGGGTCGCTATTTTCTGCGTTTCGGCGCCGCCAATTATGCGACCATCGTCTATCTGAACGGCAAGCCGATCGGTCGGCATGAAGGGGGCTTCACCCCCTTCGCCTTCGACGTGACCCAGGCGTTGCGTGACGGGGAGAACCAGATCACCGTCGGCGTCGACAGCCAGGCGACCGAGGCCACCGTGCCGCCGCCCGTCACCGATTGGGAGAATTATGGCGGCATCACCCGCCCGGTCCGGTTGATCGCGACGCCCGACACCTATGTCGACGATGCCTGGGTCCGGCTGACCCGCGATGGCCGGATCGCGGTCGATATCCATCTCGACGGGCCCCAGGCCGCCAACCAGCCGGTCCGGCTGCGCATCGCCGAGCTTGGCCTCGACCGGGCTGGAACGACCGATGCCAAGGGCGATTGGCGTGCGACCATGGCGGCGCCGCGTACCCTGATCCGCTGGTCGCCCGACCGGCCCCGGCTGTACGACGTCGCGGTCACCACGGGCGAGGACCAGTGGCACGACCGCATCGGCTTTCGCACGATCGAGCGGCGTGGTGCCGATATCCTGCTCAACGGCAAGCCGATCTTCCTGCGTGGCATTTCGATGCATGAGGAGGAACTGGGCGTCGATCCGACGCGCGCCATGACCCCGGCCGCGTCGCGTGCGCTGCTGAGCGAGATCAAGGACGGGCTGCATGGCAATTTCGTCCGGCTGGCGCATTATCCGCATTCCGACGTGACGGTGCGCATGGCCGACGAGCTGGGGTTGATCGTGTGGAGCGAAATCCCCGTGTACTGGCGCGTCGCCTGGTCCAACCCCGATACGCTGAACCGCGCCCGGACGATGTTGGCGGAGAATATCCTGCGCGATCGCAACCGCGCCTCGGTGGCGATCTGGAGCATCGCGAACGAGACGCCCGTGACCGATGCCCGCAATATATTCCTCCGCACCTTGGTCGGCGATGTCCGTCGGCTCGACGACACCCGCCTGGTCAGCGCCGCGTTGCTGGTCGAACGGAGGGAGGGAGCGGACCACCCGGTGATGACGCTCGCCGACCCGCTGGCCGATGCGCTCGATGTCATGGCGATCAACACCTATAATGGCTGGTACTCGCAGGATCGCCTGACCGATCTGGCGCGCAGCGAGTGGCGGCTGCCCGCCGACAAGCCGCTGATCTTCTCCGAATTCGGTGCCGATGCGCGGGCGGGATTCCACGATCCGGCGAACAAGCAGAAATTCTCCGAGGAATTTCAGGCGGATTATTATCGCGCGACGCTGGGCATGGCCGATCATGTGCCGACTTTGCGCGGCATGTCGCCCTGGATTCTGAAGGACTTCCGATCGCCGCGCCGACAGAATCCCGACTTTCAGCAGGGATGGAACCGCAAGGGCCTGATTTCCGAAACCGGGCAGCGCAAGGCGGCGTTCGGCGTGTTGAGCGACTATTATGCGGCCAAGGCATCGACCGTGCGATAGGTCCGATCGGCGCAAGGAATTTCAGGCGCTTGGCTCAAAACCGATAGCGCGACGTTGGACAGGTCATGACCCCAGACGACGAACATTGGATGCGTATGGCGATCGAGGTCGCGCGGTCGAAGGGCTCCGATCCCTCGACCTCACCACTGGGCTCGGTCATCGTTCGCGGTGGCCGGGTCCTCGCGGCCGAGCGTAACCAGACCCATGAACTGCCCGACGCCACCGCCCATGCGGAAATGATGGCGATCCGCCGGGCCTGCGAAGGCGAGGGCGAACTCGAACTGCGCGATGCGACTCTGTATTCGACGCTTCAGCCCTGCGGCATGTGCACTATGGCGTCGATCTGGTCGAAGGTCGGCCGCGTCGTCTATGGCGCTGGGCGCGATGATGTCCACCCGATGTATTTCGAGGCCCGGCATGTCGACACGCTCGGCTTCATCGCCGATGCCTATCGCCACGATATCGTGATCGAGGGTGGATGTCTGCGCGAGGAATGCGCCACGCTCTATTATCCGCCCGATGCCAACCTGCCCAAGGAGGAGCAGGCCAACCTGTAGCGCTTTCCCGAAATACCCCTTGCGCCCGCCGCCCCGCTTCCCCTAAGGGCAACCGCCTGTCGGGGAGTGGCGCAGTCTGGTAGCGCGCCTGCTTTGGGAGCAGGATGTCGCAGGTTCGAATCCTGTCTCCCCGACCATCCGCATCTAAGTCGTTGATTTCACGTCGCCTAACTGGCGATCGGGAACCGTTGTACCCACGGCTGTACCCATCGCTGTACCCATCGGGGGTGACGGAATGGGATTACGGAACCTGCGGCTGCGTGGCGGCAGCTATCATTGGCGGCGCAAGATCACGGTGGCGGGCACGCACGTGCCTCTGTGCTTTTCCCTTCGAACGGGAAATTATAAATATGCGCGGTGTATGGCCGATCGCCTGAATGTGGCGGTCGAGGGGGTGCGCATGGCCTATGGCCAATCGACGGGGATGAGGCCGGATCAACTGAAGAAGGTGTTCAGCGATGCGCTGCGCTGGCAGTTGCAGCGCATCCTGGAAGATCAGGCGGGCACTTCCGCGCCAGCCGATGATCACGCGTCGATCAACACCCTCTATGCCGAGGCCTGGGGCTTTCTGGGCCGCCGCGGGGTCGGCGCGCAATGGACGCTGGACGAGCATGACCGCCTGATCGCGGCCGGCTGGTCGCCGGCGCGCGCGAAGCAGGTCGCCGATCTGGTGTTCGAGTTCCAGAACAACGATCCAGTCTCCAAGAAACAAATCGACAGCTACACCACCGCGTTCGGCATCCTTCCGACGCAGGACAATGTCGCCCGTATGGGCAAGACGATCTGCGCCGCGCGGGCAGCCGCCTGCCGAGAAGCGACGGCGTTGCTGCCCGACACGGAAGATGAGACGGCCGCATGGGTCGACGACGCGTTGGCGGACGACGCGCCATTCGCCTTCGAGCAGATCGCGCCACAAGGCACGCGCCCTGCACCTACAGAACCACTCTCGGATGACAGCGTCACGCCGGCTCAGCCCCCGGCACCGCCGTCAAAGCCCGAGCGACAGAAACAACGCATCGTCGATGCGGCTGAGGACTGCATCGCCGCGTACAGCAAGGAGGGCGGCTGGGACAGGGATTCGATCAAGCAGGTGCGGACCGCCATCCGCCTGTTCGATCACGCTTGCGGCGGCGACGCCTTCATCGAGGATCTGGACCAATCCCATGTTCGCGCCTTCACGACCCTATGTCGGGCATTGCCGAACCGCTGGGGCCGTACCCGCGAGGAACAGGCGGGTGGCATCGCCGCCAGCCTGAAGCGGGCGAAGGGCATGGACCCCGCGCAGATCGGCATCAGTCAGGTCACCATCAACAAGCATCTGACGTGGGTCGCTGCCGTCCTGGCCCATGCGGCGGGCGAAGAGGATGACCCCGAGGCGCATCGACCGGCCAAGCCGCTGTCCTTCAAGGTTGCGCGGGCCGGCCTTGGCAAATCCGATCGCAAGCAGCGCAAGCGTGACCGGGACAAGCGCGCCAATTGGACCAAGCAGGAAGTCGCCACGCTGTTGTCCGCGCCGATCTGGACCGGGTGCGCCGATATCGGCGGACGTTTCAAACCCGGAACCGAAATCTTCCACGACGCCTGGTACTGGCTGCCGTTGATGCTCCCACTTTATGGCGGTCGCAGTTCAGAGCTTGCCGGGCTGGGCTTGGCCGAGGTGTTCGAACAAGACCCGATCCCCTATTTTCTGATCCAATATACCGAGGATCGGTCGCTCAAGAACATCCAGTCGATTCGACGGCTGCCGATCCATCCCGAACTGATCCGCTTGGGCTTTATCGACTATGTGAAGGCGATGCGCGCCGCAGGATCGACCATGCTGTTTCCAGAGATGCAGTCGCCGAACTCCACGACATTCGCCGGGACGTTCTACAAGTCCGTGTTCAGGCCGTTGCGGGACTGGGCTTTCCCCGAAGGCACGTCATGGCGGCATCGCGTCGGCGGGGCATGGAAGGACAAGGACGTCCACAGCTTCCGCGGCTTGGCAACGACGACCATGAAAGGGCGTGTTCCCAGCGAAGTGCGGTGCGACATCTTCGGCCACGAGGGCGAGACGGAGACCGCAAGGACCTATGACGAGGAAGCCGAGCTTTCTCTCAAGCTTGATGCCCTGAAGTTGCTGACGCCGCTGACCGCGCACATCCCTGCGACGCTCCCCATTCGGCTAAGGCCGCCCGAGCGACGGCAGCATCGTACGCGAGCCGCGAAGGTGCGGTTAAAGTGAGTGTCGGCATATCGGACGAGCTGCCATATTCGGGCAAGACCGCTATTATTTTCGAGCGGGTGTCCGAATAGGCTGGCTCGTCCGTATAGGGTGATAGACCTCGACGCGATCCGTCAGGCGGCCTTTGCCCAGAGCGTGCACTGCGCGTCGTCGTACTGGACGCCCGGCCGCATGACCTGCCGGGTCAGCCACGTGCTGGCACGTTCGATGCCCTCACTCAGATCGTCGGCGGGCTTGCCGTCGATGTGCACGATCTCCCGCGGAGCGAGCCGGAAATGCCCGCGCACATGAGCCTGCGGCAGGATCAGCCCCCGGTTGCCCGACTTCGACTGCCACAGGCGGCAGCCGCTCTGGATGTGGCAACGGCCATCGCGCGGCAAGAACATCGTGATCCCGGTCAGCGCCGGGGTCGGTCCGGTGCGATATTCGAGGTGCAGGACGTCGGCGTCGGTCTCGACCGCGTGACGGCCCATCTTGATCTGGTCCTCGATCTCGAGCGGATCGCCACCGGTGATGGCAACGCCGGGCTTGAGCTTGCGGGTACCGAGCAGCAGCTTCACGACGGCGCGGGTGACGGCGGCTTCGAAGGTCGGGGTGTTCATCTCGATTTCTCCTTGTTTCATCCCCCATTTCCGGGGGCACATTCTCGTGTTCGCTGATCTCAACCCTGTTCTGTCCGCCGGCAGGCGCGGACTATCTCGGCGGCGGCTCGCTCGAGCCCGGTCACCCGCTCCCACCCGCTGTTCCAGGGAGCGGGCATCGACACCTCCAACCCGTGCCGTGTGATCCCGACGAAGAGGTCCGGACGTGCCGGCACGAGGTGCAGGCCGCCATCGGCATCGCGGTAGAAGCTCAAATCCTGCACCAGGATCGGTCCGGTGACCGAGTGAAGCGCGACATCGGCCCGCACCGGCTCGAGGATTTCGGGGTGGAAACCGTGCCGGATCAGCACCACGTCACGCTTGCGGGTCGCGGCACAGCGCATCACCGCGTCGTCATAAAGACGCTCGGTGACCGGGGTCGCCACGATGATGAGGTTGTTTTCGAGCGACTCCACGCCGCCTGGCAGGCCGGTGTTGCCCGCGTAGGGGTACGGCTCGTCGGGAGCGAGTGCGGTCAGAACATAGTTGAGGAGCGCGACCGAGGTCGTCGGCAGCGTGTCATGGAGGGTCGAATGCATGGGGGTACCTGCGCAGCAGCTTGATCCCCGGACCGGCTGGTCCGGATCAGGCCCCTTCGATTTTCATTTCTCTTCAGGGCTTCGCTCGGCCCCGGCCGATTGTCCCCTCTTCACGCGGCAGCGATCGCGGCCATCGCGGAAAAGAGCGTTGCCAATCACGGCATAGGCCCAGCCATCGAAGGTTCGCGCGCTATCCGCGATGGTGCCGGAGCGATGGATCGCGGCAGCCGGGCAATAGACTTCAGCCATGGCCGGCACCCAGCCGGCGATGCTGCCGGCGGGCTGACGTTGCCACCACTGCCCGGCGATCAGGGCGGTCAGCAGCAGGATGGCGCTCACGCGGAAAACCAACGGAAAGCTGCGTCGCTTCATTTTCTTTCCTCCAGCAGATTGTCGCTGCTGAAGAGGGTAAGCGTCTCAAAATATGGCGGATTGTGCAGTCATAAGCCGCCCAGCTTGCCGCATGTTGCAGCAATCCGAACGTCGTTCCTGCACGGCGGGGCTTGGTTCGTTAACGGGTTCCGCTTACACCAGCCACGTTCGTCAGCAGGCGGACCGAGGCGTCAGAACCTCGTCGATAAGTAGCCGAATGCCCGGCCCGAACCAGTTTCGGCCGGGGAGCGGGCGTGCATGTCCAAGGCACCTTCGGGGGCCCAAAGACGCTCGCGCCTGTCTTATCGCGGGTTCTGAATCCCCGGCTCACGGGCCGGCATCGCCTCGTTTTCAGATGGGGCGGTGCCGCCGGCTGGGGAAGCCAAGCATCGCCCGAAACGGGGGTGCGTATGGTTGCGGGACACAGCCGCCAGTGGCGGAAAACATTTCAAACACCATCGGTGATCTCGGCAGCGATGCTGCTCGCGGCCTGTGGCGGCGGTGGCGTGGCTTCGTCAGGGTCGATCCCGACGCCTGCACCGACGCCGACGCCCAATCCAACACCGACGCCATCCCCCACACCGACACCGCCGCCCAGCGCGGCGGATAGCGCCGAGTATAAGGCGTCTGCCGCTGTGGTCGGCGCGAAAGCGGCTTATGCCTATGACAAGGGCATCACCGGCAAGGGTGTGACCATCGCGGTCATCGACACTGGCATCGCCACCAGCAGCGCCGAGTTCGCCGGCCGCATTTCGCCCGACAGCAAAACGTTCGAGAGCCGGATCGCGCGTTGCGCTACCTGTGCACCGGAGACGG
Organism: Sphingomonas fuzhouensis; assembly: GCF_034659795.1. NCBI lineage: Bacteria > Pseudomonadati > Pseudomonadota > Alphaproteobacteria > Sphingomonadales > Sphingomonadaceae > Sphingomonas > Sphingomonas fuzhouensis. The sequence goes on from NZ_JAXSQY010000008.1 coordinate 84,339, forward strand.
TCACCTTCCCGCTCGACGATGTGCAGGGCCATGGCACCGAGGTCGCCTCAGTCGCGCTCGCCGCGAAAAACGGCTCGGGCGTGCACGGCGTCGCCTATGACGCCACACTACTCGCCCTCAAGATCGCCGCCCCCGATCTCGAGAACGTCACCGCCACCTCCGTGATCAAGGAGGCCGATGGCGCTAATCCGATGAATATCGCCCCGGCGATTGCCTATGCGGTGGAGAGAGGCGCGTTTGTCATCTCGCTGAGCCTGAACGGCGAGGCAGCCGGTCAGGCGGCGACCGACCAACGCAACGCCATGGACGGCGTCGTTAAAGCCGACCGGCTGCTCGTCCAGTCCGTCTCGAACTTCGTCGACGACAAGAGTGCAGCATTAGGCACCATCACCCGCAATTTCGTTGGCAACAATCTGGAAAACAGGGACAATTTCCTGTTCGGCATCCGCGTCGACAGCTCGCTGCGACCGCCCAGCGGCAATGGCCTGCCCGGCGATCTTGCCGACCGCACGCTTGCGGTCGTGGCGGTGGACGTCAGCGTCGTGGGCAAGGACGGGCAACTGACCACCGTAACCGGCAACAGCTTTGCGGCTCCCGCCATTGCCGGGGCCGTCGCGCTGCTCAAGCAGTACTGGCCGCAACTCGGCGGCAAGGCGATCTCGCGCATCCTGCTCGATACCGCGACCGACCTCGGCGACAAGGGTGCAGACCAGATCTTCGGCGCCGGTTTGCTCAACATCGAGGCCGCGATGAAGGCACAGGCGCCTACCAGTGCTTTCGCCGCCGCCGACATGGTGCTGGCGCGCTATTCCTCGCTTAGCCTCTCCGGCCCATACGGTGGCGGTGCCCGACTAGCCAATGCCGTCACCCACATGACGGTGTTCGACCGCTATGGCCGTGACTTCTCCATGACCGGCACCGTCAGGCCATCGAGCAGGGGATCGGGGTTGCTTGCAGGCGCGATGCTGGGGACGATCGATCCGCCTTGGCTGGCCACCACGGCCAACGACGCAAAGTTCGGTTTCACCTCCGCTACCACCGGACCATGGGCCGCGGCGCGTTCCGGCCGCCCGGCCACCTTCGCCTTCTCGCCTGTTGCGGGACAGACGGTCAGCTTCAGCGCCAATGTCGGGATCGGGCAAGGTGCGGGCATCGCCGGTTCTGCCCTGCGCGGTGTCGTCGCCGCGCCGATCGGCACGTCATCCTCATGGAGCGGCGACGGCTGGTCGGCGGCCTTTGCATCCGGCGTATCGCGCGACGGCCGCTCTGCTTTGCGCAGCGTCACTTTCGCATCGCCGATGGGCCTCGGTGTCGAGCTATCGAACCTGACCGAACGCGGTCAGGTGCTGGGTTTGCGTGGCCCCGCTGGCTTTGCCCTCTCCGGCAGCCGGACTACGCTGGCCACGCTGACCGCCAGCCGAACCGTTGCTGGCGTGCTGCTGTCGGCACGGGCCACGGCCGCCACCACCCAGGTCGCTGGCGGATCGGACCTGTTGCGCTTCACCGGACCAATGACCGGCACCGCCTTCGCGCTCGACGCGGCGTATCGTCTTGGCGGCGGTACCGTCACGCTCGGACTATCATCACCGCTTCGGCTCGAGCGCGCCCGCGCGGTGGTCGAAGCGCCCGTCGCCTATGACCTGATGACCAGCGTGCTCGCCACTTGCCTGACCAGCGTCGACCTGACACCGACCGCACGCGAGATGGATGTCGAGCTTGGCTGGTCGGCTGCGCTGTCACCCAGCTCGTCACTGCGGCTCGGCGTCGCCCATGCCTTCGATGCCGGCCACGTCGCCGGCGGGCAGGACACCGCAGGCTTCGTCGCGCTGGTGCTGCGATGAGGCTTGCCGTCCGGGCGCGCTCGCCACCGGCAAGCCCAGCTCACCCGTAGAGACACACCCCACGACGGACGTGCCACGCCGGGATGCATCTCGGCGAACGAACCCGCACGTCCAGACCACAAGGACATAATATGATGACGAAAATCACCGCCACCGCCGCACTGGCGCTGCTCACCGCCTGTGGATCGGCCTCGGTTGCCGAGCAGGAGGCCGCCGCGCAGATGAAGACTGCGGCCGCACCGCTGACGATCGCGGGCATCCGTATCGGCATGGCCGCGCCCGAGGTGCAGGCGACGCTTGCCCGTACCGGATGGAAGGTCGAGACGTCGGCGGGCGAGGATTGGGCCGCGACCGTCGACCATGAGGCCAAGCGGCAGCGCGACGTCTTCCCGATCGAGGAGCCGAAACAGGGTGTGGCGGTGCTGAACGCCGCGAAAGGCGACGAGAGCCTGATCGTCGAATTCCAGCCGATGCCGACGGGTGACGCGGTCAAAGTCGTCAAATACGTCGCGCCTGCGGCCGGACGGACGCCCGAGCAGATCGCCGCCGAGATGGTGAAGCGCTATGGCAAGCCGGGTTTCTCGCAAATCGTCGGATCCACATACGAGGCGAGCTGGTGCACGGGCGGCGACCGGTGCCGTCAAATCTGGGGCAATCCGCACGAGGGGCTTGCGGCCAAACTCGACGTCTACGGCAAGCTGAACGTCTCCCTCTCGCAAGGCGTGGTAGCGGAGCGGGCATGGCAGAATGCGGTCAGCCGTGCGGTCGGTGGAGGTACGGCAGGGAAATCGTCATTCTGACGAGCCGTAGCCGCCGACGGTCAATTCGATGGACGGGACGCTGGGGCGTCCCGTCCATCGCCATCGATCGATGCGGCACGCGGCATGTCGCGATACCGAAATTCCGCTCTGTTCATTGCCCCAGCGTCAGCGCCCAGCGTGCGGAGAAATCTGCCCAATCCTCTGCCCACATGGCATGCTCGCTTTCGGCAAGGTCGGGATGGGGCGGCCCCCAACCGGACGCCCGGTGGGTGCGACCAAGCACGATGGCGTGGGCATGCGGAGCTTCCTCTGCCAGTTGATCGCACGGCGCATGAGCGACGACGAGACTGGTCAGGCGACGCTCCCGGCCGAACCGCAAGGCCGCATAGGACAGCACCGCTCCGAACCCGTCATGCACCGGCACATCGGAAACGAACGGGAAGGTGAAGACGGCGCCCAGAAGCTTTTGATGCGGCTGAACCGCCGCGTCATAGTCGCCAAACAGCCGCCCGATGGATGTGACGTCCGGCACGCCGGGTGCCGGGATGATCCGGTGATCGCGGGCCGTCACCGGCCAGCCGCACGCCGTTCTCGGCGTATCCCCGACAGGCTTGACGGGATTGAGCTTGGCGAAGGCGATCTGGCTCATTGTATTATCCAGTCCGCTGCGCCGCGGCCGGACGAGGCCGAAGCCGATCGCGCGGCCGGCCTCTGCACGGACATCGAAAAGCCGGTCGGCGACGGCGCCAGGCGCCAGCCATTCGGGAAGCGTGATCACTTCGTCCCTCCCGCGAAGATGCCGGACAGAAGCGCCCGACCGTCGGCCAGTCCCGCTCGCCAATCAACTTCGCTATCCCATGGCGCGCATTCGCAACCGCGGAGTCCCACAGGCAGCAGGGCGAAGCACGTGCTTCCCGGCTCCGGGGGCACGAAATGACATGATGCCCCGGAACCGAGGAAGAGGTTCAGTCCGGATGAGTAAACCGGATCGTTGCCGGCGAGCATGACCGCGAAGGTGATGTCGTCGATGCTATCCCGCGAGGCGAGCGCGATCAGCACATCGGTGTCATATGCCCGGACGAGTCCCGCGACGTCTCGGGGGGCGGGCGGCACGATTGCAGGGACGACCAGCAACGACGCCGCTGACGCGTGAACATAGTGCCGCAGCCGAGTGGCAGGTATTGAACCCGCATCTGGATCGACAGGAAAACGCAGCCCGGCCAGACGCGCAGGGGTCAGGGCGGCGGCGATCGCAACCGCCTCCAGTGTCTTGATGTGCATGGTCGACTTCTATCCATGGGGGGCCGCGGGCTGTTCGCGGCGATCCTCCCTGGTCATTTCACCTCTCGGCTCAGCCGATCCGCTTTCCGGCCTTTCATCACCGACTTCGCCGCCACGCGGCGCTTGGGTGGTCTTGGCGGAGCATGCCCCGGCCATGCGACCGGTCCCGCCTTCCGGAGGCACCGTCATCGCGGTGCCGGCGGACCTGGAGGCGACGCCTCCACCAGGAGCGCTTGCGCTCCCGGCGCGCACGCGCCGACGCAGCTAAAATGACACAAATATGAAATGCGACATTTTAGCGGTATTGCGCCGCAGTTTTCGTGCGGCCCCGCATGGGGCCGGTCTGCCTTCGTCTGTGAGGGTGCCCACCTCTTTCTGTAAGCTTTCCTCCGCTTCTTTGTGAGATTGTGCGTGCCGCCCTTACGGCGGCGTTTACCGCGTGTGAGGGTCTGCAAGGCTATGCCTGCTTGGTGTCGCGAGCGGCGAGCGTCGGCCGTCCGCATCGATGGAGCATCGAGGATGGATCTGAATGCCCTGCTGACCCCGGCCGAGCTGGAAGTGTATCGGCGTCACATGGCGGGCGGGCAGTACGGCGACGGCAGCCCCGAACAGGAGAAGGCCGCCGCCGCGAGCATCACCAGAATGCTGAAGCTTTTGGTGACGAAGGCGGGGCGCAACGCCGTTGGAGCCCTGGGCCCCGGACGCGGCTCGATCCTATCGGAACTGATCGCGGTACTGCTCGGCCCAGCCCCCGATCCGCAAGCCTGGATGGAGGCCATCGCCCGTGGCAGCTTCGACCTCACCGGGTACAAGGCCTATGGCAAGCGGCCGAAGACGATCGACGGTAAGCAGCCCGCGATCGGATCGCCAGGTAATTTCCTGCCCCGTCTGCTGGATCGGTACCATAAGGCGGTGGGCCATCGTCCGCCGAACGCACGGGAAATTGCCGATCTGCGGACCGCGCTGGGTATCCTGATCGCGACGTCGCTGCTCAAAGAACTGCACAACGTCACCAATGAACGGGCCGCACTCGGCATTGCTTGGCCGCTCGTCAGCGCCGTCTCCGGGCGACAGCATGCGGAACTCCGTCGGTTCATCGCTGGCTATGGAGACGATCCGTCGTTTCGACATCAGCTCGCCGCTGACATCCAGCGTTCGGTGATCGACTGGGTGAAGCGCCATCCGGGCAAGGTCCTGCCGAAGAACAAGCAGGTAGACAGCCAGGCACCGCAGACCGACATCGAGCAGCATTTTGCCAATGAGGCGAATTCCGAGGAGCGACGGAAAAGCGCGCTGATCGCGTTCGGCAAAACCCTGTTGTCCGGCGACAGCGGATACGACGATCCAACGATTGACGCCGTGCTTGATGCTCTCCGTGACGAACCGGCTTACGCTTGGCTGCGCGACATGCCGGGGCACCCCGTGCCAGCAGATTACCCCGGTGGCGGGTCACCCATGCCGACCGAGCTGCTGCGGCAATTCATGCCGATCGCCGCTGGCCCCAGCACGACCGAGCAGGTTCTGGGACGCGCTGCCATGGCGCCCATCGCGATCATGTCGCCACGCCCCCTACGGCTGACGGAAAGCGAAATGATCAACAAGCGGCTCGATGATCTGGCGCGGTCCATTCACACGCATGTCGAGACAAAGGGCCTGCCGCCGATGGAAACCCCCATCGAGCATCTGGCGATGTTCGAGGCGAGCGTCTGTTACTGGTCGCTCAATCCGGACTGGGAGGCCCGCCAGCCTTGGGAGGATATTGGCTTCAATCTCCATGCGCCATCCCGGGAGGATGAAGACGCGGCCTACCGATTGTGGGACATGGTCACCAGCCGTGCGGAGACAAAGCGAACCATCTGACGATGTCGTCGCGGCGCCAGGGATATTGGCGTCGCGGCTGTTGTTATCTGTTGATGCGATTTCGCTTTCTTGCTGCCGCTGCCTGCTCGGCCCTGCTTTCAACCACTGCGGCTGCCCAAACGGCGCCGCTCGGCGCCGATCTGGAGCAGTTCGCCTATCCGGCCCCCGTGCACTGGTTTGAGGCCAATTCGCAGGGCCATCCGGTTCGCATGGCCTTTCTCGACTGGCCGGCGACCGCCACGCCCAACGGCACGACGGTCGTCCTGCTCCACGGCAAGAATTTCTGCGCCGCGACCTGGGGCGACACCGCACGCGGACTGGCGGCCGCGGGTTACCGTGTCATCGCGCCGGACCAGATCGGCTTTTGCAAATCGTCGAAGCCGAGTGGATACCAGTACAGTTTCCACACCATGGCTGCGCTGACTGCCGCGCTGCTCGACCGGGCCGGGGCCGGCAAGGTCGTGCTAGTCGGCCATTCGACCGGCGGGATCCTCGCCACCCGCTTCGCGCTCCTCTATCCCGAACGGGTCGCAAAGCTGGTGCTGGTCAATCCGCTCGGCCTCAACGACACGCTGAGCGAGGGCGTGCCCTATGCCGATCTCGGTAAGCTGCGCGCCGAAGAGGCGAAGACGGATGCGGCGTCGATCAAGGCCTATCAGCTCCGCAACTATTATCCTGGGGTCTGGCGGCCGGATTACGATCGCTGGGTCGCCATGCTGGCCGGGCAATATGCGAGCCCCGATGGCGACACGGTGCGCGATGCACAGGCCCGTCTGTCCGATATGATCCAAACCCAGCCGGTCGCGGCCGAACTGCCGCGCTTGGCGGTCCCGACCACGCTGATCATCGGCCAGCGCGACTTGACGGCCTTTCGGGCCAACAGTGCGCCCGAGGACCGGCGCGCCCGGGTCCGCACCGTACCGCAGGCCGCCGAGGACGCGGTAAAGCGCATCCCAGGCGCCCGCCTGATCCGCCTGGACGATCTCGGCCATTCGCCGCAGGTCGAAGCACCCGCCGAGTTCCTGCAATCGCTTCGCTCTGCGATGACGCCGTGAAGCGATATGTCTGCGCGCTGGTGCTCCTCCTCGCCAGCGGTTGCGATGCTGCACCTGCGCCACGGCAAGCCGCCATGTCCCGCCCGGTCGAGACGCGCGGTTTGGACGCCGTCATCCTGGCCGACACCGTTGCCCAAGCCAGGCGTCTTCCCCGGCTCCGCTCGCTGCTGGTCCTCCGCGACGGGCAGGTGCTGGCCGAGCAGCGCTTCAACGGCGGGCCGCCGCTAGACCGGCCGGTCAATATCAAGTCCGCGTCCAAGTCGGTCCTGTCCGCGCTGGTCGGCATCGCGATCGCGAAGGGCGTGCTGACCGGCGTCGACCAGCCCGTGCTGTCGGTGCTCGGCAGTGATGCGCCGCCCGATCCCGACCCGCGTCTTGCCCGCCTAACCGTCGAGGACCTGCTGACGATGCGCGCCGGACTGGAGCGGACGTCGGGGGAGAATTATGGGCGCTGGGTGTCCAGTCGCAACTGGGTCCGCTTCGCCCTTGCGCGCCCGTTCGTCGATGAACCGAGCGGCGCGATGCTTTATTCCACCGGCAACACGCATCTGCTGTCGGCGATGCTGACCCGCGCGTCGGGAAGCGACACTCATGCCCTTATGCGCGACTGGCTGGCGGAGCCGCTCGGCATCACCATCCCGCCATGGTCGCGCGATCCGCAGGGCATCTTTTTCGGCGGCAACGACATGATGATGTCGCCGCGCAGCCTGGCGCGGTTCGGCGAACTCTATCGCCTGGGTGGGGTGATCGACGGGCGGCGGATCGTGCCTGCGCGCTGGATCGAGGAAAGCTGGACCCCGCGCACCGTATCGCCGTGGAGCGGTGGGCAATATGGCTATGGCTGGTTCGTCGGCGCAAGTCGTGGCCATCCGCTGCGCTTCGCCTGGGGCTATGGCGGGCAGATGCTGTTCATCGTGCCGGACCTGAAGCTGACGGTCGTCATGACCTCCGATCCCAGCGGTGCGCGCGACAATGGCCATATCGCCGCGCTCCATGCGCTGCTCGACAACGGCATCGTGGCTGCCGCCGAGCGGGGTGGAGCAACGTGACGGGCGAAGACGCTCAACCGCGATGTACGACCGCGCCGATGCGGACGGCGTCCAAACCGAGCCATGCCGCCATCCGGTCGAGCTCGGTCTCAAGCCGGGGCAGCGTATCGACGGGCGTTCCCGGTTCCAGCGTGACGCGGTGCGCGAGCAGCAGCCCGGCCTGCCGGTCCGCCTTGAGATCGACCCTCGCGACCAGCGCCTCGTCCATCAGGAAGGGCAGCACGTAATAGCCGTGCGTGCGCCGATCCTGCGGCACATAGATTTCGATGCGATAGTGGAAGCCGAACAGGCGTTCGGCGCGGGCCCGCTCCCAGATCAACGGATCGAACGGCGCGAGCAAGGCAGCGCTGCGCACCCGGCGCGGCATGGTCGCGTCGCGATGCATCCATGCCTTCTGGCTCCAGCCCTCGACCCGCACCGGCACGAGCACGCCATCCTCCACCAGATCGGCGATGGCATGATCTGCTTCCGCGGGCTTCAACCGGAAATAGTCGCGCAGATCGCTGGCGGTAGCGACACCCAGCGCGCGGGCGCTCCGTTCGATCAAGGCGCGTTGCGCCGCCTCAACCGACGGCGTTGGGAGCGCCAGTACCGCTGGCGGAATGACCCGTTCGGTCAGGTCGTACAAGCGCGCAAAGCTGCCCCGCCGGGTCGCGGTGGTGATCTGGCCGGACCAGAAGAGCCATTCGAGCGCGTGTTTGACGTGGCTCCATTCCCACCAGCCGCTGCGGCTGGACCCGTTCTCGAAGTCGGCCGCCGCCAGCGGGCCTTCGGCGGTGATCCGTTCGAGCACGGCATCCGCCTCGGCCCGGCGCTCGACCGCGAACCACCGCAGCGCCTGATAGCCGATCTCGCCTCGCTCCGCCCGTGCCATGCGCCAGCGGAGCAGTGGGTGGAGGTCGAGCGGCAGCAACGACGCTTCGTGCGCCCAATATTCGAACATCCGCCGCTGGCGTTTCGGCCCCCACGCATCGCTCTCCAGCAGGGCACGGTCATAGCCACCGAGCCGCGAGTACGCGGGCAGATAGTGCGCCCGCGTCAGCACGTTGACGCTATCGATCTGGAAGAGGTTGAGCCGGGCGGCGGTGCTCCGTAGGTGGCGAACGGACGGGCTGTCGGGACGCGCGCGACCCAAGCCTTGGGCTGCCAGGACGATCCGACGGGCTTCGCGGAGGGAAACGCTCATAGTGGGGAGAAGGACTGTAATTTGGCGGCCGTCAATCCACGGGCCGGCAGCGTGTGGGCCGCTGCCCTGCATGGCGTTTTGAAGGAGCGTCTGCCAAGTTCCGCCCGGCCGCCGCGTGTGCCCACCGAGGAGGAAGCATTGAAGATCGGGGTTATTGCCGACGCCCATGGAAATCTGGCCGCGCTGGAGGCTGTCCGCGACGCCATGGCCGCCGCCGCGCCTGATCTGGTCGTCAATTTGGGCGACCTCGTGTCCGGCCCGTTCGATCCTGGGACAAGCGCCGAGCTTCAGATGCGTGCCGGCTATCACACCATCGCCGGCAATCACGAGCGGCAGTTGCAGGACGGCAGCGACGGTGCCTTCGACGTTCTGGCGCGGCCGCTTCTGACCCAAGAGCATTGGGCATGGATCGGGGGGCTGCCCGCGACGCTCACCCTTTGCGATGGCGACGTCTTCGCCTGCCATGGCAGCCCGGCTGGCGGGGATCTGGAATATCTGCTCGAGGACGTGACGTCCGGCCGCGCGACACTGGATGCCGACACCGCCATCCGGCCGCGCCTGAAGGGCATCGGGTCGGCCAGTTTGGTGCTATGCGGACATACGCACACGCCGCGCATCGTGGCGGTCGATGGCGTGCTGATCGTCAATCCCGGCAGCGTTGGGATGCCGTGCTACCGGGATTGGGGCGCGACCCCACACGTCATGGAGGCAGGCAGCCCGCTGGCGCGCTATGCCATCGTTGAGCGTCGCAACGCCGGATGGGCGGCCCAGCTGCACAGTGTGCCCTATGACTATGAGATCGCCGCGCGTCAGGCAGAGGCTTTCGGCTTTCCGGCCTTTGCTCATGCCGCCCGAACAGGCCGTATCCTGCCTGGGTGATCCGCTGCCCCCATTGGCCGAAAGGTCCAACGCGCCGGGACAGTCGAGAGCCGTCCCGGCGAACCTGCGACCGTCAGGCGCGATAGCCGCCTTGGCGCTCCAGCATCCAGCCGGGATATTCTGCCGGCAGCTTGGTCACCGCATCGAGCGCGGTAAGGTCGTCCGCGTCGAGCGACACCTCGGTCGCGGCGATATTGTCGGTAAGCTGATCGACCCGCTTGGCCCCGACGATCACGCTCGTCACCACCGCCTGGTGGAGCAGCCAGGCGAGCGCGACCTGCGCGACGGTGCACCCCTTCGCCTCGGCGATGCGGCGCATCTCGGGGATCACCACCGAGCCACGGGTGCGATCGACCGGCGGAAAGTCGAAATTCGCGCGCCGCCCGTCCGCCGCCTGGCCCTCGCCGTCATATTTGCCCGACAGATACCCGCCCGCCAGCGGGCTCCACACCATCAGCCCGATCTTCTCGGACCGCAGCATCGGCACGATCTCGCGCTCCAGGTCGCGGCCGACCAGCGTGTAATAGGCCTGGAGCGACAGGATCGGCGCGAGCCGCCGCGCCTCGGCGATGCCGACCGCCTTCACCACCTGCCACGCCGCCCAGTTGGACAGGCCGAGATAGCGGACGTGACCATGACGGACGAGCGTGTCGAGCGCCTCCAGCGTCTCCTCGATCGGCGTTGCGGGATCGAAGCCATGGATCTGGTAGACGTCGATATGGTCGAGCCCGAGCCGCTGGAGGCTCTGCTTGCACTGGCTGAGGATGTGGCCGCGCGAGGCGCCGCGCGCATTGGGACCATCGCCCATCGGCCCCAGCACCTTGGTCGCGATGACGACATCGTCGCGCGCGATGCCGAGGTTCTTGAGCGACTGGCCGAGGATCCGCTCGCTCTCACCGCCGGCATAGACATTGGCGGTGTCGATGAAGTTGATGCCGGCATCGAGCGCGGTCCTAACCAGCGCGTCCGCCTCGTCCTGGCGAAGCTGGCCGATCTGGCCCCAGACGCCCTCGCTGCCGCCGAAGGTCATGGTGCCGAGGCAGAGCTCGGACACGAACAGGCCGCTATGGCCGAGTTGGCGCATACGCATGGAATGATACTCCTATTGGAATGGACGAGCCGGAGATACGCCGCGAACGTTCGGCACCGCGACGTCGATCCGATCAAAGTCCTGCCCGATCCTATCAAAGTAGTGCGTAGACGGTGCTTTCGGCAAGCGGCGAGACTACGATCTCTGCCATGACGACACTGTCCGACCTTGCCCGGCTGATCGAGCGCCATTGGTTCGTCCATGGTCGCGAAACGCCGATCCCGGGCTTGCTCATCACCCGCGCGGAGGAGCCGACCGGCATCATCCGCACGGTCTATCGGCCGTCCTTCTGCCTCGTCGTGCAGGGCGCGAAGATGTCGATGCTGGGGCCGACGCCCTATCATTATGCCGAGGGCCAATGCCTGCTCGCCTCGGTCGACCTGCCGGTCACGTCGCGCATCGTGCGGGCGAGCGCGGACGCGCCCTATCTGGCGCTGTCGCTGGCGATCGAACCGGTGACCGTGGCCGAACTGGTGGCAGAGCGGGTGAGCGCGCCGGGACCAGCCGCCGCCTTCCCTGCACTGGCGACCAGCGACCATGACCCGGCGCTGCGCGATCCTCTCAGGCGGCTGCTCGAACTGCTCGACCATCCGGCCGATCAGGCGGTGCTCGCCCCGCTGATCCGGCGCGAGATCGTGTGGCGACTGCTCGGCGGCACGCTGGGACCGGCGCTGCGCCAGATGGGTCTGGTCGACACCCATGCCGCGCGGATCGGCCGCGCGACGGCGTTCATCCGCGATCATTATGCCGAGACGTTGCGCGTGGCCGACCTCGCCGCGCTGGCTAGCATGAGCATCCCCGGCTTCCACCGCCATTTCAAGGCGGTGACGACGATGACGCCGGTGCAGTTCCAGAAACAGGTCCGCTTGCAGGAAGCACGCCGCCGCCTGGTCGCCGCCGAGGAGGTCGCGCGGGTCGGCTTCGCGATCGGTTACGAAAGCCTGTCGCAGTTCAGCCGCGACTATCGCCGCCTGTTCGGGGCACCGCCGGGGCGGGATGCGGCCGCCCTTCGCGCGCAGCTGGTGCCGGAGCCAGCGCTTCCCTGATACTTGACTCCGTCAAGTAAGGTGATCCAGCATAGCGGACATGGAAGATGCAGACGTCACCGCGATCCGCCGGTTCAACCGCTTCTACACCCAGACGATCGGCGCGCTCGACGCGCGGTTCCTCGGCACCGAGGCGAGCCTGCCCGAAGCACGGTTGCTGTTCGAGATCGCCACGCGCGAGCCCGTCACTGCCAGCGTGTTGCAGGATGCGCTGGGCATGGACGCGGGTTATCTCAGCCGCCTGGTCGCACGTTTCGAGAAGCACGGCTGGATCGTGCGGGTGCGTCGCGACGACGATGCCCGCGCGCGCGACCTGCGGCTGACCGAGGCGGGACGTGAGGCTTTCGGCACGCTCGACCACCGCCAGAGCCATGCCGTCGGCGATCTGCTCGCGGCGGTCGACGGACAAGCGCGGCGCGATCTGGTCGAAGCCCTGACGCGCGCGCGGCTGCTGCTGGATACCGCATCGGGAGGCCCGTTCGTGATCCGGCCCTTCCGTACCGGCGAGCCCGCGCTGATCGCCGCACGCCAGTCGCTTCTCTATGCCGAAAGCCATGGTTGGGGTCGCGAACTGGAGGTGATCGAAAGCGAGGTGACCGCGGCGTTCCTGCGCGACTTCAATCCCGAGCGCGAGCAATGCTGGGTCGCCGAGATCGACGGGATCATGGCAGGCGCGGTGTTCATGACCGACGAGGGCGACGGCATCGCCCGGCTGCGGCTGCTGCATGTCGAGCCCTTCGCCCGCCGCCGGGGCATCGGCGATGCGCTGGTCGGCGCTTGCGTCACGTTCGCACGGGAAACGGGCTATCGCGCGCTGGTGCTCTGGACTCATACGGTGCTGGAGTCCGCGCGCCGCCTCTATGCCGCGCATGGTTTCGCATGTGTCGAGACGGCGATGCATGAGCGGTTCGGCATTCCACTTCAGGGCGAGACCTGGCGGCTGGAGTTGTCGGCATGACCGACAGCCTGACGATCGGCCTTGCCACCGAAGCCGACCTCGGGGTGCTACGCGACCTGATGACGTTGTCGATCGATCGCGGCCAGGCGGCGGTGCTGACCCCGGCGCAGATTGTCGCCAGCCGGGCGGTGATGGGGCTCGACACGCAATTGGTGCGCGATGGCACGTACTTCGTCGTCGAGGACCATGGCGTGCCGGTCGGCTGCGGCGGATGGAGTCGGCGTGCGACGCTCTATGGCGGCGATCATAGCACCGAACTGCGCGACCCGGCGCTGCTCGATCCGGCCAAGGACGCCGCCCGCATCCGCGCCATGTACACCCACCCGGACCATGTCCGGCGCGGGATCGGGCGGATGATCCTCGATCGCTGCGAGCAAGCAGCACGGGCGGAGGGTTTCGCCGCCGTCGAACTGATGGGCACGGCCGGCGGCGTACCGCTCTACGCGGCTTGCGGTTACGAGCCAGTTGAGCGCGCCGATACCCATGTCGATGGTGTCGTCGTGCCGCTGACCCGGATGCGGAAGCGGCTGTGATCCAAGGCTGATGCCGCCGCCCGTCAGGCCGGGCAGGCCTTGGCGTTCGGCCGACGCCGGAACGCCAGCAGCATCGCCAGCGCCACCGCAGCCATCGCCGCACCGGCCAGCGACACGGCGGGCAAGCCCAACCCAGCCCCGATCACGCCGCCGCCCAGCGCCGCGCCGATCGCATTGCCGAGGTTGAACGCACCGATGTTCATCGCCGAGGCGAGGTTCGGCGCGTCCGAGGCGGCGTCCATCACCCGCATCTGCAAGGGCGGTACGATCGCGAAGCTGGCGATGCCCCAGATCAGGATCGCGGCGGCAGTGGTCACCGGCCATTGCATGAGCACCGTGAAGGCGAGCAGCGTCAGCGCCATGATCGCCAGCATGGTCATCAGCGCCCGGTCAACCGAACGGTCCGCCAGACGCCCGCCGACGCCGTTGCCGATCGTCGCGCCGACGCCGAACAGCATCAACATCGCGGTGACATAGCCGGTCGAACCATGCGTCACATCGCGCAGGATCGGTACGATATAAGTGAACACGGTGAACACGCCGCCAAAGCCGATCGTGGTCAGGGCCAGCGCCATCACCACCGGCCCGCGCGTCAGCACCCGCAGTTCGGCGCGCATGTCGCCCCCCTCGGTCGCGGGGAGCGGCGGCAGCGCGAGGCGCAGCGACAGCATCGCGATCGCGCCGACGCCCGCGATCCCGGCAAAGGCGGTACGCCAGCCGATCGCTTCGCTGACCCAGGTCGCCGCTGGCACGCCGCCGATCGTGGCGACGGTCAGCCCGGTGAACATCGCCGCCACCGCGCCTGCGCGCTTGTCCGGCGGCACCAGGCTCGCGGCCACGACCGATCCGACGCCGAAGAAGGCGCCATGGTTGAACGAGGTGACGACGCGTGCCGCCATCAGCATCCAATAGCCGTCCGCCATCGCCGACAGCGCGTTGCCGAGCGTGAAGATGCCCATCAGCGCGATCAGCAGCGTCCGTCGGTCGATCCGCCCGGTGGTGAGCGTCATCAGCGGCGCGCCGATCAGCACGCCCATCGCATAGGCACTGACCAGCAGTCCGGCTGCGGGGATCGACACATGCAGGTCGCCCGCAATTACCGGCAGCATGCCCATCGGCGCGAACTCGGTCACGCCGATCCCGAAGGCACCGACCGCCAGCGCGAGCAATCCGAGGTTGAACTTCATGATCGTGGCTCCCTCAGACCAAAGGCGGCGCGAGGCGGGCGAAACCCTCCTGCTGCCGATAGGGCGTGTGCGGATAGGGCGGCAGCACGTCGCTCGCGGTGTCGAGCGCGGCCACCTGCTCGGGCGACAGCGCCCAGCCGACCGCACCCAGATTGTCGCGCAACTGCGCCTCGTCGCGCGCGCCGATGATGACCGACGCCACGGTCGGCCGCCGCAGCAACCAGTTGATCGCGACTTGGGGCACGGTCTTGCCCACCTCGGCCGCCACCGCCTCCAGCGCGTCGACGACCCGGTACAGATGCTCGTCCTCGACTGGTGGCGCGAACTGGGCCGTCTCGTGGAGGCGGCTGCCTGCCGGGATCGGCCGTCCGCGCCCGATCTTGCCGGTCAGCCGACCCCAGCCGAGCGGACTCCAGACCAGGGCGCCGACCCCCTGATCGGCGGCGAGCGGCATGAGGTCCCATTCATAGGCGCGACCGATCAGCGAGTAATAGACCTGGTGCGCGACCAGACGCGGCCAGCCGTGACGATCGGCCAGCGCTTGCGCCTTCATGATCTGCCAGCCGGGATAGTTGGAGACGCCCGCATAGCGGACCTTGCCGTCCGCAATCAGCCGGTCGAGCGTGCTCATCACCTCCTCGGTCGGCGTGGACGCGTCGAAGGCGTGAAGCTGGAGCAGGTCGATCCGGTCGGTGCCGAGCCGCCGCAGCGCCGCCTCGACCGCGCCGATCAGCCGCGCCCGTGACGCGCCCCAGTCCTGCGGGCCGTCACCCATCGGCAGGCCGGTCTTGGTCGAGATCAGGACGGCATCGCGCCGCCCTTTGATCGCTTCGCCGAGAACCTGTTCGGACGCACCATCCGAATAGACGTCGGCGGTGTCGAACAGCGTCACGCCGGCGTCGAGGCAGATGTCGACCAGCCGCCGCGCCTCGCTGGCGTCACTTGTGCCCCAGGCGCTGAACAGCGGTCCCTTGCCACCGAAGGTCCCCGCGCCGAACGACAGGGCCGGAACGCGCAGGCCGGACGATCCCAATTGCCGATATTCCATGACACCTCCTTTCTCGAATGTCATTGTCAGGGGCATAGATGGATGGTGAAGCAGCGAGGCGGAACTGCCCGCCGGTGCAAAGGATCTATGCCTTGGACGCAAAGGTAGCTGGCAACGACGATCGCGCCCGGTCGCTTGCCTTGTTCGCGAGCGTGGTGGAGGAAGGCAGCTTCTCCGCGGCCGGTCGCACGCTCGGGCTGACGCCGTCGGCGGTGGCGCGGGCGATCGACCGGATCGAGGCGCGGCTGGGCGTCCGGCTGCTGCTCCGCTCCACCCGCGCGTTGACGCTGACCGCCGAGGGACAGGCCTATCTGCTCGCAGCCCGCCGTATCCTCTCCGATCTCGACGATGCCGAGCAGCAGATCGCCGACCAGGGCGCACCGCGCGGACGGTTGCGGATCAGCGCGGCGCTGGCGCATGGCCGGTTGTGCGTCGTGCCGCTGCTCGGCGACTTCGCGCGCGCCTATCCGCACATCCTGATTGATATCGCGCTGACCGACACGCTGGTCGATATCGCTGGCGGACAAGCCGATGTCGCGATCCGCTTCGGCCCGCTTGCCGACAGCGGACTCACCGCCCGCAAATTGTCCGAGGCGCGGCGGGTGATCGTGGCGTCGCCCGACTATTTGGAGCGGGCAGGCACGCCCAGGATCCCGGAGGACCTGCACGCTCACAATTGCCTGAACTTCAACTTTCGCCGCGCCGAGCCGATCTGGCCGTTCCGCCGCGACGGCCGGAATTTCGCGTTGTCTGTGGACGGCGGCATCGTCGCCAACAATGGTGAGACGCTCGGACATCTCGCCGCTGCCGGGGTTGGCATCACCCGCGTCGGCCGCTTCAGCGTCGCGGCGGAGATCGCGGACGGGCGGCTCGTGCCGTTGCTCGAGGACTATAATCCAGGCGACGTCGAGCTGATCCACGCCGTCTTCGTCGGCGGCTCTGCCACCCCTGCGAGAGTGCGGGTGTTCGTCGACTTTCTGGTCAAGCGCTTAGCCAGCCGGTTCGAGTAACGGGCGCGACACGGCCTTTTCCAGAAAGGCGTACAGCCGGTCGTCATCGCTCATCGCGACGTTGAAGCGCATGTGATCCCGCCAGCCGCCGCTGGTACTGAACACCGGGCCTGGTGCCAGGACGATACCTGCGTCGATCGCCCTGCGCGCGAGGTCGACTGCATCGATTCCATCCGGCAATCGCGCCCAAAGAAAGATGCCTGCCGCCGGATTGGTCCACGGCTCGATACCGATGGCCCGCAGAACCTTCGCCACCCGGGCCGTAGCCCGGGCCAGCCGGGTCCGGACACCGTCAACGTGGCGCCGATAGCTTCCATCGGTCAGCACCGCGTGCAGCAGGTTGGCGGCGAGCGGACTGCCCGCCATCGACGTCGCGATGCGTAGGTCGGCCAGCCCTTCGATCCAGTCGGGTCGCGCCGCGATATGGCCACAGCGCACCGCCGCCGACAGCGACTTGGAGAAGCTGCCGATGCGGATCGTCCGGTCGAGCCCGTCGAAGGCGGCCAATCGTGGCGACGGCGTGTGCTCGAAGTCGGCGAAGATATCGTCCTCGACGACGACCATGTCATGCGCCTCCGCGATCTTGAGCAGCCGGTGCGCGGTAGTGGCCGCGAGCGACGCGCCGGTCGGGTTATGGACGCCTGAGTTGGTCAGGTAGAAGCGCGGCCGACGCGTCGCGGCGGCCTCGGCGAAGGCGGCGACGTCTGGACCGATCGGCGTCATCGGTACGCCCACCACCGTTGCCCGGTGCGCCCGCAGAAGCGCTAGAAAGTTGAAATAGCACGGGTCGTCGACCAGCACGGTATCGCCCGGCTGAAGCAGGAAGCGGCACACCAGATCAAGGGCGTGGGTGCCGCTGTCGGTCAGCAGGATCTGGTCGGGGCCGGTTTCAATCCCCTGATCTGCCATCCGCCTCGCCAACAACGCCCTGAGCGGGGGCGAACCCAAGGGGGATGCATAACCGGCCAGGGTGCCGTTCTCGTCGGATCGCGCCGCCCCACGCATCGCCTTGCGGAGCGCGTCGCCCGCCAGCCAATCATCGGGTAGCCAGCCGCATCCCGGCATCAGTTCGTGGCGCCGTTCGCCCAGCGACTGGCGCAGCATCCAGAGCGGATCGACCTCACGTTCCTTCGTGCTGGCCAGCCGATCCAGCGCCAGCGGGGCCAAGGGCGCTGCGACATAGAACCCTGATCCCGGTCGCGAGCGAATGACGCCCTCGGCGGCAAGCCGATCATAGGCATCGACCACCGTCGAGCGCGCGACGCCGCTCGTCTCGGCCATGGCGCGGATCGACGGCAGTCGTGCACCCGGCGTCAGCGCGCGGGCATCGATCCGGTCGCGGATCGCGCGGACCACCATGCCGGTGCGGGTTTCGTCGGGGGCGCTCGCCATCGTACTGCCAATCTCACCAATACAGTTCGGCATGATCGTACCGATGTGTATCTTTCAGCGCCAGTCGTCGCGCGTTACGACCAGCCATCATCAACAGGAGATGCTCGTGACCCGCCCATTCTGCCTCGTCGACGTATTCGGCACCGATCCGCTGACCGGCAATCCCTTGGCCGTCATCGCCGATGCCGATGGCCTGACGACGGACGAGATGCAGGCGATCGCAAGCTGGCTTAATTTCTCGGAAACGACCTTCCTGCTGCCGCCGACCGATCCGGCTGCCGACTATCGCGTCCGCATCTTCACCATGGCGCACGAACTGCCGTTCGCCGGGCACCCGACCTTGGGCAGCGCCCATGCGTGGGCGGAAGCTGGCGGGCAGCCGAAGCAGGACGGCGTGATCATGCAGGAATGCGGTGTAGGGCTGGTAACGATCCGGCGCGATGGCGATCAGCTTGCTTTTGCCGCCCCACCGCTGCTGCGCGGCGGCATGCCAACCGAGGCTGAGATCGCTCAGGTCGCCGATCTGCTGCGGATCGACCGCGCGGCAATAGTCGATGCCGCCTGGGCCGACAATGGCCCCGGCTGGATCGCGGTCATGCTGGAGTCGGCGAAGGCGGTGCTGGCGGTCGAGCCGGCGCGGTACCACCCCGAGCATATCGACATCGGCATCGTCGGACCATATGCGCCCGGCAGCGAGATCGCGTTCGAACTGCGCGCTCTCTTCACCGACGCGCATGGCGGGCTGATCGAGGACCCGGTGACCGGCAGCCTCAACGCATCCGTCGGCCAGTGGTTGTTCGCCAGCGGTTGGGCCAGTGGCAGCTATCTCGCCGCGCAGGGCACGCGCCTCGGGCGGAGCGGGCGTATCTATGTCTCGCAGGATGAGGCCGGGCAGGTCTGGGTCGCCGGTGCGACGCGGACGCTGTTCTCCGGGCGGACGCAAGGGTGATGCAGGTCGCGGTCCTGACCTTCGACGGCTTCAACGAACTGGATTCTTTCGTGGCCGCCTCGATCATTAACCGGCTGCGCCCGCATGGCTGGGCTGCGCGTATCACGGCGCCGACTGAGACGGTGACGTCGTTGAACGGCGTCACCGTCCATCGCCAACGGCCGCTCGCATTCCTCGAGGAGGCGGATGCGGTGCTGGTCGGCAGCGGTGTCCGCACGCGCGAGATCGCCGCCGATGGGGCGATGCTGGCCCAGCTTCGCCTCGATCCAACGCGGCAGTTGATCGCGGCGCAATGTTCAGGGACGCTGCTGCTGGCCAAGCTCGGCCTGATCGGTGATTTGCCCGCGTGCACCGACCTCACCACCAAGCCATGGGTGGTGGAGGCTGGTGTCACCGTCATCGACGCGCCGTTCGCCGCTCATGGCAATGTCGCGACGGCGGGCGGTTGTCTTGCCGCGCCCTATCTCGCCGCATGGCTGATCGCCCGCGGAGGCGAGCCTGAACTGGCGCGCGAGGCACTTCGTTACGTCGCGCCGGTCGGCGAGAAGGCGCGCTTCGTCGATCATGCTATGGCGATCGTCGCGGGCGAGTTGGCATTCGCCTGACCCGCCCGCGCGCGCATTTCGTAGGAACCCGCGTCGAGATTACGCCTGCGGGCTGTCCCAGCCTTTCAGGACGATCTTGCCCCGCGTGGTGGTGCTCTCGATGCGGCGGTGCGCCTCGATCAGGTTGGCGGCATTGATCGGTGACAGCGTTTCGGTGGCCGTGGTGCGAATGCGCCCTTCGTTCACCAATTCGGCCACCGCGTCCAACAGTCGACCCTGCTCGCCGATGTCCGGTGTGTCGAAGAGCGACCGGGTGAACATCAATTCCCAATGGACCGACACCGCCTTGCGCTTGAAGGCGACGATGTCGAGGCTGGCGGGATCGTCGATCAGCGCGAAGCGCCCCTGCGGCGCGATCAGCTCGGCGATATCGGCCAGATGGCGATCAGTATGGGTGGTCGAGAAGACGAAGGCGGGCGCGCCGATCTCCAACGCGGCGATCTGCGGTGCCATCGGCCGGGAATGATCGATGACATGATGCGCGCCGAGGTCGCGCACCCAGTCTTGCGTCTCGGCGCGCGAGGCAGTGGCGATCACGGTCAGGTCGGTGCGGGCCCGCGCGATCTGGATCGCCGCGGAACCGACACCACCCGCGCCGCCGATGATCAGGACGGCGCGGGCACCGCCGGCCGGCTGGTCGTCGACCTTCAACCGGTCGAACAGGGTTTCCCAGGCCGTGATCGCCGTCAGCGGCAGCGCCGCCGCCTCGGCGAAGTCGATGCTGCGGGGGCGATGGCCGACGATCCGCTCGTCGACCAGCTGATATTCCGCATTGCTGCCGTCGCGCATCAGGTCGCCCGCATAGAAGACCTCGTCACCCACCTTGAAGCGGGTGGCCTCCGGGCCGACCGCCTCGACGACGCCCGCCGCATCCCAACCAAGGACGCGTTCGTCACGCCCGTCGAACGGCGCGGCGCCGGCGCGGACCTTCGCGTCGACGGGGTTCACCGAGATGGCACGGACCGCGACCAGGATGTCACGCCCGGTTGGAATGGGCCGTGGCAGGTCTACGTCGATCAGGGCATCGGCCCGGTCGATTGGGCCGGGCTGGCGATAGGCTATGGCGCGCATGGGTCTTGCTCCTTCTGCTGACGCACGCGAGATAGAGACGGTGTCAGCTTATGTCGTAGGCACAAAAAACGCTCATAGTGTCGAAAAGGATACCGCCCCGATGGCGAAAGCCCGCCACTCCCGCCTCGATTGTACCCCGGGCTGCGCCGTCGAGGCGGCGGTGAGCCTGATCGACGGCAAGTGGAAGGCGGTAATCCTCTACCATTTGCAGGACGGACGCACGCGCTTCAACGAACTGCGCCGCCGCGCTGGTGACGTGACGCCGCGCATGCTGACCAACCAGTTGCGCGAGTTGGAAGCCGATGGCCTGATCGAGCGCGAGGTCTTCGCCCAGGTGCCGCCGCGGGTAGAATATAGCCTGTCCGATCGCGGCCGATCCCTGTCGCCGATCATCGCGGCGCTGAAGGATTGGGGCGATGCGAATATGGACCTTTTCGCGCGGCGGTGATTATCCGACTGATGCGTCGGCGACGTTCGCGGCATCGCTCGAACGGCGTCGTGCTCGGATGTACGCCAAGAGATGGGCATGTGGGATAAGCGACGGGTTTCCGACGTTTTTGCACAATATGTTCACATCCTGTTCTGCATGCGTTAAAACGTGCGCATGGCGGTGCGTAAGATCATTCACGTCGACATGGACGCCTTCTACGTATCGCGCTGATCAGCGCTCCAGAAAGCGCGAATTTCCGCGGGTTTTGCGTGGCGACCAGCTTGGTCAGATTACCGAGCAATCATCAGGCAATCGTGTGTCGCGGCTGAATTGCGATCTAACTGATACGAGTTTCCGTTGTATTCGCCATTGTCGATCTTCTGCGGCGACAAGGACCATGCCTGGCGGATCAGCCGGAATTGACCGCAGCGCTTCCTCCCGAAGGTGCTCGCGTCGTGCAGCATCGCCAAAACCCACAGATTGGCGTCGGCAAACTTAGCGGATGCGGACCCGGACGTGGTTGAGGAAGCCGTCCCAGAAGTACGCGGCGGCGCCCTCCGCATCGAGCGGTCCATCCACCTGCCTGTGCGACATGGCGCTGCGGGCGCTGAACGCCAGGCCCTCCGGAGTGTCCTCCACCGGGAGCCAGTCGTTCATGGAGTTCCGGCTGCTGGAGATGCCATCGTAGCTGAGGCAGAGAGCATTCCCGAAAGTTCCTCCGCCGTACCAGATGCCGATCTGGCCCACGCGCTTGCCGTCGAGGTAGACGCTCGCGGCGAACGATCGGCTGTCTATGCGCTCGAAGTCGGTATCGATCCGAGTATCGGACGCCTTCAGTTCCGTCAGGTTCCGCTCGAACAGGCCCGCCGTCGCAGCGAATCCGGCGCGCAGGAAACGATCCCGGTCCAGGTCGGTGGGCTTGATTGGGATGCCGAGCGGGTTGGAAGGGACGGACGCCGCCGAACGTGGTGGAGGGGTGGCAACTGTGGCCTTCACTCCCCCGTCGCCCGTGCCGGCGGCGGCATGATCTGCTTTGAGCATGGCGCGGATTGCTCCGACAGCATCGTCGAACGCCGCATCATGATCCGGCCACTGGGTAACGGGCCTGCCGTCCTTTGGCAGCGCCACGAATTCCGAAAGCGTCTGTCCGTCGCCGATCGGGACGCCCTTCCACTGACAGGGTCGCAGGATGACGGGAACGACCCGGACGGTTCCGGCCCGCTGGCGTTCGAAGGCCCGCAGCATCTCCTGCTCGTAGCAGTATTCCGAATTCATGAAGTCGGAGGACACGAGGAGTATCACGATGTCGGATGCCGCCAGCGCGGCCTGCACGGTCGGATCGAGATGTTCGCCCGGGCGCAGCATGCCGTCGTGCCAGATGTCGATGAGGCCCTCGCGACGAAGCGGGGCGAGATGCCGGACGAACTGGTCCTTCAAGGCGCTGTCGGCGTGGGTGTATGAGATGAAGCCCGTGGTCATGCATCAAACGTAGTCCGGCATGACGTGAAAAGCCATGACGGGTCTGGAGTGGGCGGTCGGTCCCGAGCCCTTTTCGGGTCCCACTGACGGGAGCCGGCCTGGCGGTAGGGTCGGTAGGCCTGTAGGCGTTAACGACTGCCTTATCCTGGTGCTCTAGCTGTTCATCATGTCAACGGCGTCCGATGCCGATCGAGTCGTCAGCCCTGCAGCCCCCCGGGCGACTTCGTCCACGTCCCTCTGACTAGGTGGCGGTTCTGAAAAAACCGCCATCGTTGATCAGATCAAGTCAGGGACGACCTGATTGTCGCCCAAGCAGCCCACCGATTTTCTGGCGAAACCTCCGCACGATGCCCGGTGGCGCGGAGTTCGACGGCGGGAAAGCCTCGACCATCGCCAGAGCAATTCTTCTTGCCTCGGGAAGTCGCCCCGGACGAAGCGAACCGATCGATGAAAGGTACATGCGCGTCTCGCTGATGCGAGGGTCGGCAGGGTCCGTTGTCGGCAGAGCGGGCATATCGATGCCGGGGGAGATGAGCGCGGCGTTCATGGTGAGCAGTTCGTAGCGCAGGTCCAACGGCACGAAGCTGGGGTGTTTGAGGCCCAGCAGCAGCATGCGCTTCTTGTGATTCAACCAGAGTCCCGTGAAGAAATCCGGCCTGGTCTCGCTCTTGACCGTTCGCCGGATCATCCAGTCTGCAAATATCATTCCCAAGACGAAGGTTGAAATCGCCAGCACCCACTTCATGGCGATGAAAGTTAAGAAAGCGCCGGGAAGCCAATCCATCAATGCATTGATGTGTTCTTTCCCACCGAACAGGTCGAGAGCGGCCGAGAAATGATAGCTCACGACCGCACCCGCGGCGGCGGAGGCGATGGTCTTGATCGGGATACGCATTCCGATGTCATTGCTGATTTTCCCTTACCAAATCGTTCCCGTCGACTTCCTGCACCTCCCTATCTCTACCTCGTTCTCGAAGGTTTTCGGACGATGGGCCGAGCATCTTCAGGGCCATCAAATCGACCCGTCGATCGTTGCAGTACTCGGCTATCGACTGCCGAGAACTGCCGATTTCCTGGTATTGCCGGCGACCAAATCCTGGAATGGTTTCAGGCCGCCTCCAGCGCGCCGACCAGCATCATGCCCTTTTCGGGCGGATCCACGGCACGCCATGCCGCCTGCAACATCTCCGCCGGCAGTCCCCGACCGGCGATCGTCTCGCACGCTTCGAACACCTTCTGCGGCCACGGCGGCACGATCATGACGGTGCCTCCGTCAGGCTGTACCGGTCCGAGCATCGTGGCGTCTCCACCTACGCCGGTCGGGCGCGTTCCCCGGAACGTGTCCGGCAGCACGAGCGAGCCGGAGGCATCCAGATGTCGGCACAGTTCGCTGCCGGGGCCCTCGAAGGGAAGCTCGTCGAAGTGGCCGAGGATCATCCGCGCACCCGAAGCGACCTCGACGTGGTCGGCATCGATGCGCCGGATGCAGACGTACGGGACATCGCAATCGTTCGGCAGCACGATGTAACGGACGTCGCGGATGGCGGCGGCCACGGCTTCGTACTCCTCCGGATAGATCGGCTCGCCCTCGGGCGGCGTGCGACCGTCCACAGTGGTGCCGTCCGGCATGAAGTAGGTGCAGTCGTCGGGTGCCCACACCATGCACATCGTCGACTTCGATGTCGGCGCCCTGCGCGCGAGTGCCTCGATGATCACGCGTCGACCGGTGTCGGTCAGCCGTCCGTCGGCGGAGATCGCTCCGGGCGCATGGAAGGCGTGCGCCCGGCGGTCCTCGGCGGCGACCAGCGAATTGGCGACGTCGATCGCCCAGCGGATGTTCCGCCCGACCCCCAGAGTGACGAGATGCGGGTAACCGCGCATCGCTTCGATCCTGACCTTGGATTTCATCTCACGTCCTCCATCGTGCCTCCGGCCGATCACAACCCATTTACTTTTCACGACGATTGACGGCTTGATCGGCGCTCACGATGCTCGTGTCGCCAAGGGTGACTGCGCATCTGCAAACCGTCTTCTGGTATTTTACGCTTGTGAACTACCGAAAGGCTGTCTATATGAAATCCCGCGTCTGGGATGAGTCGCATGGCGTCTCAACTTACGGACAAGAGCCGTAATAGCCCAGTCGCTCCGGTTTGAGGGTTCGTGACCTATTTCTGCTACGTAGATGAGTCCGGAACCCCTGAAGTTCCTGGTACCAGTTCCCACTTTGTCCTAGTCGGTCTCGCAATACCGATAGAGCGGTGGGGGGATGCGGACCGGGAGATCGCTGCCATCCTAGCAAAGTACGACCTAGCGGATGCCGAGGTCCATACGGCTTGGTTGGCCCGCCGGTTGGTCGAGCAGGACAAGATCCCAAACTTCGCCAGCTTGGATTGGGCATCGCGCCGATCGGCCGCGGCCCGCTATCGGGCTGGCGAGATGCTAAGGCTGCGCAGACTGCCGTCGCCGAAGGCCTACAGGCAGGCGAAGAAGAACTACGCTCACACGAACGCGTATACGCATCTGCTTCTGGCCGAGCGCTTGGCACTCCTCGACGAGATAGCAGCGGCGGTTTCGGGTTGGGACTATGCCTTCCTGTTTGCGGAAGCGATAGATAAACTTCATTTTGATGAAGCCAAGGTCAAGAAATCAATTGGCGATCAGGCCTTTGAGCAGCTTGTCTCTAGATTCCAGCAATTTCTGAAGATGGATTGCCCTGAGCAGACGTTTGGCGTCCTTGTGCATGACAATAATCAGACGGTAGCTAAAAAGCATACTGATCAGATGCGTCAATTTCACAAAGATGGTACCCTTTGGGCTAAGATCGACCGCTTGGCAGAAACACCTTTGTTCGTGGACAGCAAGCTGACGCAAATGGTCCAAATAGCCGATCTTCTCAGTTATGCGCTACGACGGTATGTTGAAAACGGCGAAGAAAATCTTCTTAACCCGGTTATAGCTCGCGCTCACAATTTCAAAGGGCGAGCGGTCGGCGTACGGCATTACAGCAAATTGGATTGCGCGTGCAAGATATGCGTAGCACATGGAACAAGACGTCGGAACCGCAGGCTCTTGGCTAACAAGAACGGCGAACAAGTCGAAGCGCAAGCTACTCATAGATAAAACCGGAAATTAGATTCGCTCAGCACCTTGTTCGGATGCATGCATAGCCTAATGCGTGAAAGTTTATGCTTGCTGCAATCCGCAGCTCATCTCCGTTAAGATTGTGCCATGCGTTGTAGGCTCGACCCCGACGGGTTCTGGTAGTTTTTCAAGACGAGGTAGAACCCAAATCCTTGTCATTGCTAGACGCAATTACCGGTTGGGTTCTAAAGCGCATCAAGGGCCGCCGCGCCGACGATCGACCGGAACTCCGCAGCGATGTCCGGATGGCGGACCTCGAGGTACCGGGCGACATTGGTGTTCTGCACCAGCCTGCCGAGATATCTGGTGGAGAGCACCAACTGGAGGACATCGTCACCGAACGTGGCCTCTATGGCCCGATAGTCCTTATTCAGCCGCTCGAGCTCACGTTCCATGCGGACCATCTGTTCGGGCGTGACCCCGCTCATGACCTTCGGCCGATCGGGTCTCGCCAGGTCGTCCTGACGGGTGGCGGCCAGCATCGCCTTGGCGTAGCTGGCGGTGAAGTTGTTCATCGAGACCATCATCTCGGCGGTCTCGACCTGCTTGTAGTCCTTCATGCGGCGTAGGACGTCGAACACCTGCGTGTTGACCGTGCGGTCCTTCAACAGCTCCACCGCACCGGCCGCCACGCCATCGAGCATGGTCCGGCGACGCATCACGACCTTCTCGTCCATGCCCAAGGCGGCTGCGATCATCTTGGGAGGGACCCCGCGGTCGATCGCGCGAGCGATCATGTAGTGCTCCTGCACCGTTGCCAACCGGTTGACCCGCTTGTTGTAGGTGAAGGCCTCGTCGTCGATGGACACGATGCAGGGTACAACGCTGCCGCCGTGTTCCCGGAGGGCGTGGAGTCGCAGGTGGCCGTCGAGCAGCATGTGCCGGCCTTCGCGATCCGCCTTGGTGACGACGAGCGGTTCGATGATGCCGACCTCGCCGATGGACGTCGCGATCCTCGCGTACTTGCGCCCGTCGGTGATCCGCTTCGTCATGGGACGGAGCGGAAGAATCGCCGTCACCGATAGTTGGAGGACCTCGCGTTCGAACGAGATGCGGACGGGGTGAACGGCTTCAGACATCGGCGATGCCCAGTCTCTCGGCGATGGGCTGCGGCAGGCCGGCGAGGCCTTCGGCCCGGAGGAGTGCGACGAAGTGTTCCTCGGCCAGCAGCTTCGACATGGCACCGACGATGAAGGTCAGGCGGTCCTGGGTCAGCTGCGCCTTCTTTACGATCAGGCGCTGTCGATCGACCTCCTTCTGGTACGCACGGACGAGTGACGAAGCGGTCGGCCGCTGGGTACGCTTGCCACCCTGTCGGATGGACTTGATGCCCTTGCCCATCAGGTTGCGCTCCTCGACGATGCGACGGATCGCGACCATCTGATCGCCCGGCAGCGAGCCCGCCTCGTACGCCTCCAGCAGCGCCTGCTGAACGGATCCGTCGTTCGCCCGGGCGATCTCGGCTGCGATCGTATGCGGGATGATGCCGCGCTCCATGGCGTTGAGCAGGCGTTCCTCCCCCTTCTCCAAGAGGATGTTGATCGAGTACACGTACTCCTCGCTCATCCCCACCTTCTCGGCGATCTGGCCATTGGAATAGCCTCGTTGCCGAAGCGCTCCCACTTCGCGGACGAGTTCCAGGGGGGATAGGTTCCGCCTCGCCATGTTCTCGACGAGGCTCATGACGTAGCATTCCTCGCGCGTCGCCTCGATGATCATCGCCGGGATGTGCGTCTGGCCGAGCTTCGCGAATGCCTCCATCCGCCCTTGTCCGCAGACCAGTTCGTAGCCCGGCCCGCTCGGGGTCCTCCGGATCGTGATGGGCCGCTTCAGGCCCACGACCCGGATGCTGTCCACGAGTTCGTCGAAGATGCGGCGGTTGCGGGACCGAGGATTGAGCACCTCGATCGACGCGATCTCGATCATGGCGATCTCGGCATCACGGCCATCGGGTAGGCCGATGGCGGTCATAGCGCATACGCCAGTTCATGGCGTCGGAGCAGATGGTACAGGGGTCCCAGATCGTCGGTCCGGTAGGCGTCGAGGTCGAACGCGTTGTCCTCCGCCATACCCACGGGCTTCGTACCCCCGAACTCCAACCAGGGTAGGAGGTAGTAGTCGCGCACCGTACGGTCATCGGGAGCCAGCCGGACGACGATCGTTAGGTCGGGGCGCAGCCCGGTATCCAGGCGTACCCGCCATCGCAGCGAACCGCTCTCCGTCGTTCGGCAGCGGGCGATCACCAATGCGATCGTGACCGCGTGGTTGACGATCAGCAGGTCGGTGGTCTCATCGATCACGACGTGCCCGCCGACGGCCTCGATGGCGGCGACCGTCTCCGAGACGACGACCGGGTGCATGAGGCGCAGCTGGCGGTTCGTCTCGACGTAGCGGTAGTCGCGATCCGGCAGATAGCCGATGAGCCGATAGGCACGCAGCAGGCTGCCGAACCGCTGCCGGTATGCGGCGGAGGACGGCATGTCGTCGACCTCGTCGATGATCAGCCCTGACAGCGCACCCCGGACGCCGAGCAGATTCGTCAGCATGCATAACAGATCCTCGTCGCTGTACCTGCGCGCACGTTCGGCCAGAATGGTCTGCGCCGCGTGGAAGATGCCCGGATCGACGATGGCCTCGAAGGCGCCATCGCTGCGTACCCACATGTCCGGCGCATTCACTACGCGCTTCTTCTTCAGCTTGAAGGAGACGCGGTTGTAGACGTTGTTGCCGATGTACTTCTCGTTCGCGAGTATCTGGCGGATGGTAGCGCGGCTCCATGGCCGATCGAGATCCGTGACGCTCCCCTCGGCATTCAGCAGCGTCGCGATCTCCCGTTCGGATCGACGATCCAGCACGAACAGGCGGTAGATGCGTCGCACGGTTTCGATCTCGGCATCGGGCCCGGGAACGAGGATCACGCGATCGGTCTGCAGGCTCTTGTGCTCGCCTCGCGCTAAAGCGGCTTTCGGGGCCCCTGCGTCGTCGACGAGGAAGCGACGCAGCCCGTAACCGGCAGGACCGCCTTGCCGATAGCCGAGGGTGATCAGCCGGCATTGCCCTGCGAAGACCTTGCTCGACAGTTCGCGGCTGTACTCACCCGCCATGACGCGCTTGATGCTCTTCATGACGCTTGAGGGCAGGCTGCCGTCGTTGTCAAACTGCTCGGCACAATAGTGGACCGCTATGCCGCCGTTCCGACAGATGAACTCGTAGTAGGCGCTTTCGTCGGCATCCTGAAAGCGGCCCCACCTGCTGATGTCGTAGACCAGAACGGCTTCGTAGTCAGCGGTGCCCGCCTGCACGTCCGCAATCAGGGCTCGTAATGAATCGCGCCCGGCTATGCTGAGACCGCTGCGTCCTTCGTCGGCATATGTACGAACGATCTCGAAATTCCGGCGCGCAGCATAGGCGGCGATCGCCTCCGACTGGTTCTCCGTCGAGTAGCGCTGATGATCGGTCGACATTCTCACGTACTGAGCAGCGCGGATCGGCGTGGCCGTTTTTACTTCCATCTGCACCGTCGTCCTCAGTGAAGATCGCGGACGTTTCATAATGATCGTCCAGCGTAAGCTCTCAGTATTGCGAGGAGGATGGAATGTCGCTTACGCACGATCACCGAAAAGTTCGCGCTGGAAATGGTAATCGGTTTCCGCTGGACCCCGGAGCAGACGTCGAAGCCACCTTTGCCACCGTTGTGGCGGACGCCCTCAGGCGTGATTTCGGCCATACGCCCGCGCATGCGAAGCACATCGCCAGACTCACTGGTACCAATCTCCGTACGGTCCAGAATTGGTTGCAGGCCAAGAACGGTCCGAGCGGCTCCGGCTTGGTGATCCTCATGCGCCATTCCGACGAGGTAATGGCAGCGGTGCTCGATCTTGCGGATCGTGATGCCCTGCAGCGGGCGGCGGCCGCCAGTCGCTCTTTCAGGGCGTTGAGGTTAGCGATTGAGGCGGTGCTCCCGCATCTGCCCCAGGATTGATGAACATCGGCACAATTTGCTGGACGTCGGCGAAGCTACGCCGCCTCACGCACACCCGATTGCAACAGGTAGCGATCCACGGGATCGACGACGTTCCAGAGCGCTCTCAGAAGGTCGGGCGAGAGTCCTCGACCTGCCACGTCCCTGGCCGCCTCGAACACCTTCTGCGGCCAGGGTTCGACGATCCGCACCTTGCAGCCGTTGGGTTGCACGGGCCCGAGGAGCGTGGTCCCGTTCAGCACCCCGCTCGTGCGCACGCCGCGGAAGAACGCCGGCGGAATGAGCCGACCGTCTTCGTCGAGGTGCCGGCGAAGCTCGCTTCCCTGCCCCTCGATCGGAAGCTCGTCGAAATGGCCGATCATCATCGGCTCGGCGGAGGATATTTCGACGTGATCGCGATCGAGCCTGCGGATCGACAGGTAGGGCCAGTCGCAATCGTCCGGGAGGGCGATCCAGCGGATGTCGACGAGTTCGATGGGAGCGTCGGCGTATTCCTCCGGGTAGATCGGCTCACCTCGTGGCGGTTTGCGCCCCTCCATGATGGTGCCGTCGGCCATCACATAGGTGCAGGACAGGGCGGACCAGACGATGCAGAAGGCGTTCATGCGTGCCTTCTTCGCCACGCCGTCGATGACCGCCTGACGCCCGATCGGCGTCAGCGTTCCGTCTGGGGCGACGGCACCGCGCGCGTGGAAAGCGTGTGCAATCCTCCCGTCAACCGCTCGCGGCGAGTTGCCGATGTCGATCAACCAGCGCACGTTGCGGCCCGAGCCGAGCGATACGAGATGAGGGTATCCGGAGGTTGTCGGTAAGTTGTTGGCCAGTCCCATTTTCATGCTCCTCGGGCGTTCGACCGAAACATGTCAGTGTCTAATTCTACCTTCATGCCAGCAAGCGCAATGCGGCGCGTCAGATAGTCGACTTGCGATCGTAGATGTTGCCGTTAGCATACGTAATCAGGGTCGGCCGACCACAAGGTTCAAGGCGCGAGTCGCGCCTGCTGATTGCAGCACCACTTGCTTCCTGCAGCCGGTCGGCCCTTCATGGTGCAGATGGCGACGTTCAGATACGATCTTCGACGAGTGACGACCCGTGAGGCACTGATCGCTGCCATCGGCACCGATCCAGCGACCTTCGATGCCATTCTTGATTTCGTGCCGCCTCCGCCACGCGTTCAGCGCGCCGAAGCTGACGCCCCCAAGGTTGGGGTGATCGATATCCCAATCTTCTTCCGACATGATATCCCCAGGAAGAAGCGTAAAGGCGAGTTCCGGACCGTTTGGGAACCAGTTCTTGCCAAATCGGAATACAAAGCCCTGGCCCGTCGACTCGACTCGTTCCTCCGCCTGGCATTACCGGGTTTCCCGCATCCACAGGCCTTCGGCTTCCTATCGGGCAGGAACATCCGGGAGAATGCGGCGGTCCACGTCGGTCACAAGCACCTGCTGTGCTTGGATATCAGCAGGTTCTTCCCGACGATAACCTGTGATCGGATTGCGCGGCTCTTCGTTGATCTCGGCGTCGAGGCATCCGTGGCGGCTCTATTGAGCCGCTTCGTGACGATCAATGGATCCCTGCCTCTCGGTCTCCCGACCAGCCCCGTGATCTCCAACGCCATCGCCTTGCCGCTCGACGTCGCGTTCGACGCGCTCGCGACCAGGACCGGGGCGGTCTATACGCGGTACGCAGACGATCTGAGCTTTTCCGGTGACGGCGATCTTCCCGAGGTGGATGCGGTGAGGCAGCTGCTAGGCGAACACGATTTCGCGCTAGCTGAGAGCAAGACGCGACGTTCCAAAATTGGCCAAGCTCACTTCGTGACGGGGCTCAGCGTCAGCGACACCTCGGGACCTCATGCCCCCCGCAGTAAGAAACGGCGATTGCGGCAGGAGATGTATTATGCCCGCAAGTTCGGTCTGGCGGACCATCTTCGTCATCTCGGTGTGAACGACGACCGTATTATCCAGCAGCACGTGAACCGTCTTGACGGCATGGTGCGTTTCGTCGCGCACCAGGAACCGCGAATGTCCACTCGGCTTCGGTCAAACTGGCGCGAGCTGCTGAAGGACAACGGCATGCGGCCCAGCTTTACGCCCCGGGGACAGCATCGCGCCCCATTCTACCTGTTTGTCGACGAGGCCGAATTCAAGCGCGGTGACGACCGCATTCTCGCCTTGTGCATTGCGGTGAGCCAGCACGGGCCCCGCATTGTTGCAGAAGGCGGCGCGATCCTCGAGACGGCATTGGCTGACCCGTTCGCAGCTGGGGACGTGACGGCGCTCGTTCGGCGGGGATTGCACTTCACGGACGCCACGGAAGACCTGCGGCTGGCTTATGCGACGCGCCTCGCGTCGATGCGGTTCGAAGGATACGTCGCATTCGCGGCCCTGCCCGATCCATCGGCCTATGAAGCCACGTACGTCAGGTTGCTTGGCGCGATGATCGAGCGCAGATTGATGGCAGCGGAAAGCCAGTTTGCGTATCTATTCTGCGAGGCCAACGACAAGGTTTCACGCTCACGGGTCGAGGCGTGTATCGCGGGCGCGCAACAGCAGCTCAAGGATCGCAACGATCGGCGTCCGGCAGCGGTCGGTGTAGAGTTCGTCAGCAAGCCCCACCTGGGCGTCAGCGTCCCAGATTTCCTTCTTGGGATCCTCGGAAGGTATCTCGCCTCCGCCCCTGTTCGAACCGGAAGACCCGAGAGCCGTGAACGGCTCATGTTCGAACGACTGAGGGACAAGTATCGGCTGATCCTCGATGTCGATGAATGGATGGAATATTCCCGAAGACGCCCGGTGCTGCCGTGGAATCCCTGAATTTCAGGCTTTGTCGACGATGCCCAGGTAGTGACAGTCGAAAACGTCCGATCGACACGGTTCGTGGATTGATCGTGTTAACACTCTGCGGCTAGAGCAGGCCTGTTCGCCAGCAGGCGGACCGAGGCGTGATAACCTCGCTGTAGCAGCCGAATGCCCGGCCCGAACGAGTTTCGGCCGGGAGGCGGACGCGTATGTCCAGGGCTCTTTCGGGGGTCTAAAGGCGTTCGCGCTCGTCTACAGCGAGTTATCAACTTCCGGCTTTCGGGTCGGCATCGCCTCGTCAACGGGGGCGGTGCCGCCGGCTGGAGGAGCCGAACGGCAGCGCTGCGAACGGGGGTTCGAGCGTGGACATGTTCGACGAAAGCCGCAGCGTGCGGCTGAGGATCATCAGGAATTCGACGACGATTTCCGCAGCCATCCTGCTCGCGGCGTGCGGCGGTGGTGGTGGCGTGAATTCGCCCGGCGGCAACGTGCCGCCGTCCGGGACACCCGTGCCGACACCCACACCGACGCCGACACCTGCCCCGACATCATCCGCCGATACGGTGGAGTACAAGACGTCCGGAGCAATCGTTTCAGCGAAGGCCGCATACGCGTACGATCGCGGCATCACCGGCAAGGGCATCACGATCGCGATCCTCGACACCGGTATCGACACGTCGGGGCGTGAGTTTTCCGGTCGCATCTCTCCGGACAGTACCGCCTTCGATCAGGCGATCGCCCGCTGCGGCACCTGCGCCCCGGAGACGATCCGCTTCGACGTCAAGGACGTGAAGGGACACGGCAGCCGCGTCGCGGGCATCGCGGCCGCCGCACGTGACGGCGTCGGGGTGCAGGGCGTCGCACCCGAAGCGACGATCCTGGCGCTGAAGCTCTCGGGACCCGATATGACGAACGTCACGCCGACGTCCGGGGCGGTGCCCGAAGGCGATGGTGCGAACCCCAGCCTGATCGCGCCGGCCATCCGCTACGCGCTGGACAAGGGTGCGTTCGTCATCAGCATGAGCCTGAACGGCGAAGCGACGGGACGGACGGCGACGGAGCAGCGTGCCGCCATGGATGCCGTACGCCAGGCCGACCGGCTGCTGGTGGAATCCGTATCGAACTTCACCGACGAGGACAGCTTCACCGGGAAGATCGCCGAGAACCTCGTCGGCACCGACCGTGCGAACAGGGACTGGTTCCTTTTCGCCATCGGAGTGGACCAGAACGGCAGTCCGCGCGTCGCCAACGGCAACGCCGGACCGCTTGCCGACCGCATGATCGCGGCCAGCGGCAACAACGTCCAGACCGTCGACCAGAACGGCAACGTCGTGGTCGAGACCGGCAACAGCTTCGCCGCTCCCGCGGTGGCGGGTGCAGCCGCCCTCCTCAAGCAGTACTGGCCGCAACTAGGCGGCAAGGCGATCGCGCGCATCCTGCTCGACACCGCCACCGACGCAGGCGCGCCGGGCGTCGATCAGGTCTTCGGCGTCGGCATCCTGAACGTCGAGAAGGCGATGCAGGCGCAGGCGCCTGCAACGTCGTTCGTCGCGGCACAGGCCGTGCTGGCGCGCTACTCCTCGCTGACGATGTCCGCCCCGTTCGGCGGCGCTGCAGCGATCGCCGCCAAGGCGTCCACCATGACCGTATTCGACCGCTATGGTCGCGACTTCGTCATGAAGGGCGCGTCCGGCATCCGTACCCGCGGCTCGGGTCTTCTTGCTGGCGCCATGCTTTCCCCGATCGACGTGCCGTGGCAGCGGAACGGAGCCACCGATGCCCGCCTCGGCTTCTCGTCGTCGGTGCCCAGCTATTGGCAGTCCGTCCGCCCGAACCGCCCGGCCATGGTGTCGTTCTCGCCAGCACCCGGCCAGACGGTGACGCTGGGCGCCAACGTGATGGTCGGTCGTGGCGACGGCATCGCCGGATCTCCTCTGCGCAGCGTCGTCGATGCACCCATCGGCATGTCGTCGGTCTGGACCGGCAGCGGCTGGTCCGCCGGCTTCTCGTCCGGATCGTCCCGCGATTCCCGCACGGAGCTCCGGGGCTTCACCGTCTCCACCCCGCTCGGCTTCGGGTTCGAGGTCTCGGACATGGTCGAACGCGGCCAAGCGCTCGGCATACGCGGCGGTGCCGATCTGGGTTTGAGCGGTGCTCGGACGACGATGGCGTCGCTGACCGTACGCCGCATGATCGCCGGTGTGCTCGTCTCGGCGCGCGCCACCGCTTCGACCACGCGCGTCGCCGGCGGCTCGGAGATGATGCGCTTCTCGGGGCCGATATGGGGCAGCGCCTTTGCCATCGAGGGGGCGCACGGTCTGTTCGGCGGCACCGCGACAATGGGCCTGTCGTCGCCGCTGCGGGTGGAACGTGCGAGGACGACCCTGCTCGTGCCTGTCGCCTACGACCTGATGACCGGCGCGCTTTCCACTGCGACGACCATGGTCGATCTCGCCCCTGACTCCCGGGAGTTGGATGTCGAGCTCGGCTGGTCTGCCGCGCTGTCGCCGATCTCCTCGTTGCGCCTCGGTGTCACCCGTGCCTTCAACGCCGGCCATGTGGCCGGAGCGAGCGACGCGGCGGGGTTCGTAACGCTGGTGCTGCGGTGAGCGGTTCCTTCCGCGCCCGTTCGCCACCCGAGCCGGCCGACACCAACCGCTAGATCGAATGTCCACCACCGGACCTGCGACGCCGAGATGCTTCTCGGCGAACGACGCCGCACGTCCATCGAACACGAGGGAATAACATGATGACCAGGGTCACCGCCATGAGCGCACTGGCGCTGCTCGCCGCCTGCGGATCGGCGTCGGTCGCCGAACGGGACGCTGCCGCGCAGACGCGGGAAGCCGCCAAGCCGTTGACGATAGCGGGTTTGCGGATCGGCATGACTGCGACGGAGGCGCGCTCGACGCTCGCCCGCGACGGATGGAAGGTTGATACGGAAGCAGGCGAGGACTGGGCCGCCACAGTGGACCACGAGGCCAAGCGGCAGCGCGACGTCTTCCCCATCGAGGAACCGAAGAACGGCATCGCGGTGCTGAATGCCAAAAAGGGCGACGAGACCCTGATCGCGGAGTTCCAGCCGATGCCGACCGGGGACGTCGTCAAACTGGTGAAGTACGCCGCCCCCGCCGCTGGCCGGACGCCCGAGCAGATCGCGGCTGAGATGATGAAGCGTTACGGCAAGCCGGGCGTGTCGATGGTCGCGAGCCCCGTCTACGAGGCGAGCTGGTGCACTGGTGGTGACCAGTGCCGTTCGATCTGGGGGAATCAGCACACCGGTCTGGAAGCCAAGATCGATGTCTACGGCAAGCTGAAGATTTCGCTGTCGCAGGGCGTGGCCGCTGATCGGGCGTGGGAGGCTGCGGTCAAGCGGGCTGCGGGTGGTATCGCTCCTGCCAAAGCCTCCTTTTAGACAGGGGCATTGCTGGCTCTAGGGAATCTGGCCGTGCGGTGGCGGTGTCGTTTGGAACGCTATACCGCTGCCGCACATGAAGCACATGAAGACGTTTTCAGTCCGCGCAGGTATAGGTGCGGACGAGAATGGCCATCGATTTGCTCAGCTTGCCCCTACCGTTGTCCATCCAGATAAAAAGTCTTCGGGATCTGATCGACATCCAGCATCGTCCCACAGCCGCGCCACAGGATCTGATAGAGGAGATCAACGATCTTCGACCGCACGTCATCCACTTCTCCGGCCAGGCCGGTGCGCCGGGTCTGCTGTTCGACGGCGCGGATGTAGTTGCTCCGGGGGAGCAGACCGTCGGCTACAGGCATCTGGCCCGGCTGTTGCGCGCGACGGATCAGCCACCGACCTGCGTGGTGCTCAACGCCTGCGACACGGCGGAAGGGGCGCTGGAGCTTCTTGATGCAGTGCCGGTAGTGATCGCCATGAGCGCACCGGCCGGCGATGCGAGCGCGGCGGTCTTCGCTACGAGGTTCTACGCTGCGGTCGGCAGCGCGCAGCCGATCGGCAAGGCGGTCGAGCAGCCGGTGGTGGCGACCGAGATCGCGCTCTCCACGGACATGAATCTGGTTACGCTGTGTGCTCGGCCGGAGGTGGATGCATCCGCTCTGAAGCTGATTGCGTCAGTGGACTGAGCCCATCCGCCTTTCCAACGGCCATTGGTCACGGCACGATGCCAGGATGGGAGCATCCGACTCCTGATTCGCACATGGGGGGTGGCGAGTGCTGGAACTGGCGAAGCAGCTGATAACCGAACGCAATCTCGACGTCGTGGACGTGCTGGAGTTGCCGGGGCGGCCGGAACGACTGGTTCGTCTGCCCCAGTCGATCATCGACGGACCGATGGGAGCGCGCCTGCAATCCATGGGGCTGCGCGACGGCATGGCGTGGAGTCACCAGAGCACTGCCCTCGAGATCCTGGAACGTGGCCGCAATCTGGTCGTCGCAACAGGGACGGCATCAGGAAAGTCGCTGATCTTCCAGCTGCGGGCCTTGGACGTCGTGCTGCGTGATCCGACCGCGAAGGTCCTCGTCTTCTATCCGCTGAAGGCACTTGCATCGGATCAGTATGATCGGTGGCGCCGCGCTGCGCGGGACGCGGGCTTGAACGAAGGCTCGGTCGCACGCATCGATGGAGACATACCGGTCGGTGAGCGGCAGGCTCTGATGGAGCGGGCCAGCATCGTCGTCATGACGCCGGACGTCTGCCAGGCATGGCTGATGCGCGGCGTGGGCACCGGACCCATCCGGCGCTTCCTCGACGATCTGGCGCTTCTCGTCATGGACGAGGCGCACGTCTATGAATCCGTCTTCGGCAGCAACTTCGCCATGCTCGCGCGTAGAATGATCGCAGCCAAGGCCAGGGCGAGCCAGAGCGGCAGGCAACTTCAGGTGATCGCCGCGACGGCCACCATCGCCTACCCCGAGACGCATCTCGAGGAGCTGACGGGTCTTCGCTTCGAAGTGGTCGACGAGGACCAGAACGGCGCTCCAGCCTACGAACGGCACGTCTACCACATCAACGGCCCCGATCACGGCGGCCCGGCCGAGGCGGCGCTCTCGGACCTGCTGACAGGGGTGCTCGCCATTCCCAACGAACGGCGCGGTCGCTTCATCGCCTTCCACGATTCGAGGCAGGGCATCGAGCGCGTGGTCCGCGAGATCGACGAGGCGGGCGTGCTGCCCTACCGCAGCGGCTATGAGGCGCAGGACCGTGCAACGATAGAGAAGGCGCTGCGTACCGGCGATCTGGATGGCGTGATCTCCACGTCGGCGCTGGAACTCGGCATCGACGTCGCCGACATGACGATCGGTGTGAACCTCGGGGTTCCGCAGTCGCGCAAGGCGTTCCGTCAGCGGATTGGGCGGGTCGGCCGCTCCGCTCCCGGCGTGTTCTTCCTGATGGCCGACCGGTACGCCTTCCGCCGGTTCGGCGAGACGTTCGAGGACTACTATCGCGCCTCGGTGGAACCTTCGTACCTCTACCTGGGCAACCGCTTCGTCCAGTACGCTCATGCCCGATGCCTCGTGGAGGAGATGGAGGTGCTTGGCGGCGAGCGCATGCGCCTGCCCGCAGGTACGCGGTGGCCGGAGGGCTTCGACGGCGTGCTGCGCTACGCGGTGCCCGGCGGCGGGCGGCCCCGCGAGTTCGACTTCATCGCTGCGCTCGGCGCCGACAACCCCCACTTCAACTATCCTCTCAGACAGATCGGCGAGGAGAGCTTCGAGATCAAGGATCGGCCCGACGGGCGGATCGGCAGCATCGCCATGCAGCAGGCGATCAGGGAGGCCTATCCCGGCGCGACGTATCTGCACTTCGGCAAGGGATACAAGGTACGCGAATGGCAGACCCGCGGCCACGATCGGTCGATCCGGGTCTATGCCGCTGATCGGGGCGGTGCTCCCACCAAGCCGATCCTGCGGAAGACGATCAATCTGTCCCTGACCGGAGACGGCATCGTCGATGGCCACGTCATGCGTGCGGGCAACGGACTGGTAGCAGAGGTGCATCTGCAGGTCACCGAGTCCGTCGAAGGTTACACGGTCGGCGGCAACAGGTTCCTCTACAAGGACCTGCGGACCCAGGACCCGAACATGTCGCGCAAGCAGCGCGACTTCCGCACAACGGGCATCATCGTTCGGATCGATGAGGACTGGTTCACCGGTGGAGGATCAGAACCATCGCTCAACCGTCTGGCAGTCGCGGACGGACTGAAGTCGCTGATCTCGCGCGAAAGATCGATCGCGCCACAGGACGTCGATGCCACGCATACCAACATCGCCGTGTTCAGCGAGCGGGGACCGCAGCGGATCACCAACGCCGTGATCGTCTACGACGCCGTGTACGGGGGCCTGCGACTGACCGAGGACCTGTTCGAGGACTTCCGCAGCTACGTGACCAAGCTGTGTCGCGCAGCGTCGATGGCCGGAGAAGACGCGTTGGTCGCTCCGCCACTTGCCGATCGTCTCGCAGCCTGGGCGGAGGATCTGAAGGATGCGGGTGCCGAACCCGATCCTGTCATGGACGTGCCTGATGGTTGGGTTCAGATCTACAGGCCGGGCAGCATGGTCACCATCACGATGCACGGAGCGCAGATAGAACGGGAGATAGGCGCGCCGCAGATGATCCCGTTCGGCGAGCAGTCGATCCTAGTCTATCCGTACGTCAATGGGCAGGTGCCGGGCATGGTCCCCCACGCGCAGATACAGACTGCTGGCCAGGATTGGGAATGGGCGCTCTGGAATCCCCTGACCGGTGAGATAATCGACGTGGATGCCGCTGATCAGGAGGAAGCCGTTTGACTCTTGGCTCGTCGTCCATGACCAGGCGGCTTCTGTGGATGGCTGGCCAGCGGCGCGTTATCGCGCTCGTACTGCGCCATGAGATGCTCGACCCGATGCCGGCTGCCATCGTGCACGCTCAACGAGAATCGCATTGGCGAGATCGGCGATGATCGACGCCTGCTTATCGTCCAGGACGGGCATGGGGAACGTGTTGTAGACGATGTCGATCGAATAGCGCGGATCGCTCTTCATCCGTCCACCAATGAACTCGAGCCAGGCGTTGTGCATGCGCGACGTCAGCAGCCCGAACAGCAGCGGCGTCGCATCCGGTACGATCCTGACCAGGCTGTGGCCTGAAGCGGCCGCGGGCCTCGGACGCTTGCTGATCGAGTTGGAATGACGGTTATCGAAGGTCTGCACTGCGGTGGCGC
The DNA here is from genome assembly GCF_034659795.1 of Sphingomonas fuzhouensis. Taxonomy (NCBI): domain Bacteria; kingdom Pseudomonadati; phylum Pseudomonadota; class Alphaproteobacteria; order Sphingomonadales; family Sphingomonadaceae; genus Sphingomonas; species Sphingomonas fuzhouensis. Next base: position 124,155 of record NZ_JAXSQY010000008.1, read on the forward strand.
CATGATGATCCCGGCCACCGGATTTGTGAGGGGGAGACGATTGTGGAAGCGAGATTTCTAACGGGGAAGGAGGTGGACGCAGCGATCCGAGACCAGATCTCGGCGTATGATCATCTGCACTGGGCGGTGGCGTGGGGTTCCGATACCCATCTGGCGCAGCTGCTCGCGCGGAACGCGCACAAGTTTCGCAACGTCACGTTCGGCGTGTCGTTCTGCCAGACTGATCCCGATCTCGTGGACCGCCTTGTCGACCTTGATCATTGCTACGTCGCGACGAAGTTCAAGGGTGGCACCTTTCATCCGAAGGTCTACGGCTTCCGTTCCGGCGATGAGGTCGCGGTCATCGTCGGGAGCGCAAACTTAACGCACGGCGGACTTGGAAAGAACCTCGAGGCAGCGACGTTGCTCACCGGCACGATGCAGGACGTGGCCCTTGTGGAACTGCTGGCCTTCGCGGACGCCAGCGCCGCATATGGCGAGCCCGTCACACGCCAATACGCCGATGCCTACCGACTGGCTTGGAAGCGCGCGGCGCGGATGCCGAAACCTCCGCGCGACCCGGACATTCGCAGGAGCCGTTCGCGCATGCCGTCGCCCTCCTCACCCTTGATCTCGATGACCTGGGCCGAGTTCGTGGCGGAATTGGATAGGAGCCGGCATCACGAGGTGGAGCGCAGTCTCGAACTCCTCCGGGTCGCGCAGGCCTGGTTTTCGTCCAAGGCGTCCTTCCGCGAGTTGGAACGGCTCCAGCGCAAGGCCCTAGCCGGTGTCCTCGGCGAAGGGCAGAAGGCGGGTGACGACGATTATCAGAGCGTCGACCTCGATCGCGAATGGGGTTGGTTTGGCTCGATGCGCGGCATGGGGGACTTCGCTAACCGCATCGAGGAGAACGACACGTATCTGGCCCGGGCGATCGACAGCATTCCGCAGAAGGGTGAGGTGACGCAGGATCACTACGATCGGTTTTCCCGGCTGTTCGTTAAAGCGTTCCGGAACTCGCATCGGACAGGGGGTGTGCCGACCGCGTCACGACTGCTCGCCATGAAGCGTCCCGACGTTTTCCTGTGCATTTCTGATCCGAATCTAACGCAGGCGGCGGAGAGGATGGGCTTCGCGAAATCAACGCTGAGCCTCGAGAACTATTGGGAGAGGGTGATCGAAGTGATTGAGGCGTCGGATTGGTATAACGTAGAGAAGCCCGAGGATGGGGCAGGACCGTTGTGGGAATGTCGGGCCGCCATGCTGGATGCGATCCTCTATCGGCCCTGAAGAATTTGTCAGCCGAGCACGCCTACAAATGCGTCGTCGGCTGCGGCGGCGGCAACCCGCTTCCGGCGTTCGGTCCAAGCCTTCTGGAATTGCGGGCCTCTCGAGTCCGGGGGCGACACAGGACGCCGTATGAATACCGGAACCGGGGCCGGCAGTTCCGGTCCGATCACGATCGCTTCGCCCGGTGCGAGCATCGGCACGAATTGCGCCGCGCCGCGATCGAGGTCGCCGCATGCTCGCTCGACAGTTTCCCGATCCTGATCGTTGGTGAGGCGGTGAACGATGAGCGTTCCGAGTTGGCTTAGGACGTCCGCGGGCACGTCGCGCGGTCTCTGCGTGGCGAGGACGCAGGAAAGCCCGTATTTGCGTCCCTCCTTCGCGATCAAGCCGAAGGCGTCCAATCGCACGGAGGCGTATTCGTCCCCGATGGTTCGCCCCAGAAACTGGTGGGCTTCATCAAGAAATACGACCAGCGGTGCCGCGCGGAATGCGCTGGATCGGGCTTCGCCGAGTAGGAAGCGGCCGATGACGTTCAGCAGGATTTCGCGGGTGTTGTGCTCGAAACGTACCTCCTTGAACGAGACCACCGCGACGTCGCGCGTATCGTCAGCGAGGAACGACCGGAGTTCGTCGACCAGCGACGTGCCATCCATGCCGAAGACGCATCGAAGCTCCTGCGATGCGGTGAGGAGATCGATCCGCGCCACGAGTGTCTCGCAGAAGGCGACGGTCCCCTGGTCGATGTCGCCGAAGCACCCAGGTTGCCCGGCCATGCGGACGCATTCCTGCCGGACCTGCAGGGATAGCCGGCTGATGTCGAAGTCGCAGCCTGGCGAATGGAGGGCGGCGACGTGCTGACGGAGGGCATGGTAGTGGGCGGCGCGCGAGGCGTTGCGCTTGATCAACTGGCCGTCATTCACCGTCACGTTCTGCGGCGGTATCGGACCCATGGCCTGCACGAGTTTGAGACTGCGTATCGCCTCCCGCAGCTTCGGACCTTGGCTCTGCCCGGAAGGTCGGAACAGTGAGAACAGATCGTCCTCGGTCATGTGTTGATATGGAAAGTGAACGACCTTCTCCCCGTCGGTGGGGTCGGCGAAGGTGAACACCTCGTCGACGCACGCCATCTCCGCGAACTCGCCGGTCGGATCCAAAACCACGGCGCGGCCACCAGCCGCCTTCACCTGTTCCACCAGCGTGGCAACGGTCCAGCTCTTGCCGCCCCCAGTGGCGCCGAAGACGCCGCAGTGCCGGCCGAATAGCCGATCCGGCGGGAGACAGATGTCGACCCCGTCGGCGGCGTCGATGCGGCCGATACTCAGAGTCAGGTCGCCGGCGTCACTCACTGCGTTGCGGATCAGCGATGCGAGCAGGCGGGGTTCGGCCAAGTAGACGCCGTCACCGATCTGGGGGAATTGGACGAGGCCGCGCTTGAGCACGTTCGATCTCTGATCGACCGCGGCGAGAAGCTGTACGCGCCCGATCGGGTTGACGGGTCCCGCGTCCCCTACTTTCGGCTCGACCGTAAGACGTTCACCGTCCGGCAGGCGGGTCTCCACGATGCGTCCCAGCACCTGCGAGCGTTCGCAGTCTATGAAGACGAAATCGCCGACCGCGCCGAGGGAGGTCCCCCTGGCTTCACGGCCTGGCACGGCGTTCGGCAGATTGACGTGGACGTGGGTGGCGGTGACCAGAGTGACGGTGCCGACGTAGCGATCGGCGTCGATCGGATTGGCCGGAATCATTGATTCATGTCCGCGGCGTCCCGAAGACTCCGCATCCTCTGTACGTGCCGCTCGCGATCCGTCTCGCCAACCAGATCCGGCAGGGCGACGGTCATGTCTTGGAAGCGTCCGTTCAGCAGATGCACGCGGGCATCACCCGAATCTACCAGTCGCTTGAAGCCGAGCAGGAAGCGATTTTCTGGATCAGGGGCGTCGCCGATCTCGAAATCGTCGGCCTCGAGCTGTGCGTCTTCTAGGAACACCGGATCGCAGACCACGAGCCGCAGTGACATGTTGGATTCCACGGCCGACATGATCGGGCTGCTGATGTGGTCATCATTGAACCCGAAACCAGACACGAGGACCGCCGTGTCTGGCTCCCTGAGTGCCGCCTGGAAGGATGACAGCATGTCGAGATAGGGGGCGTCGAAGCTCTCCTGATACTTGCTCGACCTAGGATAGATGAGCACGGGCCTGCCGATCTCCGATCGGGTGCGGACGATGTCGCTACTCACCCTGCGCCAGTCGATGGATCCGTGCAGTTTGTAGAACTGGAGCACGTTCTGCAGGTAGTCCGGCGCATCGCGGCCCGGCTCACGGCGCACGTGATCGACGGTGAAGTTGGTCCGATCGTAGGTCTGGTCGAGATTGTGCGAGAAGCCGTCAATCAGCGTGAACCGTGCGCGTCGCGCGATCTCCTCGAAGCATAGGTCGTAGTTGGTGGTGAAGAGCTTGGCTCTGGGCTTGCGGACGCCTCGCCGCCCAACCTTCCTGATCAAGGCGCCGTGCGCTTCAAGATCGGTTTCCCGATCGACGAAGTCCACGCGGTCGAGGATGGCTCGTTCCGCGATTGCGACGAATTGCGCCATCACCTCGTAATCGCCGTCGGCTGCAACCTCGGCGTTGAGTTCCAGGTAGAGCTTGCACAGGGTGAGCAGCTTCTCGATGTTCTCGTTGACCCGCGCCGCTCCGAACCGCTCGACTATGGCATCGAACGGTTCGGGGCCTGCGGCTTGTCGGACTGCGAGCCACACGTCCCACATCCCGGCTGGTGCCGGTCTACCGACGGGGTTCACCGCTGCGAACGATGATCCGGTCCCGGTCAGAACGACCACGTTCGTCGCGTTGAGGACATTCAGGAGGATGCTGCCGATTTCCCGTGCAGCACCGGTCCTGGCTTGCCGGCCTTCCTCGTCCTGCGCTTCGTCAGCCGCGGAACGCCAGCCGTGTTCGCGTACGTAGAGGCGCAGATTGCCCGCCGCGGATGCGCGACCCTCCCAGTAAGGCACCGTAGACCCCCCATTTTTTGCTGAAGGGATGGTAGCACCTCCGGCGCTGGTAGCCAGCCCTGCAATCAGCGGCACGCAGTCGTTCGGCCGCTCCGTCTGTGAGGGGACGCCTTCGACGGGCAGGCAGGTATGTGGGACGTTGAGGTATCGCGGTGTTGCCTCGCTGCCGTCTGGTGAATGCGGAGGGCGTTCACTGCGCTCGAGGCGAGCGTCCACGCCGCGTTGACTATCAGCAGCAGTGAAAAGGTGACGAAGGCGCGCATGAGATATTCATGCGCCATGCGGATGAAGGTGACCTTGTCGTTGACGCTGCTCCAGTTCAGCCGCGCCGCCTTGAGCGTCGTCCGAATCATGTGGATCCTTGGATCGCGCCTTTTCCATGCCCTCAGCACATCGGGTATGTCCGCTCTGGCCGCGCCGGAGACCTTCAACGCGCGGAAGGCCCAGATGCCAGCCCCAATCACGTACAGCATTCCCGCCGCCAGGATGAGCAGGTTCACCCAGGATGGTGCGGTGCCGATCTTGTTTTCGACAACGGCGCCCTGCACCGAAAGGCCGATCGGCACGAGCGCCGCGATCACGGCGATGTAGGTCGTGGCCTTCGCATCAGCGGATGCCCGACGGGCCATCTCGGCATCGAATATGCGCCTCGCCTCATCCAACGCCACGTCCGGGTGCGCCGTCCAGCCCTGCGCTTCGACGGATGCGAGATCGCGCGACAGCCGCTCGGCGTCGGCGGCGACCTGCCTGCCGTCCGGCTGATTGAGAAGGGGGATCACCCACTCGCGGAAATCGTGGAGGCGGCCCTTCAGCGACACAGGTCGTCCACGATGGCCTGGGCGATGCGGACGCCCGTGCGGTTTTCGATCCACGCCCATTGACCGTTTGGGTTGATCTCGAGGAACCAAGACTCCCCATCGACGTCAGTGACGAGATCGATCGCGCCGAACCGCAGACCTAGTTCGCGCGTGATCGCCAAACATCTCTCGCGTGTCGCATCGTCGAGTTCGATCGGCTCATGCGGCAGGGTGGGATCGGAGCCACGGCGCCAGTCCACCTCCGTATCGGCGTTGCCCTGCGAGTGGATGGCGGTGGCGAAGACGCGATCGCCCACGACGATCGCGCGAACGTCATGGGCCTTCCTCACCTCCCGCTGCATGATGAACGGCGCAAGTCTGACGGCGTCTGCATCCTCATCGACCAGCGGACCCATCCGGTTGGTGAAGATCACGCGGCCGGGGCCATCGTCTTCGAGAAGGGCGTGCTTCAGAGGTTTGACGATGCAATCCGCCTGACGGGAGAATGCGACCGCGGCTTCGGGATCGTTGGTGACGACCGTCTCGGGGATGTGGAAGCCGACGGCGGCGGCCAGCTTCAGCTGGCGCGGCTTGTCCTCCGCCCTCAAGATGGCGAACGGCGAATTAAGCCATCTTCCCTCGAGTTCGTTCCAGATCGATCGCAGGACTGCCGACCATTCGGCGACCCGATAGGGTCGGACGGTAGGGTCTTCGGGATCGTCGCCCACCTCGGGGGCCGCCGGCCGTCGATAGTAGGCTCCGGTCACGGTGGACAGATCAACCTCCACGTCGCCGACGACGATCGACCAACCTCCCGTGGCGGGGCGGAGCGCGACACGGCATGCCGCGATATCCTCCGTGTTCAGTCGCACGAAGGGGATGCTGCGCCGCTGGAGTTCAAGCACTACGAAGTCGGTGGTGATATCGCGTTTGTTGGTCGCCAGGAGGATCATGAACCTAAATTAGGTCCAGGCCGGGCTGTCCAATCTGATCGTCGGCCTCCTGCTGGACATCGGTCTTGGTGACGATCTGCAATTCCAAGCCGGCGGCATGCGTCTTCTGGTCGTCGCCCTCCTGGTTCACTGCGGTCTTGGTCGTGATCTCGAGCAGGGAGAACTCCTCATCGTCCGCTTCCTGCCTGACACGCGTCTTCGTGAGAATCTCCAAGCCGTCCAGATCGCCGGATGAGGCAAGCGGTCGGGGCCCCTGTTCGCCATCGACGAGCCACAGCCGCGCGGCATCATCGTACGCACCGGGGAGCTCTCCCCGCGACGTCCTGTCGCATGCGTGGCGGATCAGCAGTGGCATCGTCATCTATGAATCCCGTCTCGTTTCCGAACGTCGCGTTGCCGGCCGGGGACGCTTGTGAGGAGTCCGATCGGTCAGTTGAGGCTTTCACCATCGTCATCGTCCTCGTCGCGTTCCACGCTTACGAAAGTCTTGGTCATCATCTGCAGCATGCCGGGGATTTCGTCGTCGACTTCCTGCAGCACCTTCGTCTTCGTCTGTATTTCGAGAATTCGGCCACCAAGGCTGGCAAGCGGGGTCTCGCAGCCGTTCACGGACGTGATCCATAGGCTTCGGACCTCGTCGTATGCGCCAGCCACGGCTTCGCCTGGAATCATCGGCTCGAGTCCTTGGAAGAGAAGCGGTCGGACGCTGGTCATCGTGAAACTCGCCTTGTGCCGAAGCCGGGGTGTGAAAAATTCCGCCTCAAGGCTTCGCCCTCGCCGGGCATTCTCGTTGATCGGAGGCGGGATGGCGGCATCTTCGGATCCACTATCCTAGAAGCGACGATAGCGCAGGAAGAAACGGACCGATCACTGTCATGTGGTCCGCCGCCGCGTTCATAAGCCGTTGATAGGCTCCGAGCTTGTCGGCTCCGTCGCCCGCGTCCTCCATCGCACGCGCTGCGGCGAGGATGGCGTCACGGGAGCTGGCATCGGCGACCTGCTCGGAAACTGCGGTCTGAAGGTCGCGGAAGACGGATCGGTCGACGACATTGTTTGACGAACGGTCGTCGCCGCCTTGGACGAGTCTGGCGTTCGTCCCGGACACCTCGCCGGTGTTGAGGTTGCCGCCGCTCATGCTGCCGATGCTGATGTGGGATGTCATGGCGATCGCCTTCTCCTTGCTGCTGAATCCCAAACCGGCGCCCAAGATGCCAGCGGTCTCGAGTTCCAGGGCCCAGTCGAAGACGAGGCCACGGACGTGCTCCAAGACCGCGACCAGTGAACCCCGGCCGACGGCGACGCACATCCGCGTGATTGGGAATGGTGCGTCGAATATCTCGTCTAGGGCCGAGACCATGTCCGGCGGCAGGAGCAGCATGTAGCCGTTGCTCTGACTGCCTATCGTCGCCTCTAGGCTGGCCACGGCTTCGGTAACCGCTCTGGTGCAGACGTTGTGATTGAGTTCGGCGTCAGCGATCACTGCCGGCTGCCACCCATGATATGGGTTCCACCAGCGCAATTCCCCCTTGACCATGCGGTAGTCCGGCGGTTCCGTCTTGTAGCCGGCGAGTTCGGCATCGACCCATCGGACGGCGTCGGTCATGCCGAGCTTCACCGCAGCGAGCTTGGCCTTGCGCAATAGGTCGGCAATGGAATTGGTCTTGTCCAATGCCTCCATCTGCAGCTGTTCGACCAGTCCCGACATGCGTCTATCGTAGAATATGTTTGGGTTATGTTCCAGAGGGGCTTATTACCATTCCTGAAGGGCTTTCACCGCCCGATCTTGATTTGATTTTGGTCCGAAGAGGCGACTATTTGGTGGATCGGCCCTTCTTCCGGTGATGGTCGTTCATGGGGGTCGTCGTCACGAACATGCCCGATCACAAGAACCAGCACTTCGTCCCTCGTGCCCACTTGAAGCCGTTTTCCGTGGACGGCCGTGGCAAGGCCATCAATCTGCACCGCATAGGTGCAGGCGCGCATGTCTTTGGCGCGCCCGTGAAGAGTCAGTGCGCGCGACCCTACCTCTATGGAGCCGATGGTTCCCTGGAACGCATTCTCAGTGGAACGGAGGGGCTTTACGCGACGGTCGTGCGGCGGCTTTCGAATCCCGACGCTCGGTTGAACGATCAGGATCGTGATGTCCTGCGCTACTTCATTCTGCTGCAGTCACTCAGGACGGCGGAGCAGATCGAGCGGGGCCTTGCACAAGCCCGGACGATGGCCGCACATTTCAGGCGAGCGCACGAACTGCATGGAGGAAGCTGGGATGCTGCCGACGATCCCACGTTCGAGGGAGCCATGCAAATGTTGATTGAAACGTTCCAGGACCAATTGAGAATACGCGTTATCGACGATCTCAAGGTGCTGATCGTTCGCAATCGAACGGATCGAGACTTCGTCACCTCCGACGACCCGGCCGTCACGACCAATCGCTGGCTGATCCAGCGCAAGGGCATTCGGGTCTTCGGGACCAACTCGGCAGGACTGATGCTGATCCTGCCGCTCGGGCCTCGTCTGCTGGCCATGTGCTACGACCCTCGGGTTTACACCGTTTCGAGTTCCGTGGCGGGAGGCTTCACGGACTTGCGACGGGCGACGGATGTGCTGGCGTTCAACCAGCAGCAGTTCATGCGGGCTGCCGAGGTCCTTTACTACTCGCGCCGTTCGGAGGCTGATGCCGTCGCCATCGACTACGAGGCCACTAAGCCGCATCGGCCTGCTCGGTGGGAGAGCTTCAACGTCGCGCGTCGGGAAGGCGGAAGCGACACGCACGAGCGGTACGTGGTCGGATCTTCGGAAGAGGTGGCTGCCTCTGATGATCAGATCTTCCACATGGCCCGCGAGACGCCGTCGCCGCCGTCATGGCCTTCCATTCTGCGCTTCCGCCATGATGCACACGGTTTCACCAAGGGGCGCACGATCGTCCGCAGGTCCGCGGTTGAACGGGACCTAATGCGGATCCATCAGTATCGGCAAATTAGCTGAGCTACAGGTAGCATCATGGCGGAAGCGCAGGATGGTAGAAGCGCTTCACACTAACGCCTCACGGTTCTACTCCTTGCTTCCTGCCCCATCGATGGCTTGTGCGTCTGCCATCAGGCGAAGATGGCGGGCGTTTCGCGAACGTCATGTCTGTCAGAAGCAAATCCTATTCGAAGCAGACTTGAGGCGAGCCTGCTTGACATTCTCGCCTCAAGTGGTCCCGACATGACGTGTCTTAGTCCCTACCGATCGGCGGTAGGCGGCAGCGAGAGTTGGCGTCCGTCGATGCTAGTGGCTTCGTCTTCGAGGGAGGCGGCCATCACCGCCAGTAAGTGGTGGGTCAGCTTCTGTGCGCCGAACCCGCCGACGAGATCCGCCCAGTCCTGCCACCGGTCCAGCCTGAGACAGAGCCAGTCGTAGAAGCGGTCACGCTGACGATCGGTCTGGAATGACAGCGTCCAGACGGTCTGATGCACCGGCATCGGGGCGTTCGCGCGCCGCGACAGGATTACCGCGGGTCTACCGGCCTCGTCACGCCGGAGGAACGCGGCATCCCACCGCGCAGCCTCCCGTTCGAGCCGGTTGAAGCGCTCAGCTTTGTCCTCGGGTCCCATTCCGAGTTCGGCCAGCATGCCGATTGTCGCTGCCGACGGTCGGCTACGCCGAACGTCGTGCGGTCTGGTGGCCGACAGCATGAGGAGGACAGCACGCCCCTCGTCGGTCAGCGCCGTCGCTCCGTGCCCATTCTCGGCGAGGACGACGAGCCCGCTGGAGGCGAGCCACAGGTGGAACATGCGCAGGTAAGAGCCGCTGCCCTCGAACAGGTCCGCCTCCTGCTCGCGGAACGTGGGTGTCCGGCGCAAGGTGGCCGCCAGCACTGCATGGATTCGTTCAAGCTGATCGGCCGGGGGTTCGCGGTTGTACTCCGGCATGCCGAGCCTGCCGATCCAGAAGGCGGTGCGGATGGTTGGCCACGTGGCACCGGTCGCGTCGTCGACGTACACGGCCGCCAGTCCGCGCTGCTCGATGCGCATCCAGCAGCCCCAGGGGAGTTCGGGATCGATCGTCATCTCGCTCACCCCTCGTTCCGACGCGGGTCGTAGCCGTTCGCCACGGGGCCGGGATCGGCTTCGCGCGGGTCACGCCCCTCTCCGATCGCATGGAGCTGGGCGGCGAGTCGAAGGCATTCGCGATAGACGAACGCCTCCGTCTTGTAGGTCGGATTGCCCACGCCATCCAGCAGGTGGTCGGTGCGTCCCCGCGTGCGCGTAGTCGGCGTGATGTCGTCCACCTGATCGCACGAGAAGCCGAACCACCACGCATCGTCGCCGCTGGCGGCCGCTTCGTTCATGTGCACGTTCTGCCGGAAGGAACCCGGGACGATGCGCTGCACGCGATGTTCGGAGGGGTGGCACACTGAAACCTCTTCGGGCTCCCATGCCTGGCAGGCGGCGGCGTACACCAGGCCGTTATGCACGCCGATCAGGTGGTCGCCGAGCGTGCCGATCCGGCGGCCGAACAGCGGGTGGCCGGGCGGGACGGACACGTATCCGCACAGGTGCCTGCCGACGGGGGAGCGCCGGATGATGCAGCCGAGCCCGGTCAGGTGGTCGGTCCAGGCGACCTTGTCGGCCTCCTGCGCCCAGGGCCCGGGCCCGGTCGGACGGACGGCGGGGACGTGGAATACGGCGTCAACCTGGACGAGGTCGGTACCACCGGCCATCTTGTGGATGACGTCGCGCGCAGGCTGGTAGACGGCGAGCGCCTTGCTTCCAGTCGTTATCCTCTTCTTGGCCATGAAGACTTCCTTCGTTGATGTGGCCGACTTGCGGCCTTTGAGTTTCAGTTTTCGTGTTTCGCTTCAGCGAGATGGCGGCCCACGCGCTCGGGTGGAGGCATGGGGATGGTATCCACCGGCGCTCAGCGCGTCGGCGTAGTTGATGTCGATCATGTCGCTGGTCTCCCGGCGGCGTGCTCAGGTGTGGAGCAGCAGCCACTCCTCGTTGAAGTCCTTGCCGGCGCGCGGGAACAGCACGTCCACCTCGAGCGAGCGGCCCTCGTGCGCCTCCTTGGCCCGTGCGACTGCGCGCCGCCCAGCCAGGTCCCCATCGCCGGCGAGGATCACCCGGCGCACGTCGGCTGGAAACAGGACGTTCTGGAGGTTATCCTCACCGAGACTGCACCATACGGTCGCGCCGACGAACATCCGCAGCAGGGCCAGCCCATCCTCCACTGAGCCGGTCAGCATGATGGTCTCCGCTGCGGGACCGAGCCTGAGCGACGATCCCCTGATTCGACCGAGGCTGAGACGTAGCGGCCGAGACGGGTATCCGGACCAGCGTGGTTCGACGAAGATGCGTTGGATGCCGAGCACTCGGCCTCGGACATCCTGTGCCGCGGCTAGCAGCGCCGGCCTCGAAGGTCCTGCTTGGCCCGTTGCTTCATCCCACCGCATCGGAACATTGCCGAAGCGGAGGGACGGAGGAACCACGCCTCGGATGCCCCGCGTCTCCAGATAGGTCTGCGCCGACGTTCCGCTCACCGGATGCGCTCGGTGCCAAATGTCCCGCGCCAACGTCGAGCGATCCACAGATCGCTTGTCATGGATGGCAGTATGTTTCGGCATGCGCGTCGCCGAGTAACCGGCCAAGCCGGCAAGGTGCGCGCACGCCTGGCGAAAGTCCCGCTCTCCGACCTCGTGGAGGAGCTGTATTACATCCCCGCCTCGGCCGCAGCCGAAGCAGTGCCAGGTCTGCCTGTCGGTGTAGACGTGGAACGATGCGGTCCGCTCGTCGTGACACGGACACAACCCCTTCAGGGCCGCACCGCAGCGGCGCAGCTTGGTGAACCTTCCGGCTACGTCCGCGATGTCCACGGCGTGCTTGAGCTTGCGGACATCCACGCGTCCGTCCTCGGCTCGGAATTCATGCGGTATGACGATGCCGACCATCTTCATCTCCTTTTCGCGTTTGGCGTGACACCTGCGGCAGGAGCGTGGTCGGCTTTCCTCCGACCACCTGCTCCCGGTCAGCTTTCAGATCGATCGCGCCGAAGGCGCCGATGGGCCGCGTCGGTCGAAGCCGACGCGGCGCATCCTTCATCACGATGAGACATCGTGACCGGCACCGGCCCGGTGCTGCTTGGCGACGGCCCGCCGAGCGTCGCGGATGAGCGGAACGAAGTGGGCCGTCACGGCTTCGACCACGTCCGAGTACCTCTCGATCTGTCCGGATCGAACCGCGAAGGGTGGCGGCGCGATCTGATCGACCACGGTCTGCAGCATACGGAGGCGGCCGGCCGTTCGCAGGAAGCCCTCCTCGAACGTCTCCGGCACGACCTCAGCAGAAACGCCATCGTCGAACTCCGTCACGAGGCGGTACGGCCATGCGTCGTCGAGATCCTCGGCGAACACGGTGTCCTTGCCGTCGAACGACAGGCGGCGGACCGCGTCGTAGGTGATCTTGGGCAGCGGAACGACGCGTTCGAACATCAACGCGGGATCGTAGAGCGTCGCCAACCCGGTCGCCTCGTCGATCTCGCGCCAGCGCATGCCGATGGCGGCGGCAGCATCGGTCCCGGTGGTGAGCACGACCAGCGCGAGTGCGGCCTGCCGGGGGTTCAAGAGTTCTAGAAGCGCGATGGCGTGGGCGAGGCCCACGTCATTCGTCTGCCGACGATCAACGTCAGGACCCACGGATTGCACGATGTCGTGGATCCCCACGCGACGCGGTTCGGGGTATTCGGGCATGTTGTATCTCCAGCCATGCAGTTCGATCGACTGCCGCGGCATTCTGGGGGATGCGCGGATGGAGCGAGACCCACGAGGGCAAGCTCCATCCGATGTGGTCAGGCGGATCAGCCGCGCGAGTACGGATCGTACTCGCTGGTCGAGATCGCGCTGTTGCGCTCGATGTGGGCGTCCAGTTCGTCGGGATCGTATCGGACGGCCGTTCCCAAGCGGACGAAGCGCGGCGCGTTGTCGCCACGGCGTCCGTGGATGCGCATCTTCTCGAGCGTGTTCTTGGCGAGACCGAGATAGTGGGCCGCCTCGGTCGTATTGAGCAGCGGCCTGCCGGACCTGAGCGTGCTGCCCTCTCGGACGTTGGGACGGTTCATCGTATGTCACTCCGTTCCGCCGGCCGGGATTGGCTGGCGTAGGAAGTGCGTCTCATTCGGAATCTGCCCCGGTCGTCGGCGGACTGCTCTACGAAACGGGGGAGGTTAGCGGGGGGATTAGCCCTAAGTTCATGGTGGACCGGCGATGCTGCTTGTCATGAACATGCACCCCGATGCTGGAGTGCTGGCCCGCTACCCGTCCTTGCAAATCGTCGCGTGGAATGTAGAAAAACGACAGGCGCTTCCGGCCCGACCTGTCGCCGGGTCAAAGAGGAGCATCCATTAAGACTTCGGCGCAGCCCTCTACGGCCGCTTCGTAATCGGCGTCAGGCGGTCAGACCAAGAGGACGCTTCGTCATGACCATCATGATATTGTCGGAAGAGAACCACCGCCACGCCAAGGCGGCCTTGCACGCGGAACTGCCGCACGTGCGGTCATCGCATCTGGCCGAGGCGATGGCGGCCGGTTTCGGACTGGGAAGCCATGCAGCGCTACTTTCCTTCCGCCGCGGCTATCAGGATCATCGTGCTCCGCTGGCGCGGTGGGACGGTGCCGCCTTTGCGCGTCGAATAGCATCATTCGGATATGCAGATGTTCCTGCGACCGCATTCGGAACGGCCCTTGCTGCCATACGACTGCCGCACGCCCCCTACGTCAAGTTTCGCAAAGGCGATCGTTCGGCGAACGAAGACCATTACAGGACGGCGAACCGTCTCGCCAGCCCGATGATGATGATCACCACCGCGCGAACCTACGCCCAGCTCGAGTGGGATTGCATCACGATCGACGGACGCGAGGACCATCATGTACGAGGTCACGAAGGCGATCGTCTGGTTCGACTGATGTTCGAGATGTTCCAGACGCGTTGTCGCGGCGCACCTGGCAAGCCTCTTTTCTGCGGCTCCGCGTTCACCGGCACTATTAAGAAACTGCTGCCGGAAACGGCCGTCCAGTTAGCGGAAGACTATTTCACGTTGCTGTACGCGCCACTCGCCGAAAGTTCGGTCAGAAGCGCATGAGGTTCGGACTGGAAGTCGACTTACCGCCGCTCCTCCCGATTAGACGCAGATCAAATTCGCCCGCTTTGGCGGCCCATGACTAATCGGGTGGAACACTGCCCTAATGGCCCGCCGGCGGTCGGCGATCTTTACCCGAGGGCGCTCCACCTTCGCTTATGTAGGGGAACTCCAACCTGAGCCGGTTCCGCGCCTTCTCGAAGACGGTGTCGCTGATGTTGCCGGCGATCAGCTTCAAGTCGGGACGGGTGTAGGCCTTGGGATTGGCAATGAGATGTGAGCGCATTGCGCGGAACGCCTGGTCCTCCAACGCCTTCCAAGCCGCCGAGGGGCGCGGCCCTGTTAGGCCTGCATCCTTGGGGGTGATCCCTTCCTCGATCAGGGACAAGGGCGCCCTTTGCGCATGCACCCATGCCGCGGCTGCGAAGCCCTCCTTTCTGACGAATAGCAGATGTGTCGCAGGTGCCGATGTCGAGCGAGGCGCCTCGAGATTGATCGTGCATGACGCGATGCGTGCGGCGGGGTCGTCGATCATCCAGTCGTCCGGGCTCACATCAACGTGCTCGCCACCACCGATCGGACGGGCAGTTATGCCAATCGATCCCTCGAGCGCCATCAAGGCAATCTGGCGAGCGAGATGGGGGATGGCGATGTTGGCGGCTTCGCGGAAGGTCGAGGTTTCGGCTGCGTTCCAGGCGGCAAGATTCCAGTGATCGTAGGAGATCGTGACGGCATCTCCCGAGCTGGCAATTGCTCGCGGACGTGGTGCGCCGCCAGCGGGATCGGGTTCATACCGGACTGCCCATGAAGCAGGATTCCCGCTTACCGCGCGCATCGCTTCGTACTCTGCGAGCGGCATGTAGGCGAGGAGCGCCGGACCCCAGGCTTCATGCACCTCCACTATCGGCGTACCATCGGGGCTAAACGCATCGCCGGGGGCGGGCAGCAATGGGGCAGCAGGTGCGGTCAGGCCCATCATGATGTCGTCATCCCACGGGAACGCAATCATCGGAGCGATGCGGAGGACGGCGTCCGCCAAGAAGATGTCGCGATCGACGGGCCAACGCATCCTATTCGAATACCACTGCGCCCAGTCCAATGAAGACGGATCCCTGATGATCACGCACGCCCCTATTCCATCCTCCGTCGGAGGATGTTTTCCTCATTTCACCCGATCACGACCATGAGGGCGAATCGAGGCGATCATCGGTCCTCGGCGCATGCGACGCAACGGCGACCTACCGGCGCCTTCGCCCTCCTCTCGCCTCGCCGGTTCTGAGCGGCCTGATCTTCTTCGTCCAGCCCTGTCGCAGTTCATGCCGCCGGCGTTTGAGGTCACCCTTCGCAACCCGAGGAATATCGCGCCCGCCCGGCCATGCATCCGGACGCTTCATGAGTTCATCGAGGAACGCGTTCCATTTCTCGAACGCGGCCTTGACCATCGAGCGCTTCTCCGCGCGCTGGTACTTACTGTTATCATCCTTCGATCGTGAATGCGCCAGGCAGAGCTCGATGATGTCGTCCCGGATGTTCAGCGGTTCCTCTCCCATATGGGTCGCGGCTGTCGTCCGGAAGTCATGGAAGTTCCACTGCTCGAAGCGCCGGGGCTTCTGACCAGCGGCGAAGGCCAATTCCATGCGGCGATGTATGTGTGCGTCGAGCGTGTCCTTGGCCTGCGTCGACGTCTTGATTGAGTGCGTCCCGTCGTAGCTGAAAACCCATCCGGTCCGCTTCATCGGGTCGGGCTGCTGACTTTCCAGAATTGCAATCACCTGCGACGGGAGCTGCATGACGTAGCGCACCTTCGTCTTCGTGCGTTCTGCGGGGATCGTCCAGACCCACTTGTCCGGATCGATCTCCTCCCATGACATGGCAGCCACCTCCTCCTTCCGCCGCATGGTGCGCAGGAGGCATTCGAGCACGTCGCCATGCTGATCGCGCATGTCCCGGCAAGCCTCCAGAACCCGCTGAATTTCGAAGGGGGTCAGGACTCGGTCACGTTCCTGCTGATCCGGCACCTTGAACCTGTCCGCAGGGGATTTTTCGATTTTTCCGCGGGCCTTCGCGTCGTTGAGCAGGACCTTGAGGTATATCAGGCCGTAGCGCTTCGCGGACTTCGATCGGGTCTGCAGCTGCTCCAGCCAATTCTCCACGTCGTCGTCCGTCATCCGGTCAAGCCGCATGTCGGGCATCAGTCCGGCGACATCGCGTACCATGATCTGGCCGTGCAGCTTGGCCACGGGCCGCCCTTCCCGTTCTCGCCGGGCGAGGTATTCCGGGACGTATGTAGAGATTACCAACTCTCGCGCGGCCTTCTCTTCCCTCGCCACCCTGCGTCGCTCCTCGACCGGATCGACGCCCTTGCGCCTCATGACGGCCCATTCCCTGGCGATCTCGCGTGCCTGTGCGGGCGTCATCTCACCCCATACGCCGATCCGAGCCCGGCGGGCAGGCATGTACGGCATGCGGTATTGGTAAACGAAGATGACGTCCCCACCTGAGGTTCGGTAGCAGCCGAAGCCGCGGACCTCGTCATCCCAGTCGAACGTCTTCTTGTTCGGCAGTGAGGGGAGCAGCGCGCGGACGGTGTTGACGGTGATGTGAATTCGCGGTTTGTTCTTGCGCATGGTCTACCTTCGGAGCAATCGTCAGGCAATCACGATGCGGCAATTCGAGGGTGCCTTCGCCCCACGCCAGCCAACGGTCAGACCAGCTAAGATGTTGTAATTGATAGCCTATCATGCAGGAGCAACCGCCAGCTAACCGCAAGATAATCCATGTAGATATGGATGCCTTCTTCGCGTCGGTGGAGCAGCGTGACGATCCGTCGCTGCGCGGCAAGCCGGTTGCGGTCGGTCATGCCGCGGCGCGGGGCGTAGTGGCGGCGGCGAGTTACGAAGCGCGCACGTTTGGCGTTCGCTCAGCGCTGCCGTCGGTCACCGCGCTGCGCCGCTGTCCCAACCTGATCTTCGTGCCGCCCCGCTTCGAAGTGTACCGCGACGTCTCGCGCCAGATCCATGACGTGTTCGCGCGGTACACGGACCTGATCCAGCCCTTGTCGCTCGACGAGGCCTATCTCGACGTCACCGCGAACAAGCGGGGCATGGAAACCGCATGGCTAACCGCCAAGGCGATCCGCGCCGACATTCTCGCAGAGACCGGCCTGACTGCATCGGCGGGCATCTCGTACAACAAGTTCCTGGCCAAACTCGCCTCGGATCATCGAAAGCCCAACGGCCAGTTCGCGGTCACGCCGGATATGGGTGCCGCTTGGGTCGAGACGCTGCCCGTCAGCCGCTTCCACGGCGTCGGACCGGTGACGGCGGAGAAGATGAAGCGGCTGGGGATCGAGACCGGGGCTGATCTGCGCGCCAAATCGCTGGCGTTCCTGCAGCAGCATTTCGGCAGTTCGGCCGAATGGTATCACGCCATCGCGCGCGGGGAAGACGACCGTCCGGTCAACGCGAACCGCGTGCGCAAGTCGTCGGGGTCGGAGACGACATTCAACCGCGACCTGACCGAACCCGGGGAGATTGAGGCCGGCGTTCTCAAGATGGCGGACGATGTCTGGGACTGGTGCGAGGGACGGCAAGCCTTCGGCCGCACCGTCACGGTAAAGGTCAAATGCGCCGACTTCCATCAGATCACCCGGCGGCGCAGCCAGCCCGTGGCGGTCATCAGTCGCGAAGGCCTGCGCCGCGCGGCGCTCGACCTGATCCGGTCGGTTCTGCCGACCCAGAAGGGGATACGACTGGTCGGCGTAACGGTATCGAACTTCGTCGAGGCCGGGGCAGAGGCACCGACCGAATTGCCGATCTTCGCGGAGGCGGCGGCGTGATGCTCAACCTCTTTGACGCCCCGCTCCTGCCGGGGCTCGCCACGCGGGCGAACCTGATCACCGCGGACGAGGAGCGCATGCTGATCGACCGGATCGACGCGACCGACCTCGAGCCGTTCCGCTTTCAGGGCTGGACAGGCAAGCGGCTGACAACGTCCTTTGGATGGAGTTACGACTTCGAGGTCGGGCGCCCCAAGAATGCACCGCCGATGCCGGATTGGCTTCTCCCCATCCGCGATAGGGCCGCCAATTTCGCCGGGCTCGCGCCCGAGGCGCTGATCCAGGCGCTGCTCATTCGCTATGATTCCGGTGCCGGGATCGGCTGGCATCGGGACCGGCCAATCTATGACCATGTCCTCGGCATTTCCCTCGGCGAACCGTCAACGATGCGCTTCCGGCAGCGGCGCGCCGACGGCTTCGATCGGGTGTCGGTGCCGCTCGGTCCGCGGGCCGGCTATCACATGAGCGGACCTGCTCGGCATGAATGGGAACACAGCATCGCACCGATGGAACGCCCGCGCTGGTCGATTACTTTCCGGAGCCTCGCAGAACATCGCTCATAGGTAGGATACGGCTTACTGCCGTTGTGCTGTTGACCGGCGATCAGGAGCGCTGTGAGCTGCGCCCGTCGTCGACGCCGTGAAGCGGCTGAGATCCGCCTACGGCAGGTGTCGACCAATTAAGGTCATTCCCGGTTTTCGGCTCAATGGCTGTTTTCACTGAAACCTGCCACAGAATAGCCCTGAAGGCGCAGTCTGCCGATAACCAGCGTAACCGAAAATAGACTTGGCTAGCGGACTAGAGAAGGCTTAGTTGCTGGGGTTGCTCATTGAGCGAGGTTCGAAATAGATTCTGTTTCGTGGCCGCATTTCTGAATAGGCGGTAGGTCGAAATGTTCGGGCGGTCCTTGACGAACTCGGATAACCGCCGCTCCGCCTCAGGAATTAAAAGGCTGACTTGATCGAAGTCGAAGATGTCGATGTTGGCACGCTCAGCGAGCTTCCTGACCGCGAAGGCGAGGTGATACAAGCCTTCCACGATCCATGCGGACTCGATTTCCTGCTCCGTAACCAGCCTAGATGCCCTGCGCGCCTCCTGCAACTTGGCGCGGCGATGCTTCTCAATCTCGGCATAAAGTGTCCACACCGCTATCACCCGCTTCGCATCCATCTCCGCAGGATCGAAGACCAGCGGGAAATACTCTCCGAATATTCGATCTGAGGCCGTCTTGGCCTTATCGGGTTCAGCGCGAACGTAGGCTAGCCAGATCTGTCCAAGTTTCAGCGCATCTATGCGTCTGCTTTCGCCAATTTTGGAATGCTGGTCGCGCTTTCGATCTAGATACCACTCATGACTCAGTAACGATGCCTCGAGGCGGACAAGTATGGGGTCGTTCGATCTCAAGTCGCGGCTTCGTATTGGGGTCTGGCTGTTCGTTGCCTCAGCGACCTTCGCATAGAGGCTCTTGTCCTGCGTCTCGATAATGCGGACAAGAAGCCGAACGCGCTGCACGGAAGCAAAGCTGGTCCGCGATGCTTGGAAAAGCGCATGGGAGGTCTGACCGCCATTCACCACTTGAGGATTCAGGAGTCGCAGTGGCGCATTCTTGAAGCCGGCCTGATAGCTAAACCGTTCGCAGACTATGGTAATGCCGTTGTTGAAATACCAGAACATGCCGGCCTCATTGGACACGGCTGTATCATAGATTCGACGGTTGATGTCGTTCTGTTCACCGAGATAGACACGGACGTTCTCTTCAAACAGATCGGGGTCAAGCTGCGTTGTCTTCGTGGGATCTGTCAGCGCTGCGATAAACTCGTCGCCGCAGACCGTACCAATTACCGCCCGCACGTTGCCATCCGTGCGCTCATATACCTGTTCTTCCACAATCCGGAGGTGGATTTCCCGTTCTGTTGCTGTCCGACGCGAGACCGTGTCAGATAGGGAATCGAGATCGGCTTCGTGAAGCTGAAAGAACTTGAACCGGGCAAGTGATGATTCAAAGCGAGCCTTATGGTCCGGTATGAGTCGCTCCCCATTCGAGCAAAGGTGGATTTCGACCTCGCACGCCCCCGAGCTAACGAAGTCCCAGATGTCCAACACCTTCTGCCGCAGCAGCGGATTACATGTTTCGAGAAATCCGTCAACCTGTCCGAAGCAATCCCCGATGAAGGCAAGAAGTTTGTCAATTTCCGTCGACGGAAAATTTCGGTTGCTGCCGTTGAATTTGCTGTGGCACTTGAACTGAAAGAGATGAATTACGCGGCGCCCGAAACGCTCGTCGAGATAGACTGCGTCAACACCCCTATCCTCTCCTCCATCGGTGATCGAGCCCCTTGCCTCATCGAAGTCGATGCGTAGGAGCGATGTCACGCAGAGTAGGGAGAATGCTTCTCGCCGGGTTTCGAGATTGAGTGTCTTTTCAATCCGAGCGGCAGCCGCGTCTACGTTTCCCCAATCAAGAAGTGTTGCCATGCAGTGCCTTTTGCCCTGTTACTCCGCCTCTTTCAACCTTTTCGCCGAGATGGCGCCGCGGCCGCCTCTACGGACCCCGTTGGGCGGTGCCGAAGGTCGTCAGGCAGCCAGCCATGTCAGCCCATGTCGAGCAGAATGCGTCATTCCGGTTCGGTAGGGTGAACGTCACCCTGTTCCGGAAGCGGTCATTCAAATTTGCGAAATAAGCAGCCAATATGGACAGAGACCTTAAATACGTGGCGCGAACAGTCAGAGGGGGAGTCCGCTACGAAATGGTGAAACCGTCTATGATTGCGCGCAGTCCGGTCATTGGCCAATATGCCGGCCATCATAGTGCCGCCCCTGTGGGAAAGTCGGTTTGGCTAAAACATGCCGGTTCGTCCACCCTACGTTCGACGTTGTAGCTATTCACGCTACGTCATGTTATCCGATGACTAAGGCAGGGGTGTTGGATGCAGAATAATCGGCGACAATTTTATATCTTTGATTTGGAGCTGTGCGCGCGGAAGGCTGGCGCGCCCGCCCCAACGATGAATGACGTTGTACCGGTTCTTCAGCATATGAAGGATACCGGACGGACCTATCAGCTACGTTCGAACACGGCGACGA
This sequence comes from Sphingomonas fuzhouensis, assembly GCF_034659795.1. NCBI lineage: Bacteria > Pseudomonadati > Pseudomonadota > Alphaproteobacteria > Sphingomonadales > Sphingomonadaceae > Sphingomonas > Sphingomonas fuzhouensis. Next base: position 145,227 of record NZ_JAXSQY010000008.1, read on the forward strand.
TGTTGATTGGCGATATGGCCATCGACGCCGCCCAACAGTTCGTCACTTTGTTAGTGCGCCTTTCCGACACGACGACGCCCAACAGCGTTTACTCCGATCCTGCCGCCGGGCAGTTCAACGAACACGTCAAGGTAGGGAACGTCGGATCGGACTTCGGTTGCCACGTCTTAATTTCGACGGCGCAGGAGCAAAACCAACCGAACATATATACGTGCGCGATTGAGCGTATTCCCGGCCTTCCGTTCGACCTAGTTCGTCGCCTGCTGTCGAAGCTTCTGAACTTCCAATATCACGACGATGCGTCGTTCTTTTCGTATCCGCATCCAGCGGGCGGCGTTGACGCGAACAATCAGCCGCGCCGGGATAGATGCTGCCCACATGTCGAGTTGCGCGGTCGTCCGTCTGACACGCTTATTAACGACATCAATGCCGGTCGCGTGTCCGGCGTTTCGCTCATCAAAGCGGAACAGGCAGCGCCAATCGGCGGTGCGCCATATCTAACGAAGACAGAATCTGAACTAAAGCTAGGTATCGACCACAATAATCTTCCGGTAAATTTGTGGGCGTCCTTAAGTCAAGTCATACAGCAGAACGCGCAGACATATAATACGGCGCAGATCACCTATCGGCTTCCAAATTCCAGCCGAACAACAACTGTTGAAATTAGCACGGCGAACGGCGCGGTTCTTACGGAAATGTATGTCCTATCTTTTGAGCTGACCAACATATTCCCATTCTTGGCGCAGTCTGCTATGCATATTGTCCCGCATTTGCATGGCTTGGCGGTGCCGCAATTCTTGGCCCATCGGACGATATAAGGTGCTGAAACAGCTTGCATATGAACTAGGCCGAGGCTTCGCCTACCGGGGCATATCGCATGGCGAAATGCGGACCTATACGACGTGGCTTCCGCTATTCCTGACGATCCTAGCAGGCGTGTTCTACGCCGTGTTGCCGGTAAAACCCGCGCTTGTCGGTTCGACCGGCCTTGTGGGAAGTCTGCTGACGCTCGTTGCGACGCTTCCCGGCTTCTATTTCGCTGGCCTTGCGGCGGTGGCTACGTTCGGTAGCACGACGATGGACCACGAAATGCCAGCGCCAGCGCCCGAAGTAGAAATGCGCGTGCGCGGGCAACAGGTGCCGGTAAAGCTGACGCGACGGCTGTTCCTGTCCTACCTGTTCTCGTATCTCGTTATTCTATCGTTCGGCTTGTGCTTCGCATTTATGGCCATCAACGCCTTCGCACCGTCCATCGATATGTTGCAGGTCTCGATAGGTCGTTGGACGGGAGCAGCGTGGCCGTGGCTGGTCGTGAAAGGCGCTGTCGGCTTCGCTTTAACGTTCGCGTTCGCCTCAATGGTCGTTTCAACGCTACATGGCGTTTTCTTCCTTTCCGAGAAAATCCACCAACCTTGAAGCATAGCGGACCTATACTCCGCCTGAGTTGAAGCGTCAGGGTTGTCGAACGTCGGCTTACGGCGTTTGTGGACGTCCACTTCGCGCTGCCGGATCGGCAGCGATGTCCCATGACCTTCCGGCCGGTGCCGACCAAATTCGGTCGTTCCGGCCTCCTCCCTTCAACGCCCGTTCCGGACGGAAGCTGGGTCGCACGAGGCTATCCGTCAGCAGCGCGCCCTTGCCCATTGCTCCCTAGCATTGATTGGCTACTAAAGGGTGGGCCTGCGTGAGATTGACGCAGCTCTATCAATTGTTCCGGGGGCGCATGACACCGCACGAATTTCTAAGAAAGTGGCGCAACGTTGAACTGAAGGAGCGGTCCGCGTCGCAGAGCCATTTCAACGATCTGTGTGCGCTCCTAGGCGTCAAAGATCCGGTCTCAGCCGACCCGAAAGGCGAATGGTTCACGTTCGAGAAAGGTGCGAACAAGACCAGCGGCGGTAATGGCTGGGCCGATGTATGGCGGCGCGAATGCTTTAGCTGGGAATATAAGGGCAAGCACGCCAACCTCGACAAAGCCTATGCCCAGCTGCTCCAATATTCGGTGGCGCTGGAAAACCCGCCGCTGCTCATCGTATCCGACATGAGCCGGATAGTGATCCGTACCAACTGGACCAACAGTGTTCAAGAAACGCACGAGATCGCGCTGGAGGACCTGACCGACGGCGCTGTGCGCGATCGGCTGAAGGCAGCATTCACCGATCCTGAACAATTCAAGCCCGCCAAGTCGCGCCAGGAACTGACTGAGGAAACTGCGCGCGAATTCGTCGGCATTGCTCAGCGACTGCGCGAGCGAGGACATGAGGCACATCGTGTCGCCCATTTTGTCAACCAACTTGTGTTCTGTATGTTCGCAGAGGACGTTGGGCTACTGCCGGACAACTTATTCACCAAGATGCTTATGGCCAGCCGGCTTCGGCCCGAGCGGTTCGAAAGCAATGCCGCCAAGCTGTTCGGTGCGATGGCCACCGGCGGCGACATCGATTTCACGCCGATCGAATGGTTCAATGGAGGGCTATTCACTGATGCCAGCGTGCTGCCGGTGGACAGTGAGGATATCGACCAGCTGCTCGCCGCCGCCGATCGCGACTGGTCGCAGATAGACCCCTCGATCCTCGGTACGCTGTTTGAACGCGGGCTCGATCCTGCGAAGCGCAGCCAGCTCGGCGCGCATTATACCGATCGCGACAAGATCATGATGATTGTGCGGCCCGTCATCATCGATCCGCTGGAGATTGAATGGGCCGAGGCGCTGGCGAAGATTACCGCACTGGTGGAAAGAGCGCCCAAGCGGACCGCAGAAAGGCTGCTGACCCCGGCGGAACGTGGCCGGACGACGCGAATGCTAGCCGAGGCGACGGCGATCCATTCAGCGTTCATCGAGCGGCTGGCGAACTTCCGCGTGCTCGACCCCGCCTGCGGATCGGGCAATTTTCTTTATGTTGCCCTTAAGGCGCTGAAGGACATCGAGCATCGCGCCAACCTCGACGCCGAGGCACTGGGGCTGCCTCGGGGCTTCCCGCGGGTAGGACCGGAGTGCGCGCTTGGTATTGAGCTTAATCCCTACGCCGCCGAATTGGCACGGGTGAGCGTATGGATTGGCGAAATTCAGTGGATGCGGCGCAACGGCTTTGACGCCGCGAAAAACCCCATCCTGCGCCCATTGGATACAATCGAGTGTCGGGATGCGGTGTTGAATGCCGATGGAAGTGAGGCGGGTTGGCCCATTGCCGACGTAATTATTGGAAATCCGCCCTTTCTAGGGGCGAAGGTTATGAAGCGTGCATTGGGTCTCACGGAGACCGAGACGCTTCGTCGAGCGTTCCATGGGCGCTTGCCTGGGTTCACCGATCTAGTCTGTTACTGGTTCGAGAAGACGAGAGCGCAGATAGCAGATGGAAGGACAAAACGAGCCGGGTTGGTCGCCACTAACTCAATAGCTAAAAATACAAATCTTCCTGTGCTCTATCGAATCGCCAAAACGGCTACACTCTTCGCGGCTTGGCCGGACGAGGCGTGGGTGGTGGACGGCGCTGCCGTTCGCGTGGCTCTAATCTGCTTTCAAAGTCGCGCCGAGCCAATCTCATCAATGCTGATCAACGGGCAACCAGTGGGTCAGATCAATCCAGACCTTACCACCGGGCTCAATGTCTCGGCCCTGCCAGCACTCGCGGAAAACCGCGGAGTGGCGTTTGTCGGCGTTCAGAAAAGTGGTCCCTTTGACATTCCAGGCGATGTGGCGAGAAAATGGCTGGCTCTGCCTCTGAACCCGAATGGACGCTCGAACTCGGACGTTCTTCGGCCAACTTGGAACGGTCGAGATATAACTACGTCGCGAAGAGATATATGGTTTATCGACTTTCCTCGTGGTCTTTCGCATGAGGAAGCGTCACTTTGGGAAGCACCGTTTGAGTATTTAAACTCAGCTCGCTATGATCCGGATGATCCTTCCTCTCCATTACTTTGGGAGACCCGATCGAGCGCCCGCGATGTTCATCCAAAAAGGGAGTGGTGGACCACCTACTGGCCCAGGCCCGAGGTTAGATCTCAACTGCTCCATCTTAAACGGTACATTGCCACACCAATGACCTCGGAGCATCGAATTTTCTTGTGGCTCAAGCTGCCAACTTTGCCGGACAACAATCTCGTTATTGTAACACGCGATGATGACACACATTTTGGGTTGCTACATTCTTACGTTCACGAAGTATGGAGCACGCGGATAGGTAATAAGATGGGGGCCGGTAACCAGCGGCGTTACAATCGTGAAGCTATCTACGATACGTTTCCCTTTCCTGAGGGGCTGACTCCAAATATACCTGCCTCCGACTATGCCCATGATCCCCGGGCGCAAACGATTGCCGCCGCCGCCGTGCGGTTGAACGAACTGCGCGAGAACTGGCTCAACCCCGCTGACATGGTGGTGCAAAAGCCCGAAATCGTAGCCGGGTACCCCGATCGCATCCTGCCTAAAAATGATGCGGCAGCGATCGAATTGAAGAAGAGGACGCTGACCAACCTCTACAATGCCCGCCATCAATGGCTGGTGAAAGCGCACGCCGCTCTCGATGCGGCGGTCGCCGACGCATATGGTTGGGGCGAGGATTGGCGCGCCGGCCGGCTGGACGAGGACGAAATCCTCGCCCGTCTATTCGCGCTAAACCAAAGCCGTTCGACTGGGAAAAAGTAACGCCTGCTAGGCACCGTCAGAAGCTGAGCTAGGCGTCAGCTTCTGGCGGTAGCTGACGTTTGCCATACCGCTTTGGGGCGACAGCTTTCTCCCAAAATCGGCCACGTCGAGGGGAATACGATGATCGGGATCTACCGCTGGCCTGCTCGGGCATCACACCTCGAACAACGCCTCGGGGCATGTCGCAAAGCTATAGCTGACCCGCGATCCGCGATCCGCGATCCGCGAAGGTCGTCAAGCACGACTATGGCTTGAGGTATCGCCAAGTCGACAAGCCCGTTTGATGGCCTTGCCACGCTGTACCCCCTGTTGTACCCCTCGCTGTGCAACCCGCCGACGGACGGGTTGAGCGTCGACGCAAAATCAATGACTTAGAGCGCGGTAAAATTAGGTCAGGAATCCTGTCTCCCCGACCATATCCAAGAAACCGCAGTTTTCCGCCGTTCCTTGATGATCGAGCCGGTGCCTTACGTAGCACATTTACGTAGCAGTCCACAGACCCCGAACGCCATCGTAGGCGCGCGCAGATTCGCCCCCCCTAAAGTCGTGTCAGCAAGGCGGTCGGGGGACAGCGCTAAGCCGATAGCTCGCTATGCCATTAGGGCTGAGACTCAATCACAGCCAGAATGCGATCGCAGTTGCGATGGCGACGCTTGACAGGAAGTTGGCGGCGAGTTTGTCATGGCGGGTGGCGACGCGGCGGAAGTCCTTGAGGCGGCAGAAGGCGTTTTCGATCAGGTGGCGGCCGCGATACCGGTCCTTGTCGTAGCGGATGGTACGTTTGCGGTTTCGCCGTCCGGGAATGACGGGGGCGGCTCCGGCGTTACGTAGCGAACGACGCAGCCGGTCGGCATCGCAGCCTTGTCGGCCAGCAGATAACGCATCCGGCCAGCCCGTTCGAGAAGCGCGGGGGCGGCCTTCACGTCGCTGACATTGCTGGCCGTCAGCATCAGGGCATAGGGGCGGCCGAGGACATCGGTAAGCGCGTGGACCTTGGTCGTCCAGCCACCGCGCGAGCGACTGATCGCCTGGATCTGGCGCCCCCTTTTCCACCGAAAGCTGCGCGCTGCGCCTTGATGTAGGTGCTGTCGATCGCGGTGCTCTTCGTCACCACGCCAGCCCCCACCAGCGCGTCGAGCAGCTTGAGCCAAAAGCCACGGCGCGACCACCGGTTGAACCGGTTGTAGATCGTCGTGGATGGCCCGTAATCAGCCGGACAATCGCACCAGCGACAGCCCACCTTCAGCACATGCACGATCCCGGAGATAACCCGCCGGTCGTCTACTCGCCGCGCCCCGGGCTGGTTCTTCGGCAAATGCGGCTTGATCGCCGCCCACGCCTCATCCGATAACCAGAACAGCGCCATGCCTCACTCCTCCTGATCCAGACACAGAGAATCAGAAAAACCATCCCCCCTCAAGAGCGTGATTGGGTTTGAACCCTAACAACACGCGGCATCAGCAGCAGATCGCGCTCGATTGGTAACAATGTCGTAGCGTCACTGTTACGTACAAACATCCAACAGACATATGGGCGGCCTATCGCAATTCCGGAGTTATGGAGTTGCATTGATGATTGTCGGTTTGGACCTCGCTCTTTTGGTTGCGACCATGGCGCAGGCTCCGCTCCCGCCTGGCGATCCGGCGGTCACACCTGCCCCGGAACGGGTCGTCCGGACGCTGCGCGTCGAGGGTGCGCAGCGTATCGAGCCCGAGACGGTGTTGTCCTACACCAAGCTTCGGGTCGGCATGCCCTATACGCCCGAAACGCTCGACCAGGCGCTGAAGGACCTTCAGGCGTCCGAGCTGTTCGCGGATTTCTCGATCTCCGGCGTGGAGACGGGCGACATCGTGCTGCGCGTGCGTGAGAACCCGATCATCAACCGGGTCATCCTGGAGGGCAACAAGCGCCTGAAGGAAGACAAGATCAAGAAGGAGATCAAGCTCGCGCCGCGGCAGATCTTCACCCGGACCGCGGTTCGCCAGGACGTGGCCCGCATCATCGAGCTGTATCGCCGCCAGGGCCGGTTCGGCGCGGTGGTCGAGCCCAAGATGGTCAATCTCGACCAGAACCGCGTCGACGTGGTGTTCGAGATCAGCGAGGGGCCGAAGTCCAAGGTCCGCCAGATCAACATCATCGGCAACGAGAAATTCTCCGACGATCAGCTGCGCGGTGCGATGTACACCAAGCAGTCGCGCTGGTTCCGTTTCCTGTCCTCGGCGACCAGCTATGACCAGGATCGCCTGGCCGCCGACCAGCAGAAGCTGCGCCTCTTCTATCTGACCAACGGCTATGCCGATTTCCGTGTGACCAGCGCGGTGGCCGAGCTGACCCCGGACAAGAAGGACTTCATCATCACCTATGTGGTGGAGGAAGGTCCGCGTTATAAGTTCGGCGACGTCAAGGTCGACAGCCAGATTCGCGACTTCGACAATGCCAAGCTGGCCGCCTCGCTGCCCATGAAAAAGGGCGACTGGTACAACGCCAAGCTGATCGAGGATTCGATCGACAGCCTCAGCCAGACGGCGGGTCTGTTCGGCTATGCCTTTACCGATGTGAACCCCGACTTCCAGCGCGACAAGGACGCGCTGACCATGTCGATCACGTTCAACATCGCCGAAGCCAAGCGCACCTATGTCGAGCGGATCGACATCAACGGCAACACGCAGACGCAGGACAAGGTCGTCCGCCGCGAAATCCGCGTGGCCGAGGGCGACGCCTTCAACAGCTTCCAGGTGCG
>NZ_JAXSQY010000009.1:0-131638 GCF_034659795.1 Sphingomonas fuzhouensis
CAATCGATACACCCCTCCCCTTCAGGGGAGGGGCAGGGGGTGGGGCGCTTCAACAAGCGCCGCGCCAATGGAGAGGCCCCACCCCAACCCCTCCCCTGAAGGGGAGGGGCGCAGCTTGGCTCATGCCCGGTTTTCCGTCAGCGGCAGATCCGAATCCGCTCCCAGCCGCGATATTCGGTCCAGCAGCGGTGATAGGGGCGGTATGGCCGATAAGGCCGGTATCCATAACCGGCATCGCGCCAGCCATAACCCCCACCATAACCACCCTCATACCCACCCCAGCGCGGCGGGGGAGGGGGCGGTGCGGGAGGCGGCGGTGGGGGCGGAGGTCCCCAACCCGGGGGCGGCGGAGGCGGGGGCGGGCCCCATTCCTGCGCACTGGCATTTGCACTGAAGCCCAGCGTTGCGATCGCGAGGCCGGCGACAATGATACGCGTCACCTTCATGACTGGTCCCTCCATGCCCATCACCGGGCATGACACAGGTTTATAACGGCCTGTGCTTCAGGAGGCTGAACGGGGTTGTTCTGTGGCGTTCAGGAAGGGCTCGCTCCCCTCCCCCGAAGGGGAGGGCTCGGGGGGAGGGGCTGGATTGTCCTCAGAACAATTTTCGCACCCCCAGCCGGATCGAGCGGCCGATCGGGTCGATATAGGCGGGCTGGAAACGGTTGGGCGTATTGCCGTTGCGGTCGGTGACGTTGATCCGGTCGTTGAGCAGATTCTCGACCGTGACGTTGACGTTCAGCCCCTTGGCCCAGGGCTTGTCGACGATCTTGTCGACCTTGACGAAGCTGTAGAGGACCAGCCAGGTCCGCCCCGAAAAGCGCAGGTCCGAGGCGGCGATGTCGCTGCGGATGCGGGTCGGGCCTTGGATGCGGCCATAGACCCCCAGGTTGAACACGCCATAGTTGAAATAGCCGTTCAGATCGACGTCCCAGCGCGGCCGCCCGCCGGTGCCGCTGAGCGTCGCGCCGTCGAGCAGGTCGAGGACCGGCCCCCCGGTCCGTAGCGTCAGCTGATCCTCCAGCCGGTAATTGGTGGTCGCCGAGAACCACAGCGAAGGCGGCCGCTTGGGCGGGCGGGGCGGGGGCGTGGTCTTGGGCGCCTTGGGATCGGGAGGCGGCGGGGGCGGCGGGGTCTTGCCCAGGGTCGTCTGGATATCGAAGGTCATGCGCAGCTTGCGCTCACGCTCGAACGCCAGGTTGACCGGGCGCAGGTCGACGCTGACCAGCTGGCCCAGCGCATCGCGCCGGAACAGGTCGGGAAAGACCCGCTGGAACGCCGGGGTCGCGCCGCCCAGCGAGGCGGCCTGATTGTCGATCCGCGTGTCGAGATAATCCAGGCTGAGCCGGATTTCCTTGTCCTTGATCGGGTTCACCGCGACGCCCAGCGTCGTGACCCGGCGCTTTTCGGGCGCGAGATCGGGATTGCCGCCCGAGATGGTGGTGATCAGCGTGCTGCGCCCGGTGACATAGTCGAAAAAGGGCGTGTTGGGCGTGGCCAGCACCGGCGCGACCAGTTGCGTCACGCCGGGCGCGGCCTGGGCGACATTGACCGAGGCGTTGAGCTGGACCGGGCGGAGCGGTGTCCAGTTCAGCCCCAGATTGGAGGTGCTGAGCCGCCCGAAGTCCGACACCTGTGACACCCCCGCCATGCCGCTCAGCTGCATCTCGCCCAGAAAGGCCAGCGAGCCTTCGCGCGCCGAGGCGATCGGCACGACGGCATTGACGCTGGCGCCGCGCGTGGTGCGGCCGATCCCGTCGGTCGCGAGCGCCAGATTGGTGCGCGCATCGCTGTCGATGCGGGCGTAGTCGGTGGTGACGGTCAGCATCGCATCGCCCGCGGGCAGACGGGCGACCGGGCCGTTGGCCGTCGCCTTGACCCCGATCGTGTCGGACACCGCCCGGCTGCGGTTCAGGTCGCGCCGCGCGGCGGTCACCGGGTCGCCACCTGGATTGATCGCGGCCATCGGGTCGCCGCCCGCATCGATCGACGCTTGGAGCGCGCCCAGCGGCACGCCGGTCTCCGAGGTGCTGCGCGACACCATCCGGTCGTACGTGCCGGTGATCGCCCAGGTCCAGCGGCGGACATCGCCGGTCAGCGTGCCCCCGCCATGCAGCGCCATGCTGGTCGTCCGCTGGTGCAGCACGCTGCCCGGCAGATAGCGATAAAGGAGCGTGTCATTGGCGAAGGGGAAATCTCCCAATCCGCCCGGCACGCGCAGCAGCGCGGGGGCCAGGCCGTTCAGCCCCTTGGTCTGGATCGCCTCCATCGACAGCATCAGCGATCCCGACACGGTCTTGCTGATCGGCGCGGCGAAGCCGACCTCGCTATGGATCGTATCGCTCAGCGGCTGGAGGGTGCGATAGGGGCCCAGATCGGTGACCCCGGCCGGGCTGTTCGCATAGGCGGCGAGCGAGCGGCGCGCGGCCGGATCGACCGGCACCCCCGCCAGCGTGACGTTTCGCCCCGCCAGCACATCGAGCCGGGGGTCCAGGCTGGCGCCGTTCACGCCGGTCACATTGCCGGTGGTCGCGAACAGCGTTTCGGGATCGGGGACGATATCGCGCTGGCTTTGCAGCACCGGGTCCTGCCGCATATGCGACACGTTGAAGGTCAGGCGGCGCGGCCCGTCGAGCCGGGCCGAGGTGACTTCGCCATATTTGGTGCCGCCCCCGCCGTCGGTCGCGACGCCGGGCAGGAGGAACACGGTGACCGCGCGGAATTTCTTCTTGGTGATGAAGTTCATCACCCGGACATTGGACGGATAGCCGAAGCGTGCCGCCTCCTGCTCGGGCAGCACCTCGACCTTCTCGATCGCCTCATTGGGCAGCGACTGGAACTCGGCGAACCCCGACACGCGCCGTCCGTTGAGCAGCATCACCGGCTCGCCCCCGCTCGACGAGCCGGTCAGCGACTTCACCTTCTTCAGCAGGTCGGTCAGATTGGTCGCGCCCAGCGCCTCCAGCGCCTGGGCGTCGAGCACCGCGACCGGCTCGACCGCGCCGATGACCGAGCCGGGGATACGCTTGCCGGTAACGGTGATGTCGGGTGGCAGGGCGTCGCTCTGCGGTGTTGCGGGGGGCGCCTCCTGCGCTGCCACCCCGATCGGTATCGTCAGTCCCAGGACGATCGCCATCCCCGCCGCGCCGCCCTTCAGGCGCGCGCTCCCCCCGTATCGCATCGTCCAGCCACTCCCATCGCCGACGTGAAGAATCTCAAATACTGTGGCAATCATGTCACAATTAAGGCTGAAAATCGGGCCGAGCGCCGTGTTTCGGCGGGGCCGGGGTGCCGCTTGCCGGGCCGGTGACCGGGAAGCCGCGTTGCTTCAGACGCTTACCGCTGCTGCGACGGGGCGCGGCCGATGCGCATTAAATAATCGGCCTATGGGCTGGCATGATGGTCGAGCGCGTCGGCTGACGCTGGCCCGGCGGATCACAAGGTCGGCAGGGCGGGCTCGGCAACCAGCGGAGCGGGCAGCGGCGCGGGGCGACGGTGCAGCACGCTGCGCATCACCCGGATATAATGGTCCGCACCGTGTTCGATGGTGAAGCGGCGCGCCTGGTGCAGGGTGCGGCGGGCATCCTGCGCCTGCGCCTGCGGCCGGGCGGCCGCGATCGCGGCGGCAAAGCCCGCTTCATCACCGACCGGGACCAGCGTGCCCAACGCGCCCTGCTGCAACAACGCGCCCATCGATCGGCTGCAATCGGTGGCGACGATGCCGATATTGGCCGCCAGTCCCTCCAGGATCACGGCAGGCACGCCCTCATAATGCGAGGACAGCAGCAGCGTGTCATAGCCGCCGAGCAGCGCGGCCGGATTGGTGACATAGCCGCGAAACGCGACCCGCCCGGCGATGCCCAGCGACACGGCCAGCGCCTCCAGCGCCGCGCGCTCGGGCCCTTCGCCGAACAGGGTCAGTGTGTCGTCGGGCGCGCTGCCCCGCGCGAAACCGCGCAGCATCAGCGCCAGGTTCTTCTGCGGCGCGAGCCGCGCGATGGTGACGAAGCGGCGTCCCGGTCCCTTCGGCCGCGCGGCCACGGGCGCACGAAGCGCCATGATCTGCGCCTCCGACAAAGCCGGATCGGGGATGATCGCGACGCGCGCAGGGGACACGCCGATTCCCTGCACGATCTCGGCGCGCATCGGCTTTTCCATGCCGACGAAATGGTCGATCGCCAGCCCCTGGATACGCAGCCAGATGCGGTAGAAGAACCGATAGAACCACGACGCATCGGCGCGGTCGAGATTGTTGCTGATCTTCGCGATGATCGGCGGACAGTCGCGACCCAGCACCAGCTTCAGCATCACCGCGACAAAGGCATAGGTGTTGCCCGCACAGAACAGCACGTCCGGCCGGATCGTCCGCACCGCGCGCGGCAGGGTGGCGACCATCCAGATCGTCTCCCAATGCGCGATGCCCGGCCAGCGGCGCCGCGGCGTGACGAAATCGAGCCCCGCCCCGACATCCTCGGCCATCGCGCCATCGGTCCGCCCCAGGAACAACGGCGCATCGATCCCGCTCGCCCGCCAGCGATGGACGAGGCGCAGCGCGATCCGCTCGACCCCGCCGGGTTCGAAGCTGTGCAGGAAGGTCAGGACGCGCAAAATGCCGTGCGCCCTGCTCGATACTGATATCGCCCGGAATTCCCGCCCATGATGCGCCCCGATAGCATGACCGGCGGGGAAAACGATACCCTATCGTGACGTATTCGTTATGACTGTGGGGGGCGTTCCGCCTTCGATAGGCTTGGAAAAATCGATTGGCCATACCCCGCCCCGCCATCCTTCCGCCCATGGCCGGCATCGACTAGCTTCGGGAGTTTCCCCAATAAGCTCTTGAAGCTGCCCTGCACGCCCGCCGTATCGATGCAGAAGTCGCAGACTTGCGCGGGCACAAGCTGCCCGACCACGGTTACTGTCGACAAGTTCAAGCTCGTTGCCAATGGCGGCAGCATCACCCTCCAGCGGGTTGCGGTCGCAAGCCACCGGACCAAGCCGTATCGCTGATACTCACCAACAGCGTCTGTGCGTGGGGGAACAGGTCGCGTTCCTCATGAGCCAGAATCTCGGCAAGGTCGGCCGTGATCGATTTGAGCGACCGCCCATAGCCCTGCCAGTCGTCTTGGATCGCGCTGGTCGACCATTTCGAGATATGCGCCGAGAAGACGAGCCGGAGTTCCCGCGTCCTGTCCGCGATGCCCGCATAGGCGGGTATGCGCGATGTCATCTTGTGTCGTTGCAGGGGTTCGTGGATTTCGGCCGTTTCGCTCGCCATGTTGACCGACACCGCCCTGGCGAGTTTCAGTCGGGCATTGGCAATATGCGGTAGCGATTCCGCGGATGGCCGATCGACCAGATCGACCAGTTCCTGGATGGCGGTCATGATCGCATGATGCTGCTGTTTGAGAAGAATGACGTTCACTCGCAAATCAATCCCCCTCGCCGGCCTGCTCGATCCGAATCGCGGTATTACGGGAAAGGTAAAAATTCGTTGCGGCACGTCTCTGGCAAATTGACGCGGGATCGGCAGAAGAGGTGGAAGGATCGGGATCTCATGCATATCCCGCCCGCCTGTTTCCCCTTGCCTTTGCCCGCAAAGCGACCCACCCGCGCGTCGCATGAGCAAGGGACAGGGGCAAAGCGGGCGGATGGGCAGGGCGGCGTCCTGCTGCTGCTGCTGCTAGTCGCGCTGGTGGTGCGGGCGCGGACGTTCGGCAATCCGGTAATCGGGTTCGACGAGCAATTCTATCTGCTGGTCGGCGACCGCATGCTCCACGGGGCATGGCCCTATATCGATATCTTCGACCGCAAGCCGATCGGGCTGTTCCTGCTCTATGCGGGGGCGCGGTGGCTCGGCGGGCTCTTCGGGGGGGACGGGTTCCTCGCCTATAAGCTGGTCGCGACCGGCTTCGTCATCGCCACCGCCTTCGGGATTCAGCGGGTGGCGCGGGGCTTTGCCGGGGCGGGCGCGGGCGTGGTCGCGGCGATCCTCTATATCCTCTGGCTGAACCTGATGGAGGGGGAGGGGGGCCAGTCCCCGGTCTTCTACAATGCGCTGATGCTGGTCGCCGGAGCCGCAGTCCTGCGCGAGGTCGAGCGGCGGGGGCGGCTGTTTGCGTCCGGCGCGGTCGCGATGGGCGCGGTGGGGATCGCACTCCAGATCAAATATTCGGCGCTGCCCGAGGGGTTCGTCTTCGGCTGTATCCTGCTCTGGCTGGGCTGGCGCGCGCGGGTGCCGGTGGTGCGGCTGGCGGGCATGGCCTTGGTCTGGGTGGTGCTGGCGCTGCTGCCCACGCTGATCGCGTTCGGAACCTATGCGGCGATGGGGCAGGGGCAGGCCTGGCTTTTCGCCAATTTCGTCTCGGTCGGCGGGCAGGCGGCGCGGCCGCTGGCCGACGAGCTGGCGGGGCTGGCGGCGTGCATCGGCATCTTGGCGCCGCTGGTGCTGGTGATCGGCTTCGGGCGGCCGTGGAAACATGTCCCGGCCGAGCGGCGGGCCGGGTTTCGCTTCCTGCTTGTCTGGCTGGCGGTGACGGCGGTCGCGGTGCTGCTCTATGGCCGGTTCGGCAGCCCGCATTATGCGCTGCCCATCACCCTGCCCGCCATGCTGGTCGCCGCACCCGCGCTCGCCCGCTGGCACCGCGCCGGGATCGCCGCCTTCGTGCTGACGATCGCCGCAGCCGGGCAGATCGTGCTGCACTTGAGTGAGCGGACCAAAGGCGGCGCGGCCGAAGCGCAGGCCGTCGCCCAGGCGGCGACCCCGGCGCGCGGCTGTCTCTATGTCTATGACGGCTATCCGGCGCTCTACATGCTGACGCATAGCTGCCTGCCGTCGAAATGGGTGTTCCCCGGCCATCTTGATACGCAGGACGAGGCGAGCCGGGAGGCCATCGGCGTCGATCCGGTCACCGAGATTCGCCGCATCCTGGCCACGCGGCCGGGGGCGATCGTCGACGACTATCCGCGTTTTGCGTTCGGCAACCGCGCGACGCGGGCCGTGCTGCGGGACGTACTGGCGCGCGACTATCACCTCGCCGCCTGTATCCCCACCGGGCCGAGCCGGGTGCGGCTGGTCTATCGGCCGGGGGCGGGCAGGGTGCCGGACCACTGCCCGAGCGCAACCGCGCTGGCGCTGCGCCCATGAAAAATCCCCGCCGGCATGGCCGACGGGGATAGGCATTTCAGGTCGGATCAGAAGTTCGTCGTGACCGAGAACTGAATGTACCGGCCATAGATGTCGTAGAAATTGACCGGCGAATTCTGCCACCCGTTGATCGAATAGGTCAGAGCCCCGCCCCGCGCCGGGATGATCGGCGGGTCCTTGTCGAGCAGGTTGTTGATCGTCACGCCCAGCGTCATCCGCTTGGCGATGTTCACGTTCGCCGCCAGGTCGAAATAGCTGTAATTGGGGATGCGGGCGAACGTCGTCTGGGCCTGCGTCCGCAGCGTGCCGCTCTCGGTGGCCGAGATATAGCGCCAGTTCAGCGAGAGCTGGAACAGCCCCTCCGCACCCGTGAAGGTGCCGCGCAGATTGTGGCGCCACTTCGGAATGGGGTTACCCACGCCGTCGCCGAAATAGCCGACAGTGCCCGACTGGTTGGCGACCGACGCCGCGCTGGTGACGAGACCGCCGTTGAAGTCGGTGGCGAAGGTGCCCGAGGCGACCGGCAGGTCGTAATGCGCCTGGAAGTCATAGCCGGTCGTGCCGGTCTGGTTGGGCACGTTGAGCACCATCGAGCTGACGAACCCGGAATTCGGGTTGTTGATGCTGCCGAACAGCTTGCCCTGGCCGTTGCGCACGAACTGCTGACACGAGATCTTGTTCAGCTCGGTCGGGTCCTTGGCATAGCCGAGGCAGTTGGCGTAGACGCTGTCCTGGTCCAGTTCGACGATCTGGTTGGTGTAGCGGATCTCATAATGATCCACCGAGAAGCTGAACCGCGGCAGGAAGCGCGGGGTCAGCACCAGGCCGTAGGTCAGGGTATTGGCGGTTTGCGGCCCCAGCTTGGGATCGACCGCGCCGAAGCGGTAGATACAGCCCTCCTGCGGGCAGTTCAGGTCGGCGCTGCCATAGGTCGATGGCTGGAAACCGGGCTGCAGTGCGCAGATTTCCTTGCTGGCGACCGGGGCACCCCCATTCGGATTGGCGCCGCAGGGGTCGCGGAAGTTGATGTTGCGGCCGTAATTGATGTTCGACGTCGCCTCGAAGACATTGGGTGCGCGCGAGGCGAAGTTGCGTGCCACGCGGAACCGGATATCGCGCGTGGGCGCCCAGGTGCCCTCCAGCTTCCAGGTGCTGAAGAAAGTGCGCGACGAGGTGCTGTAGTTCGACGCGCGATACCCGCCGCTGAAGCCCAGCAAATGGGTCCAGGACTTGTCCTGCACCAAGGGCAGCTGGATTTCGGTCGCCAGTTCCTTGGCCGTCTGCGTCCCCCGTGCCGAGGAGGAGGGGTTGGGCGTGTTCTGGATGATGCTGTTATAGGCGGCGCTGGTGAAGTTGTTGGCGATGTCACGCCGGATTTCGGCACCGAAGCTGACCTGCATGCCGTCGGTCGCGAGCGGCGAGCGGATGCCGTAATGGCCCAGATCGCCGCTGATATTGGCCTGACCGTCCAGGAAATAGCGGACGTTGCGGGTCGGCCCGTTCGGCGCCCATTGGAAGATGTAGTTATAGGAGGCGCGATCGCTGTTCCCGCCCTGGAAGATGTCGAGGGGCACGCAGTTCGGATCGGTGCCGTTGACCTTCGACACGCAGGTCGGCACGCCGTTCACGTTGACGACGTTCAGCGCCTTGGCGATGTTGTCGAGCGAGGGGTCCCAGTTGCGGTTGATCGAACTCTTGATCAGCGCCTTGGCCCAGACGCCACCGACGTCATAATGCCAGGCCCCGCCGAAATCGCCGCGCACGCCCAGGGCCGCCCGGTTGTAGAATTGCTGATAATCGATGGTCTGGGTCGGCAGCTTCGCGAAGCGATAGCCGAAGTCGATCGGCACGGTCGCCGAGGTGCCCGCGGCCGCACCGCACAGGGTCTGCGCCTGCTGCGCCGACATCAGCGGGTTGTTGCAGTTCAGCTGATACCCGCCATCGCGCGCCTGGATCGGCGCGGTCGCCGGGCTGTAGGTGCCCTGGCTGCGGTTCTTGGTGTACATATAGCTGCCGTACAGCTCGGCCCAGTCCGTCGCCTTGAACGATAGGAAGCTGCCCGCATTGTACCGTTCGTTGCCGCGCAGCATCTGATAGCTGCTGTCCATCCGGTTCTGGCGGTCGGTCGTCGCGTCCTGGGTGTTATTGAAGGGCCGCAAAACGCGGCTGCCGTCGCGTGCGTTGGTGAACAGCGCGCCGTCGCTGAGCCGGCGGATGACGCCGTTGGGCGAATAGAGCGTGGTGTCGCAGCTCAGCGCGCCATCGACGCTCGCCTGGAGCAGGTGGCAGGCCTGGGTCGAGCGCGACGTGTAGGGCAGGTTGTCGGTGTGGCGATAGCTGAAATAGCCCGACAGCGACAGCCGGTCGTCGAACAGGCGCGTGCCTGCCGTGACGTTGATGGTCGCGCGCCCGCCGTCATTGGTCATGCCCAGCGGATAGGCGAAGCCGAATGCTTGGGCGGTGTCGGTCACGATGTTGCGGCGGTTGAGGTGGTTGAAGAAGCCGTAATTGGCGTCGACCTGCACCCCTTCGAAATTCTTCTTCAGGACGAAATTGACCACGCCGGTCAGCGCGTCGGGGCCATAGACGGCCGCGGCACCACCGGTCAGGATATCGACCCGCTGAATGAGCGCGGGCGGAATGGTATTGATGTCGGCGGAGACCTGACCGCCCAGGCGCATGCCGTCGAGCAGGATCAGCGCCGCGCCGCCCGAACCACCGATATTGCGCAGGTTGATGCGCCCGGTGCCATTGCCTTCGTCATCGGCCTGCGGGGCATAGGGTACGACCTGCGGCATGCGGTTCAGCACGTCTTCGACGTTCACCGCACCGCTCAGCTTGATCTCCTGCGCGGAGACCGCCTGGATCGGCGCGGCCGAGGCGAGGTTGGGATTGACGATGCGCGAGCCGGTGACGACGACATCGCCCGATGCCGTATCGCCGTCCTGGATCGTGTCGCGGTCATCCGACCGGATATCCTCACGCTCGGCGTTCTTGCGGCTCTCGCTCTTGGCGGTGTTCGAGGCATTGGTGCTGGACTGTTCCGACTGTGCAGCGGCCGGAACGGCGCAGAGCGCTACCATCGCGCTCGTCGCGAACAGGAAACCTATATTCTTCATGAAACCCCCCTTTTCGTGATGATCACGCCCCCGCGATTTCACCGTATCTCTTTTTGATTCTGTCGTTTTTTGATGATCGATCGAATATCGGCGAAGGCGTCTGGCGATATCGGCCAAAAATGCCAGGCCCGCTTTGAACAGCAGGTCCCGGACCTTGCGCCGTTATCACCGGTGATCATGCTTGCAGAATGATTTGGGGGTTTCAATGGTATCCTACCATTGCCCCACAGGTCCGCCATGACAGCCTATATTCGACTCTTGTTACATTTCATATTCTTAGGCGAGGAAACGGGATTTCCAGGCGATTAAAAAAATATGAATGCGTTATATCTCATTGAATAATAGACAAATTGGTATGACTTTATTGTCATTGGTCATACCAGCTGGGCCAGCAGCGGGTTTTATCCTGTGTTCCCGGTATCTTGTAGGCCGCAAAGCTTCGTTCACGCCTCCTGCGGAAGCAGCGATGTCACATGGGTAACCGTATACGATATCGACAAGCGCGACGGGGGCGGTCAGGATCGCCGCCATGATCCCGCTGATCCTCCTCGCTGCCCAGCTCGCCCCGGAAACTGTGCCCTCCGAAACCATACATAGCCGGGGCAATCCGATCCTGGCCGATGGGCGTTCCTATTCCACCGATCCGGCACCTTTGGTCGATGGCGATACGCTCTGGATATTAGCCGGGCGCGACGAGGCACCGGACGGCGTCAACGACTTCATCATGAACGAATGGCAGTTGCTCTCGACCAAGAGCCCCGCCAGCGGCATGTGGCAGCATTATCCCGCCATCGCCCGGCCCGAGGCCGTGTTCGCCTGGGCCGAGCCGGGCCGCGCCTATGCCGGTCAGATCGTGAAGGGGCGGGACGGGCGCTTCTATCTCTATGCGCCGGTGCTCCAGCGGGGCGGCGAGGCGAAGGACCGGTTCGCGATCGGCGTGGCGGTGTCCGACCGGCCGACCGGGCCATGGCGCGATGCGCATCCCTCCGGCCCGATCATCTCGCAGAGTGTGCCGGTCGCCAACGACATCCAGAATATCGATCCGACCGTGCTGATCGATGATGACGGGCGTATCTACATTTATTGGGGCACCTTCGGGCGGCTGCGCGCAATGGAGCTGGCCTCCGACATGGTCACGCCCAAGGGGCCCGAGCAGGTCGTGACCGGTGCGACCGGTTTCTTCGAGGCGCCTTGGGCAATGAAGCGGCGCGGCACCTATTATCTGCTCTATGCCGCCAACAATGCCGGGCCGGACAGCCCCTGCACCCCGACCCTCTATCATGCGTGCCAGGCCTATGCCTCCGCGCCGACGCCGATGGGGCCCTGGACCTATCGCGGCGTGGTGCTGCGGCCGGTCTCGTCGACCACCTCCCATGCCGGTGCGGTGGAGTATAAGGGCCGCTGGTACCTGACCTATCACACCGCCGATGCCAAGGGCGGGGGGCATTTCCGCCGCTCGGTCGCGATCGATCCGATGGCGTGGGACGACAGCGTCTCGCCGCCCGCCATCCGCCCCGTGACGCCGACCAGAGCGCCGGCGCCACGCCCCGCGCCGACCCGCAACGTCGCGCGAACCGCCTGGGCCACCGCCTCCAACGCGCCTGGCCCGGTGCAATATTGGATCGCCGCGTTGAACGACGGCGTGGTGCGGACCAGCCCGCTGCCGCCCGATATGTGGGGCAACTGGACCAAGGCCAATCCGGCCAGCGCCTGGCTCGAATATCGCTGGCCCAGGCCCGTCACGCTGAACGCCGCGCGCATTCGCTTCTTCGCCGACCATCCCGCAGGTGCCGACGAAGGCGTCGCCCCGCCCGCCGCCTGGCATCTGGAATATTGGGGCCAAGGGCGCTGGCGACGGATCGCAGGCACCTATCCCACGGGCACGGACGGATTCCAGGAGGTGCGCTTCCTCACCGTCACCACCCGCTGCCTGCGCGCGGTGCTGGAGGCGTCGGGGTCAGGGGGGCGCCATGCGGGACTTGCGGTGGAGGAGTGGGAGGCGTTGTCGCCCCGGCCGATTGCTATCACGCCGCGACCGACCGAGGCCCCTGCTGGCTGCTCCGGCGATGGACACCTGCCTTTATCATCCGACAACTGATTTCATCCCTGATAGCAGGGATTCCCTCGTGATTTCTTCCCTGCCCATTGGCTTGGGCCTAACGTCACGTCCTTAGAAACATGACCGATTTGTCATTTGTCTAACAATATAAATCTATACCATGGGCCCCTCAAGCCAACGCGATTGGTACGAAAGGGGAGCGATGATGAAAGAATATTACGCGCGTTTCTTGTGTGGCGCCTCGGTCGCGGCACTGTCGATCGGCGCTTGCGGAACTGCCGAGGCACAGACCGCCAGCCCGCCCGTCCAGGCGACCGGTAACGTCACCGCCGATCAGGCCGCGCAAGGCACGGCCAGCGACCAGGACATCGTCGTCACCGGCGTCCGCGAATCCCTCCGCTCGGCCCAGGCGATCAAGCGCAACGCCAACCAGATCGTCGACTCGGTCAATGCGCAGGATATCGGCAAGCTGCCCGACGCCAACACCGTCGAGGCGCTCCAGCGCATCACCGGCATCCAGATCCAGCGCCGCTATGGCGAGGGCGCGACCGATTTCGACCATCGCACCACCCCCGCCATCACCGTGCGCGGCCTGACCCAGGTCAGCAACTTCATCGACGGGCGCGCCGCCATCTCGGCCTCGGGCGGCCGCACCCTCGACCTGGAGGCGATCCCGCCCGAACTGCTGGCGGGCATCGACGTCTACAAGAACCCGCCCGCCAGCACGATCGAGGGCGATATCGCGGGCGTGGTCAATATCCGCACCCGCCTGCCCTTCGACCAGCCGGGCCAGCTCATCAGCGCGACGCTGAAGGGCAATTATTACGACCGCGCCGACAAGTTCGGCGGATCGGGCTCTGCGCTCTACAGCAACCGCTTCCAGACCGGCATCGGCGAGATGGGCTTCCTGCTCAACGCCAGCTATGCGCGCAGCTCGTACCGGCAGGACGCGATCCTGATCGGCGCCTTCGGTCCCATCCCCTCGGGCATCACCATCCCCGGCGCCCCCGCCAATGCGCAAGTGCCTTATGGCGAGCAGATTTACGACGATGGCGGCGACCGCAAGCGCATCGGCCTGGCGGGCGCCTGGCAGTGGCAGGCGGCGGACAATCTGCTGATCACGGCGCAGGCGCTCTATTCGCGCTACACCTTCTACCGCCAGGGCAAGTACTTCTATTACAATAATAACGGCAACACGGTCACGACGCCGCTCAACGGTGCGGCCTTCACCTTCGACAAGGCGGGCTATGCGACCTCGGGCTCGCTGGCCAATCAGGTGTTCGAGTCCGCGCGCTTCGACCAGGACCTGACCAACACCACCGGCAATTACACGCTCAACGCCAAATGGGACGTGTCCGATCGGCTGCACGCGACCTTCGACGGCCAGTATCTGAAGTCCAGCTACAATGCCGATCGCAACGGCTTCGTCATCTCGCTCTACGACCAGACCGGGCAGACGCCGTACAACGCCAAGAACCAGAGCATCGTCGATTTCGACCTGCGCGGATCGCGGCCCGTCTGGAATGTCCAGAATCCGGCGCTGCTGTCCGATCCGAACAACTATGCCTTCACCTATATGGCGGATGCGATCACGCGGAACGACGCCGACCAGCTCGCGCTGAAATACGATCTGGAATATGATGTCGAGGGCGGCTTCCTCCAGAAGCTGCGCGGGGGGCTTCGCTATTCGGACAGCACCATCGACCTGCGCGGCACCTGGAACGGCTTCTGCCTGTTGCCGTCGGGGCCGAACCCGAGCTGCTCGTCCCCGGCGGGCCTGCCCTTCGTCCGGGTCTCGCAATTCCCCGAGCTGGCGATGAAGGGGCCGACGCCCAACTTCTTCGACGGCCGCACCCTGACCGGCGGTATCCTCTATCCCAGCTTCGAGCCCGGCAATTCGCTCTGGGACAGCCTGACCAAGACCGAGGCGAAGTTCGGCGCGACGCCCAAGACCCGCTTCTCGCCCGGCGACCTGAACCACCAGACCGAACGCACGCTCGCCGCCTATATCGCGGCGGATTACGAAGGCGTGCTGGGGGGCGTGAAGATCGACGGCAATGCCGGGGTTCGGCTGGTCCGCACCGATACGGGCTCTGCGGGCACCATCTTCAACAATGACGGCACCCAGGCGCCGATCGATGTCGAGCGCCGCTATATCAAGGCGCTGCCCAGCTTCAACATCCGCGCGCACCTGACCGATACGCTCCAGACGCGCTTCGCCTTCTCGAAATCCTTCGCCCGGCCCAATTTCGACCAGATGGCGACCAACGTCACGCTCAACAATCCGACCGAGCGGACCTTCATCGTGCGCGACAGCAACAACAACATCATCGCGCAATATCCGACCGGGGGTTCGGGCAATCCCTATCTCCGTCCGATCACCTCGGACAATTACGACGTGACGGCAGAATGGTATTTCGCGCCGACCGGGTCCTTCACCATCGGCGGCTTCTACAAGAAGGTCGACGGCTTCCTGGCGGGCGGCACCACCTTCCAGACTTTCAACGGCATCACCTATGCGATCGGCACGACGGTCAACACCGGCAAGGGCACGGTGAAGGGCTTCGAGGCGGCGTATCAGCAGTTCTTCGACTTCCTGCCGGGACCGCTCAGCGGGCTGGGGGTGCAGGCCAATTACACCTATGTCGACAGCAGCGTGACCAACCCGTTCGCAACCGCAGGGTCGAACATCCCGACGACGGTGCCGCTGGAGAAGCTGTCCAAGCACAGCTACAATCTGGTCGGCCTGTACGAGAAGGGGCCGATCACCGGCCGTCTGGCCTGGAGCTGGCGCGGCAAATATTTCGACACCACGCAAGGTAGCGGCGCGAACGGCATTCCGCAGTTCCAGAAGCCCTATGCCTCGCTCGATGCGTCGGTCAGCTATAATCTGAACACGCATATCGCGGTGTCGCTGGACGCGGTGAACCTGACCAACCGCATGAACCTGACGTACATCGGCACGATGAGCCAGCCGTTGCAGTACACGCTGAACGACCGGCGCTTCGGCTTCTCGCTGCGCGCCACCTATTGACCGGGTCCGATGGGGTCGTGAGGACGACCCCATCGGTTTCGATCGAACCCGATGATGGAGTAGAGCCACGCCCCGGATCACCCTCCGCCATGTCGGCCAGGAGCAGGAGCCGGTCGTCGTCATCGATGACGCGACCAGTCTGCTGGGGCCGTTGCGGGGCCTTGCGGCGAAGGCGGGTTTCGCGCCCGCCGCCACGGTCGACAGCCATTATCCCGGCCTGCTTGCGCCTGCGCCGGTCGCCTATCTCGACGGGCTGGTCCGCTTTGCGCTCCCGCTGATCGCGGCGCATTTCGGCACCGGCCCCGTGGTGCCCGCCCGCGCGCGCGGCAATTTCTCGCTGGTCACGACCCCACCCAACGAACTCTCCCCCGACCAGCGCGTGCCGCATGTCGACGCGGCCGACCGGATGCAGTTTGCCGGGGTCCATTATCTGTCCGAGCACCCGGCAGGCACCGGCTTTTTCCGCCACCGCGCCACCGGGTATGAGACGATCGATGCCGAGCGCTTGCCCGTCTATCGCCAGCATCTCGACGCCGAGTTGGCGGGGCTTAGGCAAGGCGGTTACGTCACCGGCGACCACGATCATTTCACCGCGATCGATCGGGTGGAGGCACAGCCCGACCGGCTGATCCTCTACCGCGCCGCTTTGCTCCATAGCGGCCTGATTGATGCGCTTCCGCCCCATGCCGAGGACCCGTCTCGCGGGCGGCTGACGGGCAATCTCTTCCTCCAGTGCCGGACCGCCGCATGACCCCCGACGCCCCCTTGCGCAGCATCGCGATCATCGGCGGAGGGACCGCGGGCTGGATGGCGGCCGCCGCGCTCGCCCGCGTACTGGGGCCGCAGGGACCGACGATCACGCTGGTCGAGTCGGAAGAGATCGGCACGATCGGCGTCGGCGAGGCGACGATCCCGCCCATCCAGGCGTTCAACGCGCTACTCGGTATCGACGAGAACGAGTTCGTCCGCGCGACGGGCGGCACCTTCAAGCTGGGCATCGAGTTCGTCGACTGGTGGCAGCGGGGGCAACGCTATTTCCACCCCTTCGGTGTCTATGGCCTCGATGCGGGCGCGGTGCCGTTCGAGGCGCTGTGGCGGCGCCTGCACCAGGCGGGCGAGGCCGAGCCGCTCGCCGCCTATTCGATCTGCACCGCCGCGGCGATGGCCGGGCGCTTCGGCCGCCCCCAGCCGGGCAATACGCCGCTCGCGCAGATCGGCTATGCCTTTCACTTCGACGCGACGCTCTATGCCGCCTTCCTGCGCCGCCATGCCGAGGGGGCAGGCGTGGCCCGCATCGAGGGGAGGGTGGTCGAGGTCGGCCTGCACCCCGAAACCGGCATTATCGAGCACGTAACGCTGGCCGACGGCGGGCAGCTGTCGGCCGACCTGTTCATCGACTGCTCGGGCTTCCGCTCGCTGCTGCTGGGGCAGGCGCTGGGCACGGGGTTCGAGGATTGGGGCCACTGGCTGCCCAACGACCGCGCCGTCGCGGTGCCGAGCGCCGTCACGGGGCCTCCCGCCCCCTATACCCGCTCGACCGCCAGGCTCGCAGGCTGGCAATGGCGCATCCCGCTCCAGCACCGCATCGGCAACGGCCATGTCTATGCGAGCGGGCATATCTCCGACGACGAAGCCGTCGCGACCTTGCTCGACGGGCTGGACGGCGAGGCACTGGTCGATCCCCGCCTGCTGCGTTTTCAGACGGGCAGGCGCGATGCCTTCTGGGTGCGCAACTGCGTAGCCCTCGGCCTGGCGAGCGGCTTCATGGAGCCGCTGGAGTCGACCAGCATCCACCTGGTCCAGGCCGGGATCGCCCGGCTGCTGGAAATGCTGCCCACCCGCACCTTCGAGGCGGCCGATATCCGCCGCTACAACCGCCTGATGATCGCCGAGTTCGAGAGTATCCGCGACTTCCTGATCCTGCACTTCCACGCCAACGCCCGCGACGACACCGCCTATTGGCGCGACCTGGCCGCCATGCCGATTCCCGACACCCTGGCCGAACGCATCGCCATCTACCGCCGCACGGGGCGCGTGTACCGGGAAGCCGACGACCTGTTCACCCGCACCAGCTGGCTGGCGGTGATGGACGGCCAGGGGATGAAGGCGGAGGGTTTCGACCCGATCGCCCTAGGGGTGCCTCTGGAGGCTGGGCGGGCACGGTTAGGCCGGATCGCGGAGGTGACGCGGGCGGCGGTGCAGCATTTGCCGGCGCATGGGGAATTCATCGCGCGGCATTGCGGGGGCGCGGAGTAATATATTCCCTCGCAACTTCATTGCCCGGATCACCGCCGATCGAGGCGAGCACTTCTTCGGGACCCCCGTGCAGGATATGCCTCAGACAGGCGTCTTTTCTCGATATTGCAATCTCTCAAACACGTCGGGAATTGGCATGACGCAGAGTGAAAGGTGGGCTTCCGCGCCGGCACCGTCCGGGCTTCGGTGATGCTGCGCAAGCTCGCCGTCTATCCGCGCCAGAACCCCGTCGCCCGCGCCTTGCGTGAAATCGGGCGGGTCGAGCGCTCACTGTCCATGCTCGACTGGCTTGACGATGCCGATCTGCGTCGGCGCACCAACGCCAGCCTCAACAACGGCGAGGCCCGCAACGCGCTCGCTCGCGCCATCTTCTTCAACCGGCTCGGCGAACTGCGCGACCGTACCTTCGAGGATCAGCGACACCGCGCCTCCGGCCTCAACCTCATCGTCTCGGCCATCATCCTGTGGAACACCGTCTATCTCGACCGCGCGGCCCGCCACCTGCGCGAGCGCGGCATCGACGTGCCCGACACCCTGCTCGCTCATGTCGCCCGGCTGGGCTGGGAGCACATCAGCCTTACCGGCGACTATCTGTGGAGCGAGATCGACAAACCCTGCGAACGGTTCAGGCCACTGCGAACCACGGGATCAGCCATCAGCCCTTAGGATACGTTTGGAGAGACATTCTGCGATGACCCCGTCTTGCTCATTCCCGATGCTCCTACTCACATGTGAGAGCCGCCGGAAAACCCAGGACGCTTCACCCAGAACCTTGCCCTTCGCCTTGGGTGTGTACGATCACGCCGGATCGAAGCGTCCGGCGAACTCACGATCGGCATAGTAGCGCAGCTTGGCCGCGATCACCGGCCGCTGCCCGGCGAGGAACAGGAGCTGACGATCGGGGGCAAGTGTGCGGACTTCATCAGGGGTGAGGAGGGGGCGGCCGACATGCTGCTGCCCGAACGTGATCCCGGACCCTTGCGCATCGAGCGCGCGGCTCATCGTCTCGAACACCACCGTCTCCTGCCCCAACAGGTCGGAGACGAGCTGCGCGCTCTGCTGGTCGTTGACCCCAAAGACCTGGAGGACGCCTGCATTGGACAGGAAGGTGCCGGCGCGCTTGCCGTAAAGTGCCTGGAGCTGGTGGATGTCCTGCACGATCGGCCAGAGCTGGATGCCGTAGCCCGCCATCAGCCCCATCGCGCGTTCGACGGGTTCGAGATGGCCCAGCGCGGCAAACTCGTCGAGCAGGAACAGCACCGGCCAGGGCGGACGGCCCGGAGCGCGGGCCAGCTCGGTCAGTCCTTGCGCCACCATCAGGCGCAGCCAGCGCGCATAGGTGTCGAGCCGGTCGGGCGGCAGCACCAGGAAAATGGTCGCAGGCCGTTCCTTGAGGTCGGCGAAGCCGAAATCCGAAGCCCCGAGCGTCGCCGTCATGCGAGGGCTGTCGAGAAAGTGGGTATGGCGCTGCGCTGACGACAGCACGCCGGCGGCCTCGCGATCAGCTTTACCGAGCTGGCGGTTGGCGGCGCGCGCAACCAGGCCACCGGCGGCCTGCATCCGCGCGAGAAGGTCCGAGAACGCGGCCGGCGCGAGCGTCAGGTGATCGCGCAGCGTCGCCAGCGTGCGGGTGGCGGTGGGTTCGCTGGCGACGATGTGCATGAGCAAGCCGGCGATCAGCGCCTTGGCTTCCTCGTTCCAATGCGCTTCGCCTTGCTCGTTGTGAGCGTCATGGACCAGCGCATCGGCGAGCGTCATGCAGTCGTCGGCGACGTCGAGGCCGTCAGGGTCGATGCGGTCGAGCGGATTACAGGCGGCCGGGGCCAGGCCTGTGATCCCGAACGGGTCGAGGACATGGACCGGGCCGAAGCGCCTGCGCTGGCGGGCGGCGATGCGGGCGTTCTCGCCCTTGGGATCGATGCAGACGCAGGCGAAGGGATAGTCGAGGAGGTTCGGGATGATCGTGCCGACGCCCTTGCCGCTGCGGGTGGGTGCGATCGTCAGCAGATGGGCAGGGCCGGGA
The DNA here is from genome assembly GCF_034659795.1 of Sphingomonas fuzhouensis. Lineage (NCBI taxonomy): Bacteria > Pseudomonadati > Pseudomonadota > Alphaproteobacteria > Sphingomonadales > Sphingomonadaceae > Sphingomonas > Sphingomonas fuzhouensis. The sequence goes on from NZ_JAXSQY010000009.1 coordinate 19,641, forward strand.
TAGCGCAGCAGCTTGCCGGACTTGCGGTCGCGACCGATCAACAGGCCGGCGCTGCCGGTCAGATCACGTGCCTCGGCGTCTGTTGCGAAACGGGCCGAGCCATGCGTGTCGGCACCATCCGGACCGCCATAGTGCAGGATGAGCGGCTGGAAGAGCGCGCGCAGCGGCACCAGCAGGATCGCGAGCAGGACGAGGCCTGAGATGACGCCGTGGAGCATGGGATAGCGGTAAAGACCGAAATACCAGACCAGCCCGTCCGAGCCGAGGATGAGGACGACCGCAACGACGATCGTCAGCACCAGGACGCCGAACAGGTGCCTGGCGAAGCGGAAGGGGGCGAAGATAAGGCTCTGGATCGCCCAGACGGGATTTTGCCGAGCGATGCGGGCCAGGTTGCGCGACGCGCGGCCGAGCTGGCGGACCCACTCCATGCTCAGGTCGCCTGGAACAGGGTGAGGCGGTGGATGCCAGGCATGGCGGCGACGTCGGCCTCGATGGCAGCGACCTCTTCCAGGCGGTCGCTCGGCCAGTCGCGCGACACGCTGACCGCGCCTGCGTCGGTTTCGATCTCGATGAGGCGGGTCTGAGGCAGAAGGTCGAGCAGGCGCACCAGCCTGTCGTGGAGTTCGGGGGTGATATGGCGGCTACCGGGGCCGACCGTCAGGAGCTGCCACGAGCGCGATACGATCTCAGCCATGTCGTCCTCCATCGGGAGCCTGCCCGATGGCAGGCTCCGTGCCGGCTATGTCCTTCGGTCAGCTCTCCGGCGTCAGCGCCTCACGGGCAGACGCGAGCGCGGCCTTGCCGGTCTTGCGCACGGTTTTCACGGTTCCCTCGACCGCCTTGGCCACTTTCTGCCCGGGCTTGCGGCCGAGACCGATCTTCTTGGCCATGGTCCGGCGTGCTTCCGAATAGCTCTCCGCGACCATCGGATAATCGGCCTTGAGGTTGTAGCGGGCGCGATACTCTTCCGGCGTCAGCCCATGGGTGGCCAGGTGGCGGCGCAGCGTCTTATAGGGCTTGCCGTCGATCATCGAGACGATGTGGTCCTTCGATGCCAGCGACTTACGGACCGAGACGGCAGGTGCATAGTCTTGCGGGGCTTCCTCGACCGCCGGCGCGTCGGCGGTGCCGGCAAGGCGCGAGACAGCGCCGTGCATCGAGGTGAGAAACGCCGGCACGTCATCGGCGGTGGTGCGGGTATTGGGATTGCCGAGCCATGCGATGGTCAGTTCGCTGGCAAGGGTCACGGTGTCGATATTGTCGCTCATGGGGTCTCCTGAAGGAATGGGATGGATCATATGGGCGGATGTACTTGCGATCGTCAGGCGCGTCGATTGCCTAAAGGCCGACTTAGACACCTGTTATTCTGAGCGATCCGCCATGGCGCGACATCGAACGACGATATTAAGCTTTGCCTATTACCCGCCATGCCGGAAAATTCGGATCAGGACATGGACGGCAGACACGACGAAGAGGGACGCCTGACGGCGTTGAAGGGCTATGGCGTTCTCGACACACCCAACGAGGTGCAGTTCGATGCGATCGTGCGCGATGCCGCCAGGACGTTGCGCACGCCGATCGCGCTCATCTCGCTGATCGACGAGAACCGGCAATGGTTCAAGGCCAGGGTCGGCTTGGCGCCGGCCGAGACGCCGCGGTCGATTTCGTTCTGCACGCATGCGATCCACGGCAACGAGACGATGATCGTGAACGATGCGATGCAGGACGATCGGTTTGCGACCAATCCGCTCGTCACCGGCGATGTCGGCATTCGCTTCTACGCCGGTGCTCCGCTCAGAACCGAGGACGGCAAGCGGATCGGAACGCTCTGCGTCATTGACACCAAGGCGCATCCCGATGGTTTGAGGGAGCGGGATCGCGCGGCTCTGGAGAGCCTGGCGCGTCGCACCATGCAGGCATTGGAACTGAGCCGGACCAAACAGGCGGGATAGGGGCAAGGTCGCGGTCAGGTCTGCGTCTCCGATGCATCGGCATCGAAGGCGCGTTTGCCGCGTCGCTTCCAGAGGGCAAGCGTGTCGCCGGCACCCTCGCTCCGCGCCTTGCCGACCAGCTCCAGCAGCGCACCGTAGATGGTGGCGCGATCGTCGTCGGCGAGATCGACCAGGCCGGCCTTCTGGACGAGGCCGCCCAGCTCGATGAGGTGGCGGGTGCGTGTCCGGCGATCCACGACCCAGCCCCGCCTATCCGTGCGACGCCGCGCCGTTTCCAGACGCCGGATCGCCTGGCGGTTGCGGCGCTGCATCGCTGCGGTTGCGGCCAGGCTGTCGTGCAGTTTTGCGCCCGCTTCGCTGAAAGAAGGCGCCGCCCCTCGCACGCCACGCCTCCTTCGCCTGGGCGTCATCGCAAGCGACCGCATCGAGCAGCACGCCGGCGAGCGTTTCGAGATCGAGCGCATCGGCGCCGGTCGAGGTGACGAGCTGGCCGAGCTGTTCGACGCGGCGGGCCTTCAGCGCGCGGGCGCGCTCCTCGAGCGCTTTGAGCTCCGCATCATAATCACGCACTTTGCGCATGAGCGTTACGTCCTCCCATCCAGTCTCTTACCCAGGGTCGCGACGGGTTGGCGTTCGAAGCCCAGGCGTTCGTAGAAGCCGAGTGCGGCGAGGTTGGTGTCACGCACCATGAGCTGTAGTTTCGGTGCGCTCCGATCACGCAGCCAAGTCTCTGCGGCTGCCATCATCGCGCGACCATAGCCACGCCGCTGAAGGGCAGGATCGACCGCGAGGTAATAGACCCATCCCCGGTGCCCGTCGAAGCCGACCATGATGCTGGCGACGATCGCGGATCCTTCGCGACCGACCAGCACGACGGCATCGGCGGTGCGGCGTGCATGGGCAATGTCCGCAAAGGGATCATTCCAGGGACGGGTGAGGTCGCAGCGTTGCCACAGTTCGACAACGGAGCCGGTTTCCATGTCGATCAGCTCGCCAATCTCCATAGCCGCGCATTCTACCGCACAGGCAAGAGCAGGCAACACAAATCATAAGCGACTGGCAGTCAATCAGAGGAGCGCAGCGGATCATGAGTGCGCGCTTATACGTCGTTGCCGACATGCGCTCAGAAGAGTAGAAGAAGAGACGCGATGGCGATCTACCATTTCAGCGCCAAGGTCATCAGCCGGGCCAAAGGCTCCAGCGCCGTTGCATCCGCCGCCTATCGCTCGGCCAGCGAACTGTTCGATGAGCGGCTTGGGCGGCATCACGATTTCTCCAACAAAGCCAATGTGATCCACTCCGAGGTGCTGTTGCCCGAGTGTGCGCCGGCGCGATTGAGGGATCGCACGATGCTGTGGAACGAGGTGGAGGCAGGCGAGAAGCGCAAGGACGCGCAGCTCGCCCGCGAGATCGAGTTTGCGATCCCGCGCGAGATGAACCGCGAAGAGGGCATCCGGCTCGCGCGCGACTTCGTGGCCCGCGAGTTCGTGAACCGAGGCATGGTGGCTGACCTTAGCGTCCATTGGGACCGGGCGGAGGATGGCAGTCCCAAGCCGCACGCGCATGTCATGCTGGCAATGCGCGATGTCGGCCCCGACGGGTTCGGCAAGAAGCAGCGCGACTGGAACGGCACCGAGCTGTTGCAGCACTGGCGCGAGGCGTGGAGCGCGCATGTCAACGAGCGGCTGGTCGCGCTGGGGATCGATGCGCGGATCGATCATCGCTCCTATGCCGATCAGGGCATTGCGCTGGAGCCGCAGCACAAGATCGGACCGGCCGCATCGAGGCGGCCGGGGCAGGGCCTGGAAGCCGAGCGGATCGAGGATCATGCGCGCATTGCGTGGGAGAACGGCGACAGGATCATCGCGGATCCGCGCGTCGCGCTGGACGCGATCACGCGCACCCAGGCGACCTTCACCACCCGCGACCTGGCGGTGTTCGCGTTCCGGCATTCGGACGGCAAGGAGCAGTATGACCGAGTCATGGCGGCGACCAAGGGCTCGCCCGAGCTGGTGGCGCTGGGCCGGGACGGGCGCGGCGACGAGCGCTTCACCAGCCGCGAGATGATCGCGACCGAGGCGCGGCTGGAGCGCGCCGGCGATCGGCTCGCCAATGGGCGGCACCATTTCGTCGGTGCATCGCATGTCGTTCGCGCGCTGGAGGGCGCGGAGGGGAGGGGGCTGACGCTGTCGGGCGAGCAGCGTGACGCACTGGGGCGGATCACGAAGCGCGACGGTCTGGCCTCGGTCATCGGCTATGCCGGCACCGGCAAGTCAGCGATGCTGGGCGTTGCCCGGGACGCATGGGAGAGCGCCGGCTATACGGTGCGCGGGGCGGCTCTGTCGGGGATCGCGGCGGAAAATCTGGAGGCAGGATCGGGGATCAGCTCGCGCACGATCGCCAGTCTCGAACATGCGTGGGCGCGGGATCGCGACCAGCTTGGGCCGAAGGACGTTCTGGTCGTCGACGAGGCGGGTATGATCGGCACGCGGCAGATGGAGCGGCTGTTGACCGCTGCTACCCAGGCCGGCGCCAAAGTGGTGCTGGTCGGCGATCCCGAGCAGCTTCAGGCGATCGAGGCGGGTGCGGCGTTCCGGTCGATCGCGGAAGCGCACGGTGCGGCCGAGATCACCGAGATCCGCCGACAGCGGACGGACTGGCAGCGCGATGCGACGCGCTGGCTGGCCACGGGGCGCACGGATCAAGCGATCCGCGCCTATCGCGATCATGATATGGTGCGCAGCGCCGACACGCGCGAGGCGGCGCGCGCGGCGCTGGTGGAGGACTGGGACCGGCAACGCCAGGCCGAGCCGGGCGCTACGCGGATGATTCTCACCCATACCAACGCGGAGGTGCGCTCGCTCAACGAGGAGGCGCGCGCACGGATGCGGGCGAGCGGCCACCTCGGGCAGGATGTGGGTGTCCAGGCGGACCGCGGAGAGCGGCAGTTTGCGAGCGGCGACCGCATCATGTTCCTGCGCAACGAGCGTGGGCTGGGGGTGAAGAACGGCACGCTCGGCATGGTTGAGGCGGTATCGCCCGGCCGGATGGCGGTGCGGCTCGACGACGGGCGCCATGTCGGCTTCGACCTGAAGGACTATGCCGCGATCGATCACGGCTATGCCGCCACGATCCATAAGTCGCAGGGTGTGACGGTCGATCGGACGCATGTGCTGGTGACGCCGGGGATGGACCGGCACGCCGCCTATGTCGCCTTGTCGCGGCACCGGGACGGCGTGCAGCTCCACTATGGTCGCGACGACTTCGCCTCTGACGCGAAGCTTGCCGCGGTGCTGTCGCGGGATCGGGCAAAGGACATGGCGGCCGACTATGCCGTCGATCCCGACGCCGCGGCTCGTGCTTTCGCGGACAGACGCGAGATCCGTTTGCCGGAGCGGGTGCGCGAGATCGTGCGGACGGTCGAGGCGAAGGCTAGGAGCATGTTCGCCGGGTTCCGGCCGAAGGCGCCCGAGACCGACCGTGTAACCGAAAGCACGAACCGGCCGGATCTGGAGGTGGCGATCCGGCGCTATGCGCGGGCCGCGGTCAAGGCAGCCGAGATGCAGCGCAAGGGATTGCCGGTGCTGCCGCATCAGATGACGGCGATGGAGCGCGCCGGTGAGGCGCTCAACACGATACGTGAGCAGGGCACACGCGATCTCGTCGTCGCGTTCCAGCGTGATCCGAGGCTGGTGCATGAGGCCGCGTCCGGGAACACGCGCGGTGCCGTCTGGGCAATGGCCGAGGAGGCGCGGGTCCGTGGCGATCCCTACAGTCGCGCGGAGCGGTTCATGGAGCGCTGGCGGGCGTTGGAGGCCGAAGGTGGTGGTGGCAGTGGCCGCATCGCCAGCGTCAGGGCCGACATGATCGACGGACTGCGGCACGATCCGGCGCTCCGCGCAGCGCTTGAGCGGCATGCGCCCGAGCTGGGGCTGGATCGCGGGCACCAGATCGAAAGGGTGCGTATGCGTGATCGCCAGCAGGATCGCGGGTTCGAGCGATAAAAAAAGGCCGCCCTGATGGACGGCCGCAAAGTTTTTAGGAGAGGATGCCTGAAAGGTAGGGTCTTTGTGCAGCGCAGCATCGTCGGTTGCAAGTGCAAAAAGGGCAGGCGTGAATGACGCAAGACAACGACATGGATGGAGCGACGCAGGCGTTTGAGCACCTTCGCGGCGAGGTTACGCTGCTCCGCCGTGCCGTCGAACGCCTGGCGGCCGAACGGGGCGATGATGCCCACGCCCCGGACTATTCCGAAACGCTGGGCGTCATCGCCAATAACATCACCGCCGTGGCGCAACGCGTCGATGTGCTGGTGAAGAGCCCTGCGCTATCGCTCCCGCCCGAGGAGATCGGCCGGCAGATCATGGCGGCCGGCTTCGACGCGCGGCGGGAGGATCACCGCCTGTTCACCGCAGCGAAGCAGGGGATGGACGAGGTGGCGGCCAAGCTTCGTTATCAGCTGGATTCGCACGTCATGGCGGGCGAGCAGCAGCGCCGGCTGCGGCAGATGGGACTGGCCGGGGTTGCAGCGGGCATGGTGTTGTGGGCGGCCCTTGCCGGCCCGATCGCGCGCAGCTTCCCGGCGAGCTGGCTGTTGCCGGAGCGGATGGCGGCGCGATCGTTGCGACTGCCTATGTGGGAGGCCGGGCAGCGGCTGATGCGGGCAGGGGATGCGACCGGGTTCGCCAGCTTAGTGGCGGCCGACCGGCTGGTGGCTACGAACCGTGAAGCATTGGAGGTATGTCGTGGTCAGGCGGCCAAGACGAAGAAGGCGGTGCGCTGCACGATCGAAGTGGGAGGGGGTGAACCGTGATGCCGGCAAGACGCGCGAGGCCAAAGGATTTCGATCAGGCGGATTCTCGACGCCTAAACGTGGGGCCATCTGCCGGGAAGACGCTCTGCGGTAGCATCGAGTTCACCTGAACGGCATGGATTCATGGCCGCCAATCTCCGGTCACGTACAGGTGCTCGGTCAGATTGTGATTTAGCTGAACAGGTTAATCATCCCGGGGTTCTGCAAGCAATAATCAGGCTTTGATATTATAAAGATGTATCTCGATAGATTTCAGGTAATCATTGGATAATGATTAGTATACACCAATCTTATCTACCAATATGTAGGAATAGCCGTGGTAATATGTTCTAAATTCTAAGGCGTGGCCAGCACGTGAAGCTGCCATGGTAAAGGGTAGCTCAAATACTTGGAATGATTGATCAGCGCTCCATTCGAGCCGAGAGATAGACCGCGATGCGAGTTGCTCGCCAGCCGTAGAGTCGTAGACATCGAGCGTCACGATCTGATCATTCGATGCATTTCTAACGTCGATGGCCATGCGCCAGGTGGCCACTCTCGCTCCTGCGGCAATGTCAGTGACATATGGGCCATATGTCATATGCCCGCTTGCCGTGTTTACGTTGGCAGCCCATCCATTGCGATCGGCGTAGCCGACAATATGGGGAAGGTTCTCCGCCTCCCACATGCGATCGAATTGCCGGCGGACGACAACATCCCTACGATTGCTAGCTGGATCAAGCGTGTAAGTGGATTTTGTGCCAGTACCGTCAGCAGTTCCGGTCAGCCTCCCCATCGAGTCGTAAGAAAAAGATGTCGAGCTCTGCGCTTGGATTAACGAAGGCACTAGTAAAACTAAAAAAGCACTAATGCTTACTATTCGACCAGTCGCGCTCATTATATCATGCCCATTATCAGAGGGGTGTTGCCATAGAATGGTTAAATGATACGCGTCTAAAATACAACAATTGGTATATAATGCATTTCTCACTTGTTACGACGAGACATATCATCGAAGCATGGCGGACAAGCTAGGGCACCATGCACCGTCATAGCAGTTCCGGCGGCATAGCACCCGCACAGTCCGCAAACCGCCCCCCCCAAAAAAGAATATGAGAGAGGTATACTCTCGCTTTTTATTCTCTCTTTAAGTATATGCGCCATTTATCCGGTCTTGAAGAAGGGTTATGAGTGTAATGGCTGCAATCGCAATCTCTATATTACTTTCCTCTCGGACGGTGGTAGAAAATCACTGGCCAATGGTCCCATATCCCAGAAGTGCAGTCTGGGTTATTGATTTACGGAAATATTAACAAAAATTGCTATTAAGAACGAATAAAGAATTTTGCTACAAAAAATATTGTTATAGCAGAAATAAAGCCAATCAAAATACTTAATGATTCACCAAAAAAATGTGATGATGCAAACATTATCGGAATAGATAGAAGGCCGGCGGCATAACCCAATGACTGCAATGAAAAATTTTTCATGATATTATTGATCCGAGGGACAATTTCCATTGAGATGATCCAATAGGCCTTTGGCATCATGAATCGTGCTTGTTATGGCAATAGCAGCACCTAAACCAGGAATAGTTCTTGCGAGTAAACCCGTTGCTTTAGCTGCGGGGGTAAATAATGCGGAAATCATGCCCGCAGACCCGAGTCCAATCCCTAAATTGTCATGCCCTGCGCCGCTATTGGTTGTAGCGCCAGCTCCCAATGCGATCTGGGTCAAAGCTACGGCTGCATCCCCACCCGGCGTAAAGCCCGCAAGAAAGCCAGCCGCATCAAAACCAAGGGCGATGATGTCTCCGGTCAATTTACAGTGGTGCGTTGGCGCTTGTGCAGGTCGTGGAGAATTTTGCGACGGCTGAGTAGGAGTGGTAGACCTTGAAGGGGAGGGAGGCCCACTAGGCCCGCCACCATCGCCCGGCCCATATGTATCTGGATTCCAACTTGGCGTCGGATCGGGCATTTCCGTGCATTGGGTGTAAGCCGGATCATTGACGACTGTTTCCTGGGATCCATCTGAGTAAGTATAAGTAACACTGTAGTATGTGCATAATTTCCATGTCAATCCGGTCGGATCTTTAAAGTTAACCGGATCGCCCTTGACGTAGTTATACCAGTTCATGCCATCGCCGTAGCCGATGGGATCGGTTTGCATGAAGCGGCCAAGGGTGGGCGAATAGGTGCGAGCCTTATAGTCGTAGAGGCCGAGCGCTGGCAGCCACTTCTGCCCGGTATATTGGAAGCGCCCGATATTGCCGGACTGCGGAATGCCATATTCGTCATAGCGGTTGATCGCGATGGCGTTGCCCGCATCGTTGGTCACTGCGATGACCGAGCCGCGCTCGTCGGCATGCAGCCAGCGCCGATCGCCAAGCCCTGCGCCCTCATACCAGATCAGCGGCTCGTCGCTGCCCGGGCCATAGACATAGCGGCGCAGCAGTGCTCCGTTATTCTGGTTGGTCTCCGCGATCAGGTCCGGCCCGTCATAGGTGAATGAGGTGTTGGCACCGGGATCGACCGCGGCATTGAACAGGCGGCCGAGCGGATCATAGGCCATGCCGATTCCCTTGCCGACCGCCATCTGGTTATCGACCGTGTAGCTGTAGGTATCGCTGCCCGAGCTCGTCAGGTTGCCGCGGCCGTCATAGCCAAGCGACACGGAGCCAGCCTGGGTATACTGGTTCAACCCATTGACGCTGTAGCTGCGGTCGGCGTTCACGCCAGCCGTCCAGGCATAGCCATCGTTCGACGCGCTCCGGCTCGTGATCTGACCTGCCGGGTTATAGCCGAACGTCACCGTCAGGTCATTGGCGCTTCCGGCCAGATCCTGCGTCAATTGCGACAGACGCGATGCCGGATCATAGGCATAAGAGGTCATCGTGCCATTGGCCCGGCTCAGGCTCGTCCGCCGTCCCAGATCGTCATAGCCGAACGACACGAGTACGTTGCCCGAGCCATCGCGGATCGTATTCGCCTCCCCGGTCGTGAGATAGTCATAGGTCACGGCGTTGCCGTCGCCCCATGTCATCTTCGTACGATGTCCTGCCGCGTCATACTGGAAGGTCGCGTTGCCGAAGGTATAGACATTGTCATACTGCGCGCGCCGGTTGCCCAGCGCGTCATAGTCGTATTTCAGGGTCCGGCCGCTGGTGTCGGATGCGCTCGTCAGGTGACCGACAAGATCATAGCCATAACTCTGGTCATATTCCGAATAGCTGTTGTTGGGCCGGTCCTTCGACGTCATCCGGTTGAGCGCATCATAGCCATAGTTGATGACCTGGCCATCGCGCAGGCGGCGCGTCACCACATTGCCGTTCGCATCATAGGTCAGTTGCTCAAAGCTGCCGCCCGGATAGGTCGTGGTCGTCTGCCGGTCGAACCCGTCATATCCCGCGGTCGTCACATTGCCATTGCCATCGGTCACGCTGGCGACCTTGCCGTTGGGCGTATAGCTCGTCTGCTCAAAGGCCTGCGCGCCGGTGCCGAGGGCCGAATAGACGCCGGTGACCTGCCCGGCGGCATCGTACACCTGCTTGGTCACACGGTCCGGGCCGTTGCCGCCGTTCGTCTGCGGCGTGCAGGCATCGCTCTGGCCGCCCCACTGGCTCGGATCCATGCGCACGGCCGTGCATTGCAGCCGACCGACCGCGTCATAGCCATACTGCGTCACCGCATAGGTCGTGCCCGACGCCGACAGCGTGTCCTGGACCTTGCGCATATTGCCGTCGAAAGTGCTGACCAGTTGCTGCAGCGAGTTGAACGATCCACCATTTGCATCCGTCGTGCCGACGCTGACCGAGTCCGCCAAGCCATTCGGCAGATAATGCATGACTTTTGCCCGCCGCATCCGTGGCCCACTGCCATCAGGATCCGGCGAGACAATGCTCGTCACCCGGTGCATCGCGTCATAGGTATAGTTCGTCGTATCTGCCGAACCCGGCAGCGGACCGTCGACCGCAGTCACATTGCCAAAATCATCATAGGTCGCAGCGATCGAGGCGCTGATCGCGCCATCGCCGGACGATCGCGTCACGCTGGACGGCAAAAGGTTGGAATTATAAGCGATGCTGGTCTTGGACTCATTCGCTGCGCCCGCGCAACTGGATGAACTTGTGCATTCGGAGGTCGACGTCAGCAACGACACCCCTGAAATCGTCGAATAGCCCAAACGCCGCTGTGGTCGCGTCCCCGTCTTATCTGCCGGTGCCGTGACCGTGAGAAGGTGGCCTGTCGCGGAGTCGTATGTATAGTCGGTCTGATTGCCATTCGCGTCCTTCGTCCATACGGGCTGGTTGCAAACCGGTGAGCCGGAGCAATTTTGAGAGAAACCAGCGGATTTCGTGATGGTGACGCCATTGGCCGAGCCTGTTTCACTCGTGACGTTGCCATAGCCGTCATAGGTGTAGCTCTTCGAAATTCCAGATGGCAGCGTCACCTGGGTTAGGCGACCATTCTGATCGAATGTATAGTTGGTGACATTCCCCAGCGGGTCGGTGAATTTCACAATCCTCTGCACATTCAAATCCGCTACCACCGTCGTCGTATGCGAGAGGGCATCGGTGATGGTGGTCGTGGCGAGATTGCCGTTCACCGATCTGCTGTAATTGGTCGTAACACCATTGCGCGTGACGGCAGACACTGTCCCATCAGGGCCTTGATTGCTAATCGATATGTTCACCCCAGAGCTACCAGGCATTTGGATGCCCGACAGCGCCGAATTGGTACCACCAGAAAAATGCCAAGCTCCACCAGCCGCATCCGTAAAATCAGGATAATATGCTGATGGCGTCGCATAAGAGACGGATGACGATCCGCCTCCTCCCTTGCTATTTAGAAATGTGACAGATGTCTTATTATACCAGTCTGTTTGCGGAGCATTATAGTTACCAGGGTTTGAAGTGACATAATTTACCCTGATTCCGTACCCGGAACTGCTCGTAACTCCCGCAAACCTATAGTAGCTTACACCATTTGGACAGTCGGGTTGCCGAACCCGCTGCCCTGGGCACATATTGGCAAACGACCAATTGATCGTAAACACCATTCCATCGGGGCGCGTAACTGTTTTGGGAATAGCACACGAAGAGTATCCACTTCCAAATTTGGTGCATGCAAATCCTTGTATAGGGTACATGCTTGGGTCAGCGTCGTATACAATCTTGGTTCCATCAGAGGCAGTGAGTGTATAGGTGCTTCCCGAATTTGTAAGCGTTGATCCGTCACCGCTGACGGATTGGTATCCCGTAGAGCTTTGAACAAAGGCTTCAGAAGTACTGCCCTGCGTCGCATAGACTCGGTTGCTTCCATTGACTGTTTGGGTAAACAGACCACCAGACCAATTGTCGATCCAATTCGACTGACCAAATCTATTCCTTGACAGAGAGATAGCCCCCGCCCCGGAACCTATACTTCCCTCCACGATCGTAGTGACGAAATTTCCGCTAATAAGGTCGACACCATTAGCGTCGACAGATGTGTGAATAGGAGGCACGATCTGCGCAAATGCAGGTGCTGCCAAACCCGAGCACAACGCGGTAGATATCGCGAGACAGAGACGACGCTTACGCGTCGACATGGCGCCGAAATTTCCAACTTTCATGTTCCACCCCCTGATTTTTTTGCGCGCGACGACGGGCGTGGGCACGAGAAGGGCCCACGCTATCTGCGCGTCTGCGAAGATTGACCTGCAACCGAATTATAAGTGCTGGCAGTACGGCAGCGTCTCGCAGCCTTTATCGAGCTGGTTACGATCCTGTAGCCGTCACGCGGACCCGATTACCGGCTTTGTCATAGGTATATTGAACAGCCGCGCCATTGTTGACCGAGCCGCTCTTGACGATCCGGATCAGTCGCCCTTGCGCATCATAGCTGTAGGATACGGTTCCGGTGGCCAAGGCAGCGCTTACGGGAACCGCCGCCAGAACAAGAGCAATGCATATACGCATTTTCATGACCACCCCCCTAATCTATTCTCCAATTAAAATGCCAGCTGCAAGTTTTCACAAGAGGTAACCTTCATGAATTTTGTATCATATTATTTTCATACAAAATATGAAGCAGTATCAAATAACTATACCAGCTTAGTTCAGCCGCTGCACACTGATTGAATCAATTGCAGATGCCGAATCCTGCGAGGACGGTGAGGACGCAAACCGTATCGTGACACTGTCCGATGATGGAACGAACGACGAGGTAGGATAAGGGGTGAAGTGGTCGGCCGATGCCGGAACTCGGCTCCATACGAGCACACCATTTATGAAGACTTGCAGGCTATTAGCGGCATAGCCCGGCCGCTGCGCTGCCGCGAAGGCGATCTGGTATTGATGTCCAGGGTAGAGGTTGACCGCCGTCATCTCGACAGCGCCGGTGCCCCCCGGAGTCGCTTGGAGGAAAGCCACCTGATGCCCCGACCAAGGCGCCGGAAACCCCCATGCATCGCCATATCTTGAAATACCTGCGCTACCGGAAAAAGAAAGACCAGGAGCAGCGGGATCGTAGACGTAGCTACTCAATGCCGGGTTTTCAAAATCGCCGTTTGGGATAGTCGCCTCAGGGTACGTCGTTGCTCTCTGGCGATTGCTGGCCGCATCATATTGATAGGTTGATATATTGGGACCGGCCACATCCTTCGATGTGCGGATCAAACGACCTAGCGCATCATAACTGAAGGTCGCAGTTTCCAACGCCATGGCCGCCCCCATGGGGATCGAAAGCAGGATTAAGACTGCCGTGATTTTCAAGCGCATTGCATCCCCCCGGAAAAAACAATTTCTTTGGAGACGTTCGCCTTGATTCGCGCAAGATCACACCAGATGAATTATTTCACATCTTTTACTTTGCTGTCTTACGCGCCCCGCCAGAGCAATTGAGAAATCTGCCTTTTCCCATCGCGGTGCTCGATCTGTACGACGACGTCGACGACGGTATGGGCATAGGTAATGATTTCATCGCGGCTCGCCGGCACCGAACCCATTCGCGCCAGCATGGCTAGCTGCTCGAAAGCCCCTTCGGGCGAGTCGGCATGGATGGTGCTCATCGAACCGGGGTGCCCGGTGTTCGCCGCGCGTAGAAACGTGAAAGCTTCATGGCCTCGCAGCTCGCCGATGATGATCCGGTCGGGTCGCATACGCAGGGTGGCCGTCAACAGATCGTCGGATGTGACGTTTGCTTCACCAAGCTCGCCGCGTATGGCAACGAGGCCCACCGCATTGGCATGACGTAACTGGATTTCCGGCGTGTCCTCGATGAGGATTAGCCGCTCCTGTTCGGGGATTTCACGCAGCAAGGCGTTGAGAAAAGTGGTCTTGCCGGTCGATGTGCCGCCGGAGACGAGGATCGTCTTGCGCTGCCGTACCGCCCGGCGGAGGAATGCTCCCCAATCCTCTGCCTCATAGAACGCGGCCAGTTCGTCATCGACACTGGGACCCTCGCCCCTACGTGTACGCGCAAAGGCACCCTGGCTGACATAATCGTCAAGGGTCAGGTCAGCGACGAGATGCTTGCGGATCGCGATTGCGATCGGGCCACGGGTGGCGGGTGGCGCAATGATCTGGATGCGCGAACCATCGGGCAGCCTTGCCGATAAAAGAGGGTGCTCCCGGCTGATGCCCTGATGGGTCAGGCTTGCCACCTGCTTGGCCAATCGCCAAAGCAAGGTGTCGGTCAGTCCCGGCGCATCGCAACGCTCAGGCTTGTGGCCGAGACGCTCTATCCAGAGTTCGTCAGGCCGGTTGATGTAAATGTCGGTGATATCGCCCCGAGCCATATATTCAGCCAGCGGCGCTAGATAGACACTAAGATAGGATGCTGTTGAATTACTCACGGGATGTCCAAGCGGGGTATGGATCTGGGCCAAACAATATTTATCGGCAGGCCGACAGTACGCGGACGTATAGCATTATATTTGGAGTTAGTAGAATAATTACGTGTTAACCTAACATGGATGACACGCAGGATTTCAGCGAGAGCATGGCCCGCTATCGGCTCCGCCTGACTTGGCCTTGTCAGAATTTTCAGGTCCATAGATACGGGCTCCGCTAGTGATGGGTGCAGTGTTAAGCTGATAATTCGTGCGATCTTATATTTTTGTGATATTGGACAAATTTCGTTTTTCTAAAGTCAAAATCTTGCCCAGAGAGGGGAGCCATTCGCGTCGTAAACGACTATATTGCCGTCATCTTGGACGGCGAAAAATGCCCCTGGATGGTTGTACGTATTTGAGGACCAGATTGGCTGATTTCCTGTATAAAGCACCAGATTTCCGTCACCTTGCATTTCAAGATGCGCATTTTGCGGCTGAAATGACATCGTTGCCCACAGCGGTTGGGTTGGCCCGGCATAAAGCACAAGGTTACCGTCGAATTGCAGGGTAAACCTGTAGCCACCTCCTGGCGAAATGATGCCCTCGCCGACTTTCAGACTTGTACCAGCCGGTAAAGTCCCGGTTCTCACTACCAGTGCTGATTGATATCGTACGCGATTACCTGCTTGGTCGAAGCCGTAGCCGGCCGCAGCGCCGCCTGGACGCCTGGAATCTGCTACTTGCAACCGACCTTGAGCATCATAGGCATACCGAACCGTTTCGCCTTGAGATGCACTTGATGTGAGCAATGCCACTGACACCAAAGCAAAATACCGCATTACACCCCCCTTGGGTACGAAATGGTCACGGTGCGGGCGACGCGAGGGAAAAGTCGAGATCGCGCGCGACGAACACGTTGATTTCCGCCCCCTGCTTGACGGTGATCTTCGGCCGCAGGTCGTTCGGGAGCAGGCCCTGGCCAACGGTGTTGTTGATCTGGCTGGAGGGCAGCCCGACGATCACCGAGCCGTTGCCGGGACGCGAGGCCAGATTGACGCCGACGGTCATCGCCGACTGGAGCAAGGCGGCCCCAAAGCGCTGGAAGAAGAAGCTATGTACCTTGCCGGGAACGCCTGCCCCGCCCAGCGCATCGGCGGCTGGTGACGACAGCGCGATGGTCACGCCGTCGGGGCGGATTAGGCGTGTCCAGTTGACGAGTACGCGGTTCTGTCCGCCTTGTACGACGGCCTGATATTCGCCGACCAGACGCGAGCCGCGCGGCACTAGGACACGCCGTCCATCAAACCCCCGCGTATCGCTACTGACGATCGCGCGGACGAGTCCAGGCCGCGCAGTATCGATCGGCGTTTCGATCACGGCGGGGATCATCGTGCCGGTCGGCATGACCATGGTCGGGTTACGAAGCGATATCGCCTGTGCTGGCGCCGTATCGCTACCCAATCCCGGCCCCTGCATCATGGGATTACGCTGCTGATTGCCGTTTTGCGACACTTTGGCGGCTTGGGACGTCCCCGTATCGGGCTGCCGTTCGATGCCGCCATCGATGATCAGTGCCTGAGGCTCCTCAGTGGGCGTTGCCCGTCGCTCTGGCGGCGGGGTCGGCTGGGGCATGATCATCGGCTGTGGCGGCGCGGCGACGATCATGGGCGGGGAGGACTGCGGCGCGATATAAGGCCGCGACATGACAGGCGGCGCGGTAGGGACTGGCGGGGCCACCATGACCACAGGGGGTTGTAGAGTCGTCTCTGGTTCAGGCGGGAGTGCGAGGCTCGGCGGTGACGGAAAGGCGCTGACCTGTTGGACGGCATCCACCCTGGGTCCGGTGCGATCGTCACGGCGCCGCGCATCGAGGACCGCGAAGAGCAGCCCTGCGGCCAGCACCGCCCCCCCGGCGATCGCGACGCCCGGAACACCCGCGCGCGGCAGGCGCACGGTCGGTCGCGGATCACGGCTGCGCGGTGCGGGCGCCGTCATCGCCGGTTTCCGTTTGTGACAGCCGTGGCCACCGCACGCTGCTTGCCCACACGGAAGGTGTAACGCCGCGCTGCCCCCTCAATGATATAGACGCCGTCGACCATACGTCCGTTGACCAACGTCTCTTTCATGCGGCCATCATCGGCAAAGATGGCTGGAAATGGCACGTCCAGCTTCCATCGAATGCGGGTGCGTTGACCGTCCCCCGACATTTCTTCCGGGAACAGGGTTTTGTCGCCTGACAAGCGGAACGTGCGGATTTGTCCGGCTGCATCGGCATTCGCGTGAGGCTCGGATGGCGGGGTGAACCGGACGATGAACGGCGTGCCCATATCGCCATTGCCCGGCTGGAGCAGGAACGCATAACGCCGCGCATCGGTGATGACGACCAGGTTGGTAGTCGTGGCCCCCGCCAGCGGCTTGACGACGATCTTGTCGCCAGCGCGCGAAGCGGTGACTTGCCAGCCAGCGCTATTGCCGACCACGACGGTATCGACGCGTTCCTCCGGCACCAGTTCGACAACGGTTGCATAGCCTTGCGCGACCGTCAGCGTCACGACCTGTCCCGGATTATAGACAAGCGTCTGGATGCGCGGGTCGGAGGGTTGGAACATCGCCTGCGGCGCAGCCAGGGCCAGCATGGTCAGGATCATGGCTGGGCTGTCCCGGCAGGCGGCGCGTCCGCTCTTGGCGAAAGCGGCGAGCCCATCGGCAATTGATTGATCGGTACCGCGCGGGGGGCACCCACCTGATAGGATGCCGTTTCAACTCTTCGCGCCAGCATAGCTTCTGAACGACCAAGCTTTATCGGTTGCACGACGCGACCAGGAGCGATGGGGGCTGGAATAGCGGCCAGCGGCGTCGGCTGAGCATCAGGTCTTTGCATGGAGGGAGGCGAGGCATCAGGTGGCGGCAAGGCTTCGGCATCGCGGCGATAGCCTGTCACCTGGAAGCCGAGCGGATTGATCAGGCGATCCGAGAGCGCCATCGGCGCATCGACGAAGCGATAACGGATCACCGCGATCCAGGGCGACGGTGCAGCAACCTGTCCGTCGCGATCGACCCGTTGGGTGTCGAAACGGACAAGCGCGACATTCTGGCCGACGCGCGACACGCTCTTCACCCGCACGCTGATCGTCGTGCCCGCCGGATAGCGTGTCAGTGGGCTGTTGGGATTGCTCGCCGGCATCGAGGCCAGATAGCGACTGCGCGCCACTCCGGCCGACCATAGGGCGACTTTGCGATAATCCAGGCGAACCGTGGCCCGGTCGAAGCCTTCGCGGGCAATGACATATTGCGCCAGATAGGATTGGGTCAGCGCATCGTCCGCCGCGATGCCCTGCGGCTGAAGCGGGTTGAGCGCCTGGACATAGCCCGTCTGCCGGTCGACCAGCAGGGTGATGGGCTCGACGGTCTTGAGGGGAGCGAGCATCGCAAGTGCGATGGCCTCGAACATCCCCACCGCGACGGCAATGCCAGCCACCGTCCAGGCCGTACGGCGTGAGCGTGCCGCCTGGACCTCTCGGTCGAGCGCCCAGCTCTCGGCTTGTGCGTGATAGTCTTTCTTCACCGTCCCACCTTGTCTCGCGATGCCGCGGCACGCGAACGGCGTAGCGCCGTCCGACGCGCTGCCATTCCCTGCCCGCCGGGCGTCGATGCGAATTGATCCTGCAGCCTGCTTGCCGACGATGCGCCGGGCGCCGCCATCGCCCCAGAGCTGCTATTGCCGCCTAACTGCTGTTCGCGTCGCACCGACATGGCCAAGGCTTCCGCGACGCCTGCGGCGCGGTCGCGCCCTGGAACGGCGGTGGTCCTGGCCGGTGGGGATGCCACTTGCGTGTTTGCCGAAACGGACACCTCCGAACGGCTGCTGTTCCGTGCGGCAGAACCCCAGATGCTGCCAGCGACGGGGGCATAGCGCAGGGCACTGCCCATTCGAACTGCTGCCAGCGTCGAGACCAGCATCGCCACGGCGCTGGCGAGCACGAGGGTGGGCAAGGCCTGGGGGTCGACCACCGCCAGCACGCCACCGCCGCGCCAACCCTGAAGCTTCAGTACTTCCTGTTCGATCGGGATCAGCATCACCGCCGTGACCATCGTGGCCGCAAGCCCGCCGAGCGCGGTGCCGACCAGCGCTCGAACCCAGCCATTGAACAGGCCGAGCGTACCGTCGAAGAGCAGCGCGAGAATGGCGAGGGGCGCGAGCGCGAGCAATAAGCCGACCGCCAGATGGAGCGCCGCCAGCGTGCCGATCGTCGCTACTGCAAAAATCGATGCGCTCTGCGGCAAAGCGCCAAGCCCAGGCTGACTGGCACTTGCTTGAGACGTCGCGGTCGCCCCCGCCGTGCCGGGCTGAGACGTAGTGGACGCAGCAGAGGACGCGCCCTGCTGCGCATCACCTGCTCTCGGATCGCCGCTGGCACCCAGCCGCATGGCATCATACACCTGTTGCACCCGCGCGGGCAGATCGGTCGGCGACAGACCTGCGGCGGGCAGGATAGTGGCGGCAATCTCCTCCGGCCCTTGTGTCGCCGTGTCGTAGACCAGTGTCTGGAACGCCGGCCAGCCGGTGACCAGCGCGAGCACGATGCCCAACCGAAGGACCCGCCCTATGCCCTCGTCAAAGCGTGGCGCATTGCCGAGCACCAACCGATAGCCGATGATCGCGACAAAGATCGTCACCAACGCCGACAATAGCCCCGCTGCAACCGGGCCGCCGATCATCGCCTGAAAGCCGTCCGCACCGATCGTCTGCGCCGCGCACTCGGCATTCGCCGCGAAGCGAAGGACGACGCCTGCATCCGCATCGACGGGAACGCAGCCGAGCGTCACCGTGCCGCCTCGAGCAGCCGGGGCAGCCAGGCCTGCGGGTCGTCGCCCGTCTCCGCGCGGATTGCATCGAGCAACCGTACCGTGCGCTCACGCCCCGACAGGATGGTCAGCAAGTCCGCTTCGCCCGAAAGGTCCAGCCGCGCGACCACGCTCTCCTGACCGTGCTTGATGAGAAAGGCCCGGGCATTATCGGGGAGGCCGCGCACCAGATCATATTCGTGGGTGCTGAGACCGAAGCCATCGACATAGTCGCGCGCCTGCGCCTTGGGGTTGGCCATGAAGATCTGCGTCGCCGCCTGCTCGACGATCGCCGAGGCGATGCGGCTTTCCAAGGCATCCTCCGCGCTCTGCGTCGCGAAGCCGACGATGCCGTTACGCTTGCGGATCGTCTTTTCCCAATCGCGGATCCGCGCGGTGAACGCCTCGTCGTCTAGCGCCTTCCAGCCTTCGTCGACGACGATGATCGTCGGGCTTCCGTCCAGCCGTTCCTCGACGCGGTGGAACAGATACATCATGGCGGGCGTGCGCACGACCGGCGTGTCGAGGATACGCGTCATGTCGAAGCCGACGACGCGCTGGCCGAGGTCGGTCAGATCCTCGGCATTGTCGAACAGCCAGGCATGTTCGCCACTTCCCCACCAAGGTGCCAGGCGCGCCGCCAGATCCCCTGAGCGCGGGCGATGTCCGCCGCGCAGCAGCTGGGCGAAATGACCGAGCCGACGATAGGCGCGCGGCGCTTCCATGTTCGCATCCACCGCCTCCTTGATCCGCGCCAGATCATCGGCATCGAGGGGGCGGCCCACATCACCGACGAGTAGGCCCAGCCACTCGACCAAGAAGCGTCGGTTCTCCGGGGTGTCGTCCAGCAGCAGCGGGTTGAGCCCGGCGGGCTCGCCAGCGCGCAACACGTCATATCGCCCACCGATCCCGCGCAGGAATAGCTCGGCACCGCGGTCCTTGTCGAAAAAGACGATGCGGGGATCGAAGCGCCGCGCCTGTGCGAGGAGGAAGTTCAACACCACGGTCTTGCCCGAGCCCGATGGGCCAATGACGGTGAAATTGCCTAGATCGCCGTGATGAAAATTGAAATGATAGGGCCCGGCGGCAGTCGTCTCCAGCACTGTTACGGCATCGCCCCAGTGATTGCCGGTTGCACTCCCCACCGGGAAATTATGGAGGCTGGCAAGCCCGGCGAAATTGCGGCTGGCAACGAGCCCGCGTCGCGGAATGTAGCGGAAATTGCCGGGAAATTGCGCCCAGAAGGATGGCTCCAGCGCCATGTCCTCGCGCACCGCGATGATGCCCAGATCCGTCAAAGCCGCCTGCACTTCCGCGACATGGGCGTCGACCATATCGGGCGTTTCACCGCGCACGGAGACGGTCAGGTGGTGCTCGCCGAACGCCGCGCGGCCCGCCGCTAGGTCGTCGCGCGCTCCCGCCAGTTCGCCGCGCAAGCTCAGCGCCTCGTCGTCCGCTGCCCGCATCCGGCGCAGCGTCAGATTGACCTTGCCGAGCGCGGCCTGTCGGTCAACAAAGCCGAAACTCTGCGTCACGGTCAACTCGATCGGCAGCCGCATCAGTTCGTCAAGCATCCCCGGCCCCGTCGCGCCGGGATATTCCTTGACCCCGACCATGCCAACAAAGCCACGCGGCGCATCGCCTGCGCTGCCGAATTCGATCGTGTCGGCCCCGAAGCTGATCCGCCGATCGGGCAGAGCCTGGCCAATGTCGCTCTCCGGCAACTGCACCGGCCGGGGAGCGCCGCTATAGAGCAGCGCGAGATAGTCGAGGATTTCCGAACAGGTGCCCCCGGCGAGGGGGTAATTGCCCAGCCGTCGCGCGCCATAGGTGCCCAGCGCCGCGAGCATTGCATCGGTTGCGGCTTCGAGCTGGCGCCGCTCCTCGATCAGCGCCGTCGAACGCCCTTCGGTCGAGATACGGCCGAACAGATTGGCGAGCCGATCTGCAAAACCGCCTCTGCCTTGCGCCGGTCGTCGGATCAGGCACAGGAACAGCTCGTTGACGAACAAATGCTTGGTGGCCAGCCGCTGCTGCCACGCCGCATCCACACGCGCGCTGAACGGATCGGGGAACACCCCTTCGGTCGCGATGTCGACACGTCGGCGCACGATATGATGGTAGAGCGCGAAACGCGACGAGCCGATCGCCTGCAGCATCGCGTCGCGCAGAGCCTTGCGATAATTGATCTCGCTCGTCTCGGCCGTTTCGAACAGCAGGCCATCGAGCGCGATGACCTGCATCAGCCGCCCGTCGCGCAGCATCAACGTATGCGGGTCGATTTGCGCCAGGTACGGCAGGTGCGAGCCTGCCGCTGCCTCGCACGCCCAGTCTTCAGGCTGACCTACGGGCGGTACGAGTTGCAACGCCATAGCCGGTAATTCTTGATACGAGGACAGCGCTGCACCTTGACCAACCAGAGGTCGAAAATGCGCGGATCCCGCAGGCAGGCCGTAAAGCCGAGGATATGGACCACCACCGCCGCGACCAGCACCCAGGCGGACTTGAAGATCAGGAACAACTCGGTCGTCAGGATCGCATTGGCGATGGCGAAACCATAGGTGACGCCGAGCAGCATCTGCGGACGCGTCAGACCCGTGAACAGCACGTCCCGGTCGAGGCTGTCCATGTCAAAGGCCGCTGCCAGCCGATGCCTGAATGCCCCCGACGATGCTTGCCGCTCCGAAGAGGATGAAGCAGCCCAGGATCACGGTGGCACCGTAGCGCCAGTTTATCCGGCCGGTCAGCATCAGGAAGCCAACCAAGGCTACGGCGATTATGGCAGAGACCGTCGCGACCGTGCCGAGCAAGGTATGCTGCAACCACTGCATGGCCCCCACGATGGGGCCGGAACCGGCCGGATCGGCAAAACTGTCTTGTGCCAAAGCGACTTGCGGCCAGGCAATGAGAGAGATGACACTGAGTTTAGATTTGATCGACACCATTCATCCCCGCCCAACGCATTACCGACTTCTCGTAGGTTTATCGAGACCCGTCAATTCTTGATCTTATGGAAAACGCATCGCGCCTTCAGATCTTACCGGACTGGCAAAAAAATATCAGAGGATGTTTGCGATTTCGGAACGGATGCGCCCGCATAGGGATCGTACATAGCTATTGACGGCTGCCTCACGGTGATCGGAGTGGCGGCAGGAGCCAGGGATATCTCAACAGGCTGCGATGAAGGTACGGCCAAAACCCCCCTTTCGATGCTTGGTGCTCCAAAGATCATACCGATACCTAGCACGATCTCCAAGCCACGACGGGCACGCAAGCGCCCCGCCATGACCGCAAGACCAGCCATTGCGACGGCAATCGTCGCAATGGCTGTCGCGAATGAGCCTGCGGTCAGGCGCTCGATCCAAAGTAACGCTGATAATAGGATCTCCATATTCACCAAATCCAGAAACGCCTAGACCTTAGCCATTCCACCAATATTTTCACTATGGCGTGATAAAGGAATATTTAAAAATTTACCATTCTCATTCCGCGAGTAATAGGGTTAAAGTCTTTTGGGAATACTGTAAAATCATCATATTCTGCGCCAATGAAATTGGAATCTTCGATTATTGCTTCTAATAGTTGAGCCCCTTGTAGCTTGGCCGCCACCCCCAATTTGTCATAACCAAAGTTTGATCCAGACAAATCCGCCTTGACCATTTTGGCTTGGCAAAGGTTCGCTCCTCGCAAATCGGCATCCGCCAAGTTTGCTTCAGTCAAATTTGCTCGAAACAGTATGGCCCAATATAAGTTCGCACCCTTCAGGATTGCATATGACATATCCGCATCACTCAAATTGAAACCTTCTAAATCAACAAAAGAAAGATTTAATCCTGACAATTTTGCAGAGTCTAAGTCATTTGAATTACCATGGCCAGGTAAATTGTATATTTCAATGCCATTTACATTATATAATTTCATTGATTGCTCCAATACCGTGATAATTACGGGGTAACAAGATTCAGCGGAATCGTTTCCCATAGAGGAGGTAGAAGAGAGGGAAGAAATCTTAATACTCTATAAGCCGCATATCCAATACCTACTCCTGCTCCAATTTTTGCGGCAGTACCCATCCCCTCGGGGCATCCTCCTTTTCCACCACATTTTTGGGCATACTCGGCCTCTCTTTTTGCTAAAATCTCTTCAAGATTCCTAATAATTTGCCGGTGACCCTCGACAGAGTCCCGGGGCTTTCCTCCTTGCAAAAACTCAGGAAGGTCATTTGGATTATCCAAAATTTCCTGTTTTCTTTTTGCTATGTCTTTCCGAATGTTAGCGATCTTTTTTTCAAGCGCCCTGCACTCCTCACCATTTGGATCAAGCGGACGAGGCGCTAAACCCGAAGGATCAATGAACCTCAGTGGATTATTGGCAGCATAGGCATAGGGATTGGTGCCGCCTTCCAAACCGATCGGATCGGCCTGAATATATCGACCCAGCGTAGGATCATAATCGCGAGAGCGATTATAATAGAGATCACTCAGCGTCCGGGTCTGCCCCGGGAATACGATCGGGGAATAGTCGCTCGGCGTGACGACTTGTCCGCCCATATCGGTTGTCAGTACGGGCGTACCAAGATGACTCGTAGAAACGAATTCGACCTTTTGCCGTGCGCCAGCACCAACTGCGACAGCGAGGATGCCGTAGCCTCCCAAGCCATCCCCCCTCGAGAATATGCTGTTTTCAGCCTGTTCCGGCTGTAGCCAGACAAATTCACCCCTCACGTCACTCGTATCAGCGCCGTACTCGCCCATGACGCGGCCGTCTGCGTCATAGACAAATCGCCGAACGTCCGTAACGCCTGCATTCGTGCTGGTCGCCACGACGCGATCATCGAGACCATTATAGATGTTGTCCTGCACCGGCTGATCGGAGCGGGTATAGTTGGTCAACCGACCATATCCGTCATAACTGACATTCACAGTTATCCCAGCCGGACGCGTCTCGGACGTAGTATTCCCGCGTCCATCATAGCCGATCATCCGCGCCAAGGAATCCGTCCCTATCGAAGCGAGACGGTTGCTGCCGGTTGCCCGAGTGAAAGGCGTCGTCGATATCGCAACGCTCTGGTTTTCGTCATTGCGAGTTTCCAGCGCGGTACGATTACCGTTCTTGTCCAAAAGATAATCATAGCGCCGGGCCGATCCAAAGCTCCCCGTCGCGAAGATCATACGATTCTCGCCATCATACCCGTAGGTCCCACTGCGAGCAGTATCTACCAGGTCATCGATACCGATGATGTTGTCGTCGCTATCATAACGATACCGCGTCGCCCAAAGATTAGTAGCGCCATACTGCACTGTCTTGGCATAGAGGCGATCGTCATTGCCCCATTCCATCGAGAGGACCAAGCCATTGCCATAGGTCAGCGCGTTCAAAGCGCCAAATGCCTCGTAGCCCATGGAAGAAGCCAGGATTGTCCAAGAAGATCCCTCGGACGCTTTGCTTCGGACCGCGATGACGCGCCCTTTACTGTCTCGCGTATAAGAGACAGTCATTCCCGAGGGATAAAGAATTTCGACGACACGCCCGGCTTGGTCGCGCCGATAGCCGAGCTTCGCGTCCGTCGACACGCCGATCACCTGACGCTTTTCAAGTAAGTCACCAGCAAAATCATACCCAAACGTTGTGGTCCCGGTGCCATCTGTCATGCAGGCCAATCGCCCGACGAGATAGGCTCCGCTGCCACAAGCATCATAGGTATAGCTGACGACCTCCGACGCAGGCCGATTGGCGGGCGTTTTCTGAATAATCCGGCCCAGCACGTCGCGAACTATATCAACCCGCTGATTGCGCCCATCGATTTGCGCGATGACGTCACCAGCAGCATCGCGATAGTACGTAGTAATGCCGCGATCAGGGCTGATCTCGCGTATCACCTCGCCAAAACCGTTACGTACGAACGTCGTTTTGACCGCTACCGGATCGGTAAAGGATGTTACGCCATCGCGTGCGTTATAGGCCGTACTCGTCTTCCCGCTATCGGACGCGACGGAACTGACGAGCCGATCAAGGCCGTCGAAAGCGAAGATTGTTGCGTTCGAACGCGCCAACTGCAGTTGCACGATATTGCCATTAACGTCGTACTGGAAATTGCTGACCCGCCCCGGCCCCTTGGCCACCTGAATCACGCGATTGAGCTCATCGAAGACACGTGTGATCGTCGATCGTGCCGAACCATCGGTGCGCTTGATCGTTTCCGAAACGACACCGCCCATCGCATTGCGTTCATAATCTATTCGCTCACCTGAACCCGCGCGAACGCTGCTCAACCGTCCAGCAAGATCATAATCGAGTATCAGCGGATCCGTACCCGGCTGGGTCACGCCGATAACGCGGCCTTCTGGATCGTAGGTTAGTGTGGCGGTGCGATCGAGCGTAGTATCGGCGGGATTTTTGACGGTGAATGTCGTGGGTCGCCCCAAGGCGTCGTAGGCAAAGGTCGTACTTACACCATTGGCATCCGTCATTACTCCAGGACGACCATCCGCATCGAAAGATTCAAATCGCGTAACCTGTCCGAGCGGATTGGTAATGGTCTGCAAATTGCCGTTCTGATCATATCCATAGCTGGTTACATCGTCTTGGCTATTCACAGCTGCCTTGGGTCCATTAACCGATGCGAGGGTTCCGTTGGCGTTCCAGCTATACGTCCAAGTGCGCGCCTGCCCCTTGGTCGAGTACGGTACTGTCTGGCTCGTTGTATCCGTCTTCGTAATTGTTAGAATCTGACCTGTCGCACCGTAGGTGTATGTCGTGGTCAAACCTGATACGACTTCCTTAACCGGAAGATCGAATTTCGCATGCCAACTTGTGACGGTCTTCCGTTGCTCTGGCAGCCCTACCGCTTCAGTGATCGTCGTAGGCCTACCGAATAGACCGGCATATTCATAATTTGTCTGCGTGCCCCGACCATCTGTGATTGAGTATGGAACGAGGCGATCTGTTGAAAGAGATACCTCACTTCCAGGGGTATTATTGGAAGGCAGAGTCGTGATTTTAAATATAGAAGGATGAGGTGCATCATGCGCGCCCCCATATCCTCGCGATATCTCAAAATGTTTGATTTGTCCAAGTGGGTTCTTCACATCCCTATAAACTATATCGTCAGACGAGTTTCCGTCATTGTCTACCATGATATATGATTGAAATTCGTATCTATCTACGCCTCCCGCAAGCTGCGTAGATTTGACGAGACCAGATTGATCATATTCAATGGTGGAAACACGATGTCCCAGTGTGTCTAAAACGCCCGTAAGTGCATATGGGAACTTGCTGTTCTCATATAGATAGGACTTCATCCACAAAGACACGCCATCATGATCAAATCGCTTAACCTTTATCAGACGATCGACACGACCATCCATATCGAGGCTCGTTGCCCCGTCTGAAGCCCAGCGGGCTTCGTCATACTGATATTCCAAACTGCCACCGGAGGGCAGCTTTACGCTCTTCAATACTTTATATCGTGGATCACTATCGGTAGGAGGCATGCCGGGTTCGAGCGAGGCCAGCTGCCACGATAAATTTAAAGTTCGGCCGTGGTTATCATATACTGACGATGGATAGTATCCCGCATCCGGATATATATAGGTAATCCTGTAGCCGGTTGCGTAGCCACGCTCGATTGGGACAGCAAAGCGACCTTCACCTCGCAATGAGCCACTGAATACGTTCGCTCTTCTATAAAGTATATATTCTCCATTGGAAAACTGTAATTTAAATTCAGCTGAACCATTGATGATTGATTGACTTTGGTAATATGATGACATTGACTCCCTTGTTTTACCAACAAAAGTCAGGGTCGCTCTTCGGTCTTCATTCGATGTTACAAATTTGTAACTATTGTCATTGCCATCCCAATCAAATGTCAATGACGAGCTACCTCTATTGGCGCCGTATGTGACTCTTCCAAAGTTCGGAGAAATGTAAAGTCGGGCCGGTATTAGGCCCTGCCATGATTGGCCAAATCCAACAAACGGGTCATCATAAGCACTGAAATTGGTACTTACGTATCGTCTTTGTATAGATAGTAAGCCATCTGCAGATTCGTAATCCTTCTCGTATCTTACTTCATGGCCTGTACTTACATCAACTGGATCTCCTGCAAATATAGAAGGCATTGACCCAACAGGCAAAGCCGAATCTGTGCAATCACATATAGGTCTTTCAATATTAGGATTATAGCACATTCCATTGCTGTAATAGTAATCAACTTCACAATTTGCCCATACTATAGCCGGTAATATTGTATTACCGGCCCCGCCCTCATCTTGAGCTGCAAGCCATTTGCAATTATAGGTAATATCTGAATCTGGCCGCTTTTCTGGAGGCAAATACGGAGCTTCAGGATTCCAATAATCATGATCCTTGCGGCAAGCCTCATCGGGAGTCTTTCCTGCCCGATCCTCACTGCCCCCCCACCACAAGGGCGCTCGGGGCGCAGGAAGGGGGGCACGAGTTTGCGCATTTACAGGCATGCAAATTTGCAATAGCATCAAACAAATAAGTGAAATCAATGCATTGCGTGACATTCTAGCCCCCTAGGTCAACTCTGTGCCTGACTAATTAGTCTATATATTATCTAGGGTATGTTTCCGTAGGAAGTCGTTAATAAGGTTAATTATAATTGTTGACTGTAATTATGTAACGTGTGATGCCTTGCCTTTTGGCGAAGGCGATAACTTCATTAATTTTCAGTATTTGCTAATCGCCGAGGTTGAACGCCGTAGAGATAACAGGACTGAACCATGCTCGCGAAGGCCTGCGTCTCCCTGTTCTGGCCGAGGCGCGGTACATCGAATTCCTCGCTTTGTCGGGGATGAAGCCGCGTTGGCACTGAATGTTCAATGAGGTGAAAAGGTCTACTTTTCTGACTGTGGGCGTTCGATAGGATGACGTCGTCACGTTTGCGATGACGTCCCGGCGAGCTAGGGTCAGGACCCATTGATGTGAGCGTCACGATCTGATTCAGGCTCCGCAAGGAGACCGGAATGAGCGATCTGTTTTGGCTGACTGATGAGCAGATGGCGCAGCTGCGGCCGTTCTTCCCCAGGAGCCACGGCAAGCCGCGCGTGGATGACCGGCGGGTGCTGAGTGGCATCGTGTTCGTCAACAAGAACGGGCTGCGCTGGCGAGATGCACCCACCGCCTACGGTTCGCACAAGACGCTCTACAATCGGTGGAAGCGCTGGGGTGAGGCAGGCGTGTTCACGCGCATGATGGAGGGGTTGGCGGCGAAAGGTGCCGAGCCGAAGACGGTCATGATCGACGCGACTTACCTGAAGGCGCACCGCACGGCCTCGAGCCTGCGGGTAAAAAAGGGGATCTTGGCCGCCTGATCGGGCGCACCAAGGGCGGCATGAACACCAAGCTACACGCCGTCGCCGACGCGAACGGCCGGCCTTTGAGCTTCTTCATGACCGCTGGCCAGGTCAGCGACTACACCGGAGCGGCAGCGCTGCTCGACGATATGCCCAGGGCGCAGTGGCTGCTCGGCGATCGCGGCTACGACGCCGACTGGTTTCGCGACGCTCTCCAGGCCAAGGGCATCCAGCCCTGCATACCGGGTCGGCGACCCCGCAACGAGCCGATCAGGTATGACAAGCGCCGTCACCCTCGCTGCCACCGTCATCTTTTGGCTATAATCAACGAGTCAACGTGTAATTTGTGGCTGCTTCCCCGGGCCGGCTGAGCGGCGCACCTTCTGGTTGTCGGACCTGAAGGAAGGAAGCAGCTATGAAGTACTATGCCGGAATAGACCTGTCGATGGAAACGTCGCACGTCTGCATTGTCGATGCCGAAGGGCGCAAGGTCGCAGCGCAATGCGTGGACAGCACGCCGGAAGCGATCGCCGCGCTGCTGGAACGCCATGGTCCGATGGAACGCGCGGTGATCGAGACCGGCCGGATGACGCCATGGGTTGCGCGTGGCCTGCACGAGCTGGGCGTCGCGATCGTGTGCTTTGATGCGCGCCAAGCCCACCAGAGCCTCAGGGCGATGAAGGCGAACAAGACTGATCCGCATGATGCGGCGGGCCTCGCACAGTTGGCCGGGACAGGCTTCTACAAGGAGGTGCACGTCAAATCGCTGACGTCACACGGGGTGCGCTCGGTGATCACCGCCCGCGCGCATCTGGTCGAAGCACGTGGCCGCTCCGCCATCGACCAGAGATCCGCTCGCGCAATTGTCGCGAGCAGCGCATCGATGTCGTGAACGCCGCGCGCGGTCGCGAGACACGCGTGAATCGGGTCGCAGACCGGATGATGGGGATGGCCAAGGACCTCGAGCGCGACCCACAGGTCGAGTCCATCCTGCGTAATCGGAAGGTGCCACTGGGTCTTGGTAATAGCACCGGCGCCAGCGTTAGTCGGGAGCTCGAGCAGATGATCGGGCGGACCCGCAGCCGGGACTTGGCATCGGGATGTAGCGCGGGCGGCAGGCTTTCATCTGCGGGCTGAGAGACCGAGGCTTTTAGAATGTCCGGTTGTCGTGGAGCCGAATGAGCCAATAAGCGTGAGAAGGAATGGCATTTAACATAACTATCATTATCGAATTGAAGGGAGTGGCTAGGTGCATTCTAGATCGAAGTGCGAAAACCCGGCTTAAGTGCGGGTTCCAACCACCTGAGGGTCGCGCATGGGCCGCTACACGCATCTGGATCTGGACGAACGCCGCAAGCTTTATCAGCTCACCAGCGCTGGCAGAAGTCCGCGCCAGGCTGCGGTCGAGCTGGGGCGCCACACGTCGACCATCTATCGCGAGCTCAAGCGCAATCACCGGTTCGACGAGGAGCCGATGTTCCGCGGCTACTTCCCACTAACGGCGCACTTGATGGCGGCTGAGCGACGGTTGAGAGGTGCCAAGTTCAGTCGCTATCCCGAGCTCGCCAAGTACGTCGTCGACCGACTGAAAGCCGCCTGGTCGCCCGAACAGATCGCTGGCTACCTTCGGCACCGCACCGCAGGTCCGCTGCGGGTGAGCCATGAGACGATCTATCAGTTTGTGTACGGGCCCGAAGGTCAGGCGACTAAGCTGGCACGCCTGCTGCCCACCGGTAGGCGGAAGCGGCGACGTCGCTACGCCCGGAAGCCACGCGGCCTGAACATTCCGCCTGCGCACACCATTGCGGCTCGGCCGCCAGACATCGCCGAGCGGGCCGACTTTGGCCATTGGGAAGGCGACCTCATCGCGTTCAAGTTGCATCACGGTAAAGCCAACCTCACCTCGTTGGTTGAGCGTCGAAGCCGCTTCATCGTGCTTGCGCCCAACGGCAGCCGTCACTCGGCCGGCATCATGGAAGGGATTGAGCGCCACCTCGGCACTCTCCCCCCTTCCCTCCGTCGCACGATCACGCTCGACCGAGGCACCGAGTTCGCCGGGTATGGGCGCCTACGGGAGAGCCTAGGCATGACCGCGTACTTCTGCCAGCCGTCAGCGCCATGGCAGAAGGGCAGCGTGGAGAACAGCAACGGCAGGGTACGGCGTTTCCTACCCTCGGACACGGACATCGCACAGGTATCGCGAGCCGAGCTCGAGCAGCTGGTTAACCGCCTAAATCAAACGCCACGCAAGTGCCTTGCCTATCGAACACCTGGCGAGGTCCTGGCCGAGCAGGTCGCCCTCGTGCTTGAAGCGGAACCCTGACGACCTCCCCACATCAATTGTCAAAGCTCGAAGCGCGTTCAGTGGATCGCCAAGCTATGAGGAGCCTTTCAACGTTGGCCTCTGCGCCGTCCTCGCCATCCAGCTCAAGGTCATAGAGTTTGCCGACATGAATTGTCTCAAAATCACGTTTTGCACTGCCCAGCCTCCGATCGCCGCGCAGCTTCTCGCGCTCGATCAGTACATCGAGACGACAATGCACAGCAACGAAGAAAACATTATGGCTCGACAAAAGCTTGCGCAGCGCCGTCATCCATTCGTTGGTGTCGAGAATATGTTCTAAAATCAGATCATTGCCCGCGTCTGCATAAGCAGCCAAAGAGGCGTGGAATCCATTGAAAACGGCTTCGCGCACGTCGGCCCAAGCGAATTCTCCGCTCTTAAAGCGGCTCATCGGAAGGATGCCTGAATCACGCAGATGATCTAGCGGAATATGGAGAAACGGCTTTTCAAGCCGCGCTTGAAGCACCTTGGCAAGGGTAGATTTGCCACTGCTTGAAGCACCATGCAAAAAAATGATTTGCGACATTGCCTAGCCTCGATGATTGGCACCTTATTATCGGTCACAGTTGAGTGTGCGCAACGTCCACTTGCCACCACCTTCAGACACTCGCCCTGCGTGACCAGGCCCACTGCTAGCGCAGCGGGTCCGGGGTCAGGAGCCGAGAGGTGATCGCATCAGCGGGGGCAGCGCTGCGCTGCTTGGGTGGCTACACGCTGCCCCCGCTGCCACCAGGCCTATCGCACTTCGGCTTGAAACCGCACTAATTAACCAGAGCCCGATTGCCTCAAGGTGATGCCGTTACCTCGCTGGTTCACCCCCGGACAGTCTTGGCTATGAGGCCTGTCGAGATCGCCAGCCAGCGTGGTCCGAGGACATAACCGGACCACGCTGGCTTCGCCCCTCAGTCCTCAGCCATAAAACACACGGGGCAGCAGAGCGAGGTGCAGGCCAAGCATCAATTTCAAAAAAGCCAATACCATTTCTAATATTATTTAATTTTCTTATAAACGTGCGTTTTATTGCCAATCCCTTGTGACAGTACACCACGAATACCGGTTCTTAACTTCGCATCTGCCTGAAGAATTTTATCGATAATCGGCTGTTCAGGACGCCCACGAAATGAAGTAACATGGAAATTGTCACTCGATCGCAGGGGGTCATCGGAAAAATAATAATTCGATACGCAGCGACGATAGTCATTTACCCGGATCGGGCTTACCGAATGCCATGATTTATCATGGGTACCCATGACAGCCAGACGATTGAACTTACTCCAAATAGTTATTTGCTTGCCTTCAACGCCATCAGGCCAAAGCTCAAGATTTCCGCCATTTTCTTCTTCCCAATTTTCCGTAACATAGAAAAGAAGATTAAGAACTCGCCATTTTTCCCTGTCTTTATCATGCGAATTGTCGATATGGGGATTAAGATACTGCCCCTCCCCCATTAGGGAGATACCACCTGCGTACAGATTTTCGTCGGGGAAAAGAGTACCCGCCCCGATCTTTTCTTCAATAAATTTCACTATTCTACTATCTTGGAAGGCGTAAACGGCCTCCTCCAAGATTGGATTATAATTATCCATCTGGGCAGCAATATATTTATACTCTCTGATCGTCTTTTTTAGGCGCATAGACCCAGGAGCAGGGAATGCGGCACTTATCGATTTTACGACTTCCAAGGGCAAAACGTTATCAACATAGAAATATGGTATACCGGAAGATGACAAAGCTATCATTTCTTGTATTTTAAACTTCTCTTCCTCCAGGCGCATGAGGATGAAATCAGCCATTACTTTACGGTTAACCAAGCCTTCAATTTCAGCTACAGTACGGCTCACGACCCACCTCTCAATCCTGTTGGACATACCAAAAACACCGGCCACTACCGAAACCGCATCTTATATGATGCGCCTTTCATGGCGCACAAGTTTGTGGATAAGCATGCACAGCGCTCGCGTTGCCAACCTCATGGCTCAATGCTAATCACCCTAAAAATAATTGCCATATTTCGCCCATTTTCCCCTTTTACGGATACTCCCGTTCGCCCAATCGGCATATGGCCAAAAGCAAGGATTTTCGCCGTTGAGACGTCGCGCACCTCGCATCCGGTGGATGCCGGTCGAGCAACTGGTTCTGATCGCGCTGTTCGTCATTCTCACATTGTTTGGCGGCGCATCGCGAGCGGACGAACCAGTCCAGATGATCGTGCGAATGAGCGCAATCGCCGCGTTGGCGTATGCCATATTCAGCCGCCCTGCCAAACTTGATCGCGCGACCGGCCCCGTCATGGCAGGCTTGGCCGCGGCAGCCTTCTTGGTTGCTGTCCAGCTTATTCCCTTGCCATTCTCGATTTGGTCGTCCCTGCCTGGACGCGCACTATATGCACAACAGGGCTCCTTAATAGGGGCCGGCGAAATTTGGCGGCCGCTGACGCTTTCTCCCGATCAAACCTGGAATGCGCTACTGTCGCTTATCGTGCCTATTTCCGTGGTCGCGCTGCTAGCAAAAATGCATTACCGCCAGCGGGCCGCATTCGTTCCAGTAGTATTGGCTATCGTGGGCTTCAGTATGCTTGTCGCACTGGCAAGATTGATGTCGGGCAGTGGCTGGATAGCATTGAGGCAACCGACCGACGGGGGAGGCGGCGGGATTTTCGCCAACCGTAATCACCAGGCTTTATTGTTTGTCATCGGATTGCCTGCATTAGCGGTATGGGTCACAGACCATAAGCTGTCGCGCACGACGCCTTGGCTAAGATGGGGTACCGCGGCCGCAGGCGCCCTATTGCTGATCATCTTAATCCCGGCAACCGGTTCGCGCACGGGCCTGTTGCTAGGTACTGCTGCACTAGTGATGGCCCTTATCTTTCTATCGGAAACTGCGAAGCGCCTCCTTCAGAAGGTGAAGAGGCGTCGTACCCGAAAACTGTTGATCGCCGGCATGCTATTTGGATTTATCGGGTTAATCGGCCTCATCTCTACCCTAAATCGTGCGGAAGGGGTGCGGCGGCTGATGTCCATGGATATCGCAGGAGATACGCGCACACGCTTGTTCCCTCGCGTTGTTGAGATGACCTCAACCTTTTTTCCGGTGGGGACGGGCTTTGGAACTTTCAATCCGGCGTTCCGGCGCTTTGAGGGCCTGAGCGACCTCAAGCTTACATATTTCAATCAGGCTCATGATGATTTTGTCCAGATTGTCCTGGAAGGTGGATTACCCGGCGCGTTGATTTTGGTTATCGCTCTGGGATGGCTGGCATTCCAGATGGTGGCTGCCTGGCGATCCCCGCCGAATCGTACCGCCACACGCCTTGCCCGCCTTGCATCGATCCTGATGATATTGATGCTTGGTGCCAGCATCGTGGATTACCCGTTAAGAACCCCCTTAATGGCGGCTCTGTTCGCCCTGTTCGCGGTCTGGTTACATGGGCCGCGTGTCGGACAGGACCCACAAAATGGGAAAGATGCAGCCTCAACCTGCTGATCCTTTACCACGCTGAAGCTAGTCGGTATAGGCTCCGGATCAGCCTGAGATCAGGATAACTCAATCATGCGTTCAATTGGCTTGGCAGTTGCCAGCACGTTCCTGCTGGCGGCATGTGTACACCGCGAGCCTATCGAAAGCTCTCCCAATCTCACGGTTGTTCAAGCGGCTTCGCTGCCAGAACCCACCCGTGCCGATCTGACTGCGCCGGATCGAGCGACGTTCATCGGTCCGTTGGACGTGATTTTCGTCGACGTTTTCAACGTGCCTGAATTAACGCGCGAATTGCAAGTCGACGCAAGCGGCCGCATCTCCATGCCGCTGGTGGGCAATATCGATGCCATGGGGAAAACCCGTGAGGAATTGGCCGCTAAGATTGAAGATGCGTTGCGCGGCAAGTACCTGCGCAACCCAGAGGTAACGGTCAATATCCGTAGCTCGGTCAGTCAAGTGGTTACGATCGATGGTCAGGTAACCGAACCTGGCCTGTATCCGGTTACCAATCAGATGACCTTGATGCGTGCGCTCGCATCGGCGAAGGGCCTTTCCGAATACGCGAAGCTGGACGACGTTGTCATCCTGCGAATGGTGAACGGCCACAAGGTGGCCGGCCTATACAATCTTGATGCGATCCGGCGCGGCGCATATGGCGACCCTCCGATCTACGCGAATGACGTCATCACGGTCGGAGACTCGCCGGCGCGTCGTATGTTCCGTAACTTGATCGCGGTGTCACCTCTCCTCACCGCGCCGCTCATCGCTCTTCTGAACCGCTGAATTAAGGCCGCTCCATGAACAAAATTCCGGCAGCCCTAGGGTTCGGATCCGGCGCCACCTTCGAAGCAATACGACCGCAGCACGAAGTGGCGGCGGTTGCCGATGTGCAGCCATCCATTTTCCGTCAATACCTGCGCATCGCGATGCGCTGGCGTCGCTACATTCTGGGTGCGATTGTCGCCTGTGTCGTCGTCGGCCTCATCATCACGTTTTTGATGACCCCGATGTATAAGGCGGCGACCACTCTCGAGATCGCTCGCGAGAGCAACCGGATCGTCAATATCCAAGGCGTCCAGCAAGAGGCGAGCGAAGGGGATCAAGAATTCTATCAGACGCAGTACGGCCTGCTGGAATCGCGTACCTTGGCAGAGCGCGTCGCGGTCCGCACCGGAATCGTCGACGATCCCACTTTCTTCAAAACCTTTTCGATCAAGCTGCCGGACACCGTCACAGGTCCCAACGGCCGCTTTACGGCGGCAGGTCGCGCGCAACGGGAACGGGTGGCCGGCGCCATATTGCTCAAGCATCTTGATGTCGTGCCGGCGCGTGCCTCACGATTGGTCAAGATCTCGTTTTCGAGCCCAGATCCAACGCTTTCGGCGAAGATCGTCAACGCTTGGGCATCCAACTTTATCGCCTTGTCACTTGAGCGGCGCTATGACGCCAGTTCCTATGCCCGACGCTTTTTGGAAGAGCGCCTCAACCAGTTGCGTAAGCGCCTGGAGGATTCGGAGCGTTCGCTGGTCGCCTTCGCTTCTCGCGAGAAAATTCTTGAATTGCCAGGACAGGGTGGCGCAGCGGGCAGCCGGCCGCTGATCGCGCAGGATCTGGCCGATCTGAACCAAGAACTCGATCGCGCTACGGCGAGCCGTATCCAGGCACAGGCGCAGTATCAGGAAGCTTCCAAGGCGAATGGTGCCGTTACCGAGGCTTTGACCAATGGTGCGATCAATGCATTGCGGCAGCGCCGGGCGGAACTCGCCGCGAACTATCAGCGCCTCATGGTGCAGTTTACCCCGGACTATCCGAGTGCCCGTGAAATTGCCGTGCAGATCGCGAACATCGATCAGTCCATCGCACGCGAGGAACGCCGCGTCTCCAATTCGTTTGCCACCGCACTGCGGACCGCAGCGAACCGCGAAGACAGTCTGCGTCGCCGGGTCGATACGCTCAAGGATGGCCTGCTGAATCTGCGTCGTCGGAGCATCCAGTATAACATTTACCAGCGTGAGGTGGACACCAACCGCTCACTTTATGACGGCCTGCTCTCACGCTACAAGGAAATCGGCGTTGCCAGCGGTATTGGCGTCAATAATATATCCGTGGTGGATGCGGCAGAGGTCCCGCAATCGCCGTCAAGTCCGCGTCTATTGCTCAATCTGCTTCTGTCAGTCATCGCTGGCACGCTGATCGGGGCAGCCATCGCCTATGTCTTGGAGCAGAGCGACGAGACAATCACCGATCCAGAGGAAGCAGAACGGTTGATTGGCATGCCGCTGCTCGGCGTCATTCCAAGGCTGAAGAACGGCCGCCCGGTCGAAGTGCTTAGCGACCGAAAGTCGGAACTCGTCGACGCCTATCTTGCGGTTACGACCAATCTGGCCTTCTCGACCGATACGGGCGTGCCGGCCACGATCGCGGTCACGAGCACGCGGCCTGCCGAGGGTAAGTCGACCACGGCATTGTCGCTGGCGGTACTGCTGGCACGGTCGAACAAGCGCGTGTTGCTAATCGATGCAGACATGCGCTCGCCATCGGTGCATCATGTGCTGGATCTGCCCAACAAGAAGGGGCTCAGCAACTATCTCGCTGGCGACGAAACCGGGCTCGACGCAATCCTGCAGCCCAATGCTTTCGACATCGACGTACTGACTGCCGGGCCAGTGCCGCCGAATGCCGCCGAATTGCTGACCGGGCCTCGCTTTGGCAACGTGCTGTCGCTGCTAGGCGAAAAGTACG
The DNA here is from genome assembly GCF_034659795.1 of Sphingomonas fuzhouensis. Classification (NCBI taxonomy): domain Bacteria; kingdom Pseudomonadati; phylum Pseudomonadota; class Alphaproteobacteria; order Sphingomonadales; family Sphingomonadaceae; genus Sphingomonas; species Sphingomonas fuzhouensis. Next base: position 56,937 of record NZ_JAXSQY010000009.1, read on the forward strand.
ATCACATCGTGATCGATTCCCCCCCGGTCGTCGGCCTAGCCGATGCCCCGCTGATCGCCAGCCGTTCGCAGGCGGTGCTCTTCACGGTCGAAAGCCATGGCATCCGCTTCACAATGGTCAAGATCGCGCTGGGCCGTCTGTCCGCTGCCCATGCCCGGACGTTGGGCGTTGTCCTGACCAAGTTCGACTCCGACAAGGCGCAATACGGCCAGGGCTATGATTACGGATATGGTTATGGCGAGAAGCTCAGCGATCCGGCCTGATCGGGGTGATGCGGACGGCGCGTCGCACGGCGCCGTCTGGTATCTGGGTTGGGGAACGCTTCTGCTGGCACTATGCTATGCGGTTCTGCGGGTTGGCCTAGGCATTGTTGCGGCAGCAACCTCCCCCTCGTTCGCGCTGAAGATCGCGCCCGACAATGCCGAGGCGCTAGTCGGCATGTCAACGCAGGCGATGGCGTCCTTGACGCCCGACGGGATAAGGCGCTCTGCCGACTTCGCACGGCGCGCCTATCTCCGCGAACCCGTGTCCGCTGCTGCCCTGCGGCAGATAGGTTTTGCGGTGGAAGCCGATGGTGGCCCGGACAGGGCGCGCCCTCTGTTGCGCCAAGCGACGGCGTTGTCGCGTCGTGATTTCGAGACGCAATTGTGGCTGATCGAGGATGCCGTCAACCGCGGCGACGTCGCAGAGGCATTGCGGCATTACGACGTAGCGTTGCGTACATCGAAGCGCGCCCCGCAAATCCTGTTCGGCCCGCTGACCGTCGCAACCAGTGATCCAGCGCTTATCTCCCCGCTTGCGCAGACGATCGCGCGGCAGCCGCCATGGGGCAACACCTTCCTACTGCAGGCCGCGTCCACTTCCAACGCTCCCGGCAACATGGTCCGACTGATCTCGATGTTGCTGGCGGCAGGCTATCCGGTGACGCCCTTGGCGATCCAATCGCTGGAAGGCAGGTTGATCCAGGCTGGCGACTATAAAGATGCCTGGGCGCTTTTCGCTGCCGCCTTTCCTTCGGCGCGGCGCGATACCATCCGCAATCCGCGTTTTCAGGACATGGTCAGCGAGGGGCTGGCCTTCGGCTGGTCCTTCGACGTCGACGGCAGCGCGACCGGCGTCGTGATCGACGACCGCAATGGTCGCCGGCTCGGATATAATGCGCCGGTCGGCACCGGCGGGATCGTCGCCCGCCAGATGTTGCTTCTCCCCCCCGGCACCTATCGGCTGTCAAGTACGGTGGTGTCGAACAACCATGCTGGTGATAGCGCGCCTGTCTGGCGGTTGCGCTGCGTCGGCCAGAATGAGAATCTAGGGGCGATGCCGCTGCCGGTCGTCACGGGCGCGCCGCAGCATGTCCACGCGCTGGTCACAGTGGCCGGATGCCCGGCGCAATGGTTGGAACTGGTGTTGTCGGCGACAGACGATCCCGACGGGATTGCTGGTGCTGTCAGCGACATTGACTTGGGTCGGGTGAGGTAAAGTTCGCATGAGCACTTGTTATGCCGCATGGCTGCTCCTCGCCGCGTTAGGGCCATTCGATCCGTCAGAGGGCGGGCAGGCTCAGGAAACGACGCCCCTCGGTCAGCAGACAGCGATCAGCGAGCAAGACAACAGCAATACTGGCCGCGTATCGACCGGACGAATTCTATCACGCCGTGAGACGCGGATAGACACGCGCATCACGCGGGAAAAACTCATCATGCTTGGCCAGGGTAATGAGGCCGCGCGGACACATGAGGATGCCAAAGCCGCTGTCGGTCGTCCCGGTGGGGTATCCAGTCGTTTTTGAGTTGCATCAGACCGCTGCCATGCAGCATGCAGACGGTCTCCTGCGCACCGCGGGCAGAACCACGGTGCCGATTGCCGATGCATGTACCGAATAACGAGGGTTATCATGACGCTTTTGACTCCGGCGCACGGCACAGGCGTTTAATGTTGATTGCGCCCATCAACACGCGTGCCGCACGCCCTCATTCGCTGGCGGGAGTATTGTCCCGATGGCGCTACCAGGCGATTGGCGGACTGTTGGTCAGTACGCTTGTTCCTTATGTTGTGCGCCTGATGATCGCGAACGACGAAATCGGAATGCGCCAACTCCATCTTACACTGCTGTGGTGCGCTTGTGCGGTGATTCTGGGTAACTGGCTGTTCCGCAACGTCAGCATCTATCCAGGCGTCGAGGCGAGCGCATTCCTCCTGCCCTCCTTTACCGTCTCGTTCACCGCGATTGCGATTGTTCTGACAGTCGGCCGATTCGAATATGCGCGCACGCAGTTAATCGCTGGTTATGTCTTGAGCATCGCGTGGTTCTATTTCGTCCACTCTACCTTGAATCGCCATCAATGGCTGCGCATCGGCTATCTACCATTCGGGGCGTTCGACAAGCTGCCACAGGTACCGCATATCAACTGGGTGCGACTACCTGTCGATGGCTGTCCTACCCACCACGATCCAATCGTCGGGCGCCTTGATGCGATCGCGGCCGACCTGAGGATCGACCTTCCGGATCAATGGGAACGCACGCTCAGCGATTTCGCGCTCGCCGGCACTCCTGTGTATCATGTGAAGCATCTGGCGGAGTCTTTGACAGGCCGCGTCGAACTCGAGCATCTGTCAGAGAACAGCTTTGGCTCACTGATCCCCAATACGTCGTTTCTGATGCTCAAGCGTCTGGTGGATTGGATCGTGGCCGTGATCATGGGACTCGTGCTCCTGCCCATGTTGCTGGCGGTTGCACTTGCCATCCGGCTCACCTCGCCTGGTCCCGCACTGTTCAAGCAGCAGCGCATCGGTTTCCGAGGCGAGCCGTTCATGGTGTATAAGTTCCGGACGATGCGGGTGGAGGAACCAGGCGCGATGTCTGAACGGGAGACCGCGATGACGCGCACCGGAGACGCACGGATTACGTCGCTGGGTATGATGCTCCGTCGGACGCGGATCGACGAATTGCCGCAGATCCTGAATATTCTGAAGGGGCAGATGAGTTGGATCGGACCTCGCCCTGAAGCGGCAGTCCTGTCTCGCTGGTACGAGGATCAAATTCCCTTTTATCGCTATCGCCATATCGTACGTCCGGGCATCACCGGCTGGGCACAGGTCCTTCAGGGCCATGTCGCCGACGTAGCGGACGTGCAAAGCAAGCTGCACTATGATTTCTATTACATCAAGAATTTCTCGCTCTGGATGGACATCTTGATCATCGCGAAGACAGTCAAGACGATGCTGACGGGTTATGGCGCACGGTGAAGCGAATGGAATTGATGGCCACCCTCAGGCGGTGGCGTGGCAAGCAGCCACAGACATTTGAAAAGGCGCCGCTTGATCGCCTGGAGCGGGACTGGACGTTCAAGTCCGGTCGGGCGCCCGCCAGTGTGCAGGCGATCCGCCTATACTCCCTGCTGAACGGTCTTCAGCGTCGACCGCGATCCGTTACGATCATGCCGGTCTTTCCCGCGCCACGCTGGACCTGCTATTTCATCTACGCCCCCGAGGGCCGATTGTCGGAGGCCCATCTTTTCACGCTGGCGCGCCTGCGTGCGATGGCGCAGCCATTGCTGGTCATATGCGCCGCGCCGCATCCCGACCAAGTGCCGCCAACCCTGCGCGATCATGCCGACGCGCTGTACTGGAAGGGGCTCGGCGGATATGATTTTTCGGCGTACCGCCTTGGATTAGAGGTGATTGCGTCTGCGTCGCCGCATGCTGACGTGTTGGTGTTAAACGACTCCATCTATGGGCCATTTACCGACCTGGAGCCGTTACTGGCTAGCGCACCCTGGGACCTGACCGGGTTCACGGCTTTCTCGCTGATCGAAAACCATATCCAGTCCTATGCCTTCCAGATGCGCAACGTGACGCCTCGACGCCTGCGTGCGCTGCGCACAGTGATGCCCGGTCGCTGGGCGTTCAAAGACTATCGCTCGGTAATCTACCTGCAAGAGACGCGCTTCGCACGGACCGCGGCACGGCATATGACGGTAGGGGCGTTATGGTATGCTGACGCTGCAGTGTGCGGCGACCCATCACTATATGTCGCGCCCGAGTTGTTGGCACAGGGTTTTCCGTTCCTGAAAAAATCCCTCTTTGGGCGTAGCCGGGGGATACAGGACGTGAGGTTGCTGCAAAAAGCTCTGGCAGAGCGCGGCCATCCGCTGCCCGACATGGCGGAGGCCGCATGAACGATCCGGTCAACACACCAGATGGGATCAACCGCCGTGCGGCCCTTGCCACTGCGCTGGTTATCGGAGGCGCGACCGCTCTCAGTTCCGGCTGCTCAGCGCAAGGTGCAGCGCCAGCGCAACGCTATACAGTGCCGATACGGGCTTTGCTTGATGCAATCCGCCAGGGTCGCCTTTCAGACCATCTTGATGGTCTCGGCCTGCCAAGACCGAGCATAGCAGGACTGAACGATGCCCGCGGTACCTCGTTGCTGGCACGACTAAAGGGCGTCCCGCTTACGCTGGTGGAGGGGGCGTATCTGATACACCCCGACGAGCAGCGTGTCGATGTCCTACTGCCGGATGCCCGAAAGGTGACAGGGGGGCTGATCGGTGCGGCTCAGTTCGTTTTCGTGCCGACAGGCGATGAGGTCCGCCTCGCCACGGTATCCTTCGAACCCGCTGGCCCCGCTCCACCAGCGACCACCGTGGTCGCTCCGGGCAGTGCGGCGCAACGCGTTCAACAGATGTACGATGCGTTAGCAGCCAGTGGCGGAGGTACCTTGTTCTTCGCAGCGGGGACGCACCACGTCTCGCTGGTGCTGACTTCACGCGCGGTCCGCATCGCAGGGGCAGGCATGGGGGCGACGATCCTGACCCCCATTGCGGCGGATCGCCCGGTACTCGAGGCGTGTTACAACTCCGGATCTTGGTCGCTCGTAGAGATCGCCGATCTGTCGATCATAGGCACTGGCGCGGGCATCGGCTTTCAGGCGGGACACCTGCCCCGAAAGCCGCTCGATGAATTTGCCGGACGCACCGTTTTCCGCAATGTCCGCTTCGACCGGTTACAGACCTGTATCAGCCGACCCTATGGCCAGATTGGGCTATGGTTGCAGAATTGCGTATTCGGAGCGGCAGATTACCACCTTCATTCGGTTGGTACGATGACACCGGGCGAGCCGATGCATGCGGGCAATCTGGTCGCCCGCGATTGTCATTTCGCAGGGGCAGCCAAGGCCGTGTTCTTCATGAACAGCTCCGCTATCGGGACCGGCCAGATCACGCTTGACCATTGCATCATGGAATTGAATCCCGGTTACGTCTTCTACATCAATGCGTTGAATGGCGTCGAGGGCGTGCCGGGGATGCTGGTGCGATCGTGCTGGAACGAGCAGAATGCCACTGCCGAGTCTGTCACGATCGACCGGCCGCAAAGGCCGGTCTACGCCTATCTGAAGGACACTGGCCTAGTCCGGTTTGAGGACACGCCAGTCGGCGACCTGCGTCTGGCGAATGCCACGGTCGTGACGCGAGACTGCGCACTGGATTTGTTGAAATCGGTCACTGCCGACCGGATGTCGACACTGGTCCATTACGATGCCCGGGGGTTCGGCACCTTCGCTCCCAAGGGGTTGGTCGCCAGTATCGCTGCCACGTATCAATTTGGTCCCAATCGGGCGCTGTCGTTCGCTATGCCGCCGCGCAATTGGCGCGCGGTGAGCGCGACCGACGGGCAGACGCTGTTGTCGCATCGCGATGGTCGGATCGCGTCGACGGGCAGCCCCGCCATCTCCTCGGCACATGCCGAAGGACAGAAATCCGTCAGCCAGGTCGTACGCGTTGCTGCTGGCGAACATGTTCAGCTGCTCCCCCAAGGCGATGCCCCGCGCAATCGCTGGATCGCATGGATCATCGACTGTCGGCTCGCCGCTGGACCGCCGGTGGCGCTGAGCGTGACCGGGACGAGTGGCGTCTCCGCAGGTTTCCCCATCGAACACACCACCCTGCGCAGCGTCGCTGGCATGACATGGTGCGACGCCCCAGTTGGTGCATTGCATATCGAACTGGCGGGGGCGGATACCGATGGGTCAGCGGTGGAGATCGGCCGTTATGAAATGATGGCGTTCGAGCGCCGCCAGGATGCGCTCGCCTATGTGAACGGAACGGCGAGGAAGATCATATGACCCTTTCTCCTTCTTCCCTACCGCGGCTGACGCTGATCACGGTCACCTACAACGCTGCCAGTGTACTGGATGATTTCTGGACCTCGCTGAAGGCACAACGGGGTGTCGACTGGTCGCTAATCATCGTCGACAACGCCAGCGTCGACGGCACGCTAGATAAGCTCGCAACGATTGAGCAGGATCAGCGGGTCACCGTGATCCGCTGCACCGAGAACACCGGCGCGGCCGAGGGCAACAATATCGGGTTGCGCCACGCCCTGCGCAACACGCAGGATTATATCGTCCTGTGTAACAACGACATTCTGTTCGGACCTGATATTTTGCAGGATCTTGCTAGAGCCAAGCATGCCTTGCCGCTCGGCGCCGTGACCCCTCTCATGGTATTCGAGGATGACCGCACGGCCATGTGGTTCGAACGCGGAGAGATCAGGACGCGCTTCGGAGTGCGATGTCTGCACGTCGCGGCGGGCGACTCGCCAGCGTTGTCCGTCTATCCCACCGACTATGCGCCAACCACCTTCGTGCTTTTCGACCGTGCGGCGATCAAGGCAGTGGGAGAGATCGACAAGGGATATTTCGCCTATTGGGAAGACGCCGACTATATGTGGCGGCTGCGGCGAGCCGGATATGGTATCTGGGTGAATGCGAGCACGACGATCGTCCATAAGGTCAGCCAGTCGTCGGGTGGTTTCGGTTCGATCTATTCCAACCGCCAATATCACAAGAATCAATTGCGGTTCGCGCGCAAGCATTTCGGCGCAGGAACCGTCACGCTGACCGCCGCGTCGTCCCTAGCCCGGATCGCGGTTCGTGCACTGTTGCGGCTCGATCCACCGAGCATGACGAAGGCAAAGCTGCGCGGGATGTGGGACGGAGCCTCCGCTCCGGCGCTCCTGCCCTCCTCCCACGTCGGCCGCTTCTGACACAGGCCATTGGCTTCGCCGACGCCCTGTGCCATCAGCCTTCCGTAGAATGTCGGGCAAAGCGTTATGATCACCCCACCCCCTGTCACAACGGTGGCACAGCTCCGGCAGAGGGAACGCCATCTGCTGGCAGTGCTACGCTGCCTGACGGTGCTGGCGCTGATCCTCTTTGTTCCATCCGCGCTCCGTTACCACCTCAATTTCTCATCCTATGCACCAGGCGTGCTTGCCGGTTGCCTGATGGTAACGATATTGGGCCCGGTCGGCGTATTCGGGCGTATCCCATTGCGCGTGCTCAACCCAGGCTGGCTGCTCGGCCTCCTGACATTGAGCGTGATCGCAATTCATCTGGGCTTGTCGCTGTTCCAATTCCCCGTCGATATGAGCCGTGCCGTCTTTTCACTGGCGGCGCTCGCACTGATGGCGACGGCTGTGCCGATCATATTCTACACAATATTCTGCGCGGACGATGCGGTGCTGTCGGACACGCTCCATATCGTGCGGGTGTCGCTGCTCGTAATGGTGGTGTTATCGATCCTGAACTATCAGCCGCCCGGCCCGCTTGCCTCCGAACGTCCGGTCTGGCCGTTCACGGAACCGTCGCACTTCGCGCTGACCGCAATGCCGTTCTTCATTGACGCCGCAGTCCGTTCTTCGCGGCTCATGCGCTGGGCATGGCTGGGGGTTGTGGCGTTGATCGTGCTATTGCTGAAAAGCCTCTCGCTGTCCGTCGGGCTGGTCATCATGGCCATTTGCTCGCTGGGGCCAGCCGAGCTGATCGCCTTTCTGATCGCCGGGATAGTGGGACTGCAGTTTATCGACCTGTCCTACTACACCCAGCGGCTCGACATCAGTTACACCAGCACCAACCTTTCGGCGCTTGTCTATCTTCAGGGTACGGAGCTGATCCAAGAAGCGCTGGAAAAGACGCACGGCTGGGGAATCGCCCTTCAGCAACTTGGTTTCGCTCCCACGAATGTCCTGGCGACAGAGATGATCCGCCGGGTCGGAGGAGGTGAGCAGAACCTGGCCGACGGCAGTTTCCTCGCCGTCAAGTTCGGTGCTGAATTCGGCATCCTGGGGTTGGCAATTCTCCTGATCTATCTCGTTAAGCTCGTCGGCGTCATTATCGACCTCCGCCTGGTCGCGGGACGCAGGGCTCTGGCCCCGGTTGCAGTGACCTTCGCCTTCTGCGTCTACGCGTCGTTCTTTGTGGAACTATTCGTGCGAGGAATTGGATATTTCAGCGGGACCTTCACCATGGCCTGCGCATCATTAGGAGTCGTTGCCGTCGTCAAGTTCCTCCCGCGCGTACGCAACACGCAGGCATCGACCCTCTCCCATGTCGGTTGATGCATCTCCTACCGATCGGCGTCTGATCGCCTTCAACCTGGGCTTCCTCGATGGAGCCCCCCTGACCGGACCTGGCTATTACGCGGTGCAGTTGTTCGCCGAATTGCACCCGATCGTCGCCGCACGCTCGGATCGCGCACTGCTGGGCTTTGTCCAGCGTTGCGCACTGGTGCATTTCCCCGTTCACCTTCACGAGGCGCTGCACGTCGTCGACGATCTGCCGGGTGGGCGGGTAGCGCGGGTGGCGTGGGAGCAATTACGACTACCGATGTTAACGCGCCGCGCCGGTACCGACCTACTGTTCAGCCCCGGCTTTATTTCGCCGATGTGGGGCAGCCGTCAATACGCCGCCTGCATCCATGACATGTATTACGCCGTTATCCCGGATCTCATCGATCCACGCCAGCGTCGGTATTGGCAGATGTTCATTCCGCTGACGGTCCGTCGCTGCCAGCGACTGATCGCGGTGTCTACGCAGACACGACAGGACCTGGAACGCATATTGCCCGCCGCAACCGGCAAGGTACGCGTGACGAAGCTGGCCAGTCGGATGCAGCCGGGTCAAGCCATCGAGCCCGCAACGATCGCCGGTCCCTATATCTTGATGGTGGCCAATCTGACCGCCAACAAAAATGTCGAAACGATTCTGGCTGCGCTGGAGGCGGTCCGGCACGCTGGCTATGACCTGCGGCTCGTACATATCGGTCGGGATCCCGACGATCGTTTGGCCCGTTGGCGCGACGACGCGTCCGCCCCGGTCGTTGCGCTGGGCAAGGTGAGTGACGCCACACTGGCCGGCTTGTATCACGATGCGATCGCGGTCGTGAACGCATCACTGTACGAAGGGTTCGGGCTGCCCGCAGTCGAAGCCCAAGCCATGGGCGCGCCGTTGATAAGTTCGCATCACCCTGCGCTGGTCGAGGCCGCAGGGACGGACGGCGCGCTGTTCTACGATCCCAAGGCTCCCGATCAACTGGCGACGCACCTGATGCGTCTTTTGGATGAGCCCATGCTACGCGATTCTTTGCGTGAGCGCGGGTACCGCAATGCCGCTTCCATGTCTTGGGGCCGGGTGGCCCGGGAAACCATGGCGATCTTCGACGAGATTCTATGAGCAGCCTACCTGTCGACCTGACCGTCAGCTGCGTGCTGTACAAAACCGATCCTGCCGAGGTCGCGATGATGTGCGAGCAGGTCGCAGCCATTCCGCTGCGTACCCACCTGTACCTCGTCGATAACAGTCCTGGTCTGCGGCCAGGATTTTCGACAGTGGGCAATGTCACGACCATCGTCACCGGCGCCAATCTCGGCTATGGCCGAGCGCATAATATCGCGATCCGCCAAGCGCGCGGGACTGCCGACATCCATCTGATTGCCAATACGGACGTCCTTTTTGCGGGCGATGCCGTTCTTACCTTGGTCGACCGGTTGAAGCGATCGAACGAGATAGGAATGGTCGCACCGCGCGTCGTGTATCCCGATGGAAAGCTACAATATCTTTGCCGGCTCTTGCCGCGCCCGGCCGACCTTATCGGCAAGCGTTTCTTTGGGTGGTCCTCCTGGGGACGTCAACGAAATGATGAATATGAATTGAAGAAGTGGGATTATGCTTCAGAGGCAAACATTCCCTTTCTTTCTGGATGTTTTTTGCTTTCTAAACACGATGTTCTCGAAGAGGTAGGTGAATTCGACGAACGCTATTTCTTGTATTTTGAAGACCTTGATCTTTCTAGGCGTATAAATAGTCGCTATACTACGCTGTTTATCCCAGATTGTACTATTACACATTTGTATAGATCAAAAATTTCTAAGAATAAAAAGCTAATTCTATACTTGATTGGAAGCGGTTTTCGCTATTTTTCAAAATGGGGATGGCTTTTCGATCCTCATCGAAAGCGCGTCAATGCTGAAACACTAATCGCGATTAATCACGCGCGATCTTGATCGCTCGCGCCAAGTCGTGGCGGATTGCCATGCCGCCTCTTCCTGTCTATCGAGCGCGCATGGCAGCCTCCCCCGTCCAGCTCATCCGCCCGCGCCGTTTCGGCGATGCCCGCGGCTGGTTCACCGAAGTCTATTCGGTGCCGACTTTCGCTACGCTCGGCATCGACTGCCCCTTCGTACAGGACAATCATTCGCTGTCCGTGCCCGCCTTCACGCTGCGCGGCCTGCATTTTCAGACGCCGACGCGCGGACAGGACAAGCTAGTACGCTGCATTCGTGGACGGATTTTCGACGTCGCGGTCGATGTCCGGGCGGGATCGCCTACCTATGGTCAGTGGGTCGGCGCAGAACTATCCGCCGAGAACGGGCACCAACTTTTCATTCCCATCGGTTTCGCGCACGGTTTCGTCACGCTGGAGCCGGAGTGCGAGGTGACCTACAAATGCTCGGACACCTATGCCCCCGCGCATGACGGCGGCATACGGTGGGACAGTGTCGACATCGACTGGCCGATCCCGACAGGCATCGCTCCCGAACTAAGCGAGAAGGACAAGGTGCAGCCGACCTTGGCCGAGTTCGACAGTCCATTTGCTTATGACGGCCGTCCCCTGACGCCGCTCGCCTGAGGAACGATTACATGCGCATCTTCGTCACCGGCGGGGCCGGGTTCATCGGCTCGGCTTTGGTCCGCCACCTGATCGAACATACCGAGCATGAAGTGCTAAACTTCGACAAGTTGACCTATGCGGGCACGCTGTCGACGGTCGAGCGCGTCGCGTCGTCGAACCGCTATCGCTTTGTTCAGGGCGACGTCTGCGACGCGGAGGCAGTGCGTGCCGCAATCGCGGATTTCCGCCCAGACGTCATCACGCACCTGGCGGCTGAGAGCCATGTCGATCGCTCGATCGACGGACCAGGCGCGTTCGTGCAGACCAATGTCGTCGGCACCTATGTCATGCTGGCCGAGGCGCGTGGCTACTGGCTGTCGCTCGACGAGGGGGGCAAGGCGGCGTTCCGCTTCCACCATATCTCGACTGACGAAGTGTACGGGTCGCTGGGTGAGACCGGGCTGTTCACCGAGGAGACACCCTACGACCCACGCTCGCCCTATTCGGCGTCGAAGGCGGGGTCGGACCATCTGGTATCGGCTTGGGGCCATACCTATGGGCTGCCGGTTCTCATCACCAATTGCTCGAATAATTACGGACCCTATCACTTCCCCGAGAAGCTGATCCCGCTGATGATCGTCAAGGCGCTCGCTGGCGAGCCGCTACCGGTGTACGGCGCGGGCGACCAAGTACGCGACTGGCTGTTCGTCGAGGATCATGTCCGCGCCTTGCAGGCGGTGTTCGAGCGTGGACAGGTAGGGCGAACCTACAATGTCGGCGGCCATAACGAGAAGCAGAATATCGAGGTGGTGCGTACCGTCTGCAAGATCCTCGACCGGCTGCGCCCGCGTGCCGATGGGGTGAGCTATGCCGAGCAGATCACCTCGGTCGCCGATCGCCCTGGCCATGACAAGCGCTATGCGATCGATGCGGCGCGGATCGGCAACGAACTTGGCTGGCACCCGCAGGAGACGTTCGAGAGCGGGATCGAGAAGACGGTGACCTGGTATCTCGATAACGAGGATTGGTGGCGGCCACTGGTCGCGGCGAAGGCATCCGAGCGGCGCGGGATCGCGTGATGCGGGAATTACTGGTCACCGGTGCGAACGGACAGCTTGGACGTGAGCTGCAACGCGTGAACTTGCCCGAAGGCTGGCGGGTGGTGGCACTGGACCGTAGCACGCTCGACTTGACCGACCCCGCAGCGATCACGGCAAAGGTGGCGGAGCGGCCTTGGGCGGCCGTCATCAACGGTGCGGCGTACACTGCGGTCGATAAGGCGGAGCATGATCAGGTCGCGGCGTGGCAGGTCAATGCGCTGGCGCCCGCCGCCTTCGCTTCGGCCTGTGCGACGGCAAATGTGCCCTTGGTGCAGGTGTCGACCGACTATGTCTTTCCCGGCGACCGTGACGGCGCCTGGGGTGTCGACGATCCGGTCGCCCCCCTCGGCGTCTATGGCGCTTCGAAGCTGGGCGGTGAGCTGGCGGTGCGTACCAGCGGCGCACGCCATGCGATCGTTCGCACCGCCTGGGTGGTGTCGGCCCATGGCCATAATTTTGTGAAGACGATGCTGCGCGTCGGCGCGGAGCGCGAGACCCTGCGCGTCGTCGCCGATCAGCACGGCAGTCCGACCAGCGCAGCGGACCTCGCCGACATACTGGTGCGCATCGCGGTACGGCTGGCCGACGACGCCAATGCGCCGACCGGCACCTTCCATTTCAGCAATGCCGGTGCGACGACTTGGGCAGGGTTCGCGGAGGAAATCTTCCGCCAGTCCGGCGTGCGGGGCGGTGCTAGCGCGAAGGTGGAAGGGATCACCACCGCCGAGTACCCGACGCCTGCGCGACGTCCCGCCAATTCGCTGCTAGACCATGACGCGATAGAACGCGCTTATGGTATTACTCCCCGGGCGTGGCACGACGCACTGAGCGACATCCTCGACGAACTGATTGGAGCCAAGAAGTGAAGGGTATCATCCTGGCAGGTGGATCGGGCACCCGGCTCCATCCGGCGACGCTAGCCGTCAACAAGCAGTTGCTGCCGGTCTATGACAAGCCGATGATCTATTATCCGCTGTCGGTGTTGATGCTGGCGGGAATCCGGGACGTGCTCATCATTTCCAGTCCCGAATATCTCGGCAACTACCAGCGTCTGTTCGGCGACGGCAGCGCGATCGGCTTGTCCATTTCCTATGCCGAGCAGCCACGCCCCGAAGGGCTGGCGCAGGCGTTCACGATCGGCGCGGATTTTATCGGTGACGATAATGTTGCGCTGGTACTGGGCGACAACATCTTCTTCGGCGCGCATCTCACCGACCTGTTGGGACGTGCGGTCGCGCGGGCACAGGGCGCGACGGTGTTCAGCTATCGCGTCGATGACCCGGAACGTTACGGCGTGGTCGAACTGGGCGCGGACGGCAAGGCCATCAGCCTGGAAGAAAAGCCCGTTCAGCCCAGGTCGAATCACGCCGTCACCGGCCTGTATTTCTACGACAATCGCGTTGTGCAACTGGCACGTGACCTGAAGCCGTCAGCACGAGGCGAATTGGAGATTACCGACCTGAACCGCCTCTACATGGAGGCGGGCGACCTGTATGTAGAACAGATGGGCCGCGGTTATGCATGGCTGGACACCGGCACCCATGACAGTCTGCTGGAGGCCGGAGAGTTTGTCCGCACGCTTCAACACCGCCAAGGTATCCAGATCGCGTGCCTCGAAGAGATCGCGTTCGAAATGGGCTTTATCGATGCCGACATGGCGCGTGCTGCGGGAGAACGGTTCAAAAAGACCAATTACGGTCGCGCAATTCTGAATGCGGTAAACGGTCGTTGAGGATTGGCATGCCGATCCGGCGGAACGTACACGGCGGTGTCCTTGGCTGAGATGATCGAAACCGCATTGGTGCAGCGGCAGGAGCGGTCAGTACAACTATGATCAACCTGCATTCTCTTGCCGCATTCCCGCCACCGCACTGGCGCCGGGCAGTGCGGCAAAAAGTCGCACGCTGGAAAGCGGCACAGCCCCGATCGGTCGCTGCGTCGATGCAGCAGGCATTTCATAATCTGCGTCCGCTGAAGACTCGACCTGAATCCGGCCATCACCATGTCACGATAATTACGGACAGTGTCGCATCAGGCCAGTTGATGGGAGGTGTCGGCACCGCCGTATTACTCGCCGTCAGTATCGCACAGGCCCAACAGCGTTCACTGCGTATCGTAACCCGCGAACGCCCTTGTAACGACACGGCGCTTCGTGCGCTGCTTGAACTTCAGGGATTATCATATGACGGGGAAATCGACATGATTTTCTCGGATGGTTCCGAGAGCGATCCCGGTGTCCCGCTGGGACCGGACGACATGGTTCTTACTACGTCATGGTGGGGAACATGGTCAGCGCGACAGACCGTACCCGCCCATCAGATCGTCTACCTGCTGCAGGAAGACGAACGAATGTTCTATGCTGGTGGCGATCAGCAGTTGCTGTGCGACGAAGCACTCAACGATGTTGGCATCCGCTATATAGTCAACAGCCACTTGTTGATGGCGCACTTCCAGGCGACCGATACCGCTGGTCCGGCACGGCACGGCATTGCCTTCGAGCCTGCTTTCCCGACTAGTATCTACCACCCTGACGCCCATGAAGGTCGGCGTAATCTTGTCTTCTATGCTCGTCCCGATCATCCTCGAAACCTGTTCCTCCGGGGGATCACCGTACTCGACAAGGCCTTTGCCGCAGGTCTGTTTCCGGTCGACGAATGGGATGTTCATTTCTTCGGTATCAATATCCAGAACGTGGTCTTTCCCGGTCGGCCGATCCAGTATCATAATGGCTTATCCTGGGCAGACTATGCATCCCTTGTCCGCAAGGCAGATCTCGGTTTCTCGCTGATGTACACTCCCCATCCGAGCTATCCGCCGCTCGACCTTGCGGCAAGTGGCGCGGTGGTTGTAACCAACGCCTTTGGTCCCAAAGGAAAAGCTGCGCATTACAGCGACAATATCTTGTACAGACCGCTTGATACCGATGCATTGTTAGATGGATTGCGCCACGGTATCGCTCGTGTAGCCGATGACGCCACCCGTAAAGCAGCGTATGCCTCGGCTCGTCTGAACCGCGATTGGCCGACATCCTTCGCTCCCGTCTTGGCGTCGCTGGCTGACTTTCCGCGGCTCTAGAAGATGGTGACAGCATCTGTTTCCATTCCCGCAATCGACGAGCGTCGGATTCGTGATACGGCTCGGCTGTGCCTGTTCGCGCATTATCATCAGGACGGGTGGGTCGCTGAGCATACGCTTCATTATCTACGGGCGTTGCAAGACGCGGGCTTTGTCACCGTGGTGTTGTCGACGGCGAAACTCACATCTGATGCGTTGAACGATTTGCGGACAGTAGGTGCCGAAGTCATCCTGCGTGAAAATACGGGAATGGATTTTGGCGGGTGGATCGAAGCCTGCATGCGCTTCTTTCCTATTAAAGCGCAACTTCTTCTTCTCGCCAATGACAGCGTTTACGGGCCACTGACCGATCTATCTTCTTTTATAGATCAGTTGTTGACCCATGACGCTGATTTTTATGGCGCCGTCGAGTCACTTGAAATTGCCCCGCACCTGCAAAGCTGGTTTTTATTATTACGTCCAGAGGCATATCAATCATCAGCCTTTTCTGCCTTGATGTGTACTCCGATGCCCGACTTACCTGACAAGTTGTCGCTCGTCACGAAGTATGAGATTGGCTTAAGCCAGAGGCTAGTTGCCTCTGGATTGCGTTATCATTCTGCCTTTTCATTTGACGAACGACAGGGAATTGCCCGACGCTATCCTTATAATCCGGCCCATCTACTTTGGAGGGAAATTATAGATAATGGCGTTCCCTTCCTTAAAGTCGAATTGCTACGACTTAACCGTATGCGTGTGGTAGATACAATCAAGTGGAAGACGGTCGTTGCGTCCCATGCTCCATCGCTCGTATCAATGATCCAGGCAGATCTCGACCATCGCGGGGTGGAACCGCTGCCCCGCTTCGGTGCCATGAGCGCTTGGCCATTCATTTACTGGCCCGAATTGCGGAAAACGGTCTTATCTGATTATCGATCTTCCTCAGACGGAAGGGGTTGGAAGGCCTCGTTACACTTCATGGCGCTGCGGACTCTGGCTTTGTTCGCCGTTGTGCCACGACGAGTACATGCTCGGATCATCGCCCGAAGGGAGTCGCGGAAAGCGAGCTAGATGTCAGTACGTCGTTCCTTATTTTGGTCATATGGCAGCCAGCTAATCACACTGGCAATCACTTTCACGACATCGGTCATCGTTGCCCGCCTGATTTCACCGCGCGAAATGGGTATCTATGCTCTTGCACTGGCAATATCAGGTGTACTGAGTGTTTTTCTTGCCTTCGGCACGCAGGCTTTTCTCGTCCGAGAAAAGACAATCGACACGCAAACCGTCAGGTCTGCCTTTACGGTCAATCTGGCCTTGAGCAGTCTTCTAGCGCTATGCCTGCTATGCGCCGGCCTGTTCAGCCTGTTGGTGCGGCAGCATAACGAGATATCAGCCGTATTCCTAATCATGGCAGCCGGGCCTTTGTTCTCCGCGCTTGAGTTCGTACCTGCAGCATTGTGCATGCGGGAAATGCGCTATTCTACAATTTCTATGATCAGCATAGTGCGTGCGCTTATCACATCCTTCGTAACGTTGACCTGCCTTTGGTGGAGTGCAGGCGCGCCTGGTCTTGCGGTCGGGCCAGTAATCGCGAATCTCGTCTGCGCGCTCGTCTATATGGCTGCCCGACCCCGTGATCTCATTTTCCGTCCAGGCCTACACCGCTTTCGAGAGATATTGGTCTTCGGTATCCAGATGCTATCGATTAGTGGTGTGGCACAGCTGGCTGCACGTAGTTCCGATATTATTATCGGCAACATGTTGGGATTAGTTGCGCTGGGCCTTTATTCGCGTGCATCGGGCCTGGCGACTTTGATCTTTATCAATGTCTACGGTTTGGCGACCAGCGTTATATTTGTCCAGCTATCGCGGGATCTACGCGAGACGGGCGAGCTCCATGCAACCTTCATCCGGGCGTTGCGGATGATCACGGGAGCCATGTGGCCGATCCTGCTGGGTATCGCCACGTTAGCAGGGCCATTGGTTCTGATGTTATATGGCGTGAAGTGGCTTCCTGCTGCTGTTCCTTTGGCATTATTAATGATTGCGCAGTTCATCGTACTTGGATTTGGTATGAACTGGGAGTTGTTCGTTTTGCGCAAAGAAACAAAGCGGCAAATATGGATTGAGGTATCCCGGGCTATTATCGGAACCGCAATTTTTTCTATAGGATGCCTTTTTGGCTTGGCTGCCGCTGCGATAGGGCGAATTGGCGAGGCTATTGTGGGCTATATTCTTTACCGACCGCATATCGATCGTTTGGCTGGAACGGAGCCTGGCGAGGTCGACCGTGTCTACCGAGAAAGCCTGCAACTCACAGCCGTAGCAATTACCCCTTCCATCCTGTTAATGGGATGGTGGAACTGGTCACCCCATGTTCCGTTACCTTTGATCGCAATCGCTATCGTCTCGGGTATCGTTGGGTGGTTTCTATTGCTACGATATAAGCGGCATCCTATTGCGAACGAGATTCTGATACTTACAGCTCGCCTGTTCAAGCGTTCTGCTTCCGCAACTGGTCACTCGAGTTGATATGGTATGATCTCGATCCGCCATTACAGGCCATGAACGTCGGATTGGCATTGGTTCGACTTTGTCGTAGCCCATGGCCATCACTGGGTTGACGCAGGTCGTTGGCGCACGAACTTGCTTCGGTTGATGGAGGGATGATTTGCCGGGCTGCACGGATTTTGTCGGCCTTGAGAACCTCGTCACGGATGTGGTTGACGATGGGGTCGAGGAGTGCCGCAGCCTGTCCGGTTCAGCCCGCTAGCGTCAAACGGGCGATGTCGAGCCGTTGCGCCGCCATCATCTCGGCCTGGCGGTAGAGCGGCAGATGGACGCCGGCTCGTAAATGACCTCCTCGCCCGGCCGGTGCCCGGCAGACTCCGGGCGGCTATGCCGGGGTTGGCCACCTCGGGTACAACAGCTATGCCACCCCAGGCAAAAAAAAGGGCTACCGAACTCAAACAACCATTTCGGCGAAGTTCGGGCGTCAAACCATCAGTCGGCGTCGTTCTATAGCTGGGGCCTGCGTGCCATCGAATACTGGGAGGTGCCGGGAGGCCGCTCAGGCTTTACCGGTCATTGCCTCTATCTACGACTGCAGAACGTGCGGATGAGGATCGATTGTCGGCCGTCGAAAGCGGTGCGCCGCCATGATTTGCGCTAGGCTGTCGAGTGCTATCCCCCATACCATAAAGCACATTAACCCTGGGCGGAGGAAAATTCCAAGTGAGATGCCGATTTCTTCCGTGACTGGGCGTTGCGAGAGCCAAGCCGGACTGGATATTTCGATGAATGTCGAAAGTACGCTATCATAGGGGACGCAGGATAGATAAGCAGCAAAAATCGCGACAATTGGCCCCGGACGACGCCATGGCTCCAAGAATACTAAAAATACGATAAAAGTTGCAGTATAACCACCCGGAGACGAGCCGATAAGATAGGTGCCCAAAAGAATCAGGGCTATCCGCCGTTCACTGACGACGTTCGGCTGCAGAAAACTCCCCACTATGGTGATGAGCCCTATGATCCGGCTTGCATTTATGATGATTGGAATAGTCGTCATGATCAGGTCGACTGTACGTGACGGTAGGAAGTCGCGCGTTGGAAAGCGATATGTATCAAAGCCTAGAAATGGCGCATAGCTTGTCGAGTAGAAGACGCTTTCCCAAACTTGGTTTCCGGTGAGCTTGATAAAGGCTGCGGCGCCAGCGATGAGTTGCCCCAGGGTACCGTCACCAAGCAACGCTACAGTGAGCAGATAGAGACCCAGTGTCGCAAAACCAGCTAATTCCAAGTCACGCCACCGGCGACCTATTGCAGTAGTAATAACAGGCACGAGCAAGTATGGCTTGAAATTAATCAAAAAAGCACTTGCTACCGCGCGAGTCCAACGCGACCGGGCAATCCCGCCGAATGCAATCACAAAGAAAATGAAGCAAACAAGGATGAGATTGCCACGCTCTAGCGTAAATAACCACGGTAGTCCGAAAGTAAAACCAACGCCCCGGAACAACGCCGTACGTGGATCCGCCTTCCAAAAAGCGTAGGTCGCTACCGCGCTACCAATCGCCCAGCAGGCCAGGATGGCAATACGCCCGTAAACGTCACAGTCGCGCGCAGCAAAAGCATCGCTGACGTAACAGGAGGGATCGCCAGCTAGCTTGAGAAATACGAATGATAGTGGAGGATAAACCGTCTTCCACACGTCAAAAGCACCGCGGTGGTGGGCCCAGTAAGCGGTGTTGAACCAATCCATGAATGTGTCATTGGGATCGAAAACAAAGGGTTGCGGAAGCCGTCCATGCACCGAAAAATAATTGATGCACCAAACCAACCCTGCGAGTACCAACAGCATCAAACACAGTTCGGGAATACGTCGGCGGGACTCGCCGGGCATGCGCAGAGGCATCACTTAGGAAAACTCGGCTAGGTCAATGTAATCACGCTGTGACGAGGCGGCTTTGCTTATCAATAAATAGATACATCCTCCTGTCGTTGACTGCACGTGATGCCTCCGCTCGGTGAGAACCCGATACCGCGTATCAAACACACCAAATACATGTTTTATAATAGGATGCGCAGCCAAAATTCTGAGTAGCAAGGCCCCCATAAAACCTACAGCGGACGTCATCATGATCCAACATAGTTGGATCAGTGAAAATTTTGGCTTGTCAACCATCTTTTCCGTTGTCGATATGCTCACGACCGAGGACATGCTGCCATTCCAAACCAGTAAGTGGCGCATAAAGCTCAGTGAAAACTGCCATCAAAATTATCAGAATAAGCAACGCCACCGCTGACACATTATAATGACGCTCAGCATCAACATTCACAGGCTCGATGATCTGAATGTAGTTAGCGCTTTCTGCCGAAAGGTTTTCGACCTCTACCTGTTCGGTCGCTCGAGCATAAACCTCATACAGCGCTTCGGCAAAGCGATAGTCACGGTAGAGATCGAGGTAGCGGCTGGTCACAGCTCCCAATCCTGCAACATTAGGTCCGCCAGCGCCGCTCGTGGGTCGACCGGTACTGGCAACTTGCCCCTGCAACGCTGCAACCTGCGCACGCACTGCGGCGAGCTGCGGGTTCTCGGGACCTGCAACCTGTTCGATGGATCGAAGCTCTACCTGTTTGGCGGCGAGCTGAGCCTGAAGCGAGGCCCTCAAAGCGATAGCACTACCTAATTCCTGTTCCGGAGAGGCGAGACGGTTCGCACGCCGGAACGCATCCAGTGCTTGCTCTGCCCTTACGACGCGCTCACCTGCTTCACGGAAGCGCTGGTGCACGATCTTACTCTTGTGAGCGATCGTATTGCGAGTCAGCGCCGCGATACGATCGCTAATCGCATCCACATAGGCCTTTGTAATGCGCATCGACGTATCGGCGTCGTATGTGCGCGTCTCTACTTCCAATACACCGCCAAGCAGCAGGTGAATGTCAACCTCCTTGGCAAGAGCGATACGCGCATCGCGTACCGTGGCATATTGTCGATCCGGACCGACAAGCTGCAACGAATTGATCACGCGATCCGTGACCGCCATGCTACGCCCGATGACGACGTAGAGGTCGTTAGGTGGCTTCCCCCCTGAAAACAGGTTTGCAAAAGTCGCAAGCTGGCCACCAAGCGAATTGAGCACCTGCCCTAGACCTGCACTATTGGCATCCTGTGGCAGCAGTTTAGCGCGTGCGACCCATGGCCGCGGCACGACACACAGTACGGCAAGCACGAGTGCGATCGCGATATAGCCAATCCGGCGTCGGCGCGGTTCCAGAACCCAGCGAGCCACAGCGGTCACTTTGACACCGTGGCAATGGTAGCTGCTGTCAGCCCCGTAGTGAGCAAGCCCTGCGTGACTTCACGCAATTTTGCCCAAGTTTCGCCGCGCGATCCATTAATCGGCACAAAAATGAGATCGCCCGGAAGAGCATACGCCTTTAGGGCACCCTGACCTTGTTCGATCACGCTACCATTTGCCCGTATGACGAACACGTGACGGCGATCACCAATCTTCTGCACGCCGCCCGCCTGCTCAATATAATCGCGGATTCTGTGTCCAGGAGTGAAGCGAAAGTTCGCAGGGCTAGGGACCGAACCGAAAACGCCCACTGCAACAGGCACAGGCGGGATATAGAGGGTATCGTTGTTCTCCAACGTTACGTTAGCCGGGAGCTGAGAGGCATCAGGCGCTACGTCAAGCACCAGTCGCCCATCGGGCTTGCGCTGCCTGAGTTCCGCGATGATTCCGTTCAGTGCCGTCGCCCGCTGGACGGCGTCAGTGCTCGGACGCAAAGCTGACGTCAACGCCTCTGCCGTCAATGTCACGGAGGCATCCGTCAGGGCGCGTTCGAAGCTCACACGTTGCTGGATGCGCAAACGTTCGCGCGTGAATACGGTACCAAATGCATAGGATTGCGGTGTCAGCCCGCCCGCCAGCGCGACCACCTCGCCCAACGAGGTACCGGGCTGAACATAATATCGGCCCGGTTTGGTAACTTCGCCGTTCACCGTGACGAGGACCGGCTGCTGCATCAGTGGTCGAGCGATGCCGATAGCTGACAGTACACGGATCACTTGGGCACGGCGCGCCACCGTCTCGCTCATGTCCTGCACGCTCAGCTGCTGCCAGCCGCTATCGGGCTTGAGAGGGTCGAGCAAAAGCAGCCGCTTATCGTCAGCAACCGTATTGACGCCGCCCGCATAGAGCAGAACATCCGCGAGCGTATCGGTCGCTCGTGTCTCGAAGATCGACTGATTGTTCACGCTGCCGATGACCGCAACCTGGGCACCGACGGGGGCGATGTAGAGGACATCGCCGTTTTCGAGTACAGCGTCGGCTCGCTTGTCGCCCTTCAGCAAAAGATCGTAGAGGTCGAAATCGGCAATCAATTGCCCACCGCGGCGCAACTGGATCGAGCGGAAACTACCTCCAGCAGAGGGGCCACCTGCAGCCAATACGGCGTTTACCAGCGTAGAAAGGCTACTGACCGAGTAGGAGCCTGGCGCTTGTGCGAAACCGGTGACGTAGACAGTGATTCCATGCAACCTCGCGGTTGACACCGAAACCCGAAAGTCGCGGTACTGCCGCGAAACCTGACCCGCTATCACCTGCTGGAGGTCGCCATAGCGCACCCCACCAACCGAAATCGCACCCACGCGAGGCACGAAGATGCGGCCATTGCTGTCTACGGTGAGCAGCATGTCACTCGATTGGATCGAACCCGTCAGGCCAATGGCCAACTCATCGCCAGGATTGATCTTGTAATCTGGCGGAACGGTGGTGGTCGGTGGTGCCGTAAAATCACGCGCCGTCGGTATCAGTAGGTTACTGCCGAAACGTCGTAACGGTGCGTCAACGATATCCGACGCGAACTGTTCGAACTCGCTTGGCGGCGAAGGCCGACGAGTAACCACCTGCTCTCTTGATACGTCATTAGTATCGGGCCTGTCATCTCTCGTAGAGTTGGTCTCGCCACGCCCTGTTGAAACGCTGATTTGATCAGGTACATAACGAGCGGATTCGGCGGCCCGGTTCTGGCTCGCCGCGGCTAAGCGACTTGAGTTAGCCTGATCCTGCGAAAGCTGCTGCACTGCGCGATCCTGCTGATCGCCAGCCTGAGCGGCTGCTTCGATCGGCACTGTCAGCGCAACGGTTGCAAGCAGGCATGGCGAAATGCCGCATGTCGTCAAAAGGAAAAATACAGGCTTCACTAGCTATCGGCTCCCGTACGGCGTTAATGCAGCCCAGCCCTCATCGAAGCGCAGAGGGAGGCGATGCTGAGCCGGATCAAACAATGGCTTGTTAGCCAGAATCGCGAGCCGAGGAAACTGGCATCTAACCGGTGACCTGCTCCCTATTTTCAAGCCGCTGATGAGTTAGCTTCGGGGTCATCATGCCCTTGGCGGGGGCGGTTGGTGAACTCGGCGGGTGACATGCCGCCGAGGCTGCTGTGCGGACGCACGGTGTTGTAGTCCATCCGCCATGCCTCGATGATCCGTTTCGCCGCAGCCAGCGAGGGGAACAGGTGCTCGTTCAGGCACTCGTCGCGAAGCCGGCCGTCGAAGCTCTCGACGAAGGCGTTGTCGGTCGGCTTGCCCGGCCGCAAGAAATCAAGCGTGACGCCGTTCTCATACGCCCACCGGTCGAGCGCCTTCGAGATGAACTCCGGACCGTTGTCGACCCGAATGGTCTTCGGCGCAACACGCACTGACGCGATGCGCGTCACCGCCGCGCTGACGCCCTCGACGAGGACGCTTGAACCGAAGGCTCAATTCATCCTCCCGATACAGCCGGTAAAACCGCTTGTGGTTCACCAGCCAGCGCTCCCTGCGCAGCAGGATGTAAATCCGAAAATAGCCATAGCGCACCCGTGCTGCCGCCAGATCATGAATGCGCAGCCGCAGCGCCGCTCGCTTACGCCGTGGGATGCCTGGACGTGCGCGACGATCTCGCGCCGTCGCCCAGGCGTCAGAGCTTTTTTGCCAGGACATCCTGCAGGATATGCTTGTCCAGGCTCAGGTCCGCGACGAGCTGCTTTAGTTTGCGGTTCTCGTCCTCGAGTTGCTTGACCCGCCGCAGCTCGCCGACGCCCAGCCCGCCATACACCTTCTTCCAGCGGTAAAATGTCTGCTCCGACGCACCCATCCGGCGGATGACCTCCGCCACCGGCGTGCCCGTCTCTGCCTACTTCAGCGCAAACACAATCTGCTCGTCCGTATACCTCGGCTTCTTCATGTCCCAGTTCGTTGCCCGCAGGCTTCAAAGGGTCGAAAAACTCTCACTCAGCTTGGATGAAAAAACAGGGAAGACGCCAAATGCACGAACTGGATCGAATATTTGATCACCTTTGCTAAAAAACGCTGTCTCTTTACCGTTCTTGTCTGAGATCGATTATCGTTATCGTTGGCCCCCCGATTTTGCCCCACAGCGGCCGGAACGTTGCCACCACGCGCCCATGTTGCTCTAGACTTCGATAAGCCTCGTCTTCGCGGGGGAATACAGCACGCTCGGCGTGGTAGCGGTCGGCCTGGGTCAGAATGGCGAAATCGGCACTGCAGGTAGCGCGCATATGGGATGAGACAGTCCCATAGTCGACATTTGAACGGCCACGTCTTGCGCGTTCGATCGTCGCGTAGCGAATGCGTCCGTGCAGCATCGCGACAGCATCGACGCACCCTGCATTCCCCATCGGGAACAGAAAGTGCCATGGCTGATCCAGCAGATCAAAAGCGAAGTGCTCGACCAATACGGTACTGCCGGGCGGGATGTGGCTGCGCGACCATGCCGCCGCAATTTGGCGCGTGTCGTGGGTTCGGGCGTTCCCATCAGCCCAGGCCCGTTGGCCTGATATTGCCAAGGCCAAACCTAATAGCCCAGCGGATGCGAGACGCGCCCGATTCATGCCGATGCGCTGACGCAACCACGCGGTCAGGATCGTCAGCCCGTGCGCCGCAACCATGGCACCGATCATGATCAGTGGTAAGGCCCACCGTTCCCAGATCAGCCTTTGGCTACACAGAACGATCATGAAACCGATGGCCATTGGTGCCAGCATCGCAAAAGCCTGGCGCTGGCGCGGCAGACGTAGCCAGCCTAATAGGAGCAGTCCTAGGCCGACTATGCTGAAACCGGACACCAGTGGCACCCGGACGTACCACCACAGGTTCGCCAGGAACCCACCCCCAGTAGCGCCCAGATGATGGGCCTGTCCCTCACCCCGTAGATTATTGATGACGGTGGGATAGGCGAGCAGCAGGTAGGGCGAGATCACGAACAGGAAACCGATAGCCATCAACCCCGTTGTGGCTAATCGGATCATTCCCTGTCGCCTACCCAGCACACCCGAACGGATGGCGAGCCATGTTCCAGATGCGATGCCGATGGCCGACAAGGCAAAGGGCCATTTGGTCGCGATCGCCAGACCCAGCCACAAGGCCGCACGAACATAATCGCGCCAGCGCCCTTGTTCAGCGATGTCCATGGCGCTTCCCAGGCACATCAGCATGAAGACGCAAGCCATCATGTCGGACCGGATAATTTGCGACCATGCTATGTGAACCGGATTGAACGCCAAGAGCAATGCTGCAATCACGCCTGTGCGGTCGCCGAACAGACGCGCTGCCAACCGTGCGGTGAGCCAGATCGTCGCGATTCCGAAAAACATCATCGCGATCCGGCCGGGCAGAATAATCCAGCTAGGATCGGTATAGACGGCCTTCGTGAAGCCGTCGGGAGATGCAAACAGGCCACTCAACCAACCACTGGCAAAAACCATTATGTTGATGACGGCGAGCAGATACATGGTGGTCGTTGCCGGATGACCGAACCAGCCTGGATTGAGCGTCGGTCCCGTCAGCATCCGGATCGCCCCCATCTCGAACATCAGTTCGTCGGGATCGTTGAGTGCGGGCAAGCCGAACCCGATCGTGGCCAGTCGCATCATCAGTGCCGCCATCAATATGGCACAAAGATACCAGCCATGGCGGCTACCCAAGGCGTTCATTAGATACCGTCGACCGTGATGTATGCTTCACGGGATGGTAGCGAAAGCGCCCGATCGCCGTTCATGACGCGCTGGCGATTTCCTTCAAGTGCGGCTGGCATTATTCCGCTGGCATCGACGTGCATCTGCGCCGACCGTCCAACGAATCGTACGCCTGTGGCAAACGCACCATCCTGTCCCGAAATTAGGGGAGCAATCGTTCCGGCGGTGCAGTTGCTGACGCTGATGGCATCACCCCCTGGCCGCGAGGAGGGATTCGCAATAAGCAAACGGAGTGACAAGCCCTCGCATCTCGTCACAACAACTGGACGCGAATGCTCCAAAATCTTAAGCCCCGTCACTTGCAAGCCATGACTGTCTAAGGCTTCCAGCCCTGCAGCATCGCCCTTTGCAGCCATATTCATGTTGCCGACACATTGGCCACCTGTCAGAGTTACCGCGCCTCGCATCCGATCGAACCGCATGGCCGCATCGGCGGAAGGGGCAACGGCGACGTAGGGTTCGGTGATGTCGATCATCGCATGGGTGGAGGTATTGCGGATTTCGATCCCTATCGTCCCGCATTGATCGATGATGGGCATCGTCAGGTGAAGATTGACATGACCGTTACGGCCGCGCGTCGCAAGGGCATCGGCGCGGCCATCCACACGGATGCCGGTGGCGATGCCCGTCGTCTCGAAGCCGAGGACGAAACTGTCGGCAAAAGCACCGTCGAGCAACAACCCTACCCCATCCTCGACCTTGGGTTCTCCCCCAATCGATGCATTGCACTCGATGAGTGATAACGAAGCATTGCCGCCTGCCAAGCCAATGTCGGCGGACCCATCCAGCAAAAAGCCACGCCAATATTGGTTGTCTTGTCGCCCCGGCACGGAACGAAAAGCGATACAGTTTGTAAAAGTCGTTCGGACCAGTCCACGCGCTACAAAGCCAACCGCATGCTCGGCAGCGCTGACGTCGTCAATACGCCCAAACAATAGGAACTGTGCCCGCAGACCCGCTGGCTGAGCCCCCCCGCTGGTATCGGGTGCGACTGAGCGCGCCAGCGCAATGCCGCGAATGTCAATATTCTGGAGGAAATCATTGACCATCTTCGGGCGACTGGCTGGCCCGACGCGTAAAACGTCGGCACGTCCCCCCGTCACGATCAGGCGCGTTCCCTGCCCCTGTTCCGTTCCCCGGAAACCGCTACCGATGATCCGGCAGAAGGAGCGTTCCACCGCCAGCGTTGCCGATATGAAGTAGTCCGCTGCGAGCAGTCGCATGACAGGATGCGCGGCTAAGCACGCTGTCAGCGCTGACAAGCTATCCTGTCTGCTATCGCCCGGGGCCGCGCCCCACCACTCGGGATGGGCTTCGACCATTCTGCTGCGATTGAGATCCACCTTGCCAGCCCCGGTGAAGATATGAGCGACCGGTGCCATGAAGCTGCCCAGAAGGGTAAGGGTCCGGCCTGCCGCGATCTCGATCGTCGTGCCAGACGGGACCATAAGGTCGCCACGGATCGTTAGATTGGTGTCAACGCGGTGGACGCCAGGCGTCAGTACGGTGGGAGGCGTGTCCGTCAGCGGTTGCGGGTTTGTTTGTGCGGGCGCGCTACCAGCGAATAGCCCGACTGCTCCCCATCCGATACCAGTCGCGACGGGCAACAGCGCGCGGCGTGAAATGTCCTGCTTCAACGTCGGCCTTTCATAACCAGCATGGCCTCTCGTCCTGCCGTGCCATTGGTTGAAGATCAAACCGCCCGGTATCACTAGCCAATCGTACGGACAGCGCTAAAAAGCCAAAAGATTTGCGGATATGGGCCATGTACGGTCCAGGGACCGTCATGGCCGAACAGTTTCGTACCAGCGGTAGAAACCGCCGACGCACGCGGATGTGGCCGATATTAAAATCTGCACCATCATCGGATTAGCATTGCCGACCATCGGCGTCATCGAAAAGCCAGCGTAGTTCTATGCCGTATCCCTGCTGGTCGAAAGGGATTAAGTCGTTTCAGTCAGAAATACAAAACGCTTCAGGATAAAATAGTTGACCACCGACACGATGCCAGCAGACACAATCCCCGCGCCATAAGGAGAAACGATGAAGCGTGATACTAGCGCCAACGTGATCAGACCGATCAGATAATTGACCACATAAGACAGCAGGAACCGGCCCGGTGATGGGTTCGCATCGCGGAATACATGGCGACTATACGTAAGGTAGTTGAACGCGACGCCCATGGTATGGGCGATGAATTGAGCGACGAATATACCAAGTCCGACCCATACAAGTGCCGAATACGCCCCTAAGCCAAAAATCGTGTTGACTACACCGGCCTGATAATAGCGCCACAATTCGCGAAAACGTTCGCGTGAAAAGTGCATATCAATAATCCGACGGGAAGTTGACACGCTCACGCTCCAAAACCAAAGGTGTGCCACGCGTTCGTTCGGAAATGATGCGGACATTGTCGCCAAGAAGGCCCAGGAAACCGAACAGCAGCGCCAGTTCAGCCTGTACGATCGCTGCGATGAACCATCCGGCGATCGGCTTGTCGAGGAAAAAGGCCAGGGCCCCCCCCAGCAGCATGACCAACGTCATCAACGCGCCAAAGACGCCGATATACAGTGGCACACGTAAAAGGCGCTTGGATGATCCCGCCAGCGCAGACATGGCAAAATCGAGCAGAGCAAAAAAATTGTTCTTCGACTTGCCACCAGCACGGGGTGGGCGCAAAAAGGCAATGGTTTCTAGCTTGTAGCCAGTTTCAACCAGCATACCGCGAAAAAATGGTTCGGGTTCCGACAGAAGACGCGTCGCGTGCACGACTCGTGCATCGTACAGGCCAAAGCCGGTGGCATCAGGCAAGATGGGATAGTCGCCGAAATTCCGTGCCAGCCAATAGGATAAACCTCGCATCATGCGCAGGACTGGCCCGTTCTTGGTCTCCGACTTGCGCAGGGCTAGAACGATATCCACTCCCGATTGCCAACGGCGTACGAATTCCGGCAATAACTCCGGCGGGTCCTGAAAATCGGCGCACATGCCGATGACCGCGCGCCCCCGCGCCTGATAGATACCATGGGTCGGTGAGCGCATCTGTCCGTAATTGCGGGTATTGACGATCAGTCGGACTCGAGAATCGGCAGCGCACAGACCCCGGACGAGGTCAACAGTGCGATCCGTTGAATCATTGTCAATGAAGATGACGTCGAACGACATACCAAGCGGTTCGAGCTGTGCGATCACCGCAGCGCAGATCGCCTGTACATTGTCTTCTTCATTGTAACAAGGGATCACGACCGAAATATCAGGTCGCTGGCTTTGGATCGCTAACATAGTCATACCAGCGCTCTTTCAAAATAAAAAAGACGCTCACTAGAGCATCGAAAAACCAATGATTCTATTTACATGTCAATCTTTGAAATACGGAATTACATTCCGTGATATTTTATGACAAATTCTGTGCATTCGTCTTTTGCCG
Source organism: Sphingomonas fuzhouensis (assembly GCF_034659795.1). Lineage (NCBI taxonomy): Bacteria > Pseudomonadati > Pseudomonadota > Alphaproteobacteria > Sphingomonadales > Sphingomonadaceae > Sphingomonas > Sphingomonas fuzhouensis. The sequence continues at coordinate 86,024 of NZ_JAXSQY010000009.1, forward strand.
AACTATTATAGTTGCTGACGAATATAAGATGCCGTCTCACTGATCTGCTGACCAAGAGACACGGATGCAATACAATGCTTGGACAGAAGCTGTGCATAATGCGCTCCGTTTCCAATATAACGATCGGCAACAGAGTCAGTAATTGTGGCCCGCATGACGCCGTTGCCGCCCAGTGTCTGATCAACGATCATGGCGACTTCACCAAGCTCCAGCGCCTCACCTCCGCTATCGAACCGGGCTACCCCGTCCGTTGACTCGCCGAGCAACGCCCATATTAAAGCCATCAGTTCGCGGATGGCGACATAGCTACGGATGACTTCGCGCGGCGCTTTTACCGTGATCGGCCGGCCAGCTAGGGCATCGAGGATAAAGCTGGCCATTGCATAGGCCTGATGCTTGTTGATGTAAGGACCAGTGATATTGAAGATCCGCCCTATGACCGCACGCCTAGCACGCAAATCCGCCCAGTCCGCAAAACGGTTTTCGTCGTCGCACTTCAACTGCCCGTATAGGCGCATCGCCGGACTGGCGGTCGGGTCATTGACCTTGGTCGCGGCACCCGATGAAGCTACGAATACGCGCTCCGCGCCGATCTTATCCAGCGCAGCCAGCACGGTATCGGCGATGGCGCGGTTGGCGCCGCGGTAATCCGCTTCGCTCATCACTTCCGCCCGGTCCTTCGTCTGGAAGGCGAAATGAAGGACCGATATCCGCTTCGCTTCCAGCGTCTCCAGATCGGTCAAGGCGTGTTGTTGCACCGTCCTCCCCGCCCCCAGATCGAGAAGGCGGGCGGCCGAGCCGTAGCAGCTCACCCGTGACGAAAAATCGGATCCAAGCGTTCGCTCCAGCAGATCAAGCGTCGCCAGTCCGATCCAACCACTTGCGCCGGTTATGGCGATGTGGCGATCACTGGCGACCAAGTCATGGCCGATGGAAGCCTCAAGCATGGGTCGAGGTCGATGTGCACGCCAGGATAGCGTTCACCATGGTTTGAAAACAGTGGAAGGCGACACCTTGCTCCGGCGCCCAGCCAGGTTCGGCATAACCATATGTCATGAAGTGAAACGGTATGTTCGCTGCGACGGCGACGGCGTGGTCCAGTTCACTGTCGCCAACGAACAGACACGCTTCGGGCGGATGGTCCACGTGGCTCAGCACGGCATGAAGCAAATCCGGCGCAGGCTTTGGGCGCATGCCGTGCTGTCCACCGATCACAACGGTGAAATGGTGGGCCAGCCCCGTATCCTCAAGCACCTTTTCGCAAAGGATCTGCGGCTTGTTCGAACAGATCGACAGGGTCAGCCCTGCATCCCGCAATCGCGCCAAGCCATCCGATACGCCAGGAAACAATGTTTCGACCGGCGTCTGACGCACCTGATACCGCGCCCGAAATTCAGCCAGATCTTCAGCGGGATCGCCGCAGGCATCGCCCAGCAAGCCCGACACCATATCGAGGCCGCCACGGCTCATATAGGTCCGTGCTCCGATCGGATCGATCGACTGTACCGAACCACGTTCGGTGATGATTTCGGACAGGATATCGATGCAGACGGCACAGCTGTCGACCAGCGTGCCGTCCAGATCGAAGATGACATGGCTGATCGACGGGCTATCCGAACCGACCGGACTCAGTCGTTGGTCGCGCACGGTGCCATGGCCTCCGCCAGTTCCTCGCGCGGCAGGAAGGGGGACAGGTCTTCCAGGGTCGGCGAAACCATGGTGCCGTCCTCCAGACGACGCGAACTGAGCTTGGGTGCGAATTCCTGCCGCTTGTCGATCATGACTTCGCACAGCTGGGGTCCGTCGCTGTTCAGCGTCGCGCGGATCGCCGCGGGAAGCCCCGCATGGCTATCCACCTTCGAAGCGGGCAACCCAAACCCTTCCGCAAGCCGCGCGAATTCGGGGAAGCTCAGCCCGCTATCAGGACCGCAGCCGACGATGTTGTCTGGAAAGTGGTTCTGCTGGGACTGGCGGATCGAGTGGTAGCCGTCATTGTTGAGGACGAACACCTTCACCGGCAGCTTCTGACCAACGATAGTCTGCAGTTCCTGCAGGTTCATCATGATGCTGCCGTCTCCGGCCAGACAGACGATCCGCCGCCCGCCGCCCGCATAATAGGCACCGATCGCAGCTGGCAGGTCATAGCCCATAGAGGCGCAGCCGGAGTTGGTATAAAGCCGCTGGCCGGGCTTGAGATAGGCCGCCTGGAAGATCGTGACGCAGGCCGTGCCGTCGCCGGACACGATGATATCGCCCTCCTCCAGTTCGGCAAACAATGCTTCGCCGAAGACATAAGGATTGATCGGGCTTTCCACCGATCGATATTCGGGCAGGACGACCGGATAACGCGCCGCACGCTCGACACTGCGCTTCAGGAAGTCGGCCCGCGCCTCGTGCCGATCGTCCGAGGGCAGCGTCGCCTGAGCTGCAGAAGCGAAGAAGTCGACCAGATCGGCATGGATCGCGCGGTGCAGCGACAAGGTCGGCTTTTCCAGTTCGGTCCGATCGATATCGACCATGGCGACCCGAGCGTTGCGCGCGAAACTCTTCCAATTGTAACTGATCTGGCGAATGTTGAGCCGCGAACCCAACACCAGTACATAATCCGCCGTCTGGACGGCGAAATTGCCGCCACGATCGCCGACCGATCCTGGGCGCCCGACATAAAGCGGATGGGTGTTGGGGATCGCGTCGTGCGCGTTCCAGCCGGTGACCACGGGCACACCCAGCCGCTCGACGAAAGCGAGGAATGCCTGATGCTGTCCGGACAGGCGCACGCCAGCACCAGCCAGAACCACTGGCCGCTCCGCCGCACATAGCTCGGTCAGCGTCGCGGCGACCTCTTGATCAAGGGCCGAACCCGTCAGGGCGCCAAGCTCCGCACGAGTGTTCTCGGCCTCATGCGCATCGTCGTCGCTTGCCGGATCATAGGGAGCGAGCGTGTCGAAATCGACCGGCGCCGCCTGCACGTCGATCGGTACGTCGATCCAGACCGGCCCCGGCCGCCCGCGCCGTGTGAGGTGGATAGCCTTCTCGACCACACGCCGCGCATCGAGCGGATCGTCGAGAACCACGGCGTATTTGGTGATCCCGCGAACCATCCCGACAATGTCGACTTCCTGATCGCCCAACTGGCGGAGCGGCAGCGGATAGTTGAAAGCGCAGGTTTCACGCTTCACCTGCCCCGACACGACGATCATCGGGACCGAGTCCACATAAGCGCCATAGACGCCGTTCAGCGCATTGACTCCACCCGGTCCGGTGGTGACATTGACCGCTGCGGGGCGCCCGGACAACCGGGCATAGCTTTCCGCTGCGATCGATGCCGCCTGCTCGTGATGGACAAAGACCTTCTTCAAGCCTTCCGCCCGGCCCAGCGCATCGTTGAGATGCATGGCCCCCCCGCCGGTGAGCATGAAAACGTCGGTAACGCCATGCTCCACCAAAAGGCGGGCGATCAGGTCGGCAACGCGCATCTTGGCCATGGGATCAGGCAGCCGCCTTGATCGTGGTCTGCTGACGCTTTTCCATCATGGTGATGCGTGCCTCGTCCTCGGCTGCGATCGCCTGATAGTAATCGCGCTTGTTCTTGAGCCACAGCAGTTCGAACTCAATGGCCAGTTCCATGCCCGCGCGCGCCGCATCGGGCGTATTGGCGATGGCACCGTCGAAGATGACCTTGCGGGTCTCGAAGCGGTCGAGGCGGCTCGTATGGACATGCGCCAGGAACGGGATCGAATCCGGGCTGACGGCGCCACCGACGACCAGTTCGACACCCGCGTCACGCGCCGCTTCGCCGACCTTGGCGACGTAGCCGCGCATCTCGTCGGAATTCACGAAATCACGGCTGTGACCCATCGAACCGGCGAAATCGACGCGGCCGAACACCATGCCGACCCGACCTTCCTGGGCAACCTTGGCCAGAGCGTCGAGCTGCTCATACGTCTGATAGGTTTCGACGTTGAACAGGAAGCTGACGTCGGCCTGCTCGTCGCGCGGATAGACCTTGTCCTTGGCGGCGACATATTTGCTGAGCGCGTAAGGAGTTTCGACCATGGGGGCGATAATATAGTCGACGCCATATACACGGCATTCGATCAGATCGCGAATAGCCTCGCATCCACCGATCTTGATCGCGACCTTAACGCCTGCCCGCCGGGCAATCTCAAGCAGCCGCAGCAGCTCGTCGACCCGCGTTCCTTCGGCTTCGAACTCTGCCTTGACCGCGAGAATGCCGTACTTCGCCTTACCTTCTTCAAGGATGGCCTGCATCCGCTTTTCGTACTGATTCACGTCGGGTCCCCCGATGATCCGTTAGGTTGTTGATGAATTAGGAATGTGGTCGTTCTGGCGATGGGCGCCTACCGCCTTGCTTAAGTCAATCTCGGCCAAGGTTATTCCGGCACATTTAGGCAAAAAGGCAGGGTGAAAGCGATTAATCTGTCCATCCTGTAGAGACGATTTTAAAAGGCGCGACATTCGCAGTCGACACCGACATATCAACCAACACATCCCTCGAGCAAGACGGAAAAGCCAATCATGCACGGCCTCACTTTCGAAAAAAGCCCTTGCTCGGCTTTGGCAACCCGTGTCAATGCCTACCAACCGCGAATAGGGCAGCGCTCGTCGCTTTAGATGCTGGACTAGTACGCATAAACAAGTATCAGCGTAGCGCCCATGCCTATCATAAGCCTTAGCAATGGACGTTCCTTTGACGCGGATTCCGCGACGTCTATCCTTGATTCAGCTCGCGCTGCTGGCGTCGCGCTCGAGTATAGCTGCCGGACCGGGCGTTGCGGTATCTGCAAATCGCTCGTTCTGAAAGGCGAGACGCGCATCCTCCGCTCGGAGGAGGAAAGCCTCACGGACGATGAAGTGGCACAAGGACTGATCCTCACCTGTTGTCGGTCTGCTACCAACGATGTCAGCCTGGATATCGAGCCGCTTGATCGTGTTGCGGGGCTCGAGATTCGCACGATGCCCAGCCGGGTCGTTACGATTGATCGCCTCGCGCCGGACATCGTCAGGATTATTCTCAAGACGCCGCCCGCCTCGCCGATGCGATTCCTGCCGGGCCAGTATATCGACGTCCTCGCAGACGGTGTCCGGCGCAGCTATTCGCTGGCCAACGCGCCCCGTGAGGACGCGCTGCTCGAACTGATCGTCAAGCGTTATCCCGGTGGGCGCCTGAGCGATTACTGGTTCGAACGCGCAAAACCCAACGACCTGGTCCGTATCGAAGGCCCGTTCGGCACCTTCTTCCTGCGCGACGAGGCCCCGACCAACATCCTGTTCCTGGCGACGGGCACGGGGATCGCGCCCGTCAAGGCGCTGCTGGAGGAACTGGCGGCGGACCCGGCGCGCGCCGCCCGTCATCGGATCAGCGTATTCTGGGGCAATCGGGCCGCCGAAAGCTTTTGCTGGGACCCGGTCGGCCTGGGGCTCGATATCGGTGTCCACCATCTGCTGTCCGACCGTCAGGCGGCGTGGCCAGGCAGGCGCGGCTATGTTCAGGATGCGGCAATCGCAGCGGGTGTCGATGTAGAGGACACAGTGGTTTATGCCTGTGGCTCGCAGAGCATGATCGCATCCGCCCGTGAAGCTCTTCTTGGGCTGGGCCTGCCGCCCCGACGCTTTTTCTCCGACGCATTCGTCAGCTCGAACTGAGGTTTTTCATCCATGAAGGCAGTCATTCTGGCCGGTGGGCTTGGCACGCGGTTTGCCGAAGAAACCAGCCTTCGGCCCAAGCCAATGATCGAGATCGGCGGGCGTCCGATCCTGTGGCATATCATGAAAATCTATGCGGCGCATGGCGTCACCGATTTCGTGATCTGCTGTGGCTATAAGGGCTATGTGATCAAGGAGTATTTCGCCAATTACTTCCTGCACATGTCGGACGTGACCTTCGACATGAAGGCCAATGAGATGATCGTCCATGAACGCCGGGCCGAGCCATGGCGGGTGACGCTGATCGATACGGGCGACGAGTCTCAGACGGGCGGGCGTCTCAAGCGGGTGGCCGACCATGTGAAGGATGAAGAACTGTTCTTCTTCACTTATGGCGACGGGGTCGGCGACATCGATATCACCGCGACGATGGAGTTCCATCGCAGTCATGGCAAGGCGGCGACCCTGACCGCCACCTACCCGCCCGGCCGCTTCGGTGCGTTGCAGATCGAGGACGGCAGGGTCGCCAACTTCCTGGAAAAGCCCCAGGGCGATGGCGGTTTGATCAATGGCGGCTTCTTCGTCCTGTCGCCCAAGGTGCTGGACTATATCGAGGGCGATCATACGCTGTGGGAGCAGGAACCGCTGCGTAACCTGGCCAGCGATGGCGAATTGATGGCCTTCGAGCATCATGGTTTCTGGCAGCCGATGGACACGCTGCGCGAGAAGCAGATGCTGAACTCGCTTTGGGAAAACGGCAAGGCACCGTGGTGCGTCTGGCGATGACCGAGGATCGACGCGGCATGGTCGATCCGGCTTTCTGGGCGGGCAAAAGGGTTTTCCTGACCGGACATACCGGGTTCAAGGGGAGCTGGATAACGCTGTGGCTCCAGCAGATGGGCGCAAAGGTGACAGGCTTCGCGCTTGCTCCTCCCACGGAACCCGCTTTGTTCGACGTGGCCCATGTCTCGGAGGGGATCACCTCGATCATCGGTGACATCCGCGACCGTGAGGCTCTGGAACAAGCCCTGGTGAACGCCGATCCCGACATCGTGATCCACATGGCTGCGCAGCCTTTGGTGCGTGCCAGCTATGACGACCCGGTCGGCACCTATGCCACTAACGTCATGGGCACGGTGCATCTGCTCGAGGCGGTACGCCGAGCGGGCAATGTCCGGGCCTGCGTCGTGGTGACGACCGACAAATGCTATGAAAACCGCGAATGGGTGTGGGGCTATCGCGAGGATGAGGCAATGGGTGGCCATGACCCCTATTCCAATTCCAAGGGCTGCGCCGAACTCGTGACCTCCGCCTATCGCCGTTCGTTCTTCGATGATCGGGGTAAGACGGCGATCGCCTCGGGCCGGGCGGGCAATGTCATCGGTGGGGGCGACTGGGCCGTGGACAGGCTGGTGCCCGACATCTTGCGGGCGGTTGCCGCGAATGATCCGGTACTGATCCGCAACCCACTGGCGATCCGGCCATGGCAGCATGTGCTCGAGCCGGTATCCGGCTATCTCGTTCTCGCGCAGGCATTGTGGGAAGATCCCTCGGTCGCGCAGGCTTGGAACTTCGGTCCGCGTGACGAGGATGCCCGTCCCGTCCAATGGATTGTCGAGCATATGTGCGCCGCTTGGGGCGACGGCGCCGAATGGGTGCATGATAAAAGCGTTCAGCCTCATGAAGCGCGCTACCTCAAGCTTGACATCTCCAAGGCGCAGGAACGGCTCCGCTGGCGGCCACGCTGGACACTGGCCGAGGCGTTGGAACGTATCGTCGCATGGCATCGCGCTTGGCTGTCCGGTACGGACATGCGCGCCTATTGCCTTTCCGAACTGGAACGCTTCGCCAGCGCTCCCCATTCTTCCTGACAGGATTGATTACCCATGACCGCTGATGATCTCCGCAAGCAAATCCGCCAGCTTGTCGGCCAATATGCCGAGGCCCAGTTCGCCCCAAAGCCGTTCGTACCTGGCGAAAGCGTCATCCCGCCCGCGGGCAAGGTGATCGGCGCGCCCGAGATCGAGCTGATGGTCGAGGCGTCGCTCGACGGCTGGCTGACCACGGGCCGGTTCAACTCGCTGTTCGAAGCGGGCCTGGCGAAGATGCTGGGTGTGCCGCATGTCCTGACCACCACGTCGGGATCGTCGGCCAATCTCCTGGCGCTGTCGTGCCTGACCAGCCACAAGCTGGGCGACCGCCGCCTGAAGCCGGGGGACGAGGTCATCACCGTCGCGGCTGGCTTCCCAACCACGGTCAATCCCTCGATCCAGCATGGCCTGGTGCCGGTTTTCGTCGACGTTGATATTCCCACCTATAATATTGACGTAAGCCTCATCGAGGCGGCAATCACTGAAAAGACCGGCGCGATCATGCTGGCCCATACGCTGGGCAACCCGTTCAACCTTGCCGAGGTACGGCGGATTTGCGACGAGCATGATCTTTGGCTGGTCGAGGATTGCTGCGACGCGCTCGGCTCGACCTATGACGGCAAGTGGGTGGGTACGTTCGGCGACGTCGCCACCCTGTCCTTCTACCCAGCGCATCACCTGACCATGGGCGAAGGCGGCGCGGTGTTCACCCGCTCGGCGGAACTCAAGCCGATCATCGAGAGCATCCGCGACTGGGGCCGCGACTGTTATTGCCAGCCGGGTTGCGACAACACCTGCGGCTCGCGCTTCTCGCAGCAGCACGGCTCGCTGCCCTATGGGTACGACCACAAGTACGTCTATTCGCATATCGGCTACAATCTGAAGATCACCGATATGCAGGCGGCGTGCGGCCTGGCCCAGCTCGACCGCGCACATGACTTCATCGAGGCGCGTCGGCGCAATTTCCGCCTGCTGACCGAGCGGCTGAAGAGCCTGGAGGAGGTGCTGATCCTGCCGGAGGCGACGCCCAATTCGGACCCGTCCTGGTTCGGCTATCCGGTGATGCTGCGCGAAGGCGTGGATGCCAAGCGCGTCGACGTCACTCGCTTCCTCGACCAGAACAAGATCGGGACGCGTTTATTGTTCGCCGGAAATCTGACCCGACAGCCCTATTTCCAGCATGTGAACTACCGCGTGGAGGGTGACCTGACCCGTACCGACCGGGTCATGAACGACACCTTCTGGCTGGGTGTCTTCCCCGCACTGGGCGAAACCCATTTCGACTATGTCGGCGAGAAGCTCGAAGAATTTTTCGGCCTGAATTTCTGATGCCCGTCATGCGATGTCATGCCTGTTGAGGCATGACATCGCATCCAGGCGACTTGCGTTCGTCGCCCCACCATCAATGCCGCGACGCAGCCGATAATCCCCGTCACGTCCAGCATCCCGCCGATCGCATCGGAGAGGCCGACCGCCCAAAGGTCGAGCAGGGTGACAAGGGTCGGAAAGATCGCCCGCCCCCTTGAAGCCCAAGACGGGTGTCACCCGCGCCTGTGACCCGATCATGCCGTTGACGAACGTGATCGACAGTCCGATCACGCTCACGCCCAGCGCGGACAAGGCGAACGGCAGGACCCCAGCCCGGATCAACAGGCAAGTGACTGCGTCATCAGCACCATGCAGAGCTCGGCCAGGATATGGGGCAGCAGGAGCCCCGCCGCGGGAAGCCCGACCACGCCCGTGCCGATAAACGTCATCCGCCACGGGGTAATCGGTCCGACCAGGCGGCAAAACAGCACCAGAAAGGTGCCGCCCCCGATCATCGCGAGCAGGCGCCGGCAGGATCATGGAAATGACGGCCTGCCCCTTGACGACGTGGCAGATGCCGCTGCGGCTCAGGATTCTTGACCTGCTCCCCGGAAATCATGCCATTGATAAGTTAGCTCGTCAGATGGAGACGAGCGATGCGGCGAGGCCGTTTTACCGAGGATCAGATCATAGGCGTGCTGCGTGAGCACGAGGCTGGCGTGAAGGCCGCCGAGCTGTGCCGGAAGCACGGCATCAGCGATGCGACGTTCTACAACTGGAAGTCGAAATACGGCGGGATGACCGTGTCGGAAGCGGCACGGTTGCGGACGCTGGAGGACGAGAACCGGCGGCTGAAGAAGCTGCTGGCGGAGTCGATGCTGGACGTATCGGCGCTGAAGGATCTGCTAGGAAAAAACTGACCCGGCCTGCGGATCGCTACGCTGCGGTGGAGAAGCTGATGACCGACCACGGCTTCTCCGAGCGTCGCGCCTGCAGGCTGGTGGGGGTCAACCGGTCGGCGTGGCAATCATGAGCCGCTTCGCGGGAAGGACGATGCTGTCCGCGAGCGGATGCGCGAGATCGCGAACGAGCGTCGTCGGTTCGGCTATCGCCGACTGGCGATCCTGCTTCGGCGTGAGGGCAAGGGCATGAACCTGAAGAAGGTGTACCGGCTGTATCGCGAGGAGCGGCTGACGGTGCGCAAGCGCGGCGGCCGGAAACGAGCGCTGGGCACGCGGGCGCCGATGGCGATCCCGCAGGAACCCAACCAGCGCTGGAGCCTCGACTTCGTGTCGGATGCATTGGTCTGCGGCCGGCGGTTCTGCGTCCTCAACGTCATCGACGATTACAGCCGGGAGTGCCTGGCGTGCATCGTCGACACCTCATTATCAGGTCGGCGTGTCGTCCGCGAACTAGCCGCCATCGCCGAGCGTCGCGGGCTGCCGTGCATGGTGGTCAGCGACAATGGCACCGAGCTGACCAGTCATGCCGTGCTCGCCTGGTGCCAGGACACCGGCGTCGAGTGGCATTACATTGCGCCCGGCAAGCCGCAGCAGAACGGCTTCGTGGAATCGTTCAATGGTCGCTTGCGCGACGAGTGCCTGAACGAGCACCTGTTCCCCTCGCTAGCTGCGGCGAAACGGATCATCGAGGCATGGCGGACGGACTACAACACCGTGCGTCCGCACAGCAGCCTCGGCGGCATGTCACCCGCCGAGTTCACCAACCGCCCCCCGCCACGGGCATGAGGACACCGAAGCTGACTTATCAGCGGCCTGAAAATGGGGAGCAGGTCAATTGTTTGCAATAACGGCGAGACGGTGCGCGTCGCCTTCGTGCTCGACGGTTGCGACTGGGAAGCCATGGGACACGTCACCATCACCGCGGAGGACGTCCGCAACCTGGTGGTCGCCACCGTCGACCGCCGCTTCGCTCCCGTGAATCGCCTCCCCGAGCCGATCGAGTGGTTTATTGATAATGGCAGCGCTTATGTTGCTGGTGACACCAGGCACTTCGCGCACGCCATCGCTCTCGTCCCGCGCATTACTCCGGTCAGCGTCCCACAATCGAACGGCATAATGGAGGCCTTCGTTTGGACCCTCAAACCCGACGATATCCGGGTAAGCTTCACCTTCTGACGCAAATACCGCCATTGAGCAGCTACCCGCCTGGATGAGTTATTACACGAGGTCTGCCCGTACAAGGCGCTGGGTTACCCTCGCCTTGCGCGTATATTATGCAAACCCGCAAGGCCCCGTCAGGCATTTAAGGGGCAACAACAGGGATCAAACACCTGGTTAAATCGGTGCCCTTGAGTTTGGATTCAGACCACTACCTCATGGTTTAATGAATCTGGATAGCTTTCCGGATGGGAATGAGACTCACGTCGAAGTGATTGGTTATCGATCGCAGCCCCAAGGCATGCAAGGACGTGGCCCATTGGTCCGCCAACGATGAACTGCGCCAGTTCGCGGCATGATAGCTGCGCCTTCAGCCGCTCCTGCTCTTTCCCCTCATCCGCGACATGCTGAAGCGCATCGTCCGGCACCGGTGCGGGGCGGAGCCAGCGGGGAAGCAGGGACAGGATCCGTTTGGGCGTGACCGGCCGATACGCATTGGACGTCTGCTCCCAACACGGGCCTGCCCCTTCCACGCAGCGGAAGCGGCGTTGGCGGATCAGGAAACCAGTGTCCTCCAGGATTTGGAGCGCGCGGCCGAGGGCGGTAGCGGACGCCAGCCGGTCGTAGCTAGGATAGACCTTGCCGCCGTTCAGCCGGGCGAGCGTGCAGAGCTCCTCGTACACGCGTACCGCGCCGGCAGTGAGGCTGGCGAGCAGCTGTTCGGGGCCGGTCAGGTCTCTGCCCTCCCCTCTGGCCTAGCGCTTCACCCGGCGGCCGGTGTCGAGCGCGACGCGGGCCATGCGGATCAGGCGGTCGCACTCGCCCTTGCCGGGCTTGGCGAAGAAATTGTCCTCGAACGTGCCTGCTTCGATACTGCCGCGGCGCACACCGGCATGGGCACGGTGAGGCGCACCGCCCCCCTGCTCTCTTGCCGCCTGGGCGAGCACGCGCGCCGTCGCTTCACCGAAGGTGAACGCCGTCATCTTCCTTCCCCTCACTTCGGGGCGGGGACCGGAAAAAGGCAAAGAAAGGGAGTGGCGCGAAGCGCGCATCGTTGAACCGCAAGGGCGACAGGCGTATCAGGAGGAGGTGAGTGACACCCCGGATCGACGTTTGGCGACGTCGCTCCATTCTAAACCTGGGATGCCCGGCCTTCGTGCCGGGCTTTTCTTTATGTGGTCACGACCGCTCCCATATGGTGTCCAAATGCGCCCCAATGCAGCATCGCAGATCTCGGACCTGCAATATGGGTTAACCTTACAGTAAATCTCCAACAAGGAAAACAGTCGGGATTCTTGCTTTCGAGTAGGAATTGACGGGTCTTTCGCGAATCACACTTCGATGTGATTCGCATCCTTCGCAGAAGGCTCGCTCAGCGCCTTGGGACGCGCGGTCATGATGACCTTGGCGGAAGGCGCGGATGCCCCCTGCCCCGGCCCTCTGCTGGCTCCTCGGCCTCCGAATCCTCGACCATCGCGACCGTATATTCAGGGATGGCATCGGCCTGCGCGATCGTCTTCATCGCGGCACGGAAATTGGCGAGCGGGTTCTGATAGCCGACCTGGAGGCGGAAGGTCGCCAGATCGATCTACAGTCGCCTCTCCTCGGCGGTCGCGCGGGCGACCTCATAGATGCGGCGCTCGACGGGGCCGAGCTGGAAATAGGCGGCGGCATAGACCAGCACCTGCTTGTCGCGCAGGATCGCGCGGTGCAGCCAGTCACACACCCGCACCTTCACCGCCTTCAGGCGGCGCTCGCCAGTGCGCGTCTTGGAATAGTGTAGCCGCGCCTCGGAGAGCCAGGAGAAGAAGCCCTCCTCCCCTTCGCCGCCCGCCTCGATATTCGTCGTGATCTGGGTACCTTGCAGCCGCTCCAGCGCTTCGGACAGCCGCTGGTAGGAGCGCGCTGAATGGTTCGCCCCCGTAACAGAAACCAGGTCGTGCGCGGTGAAGATGAAGTCCTGCCCCACCTCCTCGCCGCGCTCGATCTTCCCGGCCATCAGGCTGGCGATGTAGAGCACGATCTCCTTGTCATAGATAGTCACTACGCCCTTGGCCGAGGGGCGGACCTCGCTGGTCAGCGGGCTGTCGAGATAGAACAGTTCGCGTTGCGCACCCGGTCGAGTGGGCGGGCGCAGTGTCTTTCTGGGGCGGAGAAGTGGGCGTTGGCGTCATGTGAGAATTCATATTCAAAAGCACGAACTTTGGGGAGGGCAAGCCGGTCAGTCCTTGGGGAAACGGGTCGAACGCCTATTGCATTCGTGCCTTCGAGTATGAATCGCCGATCACGATCGGGGCCGAGCCATCCCCCTGCCCCGCCCGGAAACGTGCCGTCACCTCAGGCAAAGAGATCGCGAATGGCACTGGACCGGAACCGATTGCGCAAACGCCGTCGGCGATGCTCGCCCGCGTCGTGGCGCATGTGACAGGCCTGGCACAGCGCCGCCAGGTTGCGCGGCCGGTTGTCGCCGGGGTCGTGATTGAGATGCGCACTGGCCAGGATCACGCGGGTCCGGCGGAACGGCAGAGGCGGCGCGATGCCCGCCAGGCCGGGTTGCGCATGGATCATCGCAGTGGGGCTGGGTAGCCGCCGCACCCCCCTACCCCGTCCGTCGCGCCAGCGCGCGGCGCTATCGTCCCACCAGGTCCCGTCGCCGAGATGGACGATGTCGTGGCCATGCGGCCGCCCGCAATGTTCGCACTGTCCCTTGGCGCGGCCGAACCGGATCAGCGCGGACAGTTCGCGCCAGTCGATCGGATAGAGCCAGCGATGTTCGCGTGCGATCGGCATGCCCCTTTGTGAATCGATACGCGGCGAACCCAAAGCGAAAAGGGGATTGATTCAGAAAACTCATCAAGCTCTTCAAAAAAGCTCAAAAATATATCTCGCGGGTTAGAGCGTTAGATGAGTTTTAAAAGGTTAAGCTCTGTTTTCCACAGGCTAAAACGCCGAATTTGCTGGCTTTTTCGAGGCCTTCGCGTTCCCGACATATCGAGTATCTGTTCCTGAAGTTTCGTGATGGACGTTCCCGATGTATCGCCCGAGCGTTCCGGGAGTATCGTTGCCCGTTCCCGATATATCGAAAAGGCGTGATGGATGCCGTTGGAGTGGGTCGGATTGAATCAGTTTTCGACCTATCCCGCGTGGTGAGGTTCAAAGTTGCAATCGGTCGGGACGCGCGATCGTAGCGATGATTGAACACGCGATATTTCGGGAACGCGTATGGGCTGCGCATCCCCGGTGCACCCAAATTTTAGCGGCTAAAATGTCGGGGAGGGGGCGTCATTGCCTTAGCCCCCTCCCCTCTCGTCAGCGGAGCAGATGCCGGTTCTTGGCGTCGAAGCGGCGCACATAGCCGATAAAGGCGTTCTGATAGCTGACGGGCGTACGGGCGGGATCGCCCTCGACCCAGGCTTTGAATTCGGCGTGCAGGGTCTGATAGTCCCAGCCCGGACATTCGGACCGTAGCAGCGCCAGGGTCGCGTCGGTGATTTCCCCGAAGGTCGACCGGGTCGACAGGCTCTTCACGCTGCGGCGGATCAGGGCGCTGGCGTCTAGGTCGCGGTCGGTGGGGGCGGCGGGAGGCGGCGGGATGTCCTCCGGCATCGGCGCCATGGGCGATGGGGTGGCAGCAGCCTTGGGCTTTTTTCTGGGCGCAGGCCCGGCTGGCGCGGTCCCCTCCCCTTCGGCCCGCCGACGCATCCGGAGGCTCGGCTCACGCTTGCCCTCGGCCTGTTCGAGCGTCAGGGCGTAACCAGGCAACTCGTTGCGTTCGGCGATCTTGGCGATCTCAAACTTGAAGCGACGATATTGCCCCTCCGCCCCTGACTTCTCGAACAGGGTCGGCATCGAGATGGCAAAGCCCCCCTCCCCTGCCCCGCCGGCATGTTTGCGGGCGACCTTGTACAGCCAGCGTTCGCGGCCGCCCGAAATGTCGAAATAGGCGCGGTCGATCGACAACACGCCGCCCGTCATCATCACGCCCTCATAGAACCAGCTGGACAGCTCGATGGTCATGCCGCGCGAACGTTCGGTCTTTTCGTCCACCAATTGCGTCCAGCCGTCGAGCCAGCTGAACGTCGCCTCGCGCCGGTTCTCGGCCCGGATATTGGTCTTGACCGTGGTCGACACCAGCCGGTCGAGCGCTTGGCCGAGCAGCTCATAGGCGCGCCCCGTCGGCTGGCGCCCGATCGCGCGGAGCAGGTCATAGGGCATCAGGTGCAGCTTGCGCGGCACGTCGTTGATCCCCCGTCGCGCCATGTCGGCCAGCATCGAGGCGCAATAGATCAGGATGTCGGCATCCCAGATCGTCGCCATGCCATAATCGGGATTGCCCGACACATGCACCCACAGCTTGCCGTCCGGCGAGCGATAATCGATCGGCTTGACCCGTTTCGACTTGGCCAGGCTGAAGAAGGGCCGCTCCATCATCTCGCGCTGGTCGCGCAGCGGCAGGTCGGCGAGATAGGGCAGGAACAGCTCGAACTGGCTGTTGTCCTGGTCGCGCGTGGCGCGGGTCATCGCATGTTTCCCCGGGGAAACACGCCGTCCGAGGACGCTCGCTCCTGCGCATGTTCGCCATGCCTATGATCGACAGGCAGGGGCCTCCCGTCCAAGTTTCCCCGAGGAAACATCAGCGCTGAAGCCCCCTGCCCTGGTGTTCCAGATGCGCCAGCGCATCACGCAGCGCCTGCACGATCACATCGGTGTCCGCCCCTGAACCGGCGTGGAGACGCACGGTCACGCCCTGACGATTGACCGATTGCACAGTCAGGACAGGACGACCGAAGGCGGTGGTATAGCGGTAGAACTCCGCCTCCCTTGCCTCCCCCAGCAGCGTCTTCGACGCATCCAGCAATCGGCGCAGCACATCCGAGGCGACAATGGGCGGTCGGCCATCCGCGCGACGTTCTGCTTGTTCGCGGCCGATCTGCTTGGCCATGCGGGTGATCGCCTGCGCCTCGCCTTTGTCCTGCATCGCCTGGGCCAGGGCATAGGCGGGCTTCAACTGTACCTCATGCGGCGAGGCGAAGGCGGCGATCACCTCGTCGGGGATCGCGGCGACCTTCAGCATCTTGGACAACCAGCCCTTGGACAGCTTCAGCCGCTCGGCCATGCGCGTCTGGTGGTTGCCATAATGGGTGGTCAGCGCGGCCAGGTAATTGCGCGCCCGCTCCAGGTCGGAAACATCGGCACGTGCGCGGTTCTCCAGATCGGCGAGGCGGAACGCCGCCTCGTCGTCCAGCTGCGCGACCTGCGCCACGAAGACCATGTCGGGATAGCTGTTGGCGCGCAGCCAGCTGATCGACCAGTGGCGGCGCGTGCCCGCGATGACTTCATAGTCGTGATCGGGATCGCCCTCGATCCGGCGCACGACGGCGGGGACCTTCTGGCCCCCTTCGGCGATGATCGAGTCGATCAGCTCGCGGCAATGTGCCTCGGTCAGCAGGTCGTAGTTGCGGGCATTGCCCGACCAGATCTTCACCCGCGCGGGGTCGAGCAGCAGCTGCGTGACCTGCCGTACCTCGCCGCTGGCGACGCGGGCGAGCGCGGACTCACGCCCGAGCAGCGTCGTGCCACGGCTGCGTTCCGCCACGGCCTCGCGAACCGGGGCAGGGGCCTCCGCCTCTTCCTCCGCCAGCAGGGCCGCCAAATAATCGGATTGTTTACGCGCCATCTTATGCCTCCCGCCCGGAACATAGGCAGAACATTGTCATGTAGGAAAGGGGAGTCGGATCAAGCCGCCGCATGGATCACCGCTTCTTCGCTGGCGGGTTCGACCCGGCCCCAGCTCTGGCGAACCAGCTGCTCGACCTGGCGCATCGCCTCGTCCAGATTGGCGCGGCAGCGCTTGTGGGTCTTGGGCGTGCCGATCGGCTTTTCGAGTTCATAGACGGTCATCATCCGCATCGCGGCATGGCTGATCTCGGCCGACTCGAGGATGGGGACGGGGAGCAGCGCGGGGCCGAAGCTCTGTTCCATGATCGCGCGGACCATGGCGTGGCTGGGATCGTTGCCGTCGAACTTGGAACAGATCAGCCGGACGAACTGGTAATCCACCTCGATCCCGGCGCCGGTCAGCTGGTTGAGCACCTGATCCATCATCGACAGGAACTGCACGGTCGAGCAGAAGTCCGGCGTCGTCGCGGCCATCGGCACCAGCAGCGCATTCGCGGCCTGCATCACCGCCAGGCTGATCGTGCCGAGGGCAGGGGGCGGGTCGAGCAGCACCACGTCGTAATTGCGCGCTAGATCGGCCAGCCCGCGCTTCAGCTTGCGGAAGCGCGCGGCCAGCACCGAGCCGCCATCACTGCCCGCCGCGGCCAGTTCATACTCCACGTCGAACAGTTCGAGGTTCGAGGGGATCAGGTCGACATTGGGCCAGGGGGTAGGCTTGACCGCATAGGCCAGGTCGGTCTGGGTCGGGTCGATCGACAGATAGGGATAGAGCGTCTCTTCGCGGGTGACGTTGAAATGCGGGTTGAAGCCGAACAGCGTCGTCGTCGTCGCTTGGCTGTCGCAATCGACGACGAGGACGCGGTAGCCCTGGACCGCAAAATAATGGGCGAGGTGCGTGGTCACGGTCGACTTGCCGACGCCGCCCTTGAAGTTCTGGACCGCGATGATCGCCGGAATATCGAGCGGCGCACGGGCAGGGGAGGCGCCCAGCACCTCGCGCATGTGGAGCAGTTCCTCGACCGTATAGCCCTGACGACGGCCATTGTCGGCGGTCGGGGCAGGGGGGAGGCGGCCATCCTCCTCGGCCATGCGGATGCGGTTGGTCGAACAGCCGAGCAGCTGCGCCGCCTCCGCGATGCCGAAGCGGACATGGAGACCCTTGCGGCTTTCCGGCAGGAACGCCTTGCGCCGCAACCGCTCGATCATCCGCTCGCCCGCGCTGGCCAGATCCCCGATCTGGGACAGCATTGCATGATCTTCCGCCACTCGCGCACCCCTTGAAGCTTTTGGGGATGGTTAATGGCAAAGTTCATTCAATCGGGCAAGGTGGGGCGGATGTTTCCCCGGGGAAACTTAATCCTCCCCAGCACGGGGAGGATCAGGACACCACCATCCACAGCGCCATCCCGATCATCATCAGATTCTCCGTCAGCGACAGGAAGCCCAGCGGCACGTTGCTCGATCCGCCGACACAGGCGCATTTCAGTTCGCGCCGGTCGATATAGACCGCCTTGACCACCGACACCGCGCCGATGCTGCCGATGAACAGCGCGATCGGGACCGACAGCCAGGTGAGCACCCCCGCGATCATCAGCACCCCCGCCAGCCCTTCGGCAAAGGGATAGACGTAGGAATAGGGCACCCAGCGCTTGGCGAGCAGGTCGTAGTTCAGGAACATCGTCGCGAAGCTCTCGACATTCTGGAGCTTCAAAAGGGCGAGAACCGCCATGCTGAACGCGATGAACCACGCGACCGCGCGGCCCGTGAAGGGGGTGGCATAGACCGCCTGGCTTGTCGCCATCGCCATCAGCGCGGTCATGGCGAAGAGGGCCGCGACCGGGCGATAGGTCGTCGCCTTGGGATCGGGCACAGGCTTGCCGAAGAAACGGCGCAGATCGTCATAGCCGCCGACCCGCTCGCCCCCGATGAAGATTTGTGGGGTGGTCTTCACACCATGCTCGGCCTTGAAGGCGTCCGTTTCCTCGCGGGTGCGCAGCCAGTGGTCGTCGACTTCGTACCCCTGGCGGCGGAGCAGGTCCTTGGCCTTCAGGCCATAGGGGCAGGTGTGGGTGGGCATCACCATGCGGTACAGGGTTGCTTTGCGCTCGGGCGTCATGGTCCTTC
This sequence comes from Sphingomonas fuzhouensis, assembly GCF_034659795.1. Lineage (NCBI taxonomy): Bacteria > Pseudomonadati > Pseudomonadota > Alphaproteobacteria > Sphingomonadales > Sphingomonadaceae > Sphingomonas > Sphingomonas fuzhouensis. Next base: position 104,793 of record NZ_JAXSQY010000009.1, read on the forward strand.
TCCGGCTGGGGTCCATGCGCCATATGGCATCCGTACCATGGTACGGAGTCAAGACATGGCCGAGTGGACGCCGCAATGGACGATCGCCGAACTGGCGCGCGAAGGCGGGGTGGGGGTGGAGACGATCCGCTATTATCAGCGGCGCGGGTTGTTGGACCTGCCCGAGCGTCCGCCGGGGCCGGGCCGGGCGGGGCGTATCCGGCGCTATGGCGAAGGGGATGTGCGGCGGTTGCGCTTCATCCGGTCGGCGCAAGGGGCGGGCTTCACGCTGGAGCAGATCGGCGAGCTGCTGGCGCTCGATGCGACCGACGACCGGGCACGGGTGCGCGAACTGGCGAAGACACGGATCGCCGCGCTCGATGCGCAGATCGCAGGCCTGCAAAAGGCGCGGGCCTCGCTCGCGCATCTGGCGCGGGAATGCGGGAGTGGAGCGGACGGGCCGTGCCCGATTTTGGTGTCGTTCGAGCAGGCGAACTGATCCTCCCCGGTACGGGGAGGGGGACCGCCGCGAAGCGGCGGTGGAGGGGGCGCGCCACAAGGGATGTCCTGCGCCGAAGCCCCCCTCCGTCAGGGCTTCGCCCTGCCACCTCCCCGTGCCGGGGAGGATTAGGTTGGCAGATATCCCGCCCGGATCAGGAATGCGCGGAGCGAGGCGGGGAAGCTCTTGAAGCGCGGTCCCTTGTCCGGCTGCCAGATGTCCCTGCCCCGTTCGTAATGCGCCAGCATCCTCGTCCAGGCGGACCGGAAGCGCCCCGCGCGGGCGGCATCGGCGACATAGGCGGCGCAGGCGCCGTTGCGACCGGACTCGCCGGACAGGCAGAACGGTGCCAGCCGCGCCATGTCGGCCACGAAGACAGGACGCAGAGCGGGGTCGCGGCTTTCATCGACCACGCGGCCCTGCTTGACCGCGAACAGCCGGGGCGGGCGCGGGGTGCAGGCATTGCAGCCGAAGGCGCTGTCGAATGCCCCGTCCTCCAGCTTCAGGTCGAGAAACCCGTCGCCCGACAGGTCGCGCGGTTCGTCGGCGATCTCGCCCTCCAAAAGCCCGTCATGCAACGCCCCCAGGGCAAGGACGTGATAGCCCGCCCCGCTCGGCACCAGGAACTGCACGCTTAGGTCGCCGCTCGATCCGCCCGACTGGCTTTCGATAATGACGCCGGGGCGGGGATCGCCGCGCCCGAACCGCACGACAGCAATCCGGGCATAGCCGCTCTGGGGATCGGTCGTCACCGATACCGGGCCAATCCCCGGTGCCTGCACCGTGACCCGCGCCTGGTTGTTATAGCCGTCGCCGTTGCACCCGCCATCACCCTTGGGATGCGCGGGGCAGGGGAGGGGCACGACCTCCACCGACACACCGTCCGAGGTGAAGGCGATCGGGGCCTTGCTCGACGGCGGCCAAGTCTGGAAATGGCCGATCGGCACGGGGGCGGGCGCGGCCATCCCCGGAACGCTGGCGAGAAAAAGTGCAGGCCAAAGCAGACATCGCATGGGAATCGCCCGAGGGGACAGGACCGTCCCGCGCCATGATGCGATGGCCGCTGTCGCCGCGCAAGCGGCCATGACGATCAGCGTGCCGCCTTCGCCTTGGCCCGCTGCTCGGCGATATAGCGGAGTTCGTTCTGCGCCTTGGCATCATGCGGATCGATCGCCAGCGCCGCCCGGTAGCGCGCCTCCGCCGCGTCGAACCGGCGCAGCTCGGTCAGCGCATAGCCCTGGCAGCGCAGCGCCGCGCCCTCCTGCACCGGCTTGATCGCGGGGTCGGCGATCCGGGCGGCCTCGCTCGCCTTGGTGCAGATCGCCAGCATGCGCGGCCAGTCCTTTTCCAGCCGGATCAGCTGGCCATATTCGGTCTGGTACTGCGCATACATCGGCGCCAGCGTCAGCAGCCGTTCGTAGACCGCCTTGGCCTCCGCCACCCGGCCGAGATCGATCAATGCGAAGCCCTTGAGATAGAGCGCGGTGCAATAGCCGGGCGGCAGGATGACGGCACTCGTCTTATCCCTCGCCGCCATCCCGGCATAGAGGATCATCTCCTGCGTCGACATGCCGCAATAGAGGCGGCGCGTTTCCCCCGCATGATCCGCCTCATAGGCGGCGAGGACCGGCGTCAGGCTGTCCAGCGCCGCCTGAGGCTGATGGTTGCGCACCAGCTGGGCGGTGGCCTGAAGCTGCGGCATCATCCGGTCGTCGAGCGACGGGGTTTTGGGGGGCGGAGTTTTTGGGACCGGGGCCGCCTGCACCGCCAGGGCCAGCGCCGCGATCAGAGACGATAAGATCATCGATATCCCCTTCGTTAACAGGCGCGCGGTCGCTCCGCGCGCCTCTGGCCCAGGCTATAGCATGGCGTGCGACAGGTTCCTGACAGCGGCGTGACGGTTTGGCGCGACGTGCCACCAACGGAACCATCCCGAACCCCCACCGCTATGCCTGGCATGGCCCATGACGACGACAAGCCCACCCACCGTGCCGTCCCCAGCGGCCGCTTCGCCCGTGCGGGCGCGTTCGGGCGGCTGGCGGGTGGGGTCGCGGGCGGGATGCTGGCCGAGGGGGCGCGGCGTCTGGCGCAGGGCGAGCGGCCCAGGCTGGGCGAGCTGATCCTGACGCCGGGCAATGCCGCGCGGGTCGCCGACCGGCTGTCGCATTTGCGCGGCGCGGCGATGAAGCTGGGGCAGATGATCTCGATGGATGCGGGCGACTTGTTGCCGCCCGAACTCCAGGCCATCCTCGCCCGGCTGCGCGACCAGGCGTACCGGATGCCGCCCGCGCAGCTCGACAAGGTGCTGCGCGCTGAGTGGGGTGCCGATTGGCGACGCCGCTTCCGCCATTTCGAGGCTGCGCCGATGGCGGCCGCCTCGATCGGGCAGGTCCACCGCGCGACCCTGCCCGATGGCCGGGTACTGGCGATCAAGGTGCAATATCCGGGCGTGCGCGACAGCATCGGGTCGGACGTCGACAATGTCGCGACGCTGCTGCGCGTGTCGAACCTGATCCCGCCCGCGATCGACCTGAAGCCGCTGCTGGAGGAGGCCAAGCGGCAACTGGCCGAGGAAGCCGATTATCTGCGCGAGGCCGACCGGATGGCGGCCTATGGCGACCGGCTGGCGGGCGATCCGCGCTATGTCGTGCCCCGGCCGGAGCGCGCGCTGACCACGCCGCTGGTGCTGGCGATGGACTTCGTGCCCGGCCAGTCGATCGAGACGCTGACCGAGGCACCGCAGGACACACGCGACACCGCGATGACCGCCCTGATCGAACTGGTCCTGCGCGAGCTGTTCGACTTCGGCATGATGCAGACCGATCCGAACTTCGCCAATTACCGCTGGCAGGCGGAAACCGGGCGGTTGGTGCTGCTCGACTTTGGCGCGGCGCGCGACGTGCCGGCCGAGACCGCCGCCTCCTATCGCCGGTTGATCGAGGCGGGGCTGGCGCATGACTGCGACCGGATTCGCGAGATCGCGGTGGAGACCGGCTTTCTGGGCGCAGCGGCGGTTGCCGCGCACCGCCCCGCGGTCGACCGGATCATCGCCGCGATCGACGACACCATGGCGCGGCCCGGCCCGTTCGACTTCGGCGATCGCGCCTTCGTGCCGGTGGTGCGCGAGGAAACGCGCGCCATGATCGCCGACCGCGACACCTGGCATGTCCCCCATGTCGAGACGCTGTTCGTCCAGCGCAAGATCAGCGGTACCGCCCTGCTCTGCGCCCGGTTGAAGGCGCGGGTCGATATACGCGGGCTGGCAGCGCAGGCGATCGGGCAGGCGATCGGTTAGGGGACATTCGATCCGGTTCCGGACCGGACTGTCTCAACCGTAAGACACTGACAACTCTGTCATAGTCATCCCCGCCGCCTTGACCTAAATCAGCATGACCGGGCCGGGGGCACATGTCGCCACGTTATCCCGCTCCGCCTCGTTCGACCAGGTAAAGAAACCACAGTGATCCTGCGCTTCCCAACGATGTCGCTGACCCGTCCGTTCGCCCGGACGCGCCAATGGAAGACGGTGTTCGTCCTGTTCGGGGTCGTCACGCTGCAGGACGATCTTCGCCAGCATGTCCTGCTCTGCCAGTCGGTGCGGCGTCGCTATTCGCAGAGCCACCGCAAATGGCTGTGGACCCACCTGTCATGATCGCCATGCCCGGCCCCATGCACCGGGGGACGCCCCCCATCAACGACCGCGCGATGCTGGACCGCAGCGCGGACGAGCTGCGCGCCGCCTTCGGCGTCGCCTGGACGCATCAGGCGGCATCCTGGGGCGCGTGGCCGCATCTGCGCGATCTCCTGCCCGGTCATCCCGCCTTCGTCCTGCGCCAGGGGCCGCAGGGCCTGGGCCTCGACACCCAGCGCTGGGACATCAACGGGGGTGAGGCGTGCTGGCCGACCACCCAGATCTTCAGCCTGTCGCTGCCCTGGTGGCGACGGCTGGCGGCGGTACCCGCGCAACGCTGCCTGATCCCGATGACCGCGGCGCGCGGGGGGCTGTCCTCGCCGGACGGGCGGGCGGACCGGTCGGTGTGGTTCACCCTCGAGGATCAGCCGGTCTTCACCGTGGCGGGGCTGTGGCGGCGCAATGCGGGCGCGCATTGCTTTGCGATGCTCGGCTGTCCGGGGGGCGAGGGGCCCTGGTCGACCCTGCCGATGATCGTGGCCCCGCGCGACCGATCGCGTTGGCTGGAGGGCGACTGGGCGGATGTGACCGCATTGCAGGTGCCGTCGCCTGCGCTGCCGATCCGGATCGGGCTTTGCGACATGCCCGCCGCGCCCTATGCCCTGGCCGATCATGACAGCCTGTGGCCCCGACCCCGGACCGCTGCGGGCAACTGAAGCGAGAGAAGGACAGGATGCCGCTTTGACCCCATCGCCGCGCATGACGGGGTATCGCGTCGCGATCCTGATGGCGCTGGTCCATATGCTGGCGGTGGGCGACCGGCTGTTGCTGGCGATCCTGGTCGAGCCGATCAAGGCCGATCTGGGACTGGGCGACGGTGCGATCGGGCTGTTGCAGGGGCCTGCCTTCGCCTTCGTCAACGGCGCGGCGGTGGTGCCGATGGTCCTGCTGGCGCGGCGCTGGCCGCTCGCCCGGCTGCTCGCGGTCGCGCTCATCGGGTCGAGCGTGGCGACGAGCGCCTGCGCATTTGCCGGATCGCTCGCGGCGCTGATCCCCGCGCGGATGCTGCTCGGCCTGGCGCAGGGCGCGATCGGGCCCGCCGCGCTGGGGCTGATCGTCGCCGCCATGGACCCGGCGCATCGCGGGCGCGGGATCAGCCTGTTCACCGGGGGCGCGTCGCTCGGCCGGGGGCTGGCGATGATCGGGGGCGGGGGGCTGCTGGCGCTGTTCGGGGCACTGGCGTTGCCGGTCGCGCCGTGGCGGCTGACCTTCGCTGGCGCCGGGCTGCTTGGCCTGCCGCTCGCGCTGCTGGCGCGGGCGGATGGGCGCGGCGCTCCGCCATATGCTCGCCGCGCGCGCCCGGTTGTTGCCCCTGATCCTGGCGGCTTTGTGCGGGGTGCTGGTGCTGCAATCGCTGACGAGTTGGTCGGCCAGCCTGCTGATCCGGATGCACGCGCTGACCCCGCCCCAGGCGGGCTACCGGGTCGGCATCGCGATGATGCTGGCGGGGGCAGGGGGCCATGCGCTGGGCGGCCTGCTCGCCGATCGCCGGGCAAGGGGAGGGCGCGAGCCTGCACCCCTGCTGATGCTGATCGGGCTGGCGCTGTGTACGCTGGCGCTCTGGCCGCTGACCCGGACGGACAGCCTGATGGTGGCGCTCGCGGCGCTGGTCGTGGCGGTGACCGGGCTGTCGATCGCCCTCGCCAACGGCATGATCGGGCTCCAGGCACGCATCCCGCCTGCGCTCAGGGTCGAGGGGACGGCGATCTTCCTGACCATCGTCACGCTGCTGGGCACCGCGCTCGGCCCCTGGGCGGTCGGCCTGGCGAGCCAGGCGATCGCAGGCCCCACCGGGCTGGCCGAGGCGATCGGCCGGGTGCTGGGCGCGACCTGCCTGCTGGGCTGCGCCGCGGCTTGGGTCGCGGGGCGGCGCACAGTGTAAATTCTTCCCCTTCCAGCGGAGGAATGGAAGCCCCTCAATCCAACTCGTGCATCCAGCCGTTCCACCGGCGCGTGCCGGTCTCGACCGGGTCGCCGTGATCCTGGCGGACGCGGGCGCGATAGGCGGCCGGGTCCATCCCCTGGTCCGCCTGAAACGCCCGGACCAGCGTCGCCGTATCGCCCAGCCCATAGGCCTTGGCCAGCGCCCCCAGATCGGGCTCGGCCGCCCCCTCCAGCGCGCGGCGGACCGCATCGATGCGGCGACGCCGGACATGCCGCGCGATCCCGCCGGTCCGCTCGTACAGCCGGTAGAGCGTCGCGCGCGACACCCCCACCCGCTCGGCGATCGCCGCGCCGGTCAGATGGCGGTTGGCGATCTCGCGGTCGATCAGCTGCTCGACCGCCTCGCGCCGCAGATGGTCCTGCCGCCGCGCCTCCACGGCCACATCGCGCGGGCCGCCCAAGGCGGTCGGCAGCAGCTCGATCAGCGCACGCGCCAAGGCCCCGTCATGCCGGTCGTCCAGTGTCGGCGCATGGCGGACCAGCGATTGCAGGAAATCGCTCAGCATCGCCGTCTCGGGCGCCTGCACGACCAGCCCGTGTAGCGCCCCCAGGCTCCCCAGCGCCGCCAGCACCAGATCGCGCGCGAGGCTGGCGGTGATGATATGCACGTCATAGGCCTCGGTCCGGTGGCCGCGCCGCATGTCGAGAAAGACGATGTCGCCGGGCCCGGCCTGATCGAACCCGCTGCGCGCCTGGCCGACCAGTCGCCCCGACAGGACATGGTGGAGCACGATATGGTCGAACCCGTCCGCCTGCACCCGCTCCTCACGGGCATGCGCCACGCCCGACAAATGCCGGTCGAACAACAGCATATGGCGAAACCGCCAGCCGGTGAGGCGGGCGTGGAACGGCCCGTCCAGCCGCTCGACATCAGCACCGTTGGCGTAAAGCTGGCGATAGTCCGCAAAGGCGCGGTCCTGATCCATGCCCTCGCTGGAAAAGCCGATCGCTTCCTTCAAACCCTGCTCCCGCCCTGCCTGCCCCTCGGTTTATGACGCCGAATAGGGTGATCTGGATCAATCCGTCATGGCCCTAATGGCTCCCATTTTGTGACGCATCTTGAAGATCGTGCAAAAAACAGGCATATTATGGGCACCAAGTTTGCGGTTGGGAGCCTGCACATGATCGCTGCCTTTCTGGACGATATCCGCGATCACGACATGATCGCACCGCGCCGCATGGCCGAGCGGTTGCGCCTGCCGCTGACCCGGCTGGCCAAGCTCGCCCAGATCAATCGCAACACCATGGCCGCCAAGCCGGGCAGCCCGGCGGTCCAGGCGCGGCTGGGCGAGATCGCCCGCATCATCGCCCGCGCGGCCGAGCTGTCGGGCGACGAGGGGCGTGCGATTATCTGGTTCCGGCACCAGCCGCTGCCCGGTTTCGGCAAGACGCCCGAACAACTGGTCGAGGAAGGCCATGCCGCGCTCGTCCTCAGCGACCTGGATCGCATGGCCGAGGGCGTCTATTCCTGATCGCGGAAGGGACGGCGCATGACCTATCCCTTGCGCCCTTTATGCTGCCCGGTCTGGCGGATGCTGACCATCCGGTACCAGCGCGATCCCTGGTCGGGGGAGGGCGCGCGGCTCCATGGCGGCCGCTGGAACGCGCCGGGGCAGGCGGCGCTGTATCTCGGCACCGACCACGCCACCGCCATCGCCGAATTCTATCAGGGCCTCGCCAAGCCCGGTACGCTCGCGCCCTATCGGCTGGAGGCACAGGCGATCGCCGACCTGACCGATGGGCAGGGGCGGGCGGCCGACAACAATGTGGCGCAGGCCATGGCCGCCCCCTGGAAACGCATCGCCGGGATCGAAGCCGGTATCCCGCCAAGCTGGGCGCTGGCGACATCGCTGATCGCGGGCGGCGCGCAAGGCGCCCTGGTTCCTTCCGCGCAAAATCCGGGCGGCACCGCGCTGGTCCTGTGGCACTGGCATCGCAAAGGCGAGGAGGGCGAAGGGGCCGCGCTGGACTTGCTCGATCCGGATGGGGCCTTGAGTTTCCGCCATTAAATCCTTTGGCGCGGGGTCTATACTTTGGCCGTCAAAGCATGACTATGACGTCATCCCGAACATGACGAAATCACGGACTTGTCTCTATTTCGTCATGACATGGGCGTCATGATTTCGCGTGACATGAAAGGGATTTCATCTTAGATGTCGCCCCTCAAACAGGGGGATGTCAAACATGGTGAAGGCGTTGTCGCGTGGTCGGCAGGTAAAGGCACGCGCGTTGCAGTCGAGCGCGATTCTGCTCGCAGTCATGGTGGCAGGCCCCGCCTTCGCCCAATGCACCCCCGACCCGACACAGGCGAACACGACCACCACCTGCACCGGCACCGACAGCAACGGCCTGACCGTCACGACCTCGGGCAGCACGGTCAACGTGGCTTCGGGCGCGACCGTGTCGAACAGCGGCGGCCCGGCGATTCGCTATGCCATTCCGGTGTCGAACAGCAGCTATGCCTATTCCACCCTGACGGTAGGCGGCCGCGTCGATGGTGGCACCCAGGCGGGCGTGCAGTTGACCCGCCAGACGAGCAACAACAGCTATTCCAGCCTCGACCTGACCATGACCGTCGCGGCGGGCGGCAGCGTCAGCGGCACGAACGGCATCGTCGTCGGTCAGACCGGCACCAGCTATGGCAGCACGACCGCCACGATCGACAATAGCGGCACGATCAGTGGAACGGGCACCGGCACGAATGGCTATGCGCTGCTGTCGACCGATCCGTCCTATGCCGGGTTCCAGTCGATCACCAACCGCACGGGCGGCACGATCGGCGCGATCAGCGGCGCCGTCGGCACGCTGACCAATGCGGGCACCATCGATGGCGGTAGCCGCAGCGCGATCGATGCGGGCGCGACCTACAGCTCGGCCGTTTATAGCGGCAGCTGGACGAACAATGGGACGATCAGCAACAACGGCACCGCAGCGACGCTGGCGAACCTGCGCTCCACCACACTGACGAACAGCGGCACGATCAGCAATAGCGGGACGGGCACGGCTATTGCGGGTTCGGTTGTAAATGTGACCAACGCCGCCACTGGAAGGATATCCACCACCGGGGCGACCGCCATTCAGATGGCCGCCGGTTCGCGGTTGACCAACGCCGGTACAATCGTGGGTGACATTATCTCCACTGGCAATCCCGTTACGTTCGGCAACACGGTGATCGACAACAGCGCGGGCACGATCATTGGCAACGTCAGTTTCGGACCTAGAAACTTTAGTTTTGGCTCGGGCGATGACGTCCTAGTTGTCAGTTATGTCGATGGTGCCATCCGTACCGGGATCAGCGGTACGATTGACGGCAGCTCAGGCACCGACACGTTGCGCGTCCGGTTCAACAGCGATGCGGCACTGTCTTCGGCGCTGGCATTGCCGACGGGATTTGAACAACTCAGCCTGTCCCCGGACGCTGGCAAGACCGTCACGCTGGCCAACGGCTTCACGGTTGCGGGTGCCATCCGTGTTACGGGTAGCGGTACGGTGGTCAATGCCGCGGCCCTGAACAGTAGCGGCGTCGGCGCTGGCACCGGCACTGTCCTGTCCGACGAGTCCGGCTCGTCCGGCTCGCCCAGTATTACCAACACGGGCAGCATCACTGGTACCACGTCCCAGAACAGCGGTTTCATCGTCCAGCTGGGCTCGGTGAACCGGTTCGATAACAGCGGGACGGTCACCGCGACCGGGAACGGCGTCTCGTTCAGTTCGCAAGGCGCCTTCGTCAATTCGGGGACGATCACCGCGACCGGCACCGCCGTATCGCTGTTCGGGCCGAGCTTTGCCAATTCGGGCACGATCCGCTCCACCGGTGGGATCGGCGTGACCCTGTCGGGTTCGTCGGGATCGACCTGGACCAATAGCGGCCGGATCGAGGGGGCGACCGCCGGGCTCCAGCTATCGAGCAGCCTGACCAACAGCGGCACGATTACCGCGACCGGCACCGGCGTGTTCATCAGCTATTACGGCAATCTGACCAACCAGGCGGGCGGCGTCATCACCGGGGGCACCCGCGCCATCGGGCCGAACGGCAATTTCGCAGTGTTCAATGCCCGCATCGCCAATGCGGGTACGATCAACGGCGATGTGACCTTCGGCCCGTCCTCTTCGGGTAGCTTTTATGGCAACAACAACATCTATTACGCGCTGTCGGGCGGTGTCCTGAACGGTAATCTGACGCTGTCGAACGGTGACTTGCTGGTTGCCGAACTGGCAGGCAGCAGCGGCGACCGCTTTGCGGGTATCACCGGCACCGTGTCGGGCGCGCAGGCCGGTCTGCGCTTGCGGGTGCGTACCGACACGACCGCGACGCTTCCAACCGCGACCCAGTTCACCACGGTCGGTTACGAGCTGTTCGACAAGGCGACGCTGACCCTGACCGGCACGGGCGCCAGCCGTCCGCTGACCCTGGCTGGACAGGGCACGGTAGACCTGACCGCCGATATCGCCACCACCATGGGAGCGGCGATCTCCACCACCTCGCGCACGATGGCACCCGGTGAGGATTATGCCGCCAACGCCCTGACCATCATCAGCCGTGGCACACTGTCGCTGGTGCCGGCGAACACTAACCTCTATCTGGGCGGTGTCGTCCTGCTTGGTGACAGCGACATCTTCACCAACGCTGGCACCATCGCGGCCAGCGGGCGGAACACCAGCGGCTATAACCCGATCGCAGCGATCTCGGGCGGCAAGACCGTGACCAACGAGGGGACGATCACGCTCGACGGCGCGGTCGGTGCCCAAGGCGTGCAGAGCTTTACGAACAGCGGGCGCATCGTCCAGGCCGCGAATGGCCGCGCGGGAACCGGCGTCACCGGCATCGGCACGCTGACCAATACCGGCACGATCGAGGTGGGAGGCTCGGCCGTCGCGCTCGATTACAGCGGTTATGCCACGGTGATCGAGAATAGCGGCCGGATCGCCAGCACGGGCGGCGTCGCGATCACCCAGAACTATAATTCCGGCTACGGTATCACGATCCGCAATCTGGCCGGTGGCACGATCGCGGGAGCGACGGGCCGGTCTGCGATTCAGATGTCGGGTGGCCAGATCGTCAATGCGGGCACGATCACCGGCGACGTCGATCTGGGTTACAGCACCTATGGTGGCCGCTCCTATGCCAGCGCGGTCTATACCAACAATGGGGGCACGCTGACCGGCAATCTGCGCTTCGGCGATGGCGATGACCTGTTCGTCGATACGGACGGCCAGACCGGCGTGACGGGCACGATCGATGGGGGCGGGGGGACGGACACCTACCGTCACGCCTTCACCAGATCGGCGACCGCGACGCTGGGCAAGCTGACCGCCATCAATTTCGAGCGCGAGGACGTCCAGGCGATCGGTACCGATACCGTTGTGACCGTCCAGTCGGACGCCGCACTGGCGTCGCTCGGCATCCGTGGCGATGGCCAGATCGTCAACACCGCCAATGTCGATGGCGACATCACCATCGGCGACAGCAATTATTACTATTATCCACGCCAGGAGACGCAGACCGCCCTAGCCGCCCTGACCAACCAGGCCATCGTCAAGGGCGCGATCTCCGGCCAGGTGTCGCGCTTCACCAACAGCGGCACGATTGGCGACGCGAGCCTGCGCCAGGCCGCCCTGTCGATCAACGCCGTCGGCGACATGACCTTCGCCAATTCGGGCACCATCCTGAACGACGGCAGCACGCGCAGCGTCAACCTGTCGGTCACCGAGGGAACGATCACCGCGACCAACAGCGGCACGATCGCCCAAGGGGTCAACGCGTCTGCCGGGAATTACAGCGTTTACAGCACATCGGCACCCGAAGCGCCGCAGCCGTTGAAGATCGCGCTGACCAACACCGGCACCATCGCAACCACGCTGTCCGACGGGCGATCGGCTGTCCTGTTGCAGCTCAACGACTATCGCGGGGTGGGCGGGTCGATCCAGTTCGACAATAGCGGGACGGTCACGCAGGGCGTCAACGCCTATGCCCGCCGCTCCTATCTCAGCGCGCCAGCGTCCGACGCACCGCAGTCGCTTAGCATCGCGCTGACCAACAGCGGGGCGATCACGACCACCTCGGATTACCGGACGGCCGCCCTGCTGGGGATCACCGATTTCGCGAACGCAGGCGGATCGATCCGGCTCGACAATAGCGGCACGATCGATGCCAGTGGCGTCGGCGGCTATGGCGTGCGAGCCGGATTCTACAGCAATGGCTCCGCCTCCACGGCCCCGACCGGCCCGGAGACCATCGCCGTCACCAACAGCGGCACGATCCGCGCCAATGGCGGTGGCCAGACGATCGTCGATCCTTATGCGGGCGCCAGTGTCCCGCAGGATCGCGATGCGCCCAGCACCTATATTACTGCCGCCCTGTCGATCTTCGGGAATGGTGCCACGACGGCGACGGTCGTCAACAGTGCGACCGGCGTGATCGAAGCGACCGGCGAAAAGTCGGTTGCGCTGCGGACCAACGGCGCGGCGCTTGACCTGACCAATGCGGGGACCATCCGTGGCGGCGCGGGCACCACGCTGGCCGCGAACGATAGCCTCGTCCGCCAGATCGGCACCCCCTATCTGGCGGGCGCGATCCACACGACCGGCGCCTTCGACAACAAGATTGTCAACACCGGCACCATCATCGGATCGATCGCGCTGGGCGCGGGCAATGACCGGGTCGAGAATTACGGCCAGATCCAGGGCAATGTGTTCCTGGGTGCGGGCGACGACACCTTCCTGCACCGCGCCAGCGCGACGCTGGTCGGCACGGTCGATGGCGGTGCGGGCACCGACAGCCTGATCATCGATGCGACCGGGGGCGGGACGGTCAATGGCGACCAGTTCATCAATTTCGAACGCTTCAGCCAGATCGGCCAGGGCAATGTCACCTATGCCGGGGCGTTCACCTTCGACACGCTGAGCGTGGCGGGCGGATCGGTGACGGTCGCGGCGGGCCAGACGCTGACCAGCACCGGCGCTGTGACCATCACCGGCACTGACGCGGCCGAGACGGTGACCAACAACGGCACCATCGCCGGATCGGTGGCGCTGGGCGGCGGGAACGACCGCTTCGTCAATGCCGGGCTGGTCCAGGGCGCGGTGTCGCTGGGCGACGGCGATGACAGCTTCGTCGAGGGCGCGGGTTCCAGCGTTCTGGGCGGCGTCGATGGCGGCGCGGGCACCAACCTCTATACCGCGCTGCTCAGCGGTGACCGCACGGGTCTCGGCCAGCGCAGCAACTTCCAGCAGCTCGCGGTGACCGGCTCCGGCACGTTGTCGCTGACCCTCGACCAGAGCTTCGACACGGTCGCGCTGGCGGGCACCGGGCTGAACGTCGCGCTGGCAGGCAACCGCATCGGCGCGGTCACCGGATCGGATGCAGCCGAGCAGCTGCGCGTCGATGGCGACATCGCTATCGTCTCGCTGGGCGGTGGCGACGACCTGCTCGCGCTGGGCACGACCAATGCGGCGGGTCGCTATGATGGCGGCACCGGTAACGACACGCTGGCCTTCACCGCCAAGGCGCCGGTGGTGCTGAGCGGGGTGGCGACCGGGTTCGAGACTGTGTCGCTGACTGGCAACGCGTTGACCGTCACGGGCTCGCTGGGGTCGCAAGGGGCACCGCTGAGCTTCGGCGACGGCGACCTGTCGCTGACCGTGGCCAAGGGCGGCACGCTGGCCGGGGTCATCGATCTGGGTGCGGGCAATGACGCCCTGCGTCTCGCGGCGGGTTCGGTCCTGCTCGGCAGCGTTTCGGGCGGGGCTGGCAATGACAGCGCCACGCTGGAACTCGCGGGCAACCAGATTCTGGCGGCGGGCACGCTCACCGGGTTCGAGACGCTGGCGACCGAGGGGACCGGCAACCTGACCCTGACGGGCACGCAAGGCTATGCCCAGGTCAACGCCGCGACCGACCTGACCATCGCCGCGGGCAGCAGCCTGACCGCGACCCAGGTCGCCTTCACCGGCGGGAACCAGCGCTTCACCATCGCAGGCACCTTTGCGGGCGCGGTCGATGGCGGGGCGGGCACCGACAGCATCGCACTGTCGGGGGGCACCGCCGCTGCGCCGGTCGCCTTCACCAACGTCGCCAATGTCGAGGCGCTGGCGATGACCGGCGGCTATGCCACGGTGTCGGGCAACGCGTCCTTCGGGGCGGTGGATATGGCAAGCGGTCGCCTAGTCGGGTTCGCCGGTTCGACGATGAGCGCCACGCAGTTCCTGGTCCGCCAGGGCGCGACCTTCGGCTCGGCGGGCACGGTCAACGGCAATGTGAACGTCGCGGGCATCCTCAGCCCCGGCGCGTCGCCGGGCACGATGACGGTCAACGGCAACGTCACGCTGGCCAGCGGGTCGCTATCCTATTTCGAGCTGACCCCGACCGTGTCGGACAAGCTGATCGTCAATGGCGGGCTGACCATCGGCAGCGGATCGACGTTGCAGATCGTGTCGAGCGGCGCGCTGCGCCCCGGCACCTCCTATGACCTGATCGTCGCCAGCGGCGGGATTTCGGGCAGCTACAGCAATGTGCTGAAGCCGTCCGACCTGTTCGGCTTCATCGTCCAGCGTGCCGACCGCATCCAGCTGCTCGGCCAGTTCCTGGGCGATGCTCGCTTCAGTCCGCAGGTGGCGCGCAGCATCGACTATGCCAATGCGACGCTCGCCAAGCAGCCCGCGACGAGCACGCTGTTCGCAGCCCTCCCGTCGCTGCTGACCGCGTCGGGCGCGTCCAACCCGCGTGGCTTCGCGCAAGTAACGCCGGAGGCCTATGCCTCGGCCACCCAGATCGGCGTCGACAATGCGCTGGGCCTGGTCCAGGCGGCGCGAGGGCCCGCCTTCGCCACCACGCGGGAGGATGCAGGCGTCTTCACCTTCGCCCAGACGCTGGGTCAGTGGCATACGCTAGGCGCGGACACGGGCCAGGGGACCAGCGCGGCGCAGACGCGCGGTTACGGCTTCCTGGGCGGTGTCGGCTACGGCGATCGCCAGTGGATGATCGGCGCGTTCGGTGGCTGGCTCGACACCCGCCAGTCGATTGCGCCGCTCGCCGCCTCGACCAAGGCCGACGGCGTGGTCGCGGGCGTGCATGGCCGCTACAATGCGCCCAGCGGCTTCGGCTTCGGCGCGTCGATCGTCTATGACGGCGCGCAGGCCCGCACCACCCGCGCGCTGCCGGGCACGGCCTCGGCCTTCGGGCGCTATGACGTGCACAGCTGGACCAGCGATCTGTCGGTCCATTATGCGGTCGAGATGCCGGAGGGCTGGGCGCTGACCTCGCGCGCCGGGCTCACCTATCTGCGCACCCGCCGGGCGGGCGTGGGCGAGACGGGCGGCAGCCCCTTCGCGCTCACCGTGGCGCGGCGCGACCTGGTCGCGGGCTTTGCCGATGCCGGGTTCACCATCGGCCGCAGCGATGCCTCCGACGCAGCCTTCCGCCCCTTCGTGACGCTGGGCGCGCGCTATCAGATCGAGGGCAACCGCGCCGTCGCGCTGGGCGGCTATGCGGGCGGTGGCCAGGGCCTGGTCGCACTGGGTGCGGGCCGCGCCCCGGTGGTCGGCACCGCGACGGGCGGCGTCGCCTATCGCTTTGCCAACGGCGTCGACCTCTATGCGACCGGCAGCGCGCAGACCGGCCGCGACGACCATCAGGAAACGATCGCGGCGGGCCTGCGCCTGCGGTTCTGATCGATCAGGGGTGGAGCGGGCCAGGCCGCTCCACCTCTTACCCCTCGGTTGGGCCTCAGCTTTTTATTGAACCTTTTACAACCTTGTGGCATTGAAGGATCAGCTACGGACAGCGGGGCTTCCGGTAATACGGTCGCCGCAGCATGTGCGCCTATATGGCCGGTACACCACGGTAAGGCACACCCGCACCTTTGAAGGGCCTCCGCCTAAAGCGGGGGTCCTTTCTGGTTATGGCAGCCGCTTTCCCTTATACAGGCAGGTGCGTAAGAGCATGTGCATATTATAGCGCCGCTTGACGTGACTGAAGATCACCTTGCGTACGTAACAGCTCGTAATCACCAGGTTCACATCGGCTTCGTACCCCCTGTTGGGGTATAGGTAGAAGAATACTACCTGATGCTCTCCGTCCGTCAGTTCGCGAACACGGCCGGGCGCGATATCGATAACCGCATAATTCATCGCCCGGTTACGATCGATGGAATCCCAACAAAAGTAATTCTGCTCAACCATTCGCTTCGACAGTTCGGGTAGTCCAAGCGAAAAGGCGTAGCGATCCTCGCAGAACCGCCGTGGCTTGCCGTTCTCATCTTCCAGATGGTGCGCGCCTCGCTCACACCCTTGCGAGATGGTATGCAATCCGAGGTGAATACGCGTCCGCAGATCCGACCCATCCTTACCCTTGCCAGGTAGGGCGACCACAAAACTACGAAGATGCCGCAGATCTCTTAAAACGCCATCGACTTCAATCTCGTCCATGTTGCCGATTATACGCCTTGTTGTGCAAGGCAGATAAAGGGCCGTGCATGTTTATTGCACAATCTGAAGGTCGCGCCCCTCGATTTCAAGGGGAGCGGATGGCCGTTCACCAGCCCAAAGATGACACCATTGTCATCATAAAAACCGCAGCATCCCCCCCAAACGTCATCAAGCCGCAATGATCCGGCACCAAGGGACGGCCGCATAATCCTTTGGGGGGAATCCACATCATGACTTCGTTCCACTCGCGTCTTGCGGGACGGCTCTTTGCGTCCAGCGCCCTGGCCCTGCTGGTCGCCACGCCCGCCTTTGCGGCCGATCCCGAACCTACGGCCGAGCCCGCCAAGACGACTGCGCCCGACGATCAGAAGACCAATGCCGACGGCGCGCTGAACGAGGTCATCGTCACCGCCCAGAAGCGGCCCGAGAATCTTCAGACGACGCCGATCGCCATCTCGGTCCTGTCGGCCGAGGATCTGAAGAACCGGCACGTCCAGTCGCTCGTCGACCTTCAGGACGGCGCGATCCCATCGCTTCGCGTCGCGCCCTTCTATTCGCGCAACTCGGCGCTGATCATGAACATCCGCGGCATCGGCGTGCTGGCCGACAGCAACCAGCCCGCACGCGACCAGGGCGTCGGCATCTATGTCGACGGCGTCTATCTGGGCCGCGCCCAGGGCCTCGCCACCGCGCTCTACGACATCGACAATATCGAGGTGCTGAAGGGGCCGCAGGGCACGCTGTTCGGCCGCAACACCGAAGGCGGCGCGGTCAGCATCGTCACCAAGAAGCCGACCGGCCAGTTTGACCTGTCGGCGACCGTCGGCATCGGCAATTATGGCAGCCACGAGGCCAAGGCGCATCTGAACCTGCCCGAATGGCATAATTTCAGCGTGAAACTCGACGGCGTCATCACCAAGCGCGACGGGCTGGTCATCAATCCGCTGCCCGGACAGGCCGATTTCAACGGCTTCGACCGGCGCGGCGGGCATGTGGAAGTGCTGTGGAAGCCGGAAGACGGCGTCAGCGCCGACTATGCGTTCGACACCTCCTACGATGCCTCGACCCCGCTCTATCTCCAGTCGATCACGGCCGGCACGCTGACCCGTGCGCCCGCCCTGCCGCTCCAGCCCAACCGGGTGCGCCGCGCCAGCATCGGCGTGCCGCAGCAGGACAGCATCGGCAAGACGCATGGCCACCGCCTGACCCTGGGCCTCGACCTGGCGCCGGGGCTTCAGCTCAAGTCGATCACCGCTTACCGCGAACTCGACCAGAGCCAGTATGACAATGGCGGCCAGAACAGCACCACCTACAAGCCGAACGGCAGCTTCAGCCGCTACAGCCTGGCAGGGTTCAAACAGAACCAGTTCAGCCAGGAAATCCAGCTGATCGGCGACACGCCGCGCCTGAAATATGTCGCGGGCGCCATGACCTATCGCGAGCATACCGAGGATAACGCCCAGGCGTTCAACTCGATGGTGTGGAACGCCACCGGCACTGCCGCGACCGTCGCCACCTATAACATCGCCACCGTCCCCTTCGACCGCGCCAGCCGGATCACGACGCGCAGCATCGGCGTGTTCGGCCAGGCGACCTGGACCCCGGCGATCCTGGAGGACCGGCTGCACCTGACCGGGGGCGCGCGCTACACCCGCGACATGAAGCATGGCGAGCTGTTCCTGGTGAACGGCACCACCCCCAATGTCGACGGCATGGTCGCGCCACGCGGGCTGAACGCCGCCTGGTCGCGGGTCGATCCGCTGGTGACCTTGGCCTATGACGTGACGAACGCCGTGCATGTCTATGGCAAATGGTCGGAAGGGTATAAGTCGGGCGGCGCCAATTCGCGCTCGCTGCGCTATGCGCCGTTCAACCCCGAAACGCTGTCGATGTTCGAGGTCGGCGCGAAGTCGGAATTCCTCGACCACCGCGTCCGCCTGAACCTGGCCGCCTATACCGGCGCGTACAAGGCGATCCAGATCGACTTCCAGGCCAATTACCTGCAGGTCGACAAAAACGGCAACCTGGTCCAGACCAACCGCACCACCATCGAGACGACCAATGCGCCCGGCACCGGCCGCGCCAAGGGGATCGAGGCCGAACTGGCGGTCGCACCGATGGCCGGGCTGACCCTGACCGCCAGCTATGCCTATAACGACGTGACCATCCCGGCGACGGTGAACCCCTTCCCGCAAGGGGCGAGCGGCCAGATCGTGACGACGCCGATCCGCATCTATCCGGTCTATACGCCCGCCAACGCCGCCAGCGGTGCGATCGATTATGACCGGCCGCTGGGCGATTACAGCCTGATCGCGCATCTCGACGCCAATTACGACAGCGGCTTCTATGTCAATTACAACGATCCCGCACCGGGCATCGCCCAGCCCAAGGGCGATCCGGGCTTCGTCGTCAACGGCCGGGTCGGCATCACCGATATCGCGCTGAACGGCACCGGCGCGCGGCTGGGCATCTCGGCCTGGGCGCGTAACCTGTTCAATGAACAGCATATGTTCTACAAGACGCTGAACACGCTGACCGGCGTGTCGGGCTTTTTCAACGAACCGCGCACCTATGGCCTAGAAGCGACGGTGACGTTCTGATGCGCGCGGGGCTGGTCGTCATCGCCGCGCTGCTGGCGGTTCCGGCAGGGGTGGGGGCTTCGGCCTCCGCCCCGGTCGCGGAGGTGGTCCATAGCCGCGTCCTGCCGCTACAGGGCGGGCGCAATTTCCGCGATCTGGGCGGCTATCGCACCAGCGACGGCCGGACGGTCAAATGGGGCCTGCTCTATCGCTCGGGCCAGATGCATGACCTGACCCCGGCGGATTATGTCGCCCTGCAGAAGCGGGGCATCCGCACCGTCTGCGACTTTCGCGACACGCGCGAGCGCACGGCCGAGCCGACGCTCTGGCCCGCCGGGCAAAGGCCCAAGGTGTTGAGCGACGATTATGCGCTCGACATGCGCAGCCTGATGCTGCCCGGCGATCCGGCGACCTGGACCCATGAACAGGTGGTCACGGCGATGACCGCGACCTATCCGAAGCTGCTCGCCCAGTTCAACGGCCAGTACCGCCGCATGTTCGCCGAACTGCTGGCGGGCGACGCGCCGCTCGCCTTCCACTGTACGGCGGGCAAGGACCGGACCGGGGTGGCGGCCGCGCTGCTGCTGACCGCGCTGGGCGTGCCGAGGGCGACGATCGTCGCGGATTATCTGCTGTCCAACCAGCATATGGCGCCGGCGCCCGCGCACCCGACGGGCTTCTGGGCGAAGCTGTCACCAGAGGCCGCGCGCACCTTCGCCGGGGTCGACCGCCGCTATATCGACGCGGTCTTCGCCGTGACCGACCGCCATCCGGGCGGGACGATGGGGTATCTGAAGGACGAACTGGGCTTGGGTGCGCCCGAGATCGCGAAGCTGCGGACGCTGTATCTGACGAAGGGCTAGCCCGGCCTGACCGAGGGGGCGACAGCATCGAGCGTCCCGTTGTCGCGTCGATCGGACACCATTCCGGGAAAGGGCAATCGGGAACGTGTTGGCGACCTCGCCATGCCACGCGTACAAAAGCCGCATGAACGCCGAGCATCAATCACCCGCCGCCTTAGTCCATGCCTTTTATGAAGCGCGACGGGCCAATGATCCGGACGCGCTACGCCAATGGCTGGCGGACGATGTGCGGTGGAACGAACCAGTCGTTGGCGATCATATGGGGCACCTTCAGGGGGCCGATGCGGTTGTGGACATGCTCAAGCGCGCCCTGGCCACCACGGGCGGCACGTTCTCGCTGCGGGTCGCAAGCACCGTCGAGACTGGGAGCCATTGCGCTGCTGTCATCGAGTGGAGCGCAGATAAAAACGGCCGAACCATCCGGGGGCAGGAAATGGCCGTCTTCGGTTTCAAAGGTGGTCAGATCACGGAAGCCTCGTTCTTCGCATCCGATATCAGCAACGATCAGGCGTTCTGGGAGGGCTAAGGCTGCTTTCCATTTCACGATCCCAATGGGAATGCCCCGGCTGTCTCGCGGGTCGCCCCGATCGGGAATCAGCGTTCCCGATCGGTCGAGCGGCGTGGCTTGAGTTCGCTGACCACGACACCCGCGACGATGAGCGCGGCACCGAGCAGCGCCAGCGCCGGAAGGCGATCGCCTGCCATGCGGCCGACCACGCCGCCCCATACCGGCTCGCTGGCGTAGATGATGGTCGCGCGGGTCGGCGATACTGCCTTTTGTGCCCAGTTCATGGTGAACTGGATGAGGGCGCTGGCCGCCCCGAGACCGAGCGCGGCCGTTAGCCAGACCCAAGAGAAGGATGGCAACGCCTCACCGGCAAAGGGCATGGCCGCAAAGGATAACAGGCCACCTGCCAGCACCTGCACCACCGTCACGCGCGTACTGTCCACCCGTGAGGCGAACTGACCGATCAGGATGATCTCGCCCGCAATGGCCGCCGCGCTGACGAGCGTCGCGATCTCACCCCTGCCAAGCCCCACATGCAGGGCGTCCGGCCCGGCGAGGCAGACCAAGCCCAGGAACGCCAGGCCGATACCGGCACAGGTCATCGCCTTGGGCACACGCCGCAGGACGGCCCATTGGATCAGGGGCACCATCGGCACGTACAGCGCGGTCAGGAAGGCCGACGTACTGCTGCTGACGGTTTGCAGCCCATAGGTCTGGAGCGCATAGCCAAGGAAGATGGTGACACCGACCGCGCCGCCCGCGACCAGCTCGGTACGCGTCACCCGGCGCATCGCTCGTCCGAACAGCGCCAGCCCGATCAGGCCCGCGGTCACGAACCGCAGCCCCACGAAGAACAGCGGACCACTATGCCGCATGGCGACATGGACGATGAGGAAGGTTGCTCCCCACAGCATCGTGACGCCGATCAGCGCCAGTTCCTCACGAGAGAAAAGGGGTTTGCGTGTAGCAGAAATGTGCAGCATAGTGCGCATATCGTTATGAGCAATATAGTGCGCAGTCAAGATTGCCGGGGGGATGTCCTGGCGCATATGGCGAACAACCTTCGTCGACTTCGGCGGGCCGCTGGCCTCAGTCAGGGCGCCTTGGCGGAGGCGTCGGGGATCAGTCGGCGGATGATCACGAACCTGGAGGGGGGCGATACGAATGTCAGCCTGTCCAGCCTCGACCGGCTGGCCGAGGCGTTGGGCGTCGATTTCGTCGCGATCGTCGCAGACCCGGATGCAAGCAGTCGTCAGATCGAGCAAGTGGCATGGCGCGGCCGGGACGCGGCCAGCGAGGCCGTGCTGCTGGGCAGTGTACCGGCCTTGCGCGAGGCGCAGCTCTGGCGCTGGTCGCTCGCCCCCGGCGAGCGCTATATCGCCGAGCCCGACCCGGCGGGGTGGCACGAGATGATCGCCGTCACCGAGGGCCGCCTGCGGGTGGAACTGGCGGAAGGCAACCGGACGATAGAGGCAGGCGGCTTCGCGATCTATAGCAGCGCACAGGCCTATGCCTATTTCAACGACGGAGACGCACCCGTCCGCTTCATCCGCAACGTCGTGAGTTGATGCCCAAATCACCATCCTAATGGGAATGCTTAAGGGTGCGGTGACGAAGCGATCGTCCGCGCCCGGACGCCCCCATGGAAATCGATTGTGAAGCCCCCGTCACAAACCCGTCATCGCGATAACATCGCTTCGTAACAATGCCCCGCCACGGGGGCGGGAACGACCGGCACCGGGGGGTGTCGGCACGACCAGCGCCCAGGGGAAGTTCATGCACGCCATCCGCTCCGGCATCCGCGGTCTCGCGGGGGCCTCTCTCATCGCACTGGGTCTTGCCAGCGCGCCGTCGCTGGCGATGGCGGGCGACGATGCCCCAACCGCTGCCGTGCCCGCCGCAGGGCCGATCCTGTCGGGCCGCCTCTATGACGGGACCGGCGTGGCGCTGCCCGGTGCGCGGGTGGTCGTCGAGGGCACGGGCGCGCAGGCCACGACCAATCTCCAGGGCGCGTTCAGCATCGTCACCCCCGACGAGGCGGGCGACGTCACCCTGCGCATCGATTATCTCGGCCGCCCGTCCGTGACCCATCTCGTGCCTGCGGCCGATCGCGGTCGCCCGGTCGTGCTGACCATGCCGCCCGCCGGTGGCCAGGACAATGAGGTCGTCGTCACCGGCGCCTCGCTGCTCGACAACACCGCGCGCGCGCTCAACCAGCAGCGGACCGCCGACAACACCGTCACCATCATCTCGTCCGACGCGATCGGCCGCTTCCCCGACCCCAACATCGCCGAGGCGCTCCAGCGCGCCCCCGGCGTCGGCATCGAGCGCGACCAGGGCGAGGGCCGCTATATCAACGTGCGCGGCGCGCCGTCCGAATGGTCGGCGGTCTCGGTCGACGGCATCCAGATCCCCTCGGTCGATCCGAACACGCGCGCGGTCGACCTGGATACCTTGCCCTCGGACATCGTCGCGAACCTGGAAGTGACCAAGTCGCTGCTCCCCTATCAGGATGCGGACTCGATCGCGGGCGCGGTCAACATCACCACCCGCTCGCCCTTCGACCGCAAGGGCTTTGCGCTGACCGGCATGGCGGGCACCAGCTACAACCAATATGGCAAGGGCCATGACTATCGCGGATCGGCCGCGGTCAGCGACACCTTCGGCCCGGACCGCCAGTTCGGCCTGCTGCTGTCGGGCAGCTATTCGATGACCCATCGCCAGCCCGACAATGTCGAGAACACCTGGACCCAGACCGCGAACGGCCCGCGCGTCACCGAGACGCTGTTCAAGGATTACGACACCAAGCGCCAGCGGATCGCCGGGACCGGTGCCTTCGAGTGGCGTCCCTCCGACCTGACCCATGCCTGGGTGCGCGGCACCTATGCCCGGTTCGAGGATGACGAGTTCCGCGACCGGATCGGCATATTGTGGAGCGAGGGCACGCTCCAGTCGGGATCGACCGACCGCGCCGCCACCTACCGCAACACCCGCATCGAAAAGCAGGTCCGCCACCGCAAACAGGTGAACGAGATCTGGTCGGCGACCGCCGGCATCCAGCAGCGGCTGGGCGAGGGCACGATCCGCGCGGACGTCGCCTATAGCGAAAGTTCGCAGACCTATCCGCGCCGCGACGAGCTGCTGTTCCGCTCCTCGCTTCGGCCGACTTTGTCCTATGACTTCACCGATGCCGACCTGCCCAATTATTCGCTGTTCACGACCAAGGAGCATCTCCAGACCGGCACCTACAGCTTCCGCGAGAATGCCTATCGGTCGAACACCACCAGGAATGACGAATTCACCGTCGCGGTCCGCTCCGACCTGCCGGTGAGCGATCTGGTCACCATCTCGGGCGGGGGCAAATATCGCGCGCGGCATATCACCGCCGATGAAGAGCGGTTCCGCGATCGCCGCACGACCGCCGCGCCGTCGCAGAGCCTGGCGGGGCTGTTGTCCGACCAGGAGTCGCGCAATTTCGACTATGACCTGGGGCAGCGGTTCGACACGTCGCTGGCGGATGCCTATTTCGACGCGACCAAGGCCGCGTCGCAGCGTCGCCTGCCCCAGTCGCTGACCGCCGATTTCACCGCCGAGGAGAAGATCCTCGGCCTGTTCGGCATGGCCAAATATGTGAACGACGGCACGACCCTGATCGCGGGGCTACGCGTCGAGACCACCGATTTCGAGAGCCGCGCGCCCAGCGTCTCGCGCACCGGCGCGATCACCGACGCGCGGGGGCATAATGGCTATACCGACTTCTTCCCGAACCTGACGCTGCGCCAGGCCTTTACGCCGAACCTGATCCTGCGGGCTGCGCTGAGCCGCGCGATCAACCGCCCCAACTTCCCGCAAATCGCCCCGCGCGTGCTGGAGACGAGCGAGGGCAATACGGTGCGGGTCGAGTTCGGTAATCCCGACCTGAAGCCGACCTTGTCGAACAATGCCGATGCGGGCCTGGAATATTACATCCGGCCACTGGGCGTGATCTCGGTCAACGGCTTCTACAAGGACCTGACCGACTATCGCTACACGCTGAACAGCACCGGCATGTATAATGGCGTGGGCGGGGCGATCCTCAGCCGTCCGGTCAATGCGCGCAAAGGTGAACTGTACGGCGTCGAGTTGAACTGGCAGCAGCAGCTGAGCTTCCTGCCGGGCGTGCTGAGCGGGCTCGGCGTGTTCGCCAACTATACCTATACCAAGGGCAGCGCGACGTTCGACGGGACCTATGGCGGGCGCAGCCGCTTCGCGCTGCCGGGCCAGTCGACCCATATGTGGAACGCCAGCGTCTTCTATGAGCGCGGGCCGGTCAATGTCCGCGTCGCCTATACCAAGCGCTCCGACTATCTGGACGAGATCAACGCCGATGACGCCGCCTATGACCTGTATTGGGAGGGCCGCGGCCAGCTCGACGTGACGGGCAGCGTGCAGCTGGCCAAGGGCATCAACCTGTTCGCCGAGGGCAAGAATCTGACCAACACGCCGGGCGTGCGCTATTTCGGGCAGCGGTTCCGGACCTATGAATATGAGAAGTTCGGCTACACCCTGTTCGGGGGCGTGCGGGTGAAGCTGTAAGACCATGGCCGAGAGAGCGTGGGTGGCCGAAATGGGACAATCGGCCACCCGCCATTGCCCCCGCCTCGGCTACAGCATTTGCGATTGCCGGGCCGCTCATGCATGGCACGGAGGAGACGTCGCAAATACAAGCTGACGGACGGACCGATGGTCCTGCTCGTCCGGAGATGTAAAGAATGAAAATCGCTGTTTTCGGCCTCGGCTATGTCGGAATGTCCAACGCGGTGCTGCTGGCCCAGCATAACCAGGTCGTCGCAGTCGACATTTCCCCGGAGCGCGTGGCGATGGTCAATGCGCGGACCTCGCCGATCATCGATGTGGAATTGCAGGATTTCCTGACCAGCCGCACGCTGGACCTGTCGGCGACGACCGATGCGGCTGAGGCCTTGGCGGGCGCCGATTACGTGATCGTCGCCACGCCGACCAATTACGATGTCGACACCAACAGCTTCAACACGTCGTCGGTCGAAGCGGTCATCAGCCTGGCCAAGACCCATGCGCCGAATGCCACCGTGGTCGTCAAGTCGACTATCCCGGTCGGCTTCATCGACGACGTCCGCGCCCGCCTGGGCACGACCCAAGTCGTCTTCAGCCCCGAATTCCTGCGCGAGGGCCGGGCGCTCTATGACAATCTCCACCCGTCGCGGATCATCGTCGGCGAACAGTCGGAGCGGGCGCGCATCTTCGCCGATCTGCTGGTCCAGGGCGCGGAAAAGACCGATATCGACGTGCTGTTCACCGGCACCCGCGAGGCCGAGGCGATCAAGCTGTTCGCCAACACCTATCTCGCGATGCGCGTCGCCTTCTTCAACGAACTCGACAGCTATGCCATCGCCGGTGGCATGGACACGCGCCAGATCATCGAGGGCGTCGGCCTCGATCCGCGCATCGGCACGCACTATAACAATCCCAGCTTCGGCTATGGCGGCTATTGCCTGCCCAAGGACACCAAGCAGCTGCTGGCGAACTATACCAGCGTGCCGCAGAACCTGATCCGCGCGATCGTCGACGCCAACCGCACACGCAAGGACTTCCTGGCCGATCAGATCATCGCCAAGCGCCCGAGCCGCGTCGGCATCTTCCGCCTGACGATGAAGGCGGGGTCGGACAATTTCCGCCAATCCTCGATCCAGGGCATCATGAAGCGGATCAAGGCCAAGGGGATCGAGGTTGTGGTCTTCGAGCCCAGCCTGGGCGAGGACAGCTTCTTCGGCTCGACGGTCTATCGCGACCTGGCGACGTTCAAGCAGGACAGCGACGTCATCATCGCCAACCGCAACGATCCCGAACTGGCCGATGTCGCGGACAAGCTGTTCACGCGGGACATCTTCGGGTCGGACTGATCGATCGGCGCCTTCGGAGCGGGAGGCTGTCCAATCGATACACCCCTCCCCTTCAGGGGAGGGGCAGGGGGTGGGGCGCTTCAACACGCGCCGCGCCAATGGAGAGGCCCCACCCCAACCCCTCCCCTGAAGGGGAGGGGCGCAGCTTGGCTCATGCCCGGTTTTCCGTCAGCGGCAGATCCGAATCCGCTCCCAGCCGCGATATTCGGTCCAGCAGCGGTGATAGGGGCGGTATGGCCGATAAGGCCGGTATCCATAACCGGCATCGCGCCAGCCATAACCCCCACCATAACCACCCTCATACCCACCCCAGCGCGGCGGGGGAGGGGGCGGTGCGGGAGGCGGCGGTGGGGGCGGAGGTCCCCAACCCGGGGGCGGCGGAGGCGGGGGCGGGCCCCATTCCTGCGCACTGGCATTTGCACTGAAGCCCAGCGTTGCGA
>NZ_JAXSQY010000010.1:0-96531 GCF_034659795.1 Sphingomonas fuzhouensis
CGCTGCGCGTCGAGGGTGCGCAGCGTATCGAGCCCGAGACGGTGTTGTCCTACACCAAGCTTCGGGTCGGCATGCCCTATACGCCCGAAACGCTCGACCAGGCGCTGAAGGACCTTCAGGCGTCCGAGCTGTTCGCGGATTTCTCGATCTCCGGCGTGGAGACGGGCGACATCGTGCTGCGCGTGCGTGAGAACCCGATCATCAACCGGGTCATCCTGGAGGGCAACAAGCGCCTGAAGGAAGACAAGATCAAGAAGGAGATCAAGCTCGCGCCGCGGCAGATCTTCACCCGGACCGCGGTTCGCCAGGACGTGGCCCGCATCATCGAGCTGTATCGCCGCCAGGGCCGGTTCGGCGCGGTGGTCGAGCCCAAGATGGTCAATCTCGACCAGAACCGCGTCGACGTGGTGTTCGAGATCAGCGAGGGGCCGAAGTCCAAGGTCCGCCAGATCAACATCATCGGCAACGAGAAATTCTCCGACGATCAGCTGCGCGGTGCGATGTACACCAAGCAGTCGCGCTGGTTCCGTTTCCTGTCCTCGGCGACCAGCTATGACCAGGATCGCCTGGCCGCCGACCAGCAGAAGCTGCGCCTCTTCTATCTGACCAACGGCTATGCCGATTTCCGTGTGACCAGCGCGGTGGCCGAGCTGACCCCGGACAAGAAGGACTTCATCATCACCTATGTGGTGGAGGAAGGTCCGCGTTATAAGTTCGGCGACGTCAAGGTCGACAGCCAGATTCGCGACTTCGACAATGCCAAGCTGGCCGCCTCGCTGCCCATGAAAAAGGGCGACTGGTACAACGCCAAGCTGATCGAGGATTCGATCGACAGCCTCAGCCAGACGGCGGGTCTGTTCGGCTATGCCTTTACCGATGTGAACCCCGACTTCCAGCGCGACAAGGACGCGCTGACCATGTCGATCACGTTCAACATCGCCGAAGCCAAGCGCACCTATGTCGAGCGGATCGACATCAACGGCAACACGCAGACGCAGGACAAGGTCGTCCGCCGCGAAATCCGCGTGGCCGAGGGCGACGCCTTCAACAGCTTCCAGGTGCGTCGCAGCCAGGATCGCATCAATTCGCTCGGCTATTTCCAGGAAAAGCTGGAGATCAAGCAGAACCCCGGCTCGGCGCCCGACCGCATCGTGCTGGAAACCAATGTCGAGGAACAGTCGACCGGCTCGCTGCAGCTGTCGGCCGGTTACTCGTCGCTGGAACGCTTTATCATCCAGGCGAACATCACCCAGCGCAATTTCCGCGGCAAGGGCCAGGAACTGCGCGCTGGCGTGAACTATTCGGCCTATTCCAAGTCGATCGAACTGGGCTTCACCGAGCCCTATGTCTTCGACAAGAATATCGCGTTGGGCGTCGACGTGTTCCGCCGCGATTACAACTCGTTCAACTATCTGGGCACCACCCGCCAGACGACCTACAGCCAGGTGTCGACCGGCTTCCAGGTCCGGGCGGGCGTGCCGCTGACCGAATATTGGTCGCTGTCGGGGCGCTACGGCCTGACCTATGATCAGGTCGGTCTGGCGTCGTCCTTCTTCAACGCCGACGGCACCTGTAACTATCAGCAGGCGGGTCGCTATCTCTGCGACTCGATCGGCAACCGCTGGACCTCGTCGGTCGGCTACTCGTTGATCTATGATAGCTTGAATAGCCGCCTGCGTCCGACCGCGGGCCATCGCTTCTCGTTCAGCCAGGACTTTGCCGGTCTGGGCGGCGACGTGAAGTATATTCGTACCCGTGCGGAAGGTGCCAAGTTCAAGGGGCTGGGCAAGGGCTTCGTCTTCTCGATCTTGGGGGAAGGCGGCTATATCCACTCGCTGGAAAAGAGCCGTGGTCCGGGCATCGATCCGGTCCGCATCGTCGACCGTTTCTATCTGGGCGAGCCGCAATTCCGTGGCTTCGACATTCGCGGCGTCGGTCCGCGCGTGCTGCGCGTGCCCTATGTCATCGGTGCCGATGGCAGCCAGTCGAAGCAGACCGACCGCGACCAGATCGTCGACGACGCGCTGGGTGGCCGCGCCTATTACCTCGCTCGCGCCGAGCTCGAAATTCCGTTGGGCTCGGGTGCGCGGGAAATGGGTCTGCGGCCGAGCATCTACGTCCAGGCGGGCAGCCTGTGGGGCGTGACGCGCCCGCTGCCGTCGCTCAATTTCCCGCAGGCCAAGGACGCCAGCGGCAAGCTGCTGTTCAACAAGGATGGCTCGCCCACGCTGGCCCCGGTGGCGGCGACCGACGGGCAGGGGCGTCCGCTGTACGCCGTGCCCACCGACGCTACCACCACGGCCAATAATACGGCCGGGCTCAGCACGATCTGCCCGACCGGCTATGCGCCGCTGGGCAGCACGGTTGCCTGCTCGGGCACGTCGGTCAACACCGCGCTTCAGAACACCAGCTATGCCGTCGAGGAATTCTACGGCGGCACCTGGAAACCGCGTGTGTCGATCGGTATCGGTGTGAACTGGAATTCACCATTTGGACCGCTGCGCATCGACCTTGCCAAGGCATTGGTCACGCAGCCGGGCGACGACCCCAAGCTCATCACTTTCAACGTAGGGACGCAGTTCTGATGAAGACGATTTCCAAGCTCCTCCTCGCGGCGGCCCTTGTCGCGCCGGCCGCCACCGTCGCGACCACCGCGCAGGCCCAGGTGAACGGCGTCGCCGTCGCCGACCCGCAGGGTGCGATCGCCGGTTCGCGCGCCTGGACCACCGCGCGTCAGCAGATCGAGACGACCTACAAGGCGCAGCTCGACCAGGCCGAAGCCCGCCGCACCGCGCTTGGCCGTGAACTGGAACCGCTGGTCCAGGCGTTCCAGACCGCCCGCGCCGCGCCCAACGCCAACCAGGCCGCGCTGCGCACCCAGGCCGAGCAGATCCAGGCCAAGCAGCAGGCCGCCGAGCAGGAACTGTCGCGCCTGACCCAGCCCGCCGCCCGTGCGCAGAGCTATGCGATCGAGCAGATCCAGGCGCGTCTGGGCGAAGCGGTGCAGAACGCCGTGCGCGCCAAGAATGTCAGCCTGCTGATCAGCCCGCAGGCCGTGCTGTTCATGCAGCCGACCGCCGACATCACCTCGGCGGTGACCGCCGAACTGGACAAGCTGGTCCCGACCGTCAGCATCACGCCGCCCGCCAACTGGCAGCCCGGCCAGCAGGGTCAGCAGGGTGCGGCCCCCGCCGCCGCTCCGGCCGCGACTGCTCCGGCGCCTGCGCGTCGTCAGAACAGCGGCCGGTAATCCGTTCGTGAGTGACGCCGTGAGCGAGAATGTGAAGACCGTTATCGGCCCGCTGGACGTCACGCGGATCATGGCGGCGATCCCGCATCGTTATCCGATGCTGCTGGTCGATCGTGTCGAGGAACTGGTCCTCGACACGTCGATCCGCGCGGTGAAGGCGGTGACGATGAACGAGGCCTTTTTCCAGGGCCATTATCCCGGCCGTCCGATCATGCCGGGCGTGTTGATAGTCGAGGCGCTGGCGCAAGCCGCCGGTGTCCTGGGCGTGGAAAGCCTGGGCCTCGCCAATTCGGGCAAGCTGGTCTATTTCATGTCGATCGACGGCGTGAAGTTCCGCAAGCCCGTCGAGCCCGGTGTCCTCCTGCATCTGGAGGTCGAATTCGTGTCGAAGCGCACCCGCGTCTGCAAGTTCGCCGGTGTCGCCAAGATTGACGGCGTCGCCGTGGCGGAGGCCAATTTCACCGCGATGATCGCCGATCCGCCCGCCGAAGCGTAAGCGCGCGTCACGGGCTTTTGACTATCGGGGCGCGGTCCGCTATGGGCCGCGCCTTGAGCTTTAAGGCTGGTCGGAACCAGCCATTTTCCGGAGCAACATCATGAAGACCGATACGCATCCCGACTATCACATGATCAAGGTGCAGATGACCGACGGCACCGTGTTCGAAACCCGCTCCACCTGGGGCAAGGAAGGCGACACGATGCAGCTGGACATCGATCCGCTGGCGCACCCGGCCTGGACCGGCGGTCGCGGCACCATGCTGGACACCGGCGGTCAGGTCGCGCGCTTCAACAAGCGTTTCGGCGGCGGTCTCACGCTCCGCAAGTAATCGTTTCCGGCGTCAATGCCGAACGATCAGAAGGCCCGGTGCTTCCCACGAAGCGCCGGGTTTTTTGCGTCAGTCGACGGCAAACGCGCCTTTTAGGTTTGCAGTCTGTTAACCAGCGGTCTTTAGACTGATCGCATGTTCGCCGCCGAGTTCGAACCTGCCGGATTTACCAATCGCCGTCGCTCTCCCCGCGCGACGACGGCGCTGGACACGGATATGGGGCGGGGCGGGCTGGACCGGGCGCTGTGCCGGGTCACCGACATCTCCATCCACGGTGCGCGCCTTCAGACCTATACCGAGCTGCGTCGGGGCTCGAAAATCTGGTTGCGCCTGCCGCATGTCGGCGAAATCGAGGCGAAGGTCGTTTGGGCCGCCGACTTTGCCGCCGGCTGTCATTTCCAGACGCCGTTGACCCGTGCGGCGTTCGAGATCCTGGCGCCGCTGACCTCCTGATCCGTTCCCTTCGGCTGGTCAGCGCCGCGCGCGTGCGCTAGACGACGCAAAAGCCGTAACAATTGGAACGATCTTGACCCCGTCCGCCATTCCCGTCGGTATGCCTGCGCGCAGCGATGACAGCATCGCCGCCGTCAGTGTCACCGAGCTGTTCACGATCGGTATCGGCCCCTCAAGCTCGCACACGGTCGGCCCGATGCGCGCGGCCAAGGCGTTCGCGGTCGAGATGCTGGACACCGGCCTGATCCCGGAGCGGGTGCAGGCCGAGTTGTTCGGCTCGCTCTCGCTGACCGGCCGGGGGCACCATAGCGACCGCGCGGTCCTGCTGGGGCTGGCGGGCG
The DNA here is from genome assembly GCF_034659795.1 of Sphingomonas fuzhouensis. Classification (NCBI taxonomy): domain Bacteria; kingdom Pseudomonadati; phylum Pseudomonadota; class Alphaproteobacteria; order Sphingomonadales; family Sphingomonadaceae; genus Sphingomonas; species Sphingomonas fuzhouensis. The sequence goes on from NZ_JAXSQY010000010.1 coordinate 4,872, forward strand.
AGACGCCCGAACGGGTCGATCCCGATGCGATCGACGGCCTGCTGGCGGAGATTGCCGCGACGCGGCAGCTGTTGCTCGACGGGCGTCATGCGTTGCCCTTCGATCCCGAACAGGATGTGCTGTTCCGGCCCGGTTTCCTGCCCGCGCATCCCAATGGCATGGTCTTCACCGCCTTCCTGCCCGATGGCAGTTCGGTCGTGCGCCGCTTCTATTCGATCGGTGGCGGCGCGATCCGGATGGAGGGTGCCGAGCCGATGCGGACCAACAGGCGGCTCGCGCATCCCTTTGCCTCTGGCGCCGAACTGCTCGAGCGGACGGCGGAAACCGGCCTGTCGATCGCGCAACTCGTGCGTGCCAATGAGGCGGCGTGGCGCGAGGATGGCGAGACCGATGCCTTTCTCGACCGGGTGCGCGATGCGATGGTCGGCGCGATCGATCGCGGCTGTGTCGCCTCGGGCATCCTGCCCGGCGGGCTGAAGGTGCAGCGGCGCGCGCAGGCGATCAAGCAGAAGCTGCTCGACCGTGGCCCACGCACCGACCCCAGCCTCGTGTTCGAATGGGTCAGCCTCTGGGCGCTGGCGGTGAATGAGGAGAATGCGGCGGGTGGCCGCGTCGTCACCGCGCCGACCAACGGCGCAGCGGGCGTGATCCCGGCGGTGCTGCGCTATTACGAGGCCTTTGTGCACGGCGCGACGCGTGACGGGGTGCGCACGCTGTTGCTGACGGCGGCGGCGGTGGGGATGCTCTACAAGAAGCGCGCCTCGATCTCGGCGGCGGAGATGGGGTGCCAGGGCGAGGTCGGCGTGGCCTGTTCGATGGCGGCGGCAGGGCTGGCGGCAGCGCTCGGGGGAAGCCCCGCGCAAGTCGAGAATGCCGCCGAGATCGGCATGGAGCATAATCTGGGGCTGACCTGCGACCCGATCGGCGGTCTGGTCCAGATTCCGTGCATCGAACGTAACACGATGGGCGCGATCAAGGCGATCAACGCAGCCTATCTGGCGCTGCACGGTGACGGCAAGCACATCGTCAGCCTGGACCAGGTGATCGAGACGATGCGCCAGACCGGCGAGGACATGAAGTCGCAATATAAGGAAACCAGCCTCGGCGGTCTGGCAGTCAACGTCGTCGAGTGTTGATTATTCCTTCGCCGCCCAGCGGACCGCGTTGGTCAGGATGCGGCGATAGTCGGGGTCGTCGTAAAGCTGCGGCTCATGGCCGAGCGCGGAGTAGAAGACCCGCCCCTTGGCGCGCGGGTTGATCCACATGACGGGATGCGCGGCGCCCATGCGGAGCGTGTCGCCCGGACGATAGCTGGCTTCGTCCACTTGCGCCAGGATGGTCATGCCGCGCGTCGCGGGGTTGCTGCCGAAGCTGTACCATTCGTCGCGGGGCGTCCACGGCGTCTTGACCCCGGTCATGATCGGGTGGCGGGGCTGCATGATCTCGACGCGGGCGGGCTGGATATGGTCCGCGCCGCCCGGATGGCCGGTGAAGGTCGTGCCGATGATCGTATCGACATACCAGGGTGCCTTGTGGCTGTTGTCGCCCGCCGCATGAAGCGCCACCACACCGCCGCCTTGCGCGACGAAGCGGGCGAAGGCCGCCTGCTGCTCGGGCGTCAGGAAGTCGCCGCTGGCGCTGTTCAGGACGACGACCGAGAAATGCGCGAGCTGTTCGTCATTGAAGACGGCGGCATTCTCGGTGGTGAAGCTGGGGCGGCCAAGCTGCTTGGCGATGTCGGCGAGGACGATGTTGGAATGCGGGATATGCTCGATATGTCGCCAGCCATTGGTCTTGGACACGATCAACACGCCGTGCCGGATATCAGCGGGCAGGGCGGGGGCGACGGTATCGACAACCTTGGGCGGCAGATGCGGGTCGGAGGGCGCTTGTGCCACGGCGACTAGCACCATCATCATCAGCGTTTTCAGCATCATCGCCCTCCCTTTTCGCGGAGTGTAGCAAGCTGACGGCGAAGGGCAATTCGTTCCTCCCCTGCAAGGGGAGGTGGCAGGCCGAAGGCCTGACGGAGGGGTGTCGCCCTATCGATAGCGGGACACCCCTCCGACGCGCTGCGCGCGCCACCTCCCCTTCCAGGGGAGGAATTTCATATCAATCCGCCGCGATCGGGCCGTCATGCGGCTTGGGCCGCCGGGTGAACCAGGTCAGTGCCGCCAGCACGATGCACAGCCAGGCCGAGACATAGAAGATGTCGGTCGAGGCGAGCAGATAGGCCTGTCCCACCATCTGCCGTGTGACGGCGGCGGCCGCCTGCACATCGGTCAGGCCGAGATGGTTGAGCCCGGTCCGCGCCATCTGCCACACCGGGTTCTGGCCGATCGCCTCGGACAGATGCGCCTGGTGCAGCGCCTCGCGCCGGTCCCACATGGTCGTGGTCAGCGACGCGGCGAAGCTGCCCGCCGTGATGCGCGCGAAGTTGGAGATGCCGGTGGCGGAGGGGATGCGCGCCTGCGGCACGCCGTCCAGCGCGATGGTCAGCATGGCGAGGAAGAAGGTGCTCATCGCGATACCCTGCACCATCAGCGGCAGGACGAAATCGCTGAAGCTCGCCTGCGTATTCAGCCCCGATCGCATCCAATAGGATAGCCCGAACGCCGCAAAGGCGATCGTCGCCATGACCCGCGCATCGACCTTGCCCGACAGCCGCGCGACGATCGGGGTGAGGACCACCGCCACCGCCCCGCTGGGGGCGGCGACGAGCCCTGCCCAGGTCGCGGTGTAGCCCAGCTGGGTCTGGAGCCAGAGCGGCAGCAGCAGCGTGTTGGCGAAGAACACCGCATAGCCCAGGCAGAAGGCCAGCGTCCCGATGCTGAAATTGCGCCCCTTGAACAGCGACAGGTCGACCGCCGGATTGGCGTCGGTCAATTCCCAGATCAGCCAGGCGATGAAACCGACGATCGCGATCACGGTCATCACCACGATCCGGGTCGAATGGAACCAGTCGTCATTCTTGCCCAGATCCAGCATCATCTGAAGCGCACCGACCCAGACGACCAGCATGATCAGCCCGACCTTGTCGATCGGCAGGTTGCGGGTCGGCGTCTCGCGGCTCGACAAGCCCCGCCAGCAAATACCGGCACAGAACAGGCCTACGGGAACGTTGATGAGGAAGATCCAGCTCCAGTGGTAATTGTCGGAGATGTATCCGCCCAGGATCGGCCCCATGATCGGCGCGACGAGTGTCGTCATCGACCAGATGCCGAGCGCAGTGGACCGTTTTTGCGGCGGGAAGATCGAAATGAGCAGCGCCTGGCTGCCGGGGATCATCGGCCCTGACACCGCACCCTGCAGCACGCGGAAACCGATCAGCGAGGACAGGTTCCACGCGATCCCGCACAGGAACGAGGCGATGGTGAACAACAGCACCGAGACGCAGAAGGTGCGCACCACCCCGAACTTGCCCATCAGCCAGCCGGTCAGCGGAACCGCCACGCCGTTGGCGACGGCAAAGGCGGTGACGACCCAGGTCGAATTGTCCGAACTGACGCCCAGATTGCCCGCAATGGTGGGCAGCGAGACGTTGGCGATCGTCGAGTCGAGCACCTGCATGAAGGTGCCCAGCGCCAGCGCGAAGGCGACAAGCGCCAGCGCCGGGCCTTTCAGCGGGGCGGGGCCGCTATTCCCGCCCGCCGGTGCGGCGGCCCCGGCCATCAGTGGTTCGCCGCGATGATCTGCGCGATCCGGGCCTCGATGGCCGGGTCGTTGCCGTCGGTGGCCTTGGTGCTGTCGACCAGGGTCGCGGTATTGCCGATACGCGGGCCATTCTGGTCGGCGGTGTCGACCGTGACGGTGGCCGACAGGCCGACGCGCAGAGGGTTCTGGCGCAGTTCGTTAGGGTTCAGGGCGATGCGCACCGGCACGCGCTGGACGATCTTGATCCAGTTGCCACTGGCATTCTGCGGGGGCAGCAGGGCAAAGGCGTTGCCGCTGCCCGCACCTAGGCCGACGACCTTGCCGTGATAGACGATCTTGCCGCCATACATGTCGGCGGTGATCGTCGCGGGCTGGCCGATGCGCAGGTCGCGCAACTGGGTTTCGCGGAAATTGGCATCGACCCAAAGGCGGTCGAGCGGCACCACCGCCATCAAGGGCGTACCCGCCGCGACCTGCTGTCCCACCTGCACTGTGCGCTGGGCGACGACGCCGTCGATCGGTGCGGTGATGTGCATGTGGCTGAGGGTGATCGCGGCGCGGCGATAGGCGGCGATCGCGGCCATGACGGCGGGGTTGGTGCCGACCTGCGTACCCTGCACGGCCGAGCGGGCTTGCGCTGCCTGGGCCCGTGCGACGTTCAGATTGGCGATCGCGACCTTCACCGCGTCGGCCGCGTGCGACAGTTCCTCGCCCGACACCGCCCCTTCGGCGGCCGCACCCTTGCGGCGGGCATAGTCGGACTGGGCGCGGGCCAGTTCGGCCTGCGCCTGGACGATGGTCGCGCCGCTCTGATTGACCTTGGTGAAGTCGGCGCGAGTCGCGCGTACCGCCTGCGCCAGCTGGGCGGCGGCGGCGGCGAGGCCGACATCGGCGGTTGCTGGATCGAGGTCGATCAGCGGCGCACCCGCCTTCACCGTCTGGGTATTGTCGGCATGGATGGACAGCACCGTGCCCGGATCGCGTGCGGTGATCGACACCACATCGCCTGCGACATAGGCATCGTCGGTTTCCTCCTCGGGCTTGGCGAGCAGGAAGTGGAATACCGCCCAGACGATCGCCGCGATGACGACGACGATCGCCAGGATGGTCAGGCCGGTGCGGCGCGCCTTGGGCTTGCCGCCCGCCGGGGCCTGGGTGGTAGGAGCGGGGGAGGAGGGGGCGGCGGCTTCGGTGTCGCTCATTGCGTGATACCTTGCGAAGAAGAGGAGAAACCGCCGCCCAGTGCGACGGCCAGCGCGATGCGCGCCTGGACCGCGTCGGCGGCGAGATTGGCGTCGGCCTGTTCGGCGTCCAGCTGGCGGATGTCGGGGTCGATCAGCCCCAGTTGCGATTGCAGCCCGCTCGACACGCGAATGGCGTTCAGGCGGCGGGTTTCGGACAGGCCGCGCGTCACATCGGCCTGGCGCGCCCGTTCGGTCGCGATGGTCTTGCTGCGCGTCACCGCATCGGCGGCCTCGCGCACCGCGCCGACGACACGATTGTTATAGTCGGCGGTGGCGAGATCGAGTGCCGCCGTCGCCCCTGCCAGCCCGGCACGAAGCCGTCCGCTGTCGAAGATCGGCAGGTGGATGGCGGGGCCTGCCCCGGCCGTCCCCGCATCGGCGGTGAACAGATTGCCTAGCCCCACCGCCTGGAAACCGGCCAGTGCGGTCAGGTTGATATTGGGCAGGAACGCCTTGCGCGCGACCTCCTGTCCCTTGCTCGCCGCATCGATACGGGCAAGCGCGGCGGCGATGTCGGGCCGCCGCGCCAGCAGGTCGGCAGGCACTGTTGCCGGGATGGGCAGGGCGGTATCGAAGGCGAGCCTGGTCGGCGCGATCGTCGCAGGATAGTCCAGGCCCCGCCCGGCCAGCGCCGCCAGCGCATTGCGCGACAGGGCGGCCTGCGTCTCGGCACGGGCGAGTGCCACCCGCGCCTGGGCGAGCAAGGTCTGCGCGCCGGTCGCGTCGATCTGGCTGGCGAGCTGATGCCGGATGCGGGCCTGGACCAGCCCCAGCGAGCGGGTGCGCGTGGTGATCGTCTGGCGTGCGATCGCCGCCTGCCGCTCGGCACGGGCCAGCTCGACATAGGTCTGCGCGACCGACCCGGCCAGCGCCAGCCGCGCCGCCGTCACGTCGAGTGCCGCGGCACGGGTCGAGGCGCGCGCGGCATCGATCGCCGCCGCCTGACGCCCGAACAGGTCGATGGTCCAGTTCAGATTGGCCTGCGCCTGACCCAGCCACTGGGTCGTGCCCGCATAGGGTGGCGGGATCGTATAGCGGCCCGAAATCCGGCTATATTGTTCCTGCGCGTCGAGCGACACCGAGGGGCCGTCATCGGCGCGGCGGGTGGCCAGCACCGACTCCGCCTGGCGCAGCCGGGCCAGGGCGATGTCGAGCGACGGATTGCCTGCCAGGGCATCGCCGATGATCCGGTCGAGCTGCGGATCGCCCAGCCCGCGCCACCAATCCACGGCGACCAGTGGCGCCTGGGCGCTGCCCAGTCCCAGCTTGTCCGGCATGGTGGGGGCAATGGCGGGATGCGCCTGGGGCACCGAACAGCCCGCGAGGAGCAGCCCGGTCAGAGTGGCGAACCGCTTCATGCCTGTACCTCCAGTCGATTGCGAAGCCGCAGAAGCAGGCGGACGAGCTGATCGGCATCCTCTTCCGACCAATCCGCCATCCAGCTGTTCCACTGGGCGACGACCTTGTCCCTGCACCGCTCCGTGACGGCGCGTCCCGCGTCGGTCAGCGTCAGGCGGACGACCCGCCGGTCATCGGTGCAGCGGCAGCGCGCGACCAGGCCGCGTTCCTCCAGCACGTCGATGACCCGCGTCGTCGCGCCCGTATCGTGGCACAGATGCCGCGCCATCTCGGCCGCCGTCTCCCCGAAACCGCAGAGCAGCGTCATCAGCGCGCTCCACTGGACATGGGTGACTTCCTCGTCCTGAAAAATCGGCTCCATTCCGATCCGGGCAAGCTGGAACACGCGCTTGGTCAGGTAACCGACCGAGCGTTCGGGATCGAAGAGGACAGAATCTTGTTTGACCATAAGACTGCCATGGCAATAGCTGCCACGGCAGTCAATTTGGTCCGGCGATCATGACGCATTTGTCATGATCGCCGGACCCGCGCGTCAGCGCGTTTCCTTCGTCGCCTCGATCGCGGCATTGGCGGCCAGGATATAGGCCGAGGTGGTCGCGACGGTGTATTCGTTCTCGAACCACAGGAACGGCCACTCGGTCTTCAACTCGGGGAAGTCGGGCTTCACGATCAGCACGCCCGGCACCAGTCCGCCGGGGATGAAGCCGTAATCGGCGCGATTATGGCCATAGCCGATCAGCTTGGACGCGGTGCCCACGGTCGAAACCAGCGACAGATTGTTCGCCGGATGCCGCCCCAGCACATAGTCGATCGCGTTCAGCGTATAGTCGGTGCCGACAATCTCCGGAAACGCCTTGTGCATCAGGAAGGCGGTTGATCCGAATTCGACCACCTGATGCGATCCGGCCCAGCTGCCCTCGGCGATCGGCACGCCGAACGGGTTCTTGGCCGCCTCCGCATCCATCTTCGCCTTGGCCTGACGGACCAGCGGGACCAGCGCGGCGCGATATTTGGCGTCCATGAACGGGATGGCCCGCACGGCCGAGGCGCCGACCCACGCAAAGCTCTTCGCAATGACCGGCATCAGCTTGCGCAGGCGATCAGCATAGACGCGCTCGCCCTTGCTGGTGATGAGCATCTCGACAGTCGCGCCGACATTGGCGCCGTCTGCCGACCAGGGCGTGCCGGAGTCGTCGCGCCCGTCGCCCGACTTGATCGGTCCTTTCTGATAGCGTCCCCATAGCACCTTGGCCGCGTCCCACGCGTCGGCCGCCATGGTCGGATCGCTGTCCGCCAGCGCACGGGATGCGGCGGCGAGCGCACCCGCGACCGCCAGGTTGTTGGCGGGCAGGTCGGTGGTGAAGGCCCAGCGATCGTCCTGCGCCCCCGACGATCCGCCCTTGCGATCGCTGGCTCCCAGCGAGGCGTCATAGGTCAGATTGTCGGTCTGCGACCCTGCATCGCCCAGATGGGCATATTGCCGCTGCACCGGATCGATGATGCCGACAATCGCATGGCCGAACACCTTGTACTGGGCGAGCAGTTGCAGGACGCCGTGGCGGATCTGCTGTACCGCGTCCGGCTTGCCGTCGGGCTTGCGGATTTCGACCGCGCGGGCGGCCTCGTCGACGCTCGTTTCGTCCCAGTCCAGGCCGTAGAGTTCACGCCCCCAGACCAGGTCGCGGACCACGGCGGCGTTCTGCGGCGTCTGGATATCGTAATCGCCTGCATCCTGAAAACCGCCGACGTTCAGGCCGGGGATATGCTCGCCGGGCTTGAACGGCGAGTCGAGGTTGGGGCCCATCTTGTAGCCGTCGAAATGGACATGGTTGGGCGGCGCCTGACGCGCATCGTCCAGGTGGGAGGGGGCGGACCAGACGCGATACTGTTCGCGAATGCCGACATGATCCATCTGCTCGGCGATGAAGGTGTCGAGCGAGGTCTGCCAGATGCGGTCATAGGCGTCGGCCGCGATGCGGAACGGGTTGGTCACCTTGCCGCCATAAGCGATGGCATAGACGCCGGGTTCGCGCACCTGCGAGAAGTCGAAGGCGGCGTAATCATAGCGCAGCCAGCGTCCGCGCGGGGCGACGGCGGCGCGCAGGACCGACTGATGCGTGCCATCGGGAGCAAGCCGGACCAGTTCCGCCTCGCCGGGCGCCGGTCCATGCGGATCGGTTTCGATCAGCGCGACCTTCGACCGGCCCGGCGTATAGCCCGCCTGGTTGAACGAGACGACCGGCGCGCGGACCCAGTCCTTCACGACATTGGGGCGGACATGCCAGACGACGGCATTTTCCCTGGCCCCCGCTGCGATCAGCGAGCGGACGACGAACCAGCCATTCTGCGCCCGGTTGCGCGCGTCATACAGTTCCAGCCCGCCCGTATCCGAGGTGATGGTCACGCGGGTCAGCGGGTCTTCGGGCGACAGGGTGATCGACGTGCCGCCCGAGGCGAGCGGCATCGGGTCGCCCGAGCCGTCCTTGGCCATCGGCCCCGTCGGATGGCGCGGGAACAGGCCCGGCGCGGCATCCATCAGATAGGTCTTGCCGAAATAGCTGGTCGGCAGGAAATCGAGATTGAACCCCGCCTTGCCCGCCAGCGCGGCGGGCAGCGGCTGGTCGAGATCGACCGCGATGCGGAAACCGTCGCCCTCCGCCGTCACCTTTACGCGGTAGCCGAGATTCTGATCCTTATAGGTGGAACGGACGACGACCTGATTGGGCTCGGTCCCGCGCGTGCGGCTGACAAAGGCGGGGACGGGGTCCCATTGTTCGGGCGTGCGGTTCAGGCGCACCGCGCCATCGGTGGCGATCCGCTCGCCATGCAGGACGATCTGAATCCCCGCATTCTTCTCGTCGAAGAAGATCGGGCTGAACTGATTCTGGTCGACCATCACGGTCAGGCCCTGCCGCTCCAGCGTTTCGGCCGGGGTGACGGTCAGCGATTGGGTCGATCCCTGGGCCTGCGCGGCGACCGTCCCCGCCATGATGCTTGCCGATGCCAGCAGAGCGACACCCATCCGTTTCAGCATAACCCCTCCTTTATAGATAGCGCTATCATTTTTGCATCTGGATAGGGCGTCGAAACCTGCTCGGGCCTACGCCGCATTCGGAATGCCGGGCGAAGCGTTTGCCGCTCTCGCCTTGGCCGCAATCTGTGCCAGGAGTTTAAATTAAACAACGAAAAAATAGAGACTTGCGCTGGATCAACTTCCGCCATGCCTGGCCGGTTTCCGGCGTTGTCAGGCTAGCATCGGACGGTGCGACCTGCGCGAATATAACGCTCACATGACAGGGGCAGGTTGCGGACATCAAAACGGCGCGGACCGCTTTTGCCGTCCGCGCCGTTTGAGGCTTCCAAATTGGGGAGGACGTTACGTTCGGGATTTATAACGGGGCTGGACGCGGCCAGCTTCGTCCGCCGCTTGGCGGATCAGCTGGATATTGCGCTTGACCGACGCGGCGAGGGCGGAACGGATCGCCTCGTCCGCGTCCGATCCCGCAGGGACTTCTCGCAACAACGCGATCCAGTCGCCGATCGCCTCGTCATGCTTGCCGTTAAAGTCCTTCTCCATCGCGAAGTAGAAGCGCGCGCGGGCATCGCGCCGATCGAGGGCCAGTGCCTTGCGGAAAGCATCGGCGGCGGCTGGGGGCAAATTGGTATCGTTCGACTTGGTCGTCTGCATCAACGCCTCACCCAGCGCCGACCAGGCGGTCGACTGGTTCGGATCGATCGCCAGCGATGCGCCATAGGCCGCCGCGGCCTCGTCGAATCGACGCTTGGCAAGCATGGCGTCGCCAAGCTGCTTCTGCGCCGCGGCATCGCGTGGTGCCTTGGCTGCGGCGGCTTGCGCGGTGGCAGGGGCCATGGCGGGGGTGGGGCGCTCGACGAAGATCGGGGGCAGCGCGGGCTTGTCAGCCGGGCGGCGCAGCAGCGCTGCGACGGTGATGCCCAGGATGACGATGGCGAGCACGATGCCCGCGATAAGGAAAAGCTTGCCCCGTTTCATGGATGATCCCTGCTGATAGCTTGGCGTTGCGACACATGGCCGATTCGCAAGACATAGCGCAAAAGGTAAAAGCTGCGATATCCGCCTGTCTTATCTTGGAACATATCCGCATAAATCCTTGAAAAATAAGTAATTGTGAGGATATTTTTCCATGTTCGATTGCGTGGTTCGCTGCCTTATAAGTCGAATGATACACAGGGGGGCGGCGTCGCTTCCACAGGGAGGACTGAGGACCAACGATGCGCAAGATCACGATTTTCATGCTCACCGCCGCCGCCGCTGTCATTGCGGCACCCGCGCTGGCCACGCCCGCGAGCCCCGGCACGCTGACCAGCGTCGCCAATGACAGCTATACCGCGCAGAACAACGTGCCCGCAGGCTCGACGGTCGTAACCTTCGACACCAATCCGCAACTGCCCAATGGTTTCTCGCTGAACGGTGGCAACATCTATGCGCAGGGGCAGTACCCCGCTTATCTCGCGCCGGAGGGTGACAACACCAAGTTCCTGGTGACGGCGGCCAATGCGACGACGACTCTGACTGCTAACAAGAATTTCGGCTATAGCGGCATTGGTCTCAACTGGGGCTCGATCGACAGCTCGAACGTACTTGATGTGCTGGATATCTTCGGCAGCGTGATCGCGACGATCACCGGCAGTCAGGTTGTCGGCAAAGACTCGTGGGGCGGGCAGGGCAATTTTAACCGCTACGTCACCTATACCCTCGATCCGAAAAGCGGTCAGCAGATCGGTGGCCTGCGCTTCACCAATCCCAATAATAATGCCTGGTCATTCGAAGTCGACGATATCGCGTTCATGGGCGGCAGTCCGGTCTCTGTGCCGGAACCGGCATCGATCGCGCTGTTCGGTGCCGGTCTGGCCGGTTTGGCCGGAGCGGTTCGCCGCCGCCGTCGCCAAGCCGCCTGAATTCGTTGCAAAGCTGCTGCGTCGGTCGGTGTGACCGGCGCAGCCCTTTTCCCCCGCGGCTTCGGCCGCTTTTTTGTGGTCCGGGTGTCGTGGAGGTCTGCGAGGCTGACCGGTCTTCCCGCTCCAGCGTGGAGCTGGAGCCCCGGCCTCATGACGTTGTCGCGTTCAGCGTCTCCATCTCACCCAGCACCCGCGCCTTGCGGCCATAGACATATTCGAACAGCGGGCTGGCCATCATGGTGGTCACGATCGCCATCAGCACCAGCATCGAGAACAGGGTGGGGCCGATAATGCCCTTTTGCAGGCCGATATTGATGATGATGAGCTCCATCAGCCCGCGCGAGTTCATCAGCGCGCCGATCCCCATCGCGGTGCGATTATCCTCGCCACAGGCCCGTGCCGCCAGATAGCAGGCGCCGAACTTGGCCACGATCGAAGCGATCAGGATGCCCAGCGCGACCAGCAGCAGCGGCAACGAGTTGACCATGTCCATCCGCGTGTTCAACCCCGAATAGGTGAAGAACATCGGCAGCAGCAGGACGACCGCCAGCGGCTCGACCTTCTTCTTCAGCTCGGTGACGAACAGGCCACGGGGCATGAACACGCCCAGGATGAAGCCGCCGAAAATGCCGTGCACGCCGATCGCGTCCATGATGAAGGCGGACAGGCAGAAGGCCATCAGAGTGATCGCCAGCACGGTGGTGGTCATCTCGCCCCGTGCCTCGACCGCCCGGCCGAGTGGCGCGAACAGGCGGCGGCCGAACAGGATCAGGACGCCGACATAGAGGAACGCCCCGCCGATCGCGAGGATCGCCACGCCGCTGCCGCCGCCAAAGGTCGCCAGCACAACGGCCAGCACGCACCAGGAAGCGGCATCGTCGAACGCTCCGGCCGCGAGCGACAATGTGCCCAGCGGACTATCGGCCAGTCCCCGCTCGTTGATGATCCGCGCCAGCATCGGAAAGGCGGTGAGCGCAATGCAGGCTCCCATGAACAGGGTCGCATTGGCGCGGCTGACCCCGGCGGTGAAGAGACCGGGCACCTGAAGCAGCAACGGCGTGATCGCCACCGCGATCAGGAACGGCGCGATGACGCCGGACGCCGACACCGCCAGGGCACTGCGCGCCTTGGACTGGAAATGATCGAGCCGCAGGGTCAGACCGACCAGGAACATATAGAGCGCGACGCCCAATTGCGCCCCCGCATAGAGGACGTTGCGGGTTTCCTTCGGAAAAATCGCGCCCTGTAGATCGGGAAAGAACAGGCCGAGTAGCGAGGGGCCCAGTACCACCCCGGCGATCATCTCCCCCACCACCGGCGGCTGGCCCAGGAAACGCTGCCCCGCCCAACTGACGATGCGGCAGGCGAACAGGATCACCGCGAGTTGCAGGAAGAAATGGACGCTATAGTCGCCGGGAACATAGGTCGCGGCCGCCCCGGCGCTGGCCGGGCCATGCGGCGACAGGATGCCGCCAAAGGTCTTCCAGAAACTGTCGATCGCGTCGTTCATCGGTGTCCCATCCCCCCCCCTGCCGGACTTGGTCGGTCCGGCCAGCGTGACAAATGCCCTATAGTGCAACAGGATTTTGAGGAAGTCCGATGGATTTGAAGACGGGTGTCGCAAATCCTGCCCGGCCGCGACATAGCGTCGCGGCCGGGGCTAAAGGCCGCGAATAGGGTTCAGGCGATGGCGGGCAGCCTGTCGAGATGCTTTTCCAGCGTCAGCGGATAGTCGCGGATACGAACGCCCGTCGCGTTATAGACCGCATTGGCCACCGCCGCGCCGACGCCGCACAGGCCGAGTTCGCCCACGCCCTTGGCCTTCATCGGATTGGCCTTGTCATCGGCTTCCTCCAGGAAGATCACCTCCTGATGCGGGATGTCGGCATGGACCGGCACCTCATAGCCAGCCAGGTCATGGTTGACGAAGAAGCCGAAGCGCTTGTCGACCGCCAGCTCCTCCATCAATGCCGAGCCGACGCCCATGGTCATCGCGCCGATCATCTGGCTGCGCGCCGCCTTGGGATTCAGGATACGGCCCGCCGCGCAGACCGCCAGCATCCGCCTTAATCGCGTCACGCCGGTATAGGCATCGACCCCGACCTCGACGAAATGCGCGCCGAAGGTCGACAGCTGCCACGTCTTGTCGAGCGTGCCGAACTCGATCTTGTCCTCGGCGGTCAGCGGACCGGCGGAGGCCGCATCGCGCAACGAGACCGATCGGTTGCCGCCCGACACCTGGCCATCGGCGAAGGTCAGATCGGCCGAGTTGAAGCCCAGCCGCTGCGCCACCGCCTCGCGCAGTTTGACGCAGGCCGCATAGACGCCCGCCGTCGCATTGGCCGCGCCGAACTGGCCACCCGATCCCGCCGACACCGGATAGTCGCTGTCGCCCAGCCGGACATCGACTGCGCTCATCGGCACGCCCATCATCTCGGCGGCGGTCTGGGCGATGATCGTGTAGCTGCCGGTGCCGATATCGGTCATGTCGGTCTCGACCACGACCCGCCCATCCTTGTTCAGCGTGACCCGCGCGCCAGACTTCATGTTGATATGATTGCGGAAGGCGGCGGCGACGCCCATGCCGACCAGCCAACGTCCGTCGCGGACCTGGGCGGGCTTGGCGTTGCGCTGGTTCCAGCCGAAACGCTGCGCGCCTTCCTCCAGGCAACGGACGAGCTGGCGTTGCGAGAAGTGCCGGTCGGGCTTTTCAGGATCGACCTGGGTGTCGTTCTTCACGCGGAAGGCGACCGGGTCCATGCCCAGCTTTTCGGCCATCTCGTCCATCGCGATTTCCAGCGCCATCATGCCCGGTGCCTCACCCGGTGCGCGCATGGCGTTGCCCTCGGGCAGGTTCAGCACGGCGAGGCGCATCGCGGTCAGGCGGTTGGGACCGGCATAGAGCAGCTTGGTCTGGTTCACCGCCGTCTCGGGACCACCGCCGGGCTGGTCGCCCGATCCGCTTTCATGCGCGATCGCCTGGATCGCGCCGTCCTTGGTCGCGCCGATGCGGATACGCTGTACCGTGGCGGGGCGATGGGTCGAGTTGTTGGCCATCAGCGGCCGCTGCATCGCGACCTTGACCGGCCGCCCGACCGCCTTCGCCCCCAGCGCCGCCATCACGGCATCGGCGCGCAGGAACAGCTTTCCGCCAAACCCGCCGCCGACATAAGGCGAGATCAGCCGCACCTTTTCCTTTGGGAGTCCCAGCGTCTTGGCGAGGTCGCCGCGACCCCAGGCGATCATCTGGTTCGAGGTCCAGACGGTCAGCTGGTCACCTTCCCAGATCGCCAGCGAGGCGAACGGCTCCATCATCGCATGGCTATGGTCGGGGGTGGTGTAGGTCGCGTCCAGCTGTACCGGCGCGGCGCTGAAGGCGCTCTCGAACGAGCCCGTCCGGTCTTCCTTGCCGGGCTTGCCCTCTTCGCCGCCGGTCAGCGGCGCACCCTTTAGCGCTTCGTCCAAGTCATATTGGCCCTTGGCGCGGTCATAATCGATCCGCACCAGCCCGGCGGCGGCGCGGGCCTGCTCGAAGGTTTCGGCAACGACGATGGCGACGGCCTGGTGATAATGATCGACCTCGGGACCGCCGAGCAGCTTGACCGTGTTGAAATTGCCCTTGTTGAGCTTGCCCGCCTCGGCGGCGGTGACGATGCCCAGCACGCCCGGCGCGCCGCGTGCATCGTCGAGGTTCATCGATCGGATGCGCCCCTTGGCGATGGCCGCGCCGATGATCCAGCCATAGGCGGCATTGGGTGCCTCGGCATGGCGTTCATAGGCATAGGGCGCGGTGCCGGTGGTCTTGCGCGGGCCGTCGATCCGGTCCTGCGGGCGACCGACCACGGTCATGCGGTCGATGGGGTTGGTGCCGGCTGGCTCGGTGAATTTCATGCGGTCCTCGCCTGGCTGATGGCCGCCGCCAGCGTCCGTTCGACGAGCGGCACCTTATATTCATTGTCCTTGGTGGGGCGGGCATCGGCGAGCAGCGTCGCCGTCACTGCCTTGGCCCCCTGCGGCATCGCGGCCTCGGCCGCTTCGACCCGCCAGGGCTTGTGCGCGACGCCGCCGACCGCGACGCGGCCCGTGCCGTCCTTCTGGACGATGGTCGCCACCGACACGAGCGCAAAGGCGTAAGAAGCGCGGTCGCGCACCTTCTCATAGATATGGGTGCCGCCGACCGGGCGGGGCAGGGTGACGGCGGTAATGAGTTCGCCCGGTTGCAGCGCGGTTTCGATATGCGGCGTATCGCCGGGCAGGCGGTGGAAGTCGGCGATCGGGATGGCGCGAGTTTGGCCTTCCGGGTTCACCGTTTCGACCACTGCGTCCAGCACCCGCATTGCGACGTTCATGTCGCTGGGGTTGGTGGCGATGCAATGGTCGCTGGACCCCACCACCGCGAGTTGGCGCGAATAGCCGCCAATGGCACTGCACCCGGTGCCGGGCTTGCGTTTGTTGCAGGCCATGTTGGTGTCGTAGAAATAGGGGCAGCGCGTCCGCTGGAGCAGATTGCCCGCCGTCGTCGCCTTGTTGCGCAGCTGTCCGCTCGCCCCCGCGACGATCGCGCGCGACAGGACGCCGTAGTCGCGCCGCACTCGCTCGTCGGCGGCGAGCGCGGTGTTGGTGACGAACGCGCCGATGCGCAGGCCGCCTTCCTTCGTTTTCTCGATCCGGTCGAGCTTCAAATCCTGCACGTCGATCAGATGGGTCGGCGTTTCGACCTCGATCTTCATCAGGTCGAGCAGATTGGTGCCGCCCGCCAGGAACTTGGCACCCGGCTTGGTCGCCGCGCGCGCCGCCGCGACCGCGTCCTTGGCGCGCTCATAGGTGAAGGGCTTCATGCCCCCATCTCCTTATTCGCCACTCCTGCGACGTCGGCCATCGCGTCGGCGATGTTGGAATAGGCGCCACAGCGGCAGATATTGCCACTCATCCGCTCGCGCATCTCGATGCCCGATGCCTTGGGTTTGGCGGTCAGGTCGGCCTGGACATGGCTGGGCACGCCGCGCTTGATCTCGTCGAGCACCGCCACCGCCGAGCAGATCTGGCCCGGCGTGCAGTATCCGCACTGATATCCGTCATGGCGGACGAAGGCGGCCTGCATCGGGTGCAGCTTCTCGGGCGTGCCGAGCCCTTCGATGGTGGTGATGCTGTCGCCCTCATGCTGGAGCGCGAGGGATAGGCAGCTGTTGATCCGCTCGCCATTGACCAGCACGGTGCAGGCACCGCACTGACCGTGGTCGCAGCCCTTCTTGGTGCCGCTCAGGTGCAGATGCTCGCGAAGCGTGTCGAGCAAGGTCGTGCGCGGGTCGAGCGACAGGGGCTGCGCCTTGCCGTTGACCTTCAGCGTGACGGGCATGGCGGGGGGATCGGCGGGCATGGTGCTCCTCTTGGTCTGCGCCTCGGCCGGGGCGGAGGCGGCCATCGCGGAGGCCGCGCCCCCGACGATCACGCCGCGTCGCGACACGGTAAATTCACTGCTATCCGCCAATGTCCCGGCTCCCTTGCATCCTGTCCAGACCCCATTTTCAGTCTGTGTTCGGCCGCCGGATGCTATCCCGGTCGCGGATCGCCGGACATGATCGCCGACGTCGCTGGCTGACATTTTGTTCACAACGCATCTAAGCCGTTTTGGTGGCGGCAAAAAATATCATGGGATAAGGGCGGGGCATTGTCATGTCCTCCGCCCCAACCGCTCGATCCAGATCAAGAGCGGGAACCGGCCTGTCCGCTTATCCATATGTTCCTGCAATAAAATACAGCAGGAACAATATGTTGAGTGAAAATCATGACAATCGTGCGGCGTTGCAGAGGGGATCGGAGCCCTGGTATGATCCGGCCCGCCGCCCGGCCTTGCTCGCCTTGCTCGGGCTGTTGGACGATCGGGGATACGACTTCGTGACCCCGACGCCCGCGACCCATGCGCGGGTGGTGAAACGGCCCGATCGCCGAAGTGCGACGAGCCTTCGCGACGTGCTGGGGTGGAGCCTGGCCTTCGATCGTGATCTGCTCGATCCGGCCATGTCCTGGGCGTTGGAGGAGGCGGGGGCGATCCAACCGATATCGGCCGACCGATGGGCCCCGACCTTGCGCGTATCGCGGGTCGGGGCGCAGCTCTACCTGCATTCCGCCTATCCGACCACGCAGGCCGATGCCGTGTTCCTGGGGCCCGACAGCTATCGCTTTGCTCGCTGGATCGCCGAGAATGGAAAGGCCGACGCCCGGACGGTGATGGATTATGGCGCGGGTGCCGGGGTCGGCGGCATATCGGCGGCGAGCGGACTGGCCGAGGCACGGCTGACCCTGGCCGATATCAACCCCAAGGCGCTGTTCCTGGCAGGGATCAATGCCGAGCATGCGGGGATCGCGCATGACACGATCGAGGCGCATGAACCACCGGCGATCGGGCGGCGCTTCGACCTGATCGTCACCCATCCGCCCTTCATGATCGATGCCGACCGTCGTGCCTATCGCGACGGCGGCGACCTGTACGGCGCGCGGCTGTCGCTCGACTGGGTCGTGCAGGGCGTTCGCCTGCTGACGCCGGGCGGGCGGCTGATCCTGCATACCGGCGTGTCGATCGTCGATGGGCGGGACGTGCTGCTCGACGAACTACGCCGCTGCCTGCCCGAACAGGGTCTGGCGATGCGCTATGTCGAACTGGACCCCGATATCTTCAGCGAAGACCTCGACCAGCCCGGCTATGAACAGGTCGAGCGGATCGCCGCCATCGGCCTGATGATCGAGCGCGACGCGGCCAGTTGATGAGCGCTCCCATCCCGTGCACAGAAGGCCTTACATAGCGAAAAAACCTGAGGGGGATGTGATGCGGGGTACGGGATGGGCCGTCTTGGCGCTGGGGCTGGGGAGCCCGCTCGCTGCGCAGACGACAGCGGTGCCGCAGATCGTCAGCAAGGACGGTCGCCATGCGCTGATGGTCGATGGCCGCCCCTTCCTGATGCTGGGTGCGCAGGTCAACAACTCCAGCAACTATGCCGCCGCGCTGCCGCAGGTCTGGCCGGTACTCGATCGCATCCATGCCAATACGATCGAAATCCCCGTCGCCTGGCAACAGATAGAGCCGGAGGAGGGGCGGTTCGACTTCAGCTTCGTCCAGACGCTGCTCGACCAGGCACGCGCGCATGACAAGCGCGTCGTGCTGTTGTGGTTTGCAACGTGGAAGAACACCTCGCCGGGCTATACGCCGGACTGGGTCAAGCTCGACAATCGCCGCTTTCCCCGGATGAAGACGAAGGCAGGGCAGGATCATTACGCGCTGACCCCGATGGCACGCACTACGCTGGAGGCGGACAAGCGCGCCTTCGTCCGGTTGATGACGTACCTCAAGGAGCATGATCCGCAGAACACGGTCATCATGGTCCAGCCGGAGAATGAGGTCGGCAGCTATCGCAACCCGCGCGACTATTCGGCGGCGGCGCAGAAACTGTTCGACGGGTCTGTGCCCGAGGCATTGACGCGCAGGCTCGGCAAGCCGCGTGGCACCTGGGCGGCGGTGTTCGGCGCGCAGGCCGACCGGGCGTTCAACACCTGGTACACCGCGCGCTACATCGATGAGATCGTCGCGGCGGGCAAGGCGGTGAAGCCGCTCCCCATGTACGTTAACGCGGCGCTCGCGGGGCCGTCCAACGTGCCCGATCCTGACGGCGTGGCGAGCGGCGGGCCGCAACAGGACGTGCTCGACATCTGGAAGGTCGCGGCGCCCTCGATCGATGCCGAGGCGCCCGACATCTATGACCGGGCGAGCGCCAATGTGGTCGCGTACATGAACGCCTATGCCCGGCCCGACAATCCGCTGCTGGTGCCCGAGATCGGCAATGCGCGCGCGTTCGCCCGCTATTTCTACGAGGCGTTGGGGCGCGGCGCGATCGGCTTTGCGCCGTTCGGCATGGATGACACGGGCTTCTTCAACTATCCGCTTGGGGCCAAGGCATTGGACGCGGCGACGCTGGACGCCTTTGCCGGGCCTTATGCGGCGCTGGGCGGCGTGATGCGCGACTGGGCGCAGGCGGCGTTCGAGCATCCGAGCTGGGGCACCGCCAAGCCTGATGACGGCAGCGACCGTGAGACGGTGCTGGGCGACTGGCGCATTCGCGCGGAGTTCGGCCAGTGGCAGTTCGGCGAGAAGAGCTGGAGCTGGCTCAAGTCCGAGCCTGCACCGTGGAAGGCCGAGCCGGTCGGCGGCGTCGCGGTCGTCCAGCTGTCGCGCGACGCGTTTCTGCTTACCGGCGACCATGTCCGCGTCCGCTTCGAGCCTGCGGAGCCGGACCCCAAGGCGATGATCGTTCGGGTCGAGGAGGGGCATTTCGCCGATGGCCGCTGGGTGATGGACCGGGTGTGGAACGGCGACCAGACCGATTACGGCATCAACCTGATCGACCGTCCGGTCGTGTTGAAGGTCGTGATGGGCCGCTATCGCTGAACCAAGGGCAGGGTCAGCCGCATCGCGGTTCCCTGTACCGCGTCCGCCAGGGTCAGCGTACCGCCCGATCCCGCGAGCAGCGCGCGTGCGATCGACAAGCCCAAGCCGGTGCCGCCGCTCGTGCGGCGTGAGGTGAAGAAGGGCTCGAAGATGCGGTCCCGGTCGCCAGGCGGGATGCCGCCGCCATTGTCGGCGACGGTGATGACGATGGGGTCGCCCGTCTCGATGCGAAGGGTGATCGCGTCGGCACCCGCCTGCGCGCCATTCTCGATCAGGGTGGTCAGCACCGCCTCCAGCGTTTCGGGCGCGATTTGCGCCCTCAGGGCGGGCGCATCGGCCTCGACCCGAACCGCGACACGGCGGGTGCGGTGCGCGTCGGCGAGCTTGCGGGCGGTGGCCACCACGTCGCACGACCGATCCGCCGCCGCGACGCTCATGTCCGCCCGCGCCAGATCGAGCAGGCGCGAGACGAGCAGCGTCAGCCGCTCCGCATCGGCATCGGCATTGGCGAGGAAGCGGTCGCGCTCCTCCGCCGACATAGTGGCGCCGTGATCCTGCAACAGCTCGATCGCGCCGCGAATGCCGGTCAGCGGCGTCTTGAACTCATGGCTGACCGCATGGGCGAAGTTGCGCAGATAGAGCGAGCGGGCCTCGATCGCCTGCGCCATGGCGGCGAAGTCGCGGTAAAGCTCCTGGATCTCGATCGCCGCCGTCGCCGGGATGGCGGGCACCGTGCCGCGCCCGGCGGCGACATCGCGCGCGGCATCCTGCAACTCCTCGATCGGCCGGGCGATACCGCGCGACAACAGGCCCGACAGCAGGATCAGCGTGCCCAGGATGGACACTATGCCGATGACGATCTTGCCCCAATCCTGATAGAGCCCGACGAACAGCGACCGCGCTGAGCGCGACAGCAGAAGGACGCCGACCACCCGGCCGTTCACCAGGATAGGTCGGGCGTAATGGACCCGCGTCGCCGCCGCGCGCGACAGCCAGTCGAAACGGTAGATCGCCCTGTACCGCGCATCCCGGCGTAGCACGGTGCGCGGCGTGCCGGTCAGCGCGACGGCGACCTCGGGCAATGCGGCATAGCTGCCCTGTCGCCCCGAGCCGCTGACGATCCGCCCGTCCCGGTCCAGCAGCATGATCGAGGCCAGCGTGGCCTCACGGGTGGCCGCCAGAACCGGGGCAAGCCGATGGGCGGCATCACGCGCGTCGGCGACCGGCGGCGGCGCTGCGGCGGGGGCGGGGCGTTCGGGCAGGATCGGCGTGGCGCTGAGATCGACCGCCGTCGCGGTCGGGCTATAGGGATTGGCTGTCGGGGGTGGAGCGCGCTCGACGCTCCGGCCAGGTGGCGCCTCCGGCCACAAGGCAGCGGCGCTGGCGGCGAGCGCGGCGCCTTGGGCCACCAGTTCGGCCTCGGTCTGGCGGACCAGCGTATTCTCATAGACGCGCAAGGCCACCGCGCCGACACCGGGCAGGGCGGCGACCAGGAAGAAGCTGGCGAACAGATAGGTGCGTAAGGTCAGGCGCGGCCAATGGCGCTTGGCCCATGCCTTGAGCGGCCCGATCACGCCGCCCCGCCGGTGCACGCCCCCAGCCGATAGCCGATCCCGGCGCGCGTCTCGATCACATCGGTCCCGCCATGTTCGGCGAACTTCGCGCGCAGGTTGCGGATATGGCTGTCGATCGTCCGGTCTGTTACGGCAAAGCCTGGCCCATGCAGCCGGTCGATGATCGCGTCGCGGCTGAACACCTTGCCCGGCATTACCGCCAGCGTGCGCAGGATGGAGAATTCGGTGACGGTCAGCGGAATTTCGGCGTCCGCCCAGCGCGCCTGCCATCCTTCGATGTCGAGGCACAGGCGGCCCTGCCGGATCACCGCGCCCGCACTTTCGACGCTGGGCGGATGGGCATGGGTGCGGCGCAGGATCGCCATGACCCGCGCCACCACCTCGCGCGGGGAAAAGGGCTTCACGACATAATCGTCCGCGCCCAGCTCGATGCCCAGCACCCGATCGATCTCGTCGTCGCGCGACGACAGGAACAGGATCGGTGTCTCGCTCTGGCTGCGCAGGCGGCGACAGACCTCCAGCCCGTCCATGCGCGGCATGTTGATGTCCAGCACGACGAGGTCGGGATGGTGCGCCGCGACCTCGGTCAGGGCCGCCTCTCCGTCCGCCGCCTCGATCGTATCGAGCCCCGCCTTGCCGAGCGCGAAGACGAGCAGTTGGCGAATATTGGGGTCGTCATCGGCGACCAGGATCGTGCGGGGCATGGGGCACAGGATCACGGGCGACGGCCTTCGTCAACGGGTGGGGGCGGGAAGGGCGCTCCGCCGCACTGGCGCTGCTCGCGTGAGTGGGCCTGCGTTCCGATCCGGCCCCGCGCGGCGGCCAGTCGCCGTGCGCCGCGCCAGGTCCAGCTATGCCAGTCGGCCTGTTCGCGGATCAGACGCGCGGCTACCTGATCGATCACATAACCCGTGCGCTCGCGCAGGATCGGCCCGGCGGCGCGGTGCTCCAACGCGATCAGCGGCAGCAGCGCGGCGGCCCCCGTGCTTTCCAGATGGCAAAGGTCGATGTCATCGGCGCTGTGGGCATGGGCCACGTTCCAGCTGGCGGAGATCGCTCCCAGATCGCTTGCGCATCCGGCGGTCAGCACCACGCCCGCCGCCAGCGCATTGGCATTGACCAGCCAGCGTGCCGATCGCCCGCGCCACATCCGCCAGAGGATCAGGACCAGTCCGAACACGACCAGCCCCATCCAGGCGAGCGCGGCGATCCGCCACGGGGTCAGCGAATAGACCGCGATATAGTCGATGGTCCGCAGGATGCTGGAGGCGACCAGCAGCACATTCTGCCCAACCCACAAGGTGATGAGGCGACGCAAGGTGCGGTCGTCCTCCGACCCGGCGGCATAAAGCACGAAACCGCCCGCCAGCAGCGCGGTCACGATCAGCGGATAGGCGCCGCGATGGGCATAGTCCGCCAGCGTCATCCCTTGGGGCAGCGGCGCGCCGCTCCACAGAAAGGCGAGGTCCAGCCCGTTCTGCACCGCAAAGATCAGGTTGAAGGCGACCAGCGACAGGATCAGCGTCGCTCGCCCCAGGCGGGGGAGCAGCGGCGTCGAATAACGCCCCACGCCCTGCGCCAGCAGCGTCTTTCGTGGCCGCAGGCTGGACCAGGTGAGCAGCAGGAAGGGCAGCGAGAACAGCAACCGGTACAGGATGTCCGACAGGTCGGGAAAACGGATCGCGGCAAAGGCGTCGTCGATCAAAGGATTGGCCTGCGCGAACAGGGTTAGGAACAGCGCGCTGCCCGCCACCGGCACGACCAGCATTGCTGCGACCGCCACCAGCTTGGGCTCGCTGCGCCCTTGCTCGATCCGCGACAGGCGTGCGGCGTCGCGTAGCGGGGCGACAAGACTGAGGACGCCGTGGATGAACAGCCGCCCCGCTGCATGGATCGCATCGTCATAGCGACGCAGCGGCAACAGCGTCGCCATGCCGATCGCGATCAGGAACATCAGGGCCTTGAGCGGCCCCGGATCATCGACCAGCATCAGTCCGAACAGCGTCGCCACCGCGATCGCCACTCGCGCCGACTTGCTGGCGCGGACGTCCGGCCGGGTCAGCAGCAGGACGATGGTCCAGCCGAGCGCGAAGCCGCCCAGCGTCCAGCCGGGCTCTTCGCCGTAGAAGAACAGATGCGCCAACCCGATCAGCGCGGCGGCGCCGATCAGCTTGAGGCGAAAGGTGAATGGTCCCGATGTCCTTGCCGTCATGCCGATCTCCCTTGATCGGGCCGCTATGCGGGGACGGCGTCGAGGGGCGGCGGTCGCCTTCGCGCTATTCCAGTATGGGATCGGTGCAGAACCGGTGCAGACCGCCACGTCAGCGCGCGCGGGAAAATACCTTTCCACTATCCGATCAAGGGCTTAGCCTGTCGGCTTCGACAGGATCGTCCGGGAGTGTTCATGCAGCGTCGCCAATTCCTCGCCTCCGCCAGCCTTGCCGCCGTCTCCGCCGCCACGCCGGTCTGGGCCAGGGCGACCGAAAGGGGTGGCGCGCGCGACGCGGAGCTTCGGGCGATGCTGGACCGCTTCTTCTATGCGCGGTTGGAGGACAGTCCGGAGCAGGCGACCTCGCTCGGCTTCGACACTGGCCCGCGTGCGCATCTGAAGGCTCGGCTCGGTGACGTGTCGCGTGCGGGTGAGGCACGGCAGTTCGCGCGCGCGCGGCAGGAACGCGCGCAGCTTGCCACCATCCCGCGAGCCGCACTGGGGGAGGCGGCGCGGCTGGATCATGACATCGTCGCCTATGGCCTGGACCGGATGATCGCGGGCGAGCGCTTTGCCTATGGATCGAGTGCCGGGCGTTATGCCCCCTATGTGCTCAGCCAATTATCGGGTGCCTATCGCGACGTGCCCGATTTCCTGTCCAGCCAGCACCGGGTGACGCGTGCCGCCGATGCCGATGCCTATGTCGCACGGGTCGAGGCGTTCGGCCCTGCGATCGATGCCGAAACCGAGCGGCAGCGTGAGGATGCGGCCAAGGGCGTCTTCGCGCCCGACTATATCCTGGACACCACGCTGCGGCAGTTGGCGGCGGTGCGCGACAAGGCGCCCGAGGCGACCGGCCCGACGGTCGATCTTGCCGCCAAGCTCAAGGCTGCCAACCTTCCCCCCGAACGGGCGCAGGGTGTTGCGCGGCTGATGGTCGAGCGGGTCTTCCCCGCGCTCGACCGGCAGCGGGCGCTCGTTACCGAATTGCGGGGGCGGGCGGCCCATGACGCGGGCGTGTGGCGACTGCCGGACGGCGAGGCCTATTATACGGCGGCGGCGGCCGCCGCGACCACGACCGAGATGACCGGCGACGAGATCCACCGGCTGGGGCTGGCGCAGGTGGCGGAGATCGGCGCGCGGATCGACGGCATATTGAAGGCGCAGGGCATGGCGCAAGGCAGCGTCGGCGAACGGCTGGTCGCGCTCAACAAGCGGCCGGACCAGCTCTATCCCAACACCGATCCGGGGCGCGAGGCGCTGCTCGAACAGTTACGTTCGCAGGTGGCCGCCATGACCCGTCGCCTGCCCGAACAATTTGCGGTGCTGCCCAAGGCGCCGGTCGAAATCCGCCGCGTGCCCGAAGCGATCCAGGCGGGCGCACCGGGTGGCTATTACCAGTCCGCCTCGCTCGACGGGGCGCGGCCCGCCATTTATTTCATCAACCTGCGCGACACGTTCGACCGGCCGAAGTTCGGGCTGGCGACGCTGACCTATCATGAGGCCGTGCCGGGCCATCACCTTCAGGTCATGTCGGCGCTGGAGAGCCAGGATATTCCGCTGATCCGCAGGCGCGGTTTCTATTCGGGCTATTCGGAGGGCTGGGCGCTCTATTCCGAGCAGCTTGCCGACGAAATGGGGATGTATGAGGGCAACCCGCTGGGTCAGGTCGGCTATCTGCAATCGCTGCTGTTCCGTGCCACGCGCCTCGTCGTCGATTCGGGGATGCACGCCAAACGTTGGAGCCGCGAAAAGGCGACCGACTATCTGATCGCCACCACCGGTATTGCGCGCGGGCGCAGCCAGGGGGAGATCGACCGTTATACCGTCTGGCCGGGGCAGGCGTGCAGCTACAAGATCGGCCACACCGTCTGGACCCGGTTGCGCGACGAGGCGAAGGCCAAGGCGGGCGCGACATGGGACCCCAAGGCGTTCCACCGCGTGCTGACGCTGGGCGCGATGCCGCTCGACGTGCTGGAGCGGGTGGTGCGCGAACGCATGGCCTGAGGCGAGTATTCCTCCCCGTGCAGGGAAGGAATGACGTGGACTTGAGGCTTGGCCAATCGCGATCGGGGCGGATAGGGTCGGCGATGGAGGAAGAAGTCTATGAAGCGTTCCCGTCGTCTGTCCGCTCTTTCGCTACTGGGTCTGGCGGTGGCGCTATCGCCGACCGGAGCGAGCGCCGCCGATAAGGGCGCCCTGCCGCGCAAGATCGGCGACTGGACGCTGGCGGTCAGCGAGGATGGTGACGGGTGTTTCCTGACGCGTATCTATGACCGACCGGGCGATACGACGTTGCTGCTGGGGCTCGACCGGGACGGATCGAATCATCTGACCGTGCTGAACGCCAATTGGTCGATCAAACCGAAGGAGCGGCTGGCACTCGACTTCAAGCTGACGAATGGCGGCTATCCCAAGCATTTCGCGGTCGGACTGGCGACGGATGACAAGCAGGGCTTCGTCACCAGCTTCGAAAAGCCGTTCCCAACCTATCTGGCCAAGTCGCAAAGGCTGGATATCGCGCGGGGGAACGTACCGGTCGAACGCCTGTCGCTCGAGGGCAGCGGCGTGGCGATCGCCGCACTGCGGGATTGCGTCGCCGCCCGGAAAGCCCAGCCAGCCAAGGCCTTGCGTGCCGATGATGGTGGCAAGGGCATTCCCCTCGATCCATTCGCGAAGCGGCCTGCGCAAAAATGACAGAATCTGAACGGTATCTTAACACGAAAGGATGTTCGTCAAATAGATGTCGCGCGGCGGATAGTAAACGCTTGGTCGAAAAACCGGCACGGTCGAACAGAAACAGGATTGTCGAACTTTTCCCGCTCAGCTTCGTTGTTGCGGTTGGTTAACGACTGGATGAACTGTTATGTCGGCTTATGCATCTAAATCCCTTCTCGCCGTGGTGACCTTGGCTGGCGCCGTCAGCCTTGGCGGATGTGCGACGAAATCCTTTGTACGCGAACAGATCGCACCGGTCAGCCAGCGGGTGGACTCGCTGGAATCGCGGCTCCAGCAGACTGACGGCACCGCCAAGGCGGCGCTCGCGGAAGCGCAGGCAGCCTCGGGCCAGGCGCAGCAGAATGGCCAGCGGCTCGATCAGCTCGGCAGCCGCGTCGATGGCGTCGAGCAGCGCCTGACCGTGCAGGAGCAGAAGCCCGCCCGTCGCCCGCGGCATTGATCGCGCAGGCTGTCGCGCGATAAACGCTTTCGAACTGCCGTGCCGGTCCTTCTCCTTATGGGAGAGGGGCCGGCCTTTCCCGTGAGTATGCTCCCCCGATGAAAGTTCTGATGGCGTCGCTGGCCGGGCTGGCTCTGATCCTTCCGGCGGCGGCCCCGGCGCAGCCGACCCCGCCCAAAACCGTCGTATCCAAATCCAAGATCAAGGCGAAGGCCAAAGCCAAAACCAAAGCACCGCAGGCCAAGTCGGAGGCCGGGCCCGTCCTCACGCCGTCACCCGCCGCCGAGCGGGTCATCGCCTGGGTGGCGGGATCGCACGACAATCGCGGCCTGCCTTGGGCGGTGGTCGACAAGGTCAACGCGACGATCTTCCTGTTCGCCCCCGACGGCAAGCCCCTAGCCGCCGAGCCCGTCCTGATCGGCATCATGCCCGGAGACGAGGCAAGCCCCGGCGTGGGTACGAAGACGCTGGCCTCGCTCGGCCCGGCGGAGAAGACGACGCCTGCGGGGCGCTATCTTGCCAAATTCGGCCTGCCGGTTGGGGGTGAGCGGGTGCTGTGGGTGGACTATGCCACCTCGGTCGCGCTGCATCCGATTCCGAAGGATGCGGGGGCGAAGGAAAAGCGGCGCGAGCGGATGCTGTCGCCCACGCCGGACGACAACCGCATCACCTTCGGCTGCATCAACGTGCCCCAAGCCTTCTACGCCAGGCAACTGCGCCCGACCTTCCGCAAGAAGGGCGGCTATGTCTATATTCTGCCCGATACCAAGACGTTGGAAGAGGTCTTCCCGCGGCTGCGGGTGCAGGCGTCATAGCGTCTTGAGTTTCCTGCTCGACAAGTGGGAAGGCCAGGCCGAACTGTCTCATATATCGTCCCCGACAATGACGCCTGGGTGAATAGTGGCAATCGACACCATCGCTTTGCTGCGATAAGCCGGTCAGATGGCAGACATTCCTCAGACCCCGCTGCTCGACACGGTGCACACTCCCGACGACCTGCGTCGTCTCGCCCCCGAGCAGTTGCGGCAGCTCGCCGATGAATTGCGGACCGAGACGATCTCGGCCGTCGGCACCACCGGCGGTCATCTGGGTTCGGGGCTGGGCGTCGTCGAACTGACCGTCGCTCTCCATTATGTCTTCAACACCCCCGATGACCGGCTGATCTGGGACGTCGGGCACCAATGCTATCCGCACAAGATCCTGACCGGCCGTCGTGACCGGATTCGCACGATCCGGCAGGGTGGCGGCCTGTCTGGCTTCACCAAGCGGTCGGAGAGCGAATACGACCCCTTCGGCGCGGCGCACAGTTCGACCTCGATCTCGGCTGCGCTGGGTTTTGCCATCGCCAACAAACTGGCGGGCACGCCCGGCAAGGGCATCGCCGTCATCGGCGACGGCGCCATGTCGGCGGGCATGGCCTATGAGGCGATGAACAATGCCGAGCAGGCGGGCAATCGCCTGGTCGTCATCCTCAACGACAACGACATGTCGATCGCGCCGCCGGTGGGCGGCCTGTCGGCCTATCTGTCGCGCATGGTGTCGAGCCGCGAGTTCCTGGGCGTGCGCGACGTGCTCAAGAAGCTCGCCAAGCGCTTCCCCCGCCCGATCCAGAAGGCGGCGCAGAAGACCGACGAGTTCGCGCGCGGCATGACCATGGGCGGCACGCTGTTCGAGGAACTGGGCTTTTATTATGTCGGCCCGATCGACGGCCATAATCTCGACCATCTGATCCCGGTGCTGGAGAATGTCCGCGACGCCGAGCAGGGCCCCATCCTGATCCATGTCGTGACCAAGAAGGGCAAGGGCTATGCCCCGGCCGAGGCGGCGGCGGACAAATATCATGGCGTCCAGAAGTTCGACGTGATCACCGGCGCCCAGGCCAAGGCGCCGCCGGGCCCGCCCGCCTATCAGAATGTCTTCGGCCAGGCGCTGGCGCGCGAGGCGGAGAGTGATCCGCGTATCTGCGCCATCACCGCCGCGATGCCCTCGGGCACCGGACTCGACAAATTCGCCGTCACTTATCCCGATCGCTTCTTTGACGTCGGTATCGCCGAGCAGCATGCGGTGACCTTTGCGGCGGGCCTTGCGGCGCAGGGGATGCGGCCCTTCTGCGCGATCTATTCGACCTTCCTGCAGCGCGCCTATGACCAGGTGGTCCATGACGTCGCGATCCAGAACTTGGCCGTACGCTTCGCGATCGACCGCGCCGGACTGGTGGGGGCGGACGGCGCGACCCATGCGGGATCGTTCGACGTTACCTATCTCGCCAGCCTGCCCAACATGGTCGTGATGGCCGCCGCCGACGAGGCGGAGCTGGTCCATATGGTCCATACCTGCGTCAACCATGACTCGGGGCCCATCGCGGTACGTTATCCGCGCGGCAACGGCGTCGGCGTGGCGCTGCCCGAGACGCCCGAACTGCTGGAGATCGGCAAGGGCCGCATGGTGCGCGAGGGCAAGAAGGTCGCGATCCTCTCGCTCGGCACTCGCCTGGCCGAAGCGCTGCGCGCCGCCGACACGCTGGAGGCCAAGGGGCTGTCGACCTCGGTCGCTGACCTGCGCTTCGCCAAGCCGCTGGACGAGGCGCTGATCCGCCGGATGCTGACCACCCACGAAGTGGCGGTGACGATCGAGGAGAATGCGATCGGCGGCCTGGGCGCGCATGTCCTGACCATGGCGTCGGACGAAGGGCTGATCGACGGTGGACTGAAGCTGCGCACGATGCGTCTGCCCGATCTGTTCCAGGATCAGGACAAGCCCGAAGTGCAATATGCCCAAGCCGGGCTCGACGCGGATGCGATCGTTGAAACCGTGCTGAAGGCGCTTCGCCACAACAGCGCGAACGTCACCCAGGGCGCGCGCGCGTGATCCGGGGCTGGACCGCCGTCATCGTCTTCACGACGCTGGCGGTGGTCATGATGGTGGGTCTGAACGTGCGGATGTGGCGGCGGATGAAGCAGACCACGGCGGCGGCCAAGGCCGAGGCGGAGCGGGAAGCGTTGGACGCCGAACGCAACCCCAACCCCCGTTCAGCTTGAGCGCAGTCGAAGGCTTCACGGACCTTCCCAAAATCACGTTGTTCCCCGGCGAAGGCCGGGGTCCAGTTGCCACTTGGTCAAGCTGGGGCGAGAAACCGGCGTGGGAGGCCTTCGCTACCCTCCGCAAAGGCCTCCCACGCAACGTTCCGCATCCACTTCGGTAACGCAGAAACTGGGCCCCGGCCTTCGCCGGGGAAGGCGAGGGGTGAGGGTTTCCCTTGGCCTTCGACTTCGCTCAGGCTGAACGGGGTGGGGGGGCTATCACCTCCGTTCACGTTGAGCGAAGTCGAAGCGCACGCCCCGACATTCGCCCGCTTCCCTTACCGCCCCAGATAATGCGCCTGCGCCGCGTCGGTCGCATTCACCGCCAGCACCGCGCGCGCCTCACTCGGCGGCAGCGGTCCTGAGGGCGTCGGCCGGTCCATGCCGCTTGCCGCGATCACCCGGTCGAGCAGTTCCTGCCCCTCCTGCCACCAGCCGAGACCGCTGGCGGCATTGATATGCCCCTGATGCCCGGCATCGACGAAATGGCTGCCCCAATCGACCGCCAGGCTGTGCGCGCGGTCGATCGAGATCCAGGGATCGTCCTGGCTGGCCACCAGGATCGATGGGAAGGGCAAAGGCGTACGCGGCGAGGGCGCGAAACCCTTCAGCGCATCGGGTGCATCGGCGCGATTGACATCGGCAGGCGCGACCAGCAGCGCGCCTGCGACCGGCCAGCCATAGGGTTGTGGCGACAACTCCGCCCACCATGCGACCGCCAAGCAGCCGAGCGAATGCGCCGCCAGGATCACCGGTGCCTGCGCCTGCCGGATCGCCTGATCCAACCGCGTGACCCAGGCGTTGCGATGCGGCGTCGACCACATGCCCAGTTCGACCCGGATCGTGTCGGGCCGCGCTTCTTCCCAAAGGGACTGCCAGTGCGAGCGGCCGGAGCCGCCAAGGCCGGGGACGGTGAGGACCGTTGGTTTGCGGGCCTCATAGGATGCGAACGAACCCATATGGCATCTCCTCGATTCCGGGCCGGGTAGCCGGGGGGCGTGGTGCCGAGCGACTCCGGGTCCATGCGCATCAATGTATTCCTACTAAACTAATAGGCAATAGCTTGTGCGCCGGGCGGATCGCGACTTGCGACGGGCCGAGGTGGCGGGTAGGGGCGGGCCATGGCCAAACAGCGTGTCGACCAGATGCTTGTGGATCGCGGACTCGTCGAGTCCCGGTCGCGTGCGCAGGCGCTGGTGATGGCGGGGCTGGTCTTTTCGGGTGACGTGAAGATCGCCAAGCCCGGTCAGCAACTGGCCGAAGACGCCAATCTCGACGTGCGTGGCCGGGACCATCCTTGGGTGTCGCGCGGCGGCATCAAGCTGGCGCATGGGCTGGAGCATTTCGGCTGGGACGTCGCGGATGCGGTTGCGATCGATGTCGGCAGTTCGACCGGCGGCTTTACCGATGTGCTGCTGCAAAACGGGGCGGCGCGCGTCTATGCGGTGGACAGCGGCACCAACCAGCTCGCTTGGCGCCTGCGCCAGGACAGCCGCGTCATCGTTCATGAACAGACGAGCGCGCGCATTCTGACCGAGGCGCATATCCCCGAGCCGGTCGATATCATCGTATGCGACGCCAGCTTCATCGGGCTGGCCAAGGTACTTGAGCGGCCCCTGCGCTTTGCCGCACCCGATGCGCGCCTGCTCGCGCTTATCAAGCCGCAGTTCGAGGCGGGCCGCGACGAGGTCGGCAAGGGCGGTGTGGTGCGTGACCCGGCGGTGCACCAGCGGGTCTGCGACCAGGTGGTCGCCTGGCTGACCGACAGCGGCTGGCAGGTCGCAGGTGTGGTGCAGAGCCCGATCACCGGCCCCGAAGGCAATATCGAGTTTCTGGTGGCCGCATCCCGAAATTGAACGGGTAAGGGCCAAATAACGTTGACCTTTCCGTTTACTGTCTCCGGGTGGTGGGGCAGATCGACGGGCATCATGGCGAAAGAGGAACGAGTGGGAAAGATCGCATCCAAGGGGCAGTTGCGGATGTCATTCCTGCGCTGGGCGATCGTGATCGTTCCGCTGATCCTGCTGCTGGGCTTCGCTTCCGGCCGTTCGGTGCCCTCGGGGGCCGAGAACAGCTGGTATCGCGCGCTCGCCAAGCCCGAACTGACTCCGCCGGGCTGGGTATTCCCGGTCGCCTGGACGACGCTCTACATCCTGATCGGGCTGGCGCTGGCGATGATCGTCCATGCGCGCGGCGCCAAGGGGCGGGGAGTTGCGATCGGGTTGTTCGCGGTGCAGTTCGCGCTGAACCTGGCCTGGACGCCGCTTTTCTTCGGTGCGCATCGGGTCGGCATGGCGCTGGTCGTCATCGTCGCGATCCTGCTCCTGTCGATCGTCACCACGGTCGCTTTCTCGCGCATCCGCAAGGGGGCGGCGTGGTTGATGGTGCCGTATCTGGTGTGGTTGTCCTTTGCGGGCGTGCTCAACTGGCGGATCGGCCAGCTCAATCCCGATGCGGAAAGGCTTGTGCCGGGGGCACAGACCTCCCAAATGCTGTGAAACGAATTTTGGGAATTTGATATGCAGGCCGATAACAAGCTGTTCGACGATTTCGCCAAGGTGATGAACGGCCTGGCGGGCACCGTGGCGGGCATGGGGCGTGAGGCGGAAGCCAGCGCACGGTCGCGGGCGCGCGAATGGATCGGCGGGCTCGACTTCGTCAGCCGCGAGGAGTTCGAGGTCGCCAAGGCGATGGCCGTCGCCGCGCGGGACGAGGCGGATGTGCTGAGGGCGCGTCTGGACGCGCTGGAAGCGCGCTTGAACGGCACGCAATCCTGACCGACTTGATATCTCAATGGAGCCTGTCTGGCACGCTCGGCCAGATAGCTATCCACAGATTTCGGCATTGGATGGCTTGCGGCCTGCCCCCGCGCAGTGCAACCTGCGCTGGTCTGGGTTTGTTCGCAAGGGCCTGTGATGCTTGAATCGACCGATCATGAAGCCGAAGAATCGGCCCCCATCGACATGCTGGAGGCCTATTTCGCCGCCCATGGATGGGAACATGAACGCCACGACGAGGAAATCGTCGCGACGGTCAAGGGCAGCTGGGCGAGCTACGAGCTTCGCGCTCTGTGGCGTGACGACGACAGCGTCCTGCAATTCCTGGCTTTTCCCGACATCAAGGTGACCGAGGATCGCCGCGCCAGCATCTATGAGGCGCTGGCGCTGGTCAACGAACAGCTGTGGATCGGCCATTTCGAGCTATGGTCCAACAGCGGCATCCTGCTCTATCGCCACGCCGCGATGGTCGATGGCGGCGAGGATGGCACCATCTCGCTTTCCGCCACCGAGCTGCTGGTCGAATCGGCGATCGAGGAGTGCGAGCGCTTCTATCCGGTGTTCCAGTTCGTCCTGTGGGGCGGCAAGACCCCGCGCGAGGCTCTGGCCGCCGCGCTGATCGAGACGCAGGGTGAAGCCTGAGGGCAGGGGCGTGAGGCGCTTTCCGACCGGGCCGATCTGGCTGATCGGATGCGGCAACATGGCAGGCGCGATGCTTCGCCGCTGGCTGGCCGAGGGACTCGACGCCGCCCAAGTCACCGTCATCACCCGCAGCGGTACACGCGCGCCGGAGGGCGTCCGCTCGCTGACCGCTTTGCCGGTCGATGAGACGCCCGCCACGCTGATGTTGGGGTTCAAACCGCAGCAGCTGGACGATATCGCGCCGACCCTGGCGCATCTTCATCCCGCTCTGCTGCTGTCGATCCTGGCCGGGGTCGAAGAACAAACGCTGGCAAGCCATATTCCGGCGGGTGCGGTGGTGCGGATGATGCCGAACCTGCCGGTGGCGATCGGGCAGGGGGTGACGGCGCTCTATACCCGTTCGACCGACCCCGCCGTCCGGGACGCTGCCGAGGCGCTGGCCCGCCCGCTGGGCATCGCCCCCTGGGTGGAGGACGAGGCGCGGTTCGACGCCGTCACCGCGCTGGCGGGCTGTGGCCCGGCCTTCGTCTTCCGCTTTGTCGATGCGCTGGCCCAGGCTGGTGTGGGACTGGGCCTGTCCCCCGAACTGGCGCAGAGCCTTGCGCTGGCGACCGTCGATGGGGCTGGGGCGATGGCGATAGCGGCCGATGCCTCGCCGGACGTTCTGGCGGACCGCGTCGCCAGTCCCGGCGGTTCGACCCGCGAGGGGTTGAACGTTCTCGACGCGGATGATGCGCTAAAGCGACTGATGGCCGACACGCTGGCGGCTTCGGAACGGCGCAATCGTGAGATGGCCGCCGCCGCGCGGCGCTGATCTAGAGCAGGATGACGTCAGTTTGATCCAATCCGTCATTGCGAGCGTAGCGAAGCAATCCAGGGCGTCCTGCCCGGACACTGGATTGCTTCGCTACGCTCGCAATGACGATTCCAGCTCATGTCATCCTTCTCTAAGCTATTAAAAGACCAAGATTTTGCGCGCAGAGGCGCGAAGAGCGGCGGCCATAAGGAAGCCGCCTCCCGTCATGGTTGGCGATGGAGAGCGGAGGGGCGTTTACCACCCAAAATCTCCGCGTCCTCTGCGCCTCCGCGCGAACCAAAACTCTTTCGTGCCTTGGCCACTTCGCTTGCTCTAAGAGCTGTCCTTAGTCGTCGTTGGATCGCAGATCGTCGATCCGGGCCCGCTCGTTTTCGGGGATGAACCCCTCCAGCACGGTCCAGAATCCGGTTACCGCCTGCTGCCCCGCACGCGCATAGGCCTTGGACAGCTTTTCACGCAGCGCGTCGAACAGCTCCGCCTCCATCGCCGCACCCGTGGGGGTCAGGCGCAGCAGCCTTTGTCGCCGATCGCGATCACCGGGGCGCGTTTCGACCAGGTCGCGGCTCGCCAGCTCGTTAAGCACACGGCCCAGCGACTGTTTGGTGATCGCAAGCAGCGATAGAAGCTCGCTGACCGTCATGTCGGGCTTGCGCGCCATGAAATAGAGCGCGCGGTGATGGGCACGGCCCAACCCTTGCGCGGCGAGACCGCGATCAATCGAGCGCACGAGATGGCTATTGCCGAAATACAGCAATTCCATACCCCTACGGAGTTCGGGCTCACGGAGAAATTGTGCCGATGCGGACTGGTTCGAGGCAGCCATGTTGACCCGTCTAGACACAGGGCCTAGGCCACGGCAACCCAAAACAGAGAGATGATCATGGAAGCGCCTCAATCCCTTACGTTTCGGTTCGATCCTTGTGCGACTCCCGTCGTGGCGAGCGAGCGGGCGGCGCGTCTGGTCGATCCGGGGTTCGGACGGGTCTTCACCGATCATATGGCGCTGATCCGCTATAGCGACGACAAGGGCTGGCACGACGCCCAGATCACCGCGCGCACGCCGCTTCAGCTCGATCCGGCCGCGTCGGTCCTGCATTATGCGCAGGAAATCTTCGAAGGCATGAAGGCCTATCGTCTGGCCGATGGCGGCACCGCCCTGTTCCGACCGGAGGCGAATGCCCGCCGCTTTCAGGATTCGGCCCGCCGCATGGCGATGCCCGAGCTGCCCGAGCATCTCTTCCTCGAATCGGTCGAGCGGCTGGTCGCGGTCGAACGCGACTGGATTCCTGAACAGGATGGCGGCGCGCTGTACCTGCGCCCCTTCATGTTCGCCAGCGAGGTGTTCCTGGGCGTGAAGCCCTCGGCCGAATATCTCTATATGGTCATCGCCTCGTCGGTCGGTGCCTATTTCAAGGGCGGCGCGCCTGCCGTATCGATCTGGGTGAGCCAGGGCTATACCCGTGCGGCGCCGGGCGGCACGGGTGCGGCCAAGTGCGGTGGCAACTATGCCGCCAGCCTGCTCGCGCAGAAGGAAGCGATCGCCAATGGCTGCGACCAGGTGGTCTTCCTCGACGCGGTCGAGCGTCGTTGGGTCGAGGAACTGGGCGGCATGAACGTCTTCTTCGTGTTCGACGATGGCAGCCTCGTCACCCCGCCGCTGACCGGCACCATCCTGCCCGGCATCACCCGCGATTCGATCCTGACGATCGCGCGCGCACAAGGGCTGACCGTGCGCGAGGAACCCTATGCCATCGACCAGTGGCGTGCCGACGCCGCCAGCGGTCGCCTGGTCGAGGCCTTCGCCTGCGGCACCGCCGCCGTCGTCACCCCGATCGGCAGCGTCGCGGAGCCCGCCGGTCGATTCACCATCGGCAGCGGCGGCCCCGGTCAGCTGACCACGCGCCTGCGCGAACAACTGGTTTCGATCCAGCGCGGCCAGGCCCCCGACCCCCATGGCTGGATGCGCCGCCTGGGCTGACGATTTCCGCCGATTAAGGGCTTTTCAAGAGCGGCGCGCCGGGTATAAGGCGCGCCTCTCCACTGGGGCGTCGCCAAGCGGTAAGGCAACGGTTTTTGGTACCGTCATACGCAGGTTCGAATCCTGCCGCCCCAGCCAGGCTTTTTCAGTAGTTTGGGTATTACCAGAAAAGTTGCCCGCCGGCCGTTCCGCACTTTTGGGCAAGGTTCGCCTTCGGGGCAGGCAGTCGCCTGCCTGCGCCCCCTCGATTAACAGTCGAGTGGAAAGCGCGGATTTCTGCGGCATTGTCGAGCGGTAGCGCAAAAAATCGAAGGCCCCTCACTCCGTGGCAATAAGGACGCGCACTGTCGATGCCGCCTATGACGCTGATCCGCTACGCACCTTAATCGCCGATGACCTCGGCGCCACCGCGCACATCAAGGCCAATCCCAGCCGAACGGCAAAGCCTTCCATCGACTCGCGCCTCTGCAAGGAGCGCCATCAGGTCGAATGCTTCTTCAACAGGCTTAAACGCTTCCGCCGCATCGCCCTGCGCTGCGAAAAGACGATCGCCGCCTTCCTGGGCTTCGTCCACCTCGCTTCCGCCATGATCTGGCTACGCTGAATGCCGACGCCGCCCGGGGCGCCCTGCACATACGCCGACACTTCCAGGCCCGTGCGTCTGCGGGGCTGACGTGCTAACCCGGCCCCATGTCAAAATCCCAAAGCACGGCCGGTACCGTCAATGTCGACGGCATTTCCTATGACTGGCACCTTCAACGAGAGCCGCATCTGTCCGATGACGAGGGTTGGAAGGGGATGACGATCGCCGTGCTTCAGCAGGATACCAAGCGCGAGGCATGGCTGGAATTTCCGGCGCCCAAGCGGCTGTTGAAGGGGCTGCCGCGTGGCCGTCTCCAGCTGGACGACGCGACGATCGCGCGGTGCGTGCGCTCCGCTCTGTCGGCGGGGTGGGACCCGATGTCGCGCGGCAAGCCGGTGGTGTTCGTGGTCGACGCCGAAGGCAATTGACGCGGCTCCCCGGACGCGGGGCCGGAGCCAGCACCAGCGCGAACCCGTAAAAATCCCCGCCAGACCATGGCCTTGGCGTGGGCGGAGGGCATGCCGCCATATTCCTGTCACGATAACCGTTTGCACGTCCTGAATAAGCGCCTAGACGACGCCATCCCCGGGGAACCGCTGACGCGCGGTTGAGAGGTGGGCAGCAGCCCATGACCCGCCGAACCTGATCCGGGTCATACCGGCGTAGGGAGGGGTGGCGGTTCGTCCGTCGTCCCTTCGAGTGAAGTGGACGTAAAGACGATGCCGGTTGTGATTTCGCGCGATCAGACGCTGATCCGCTATGCTGCTCTGTTGCTGTCCGCCGCATGGCTGGCGCTGCCCGTCGAGGCGATGGCGCAGCAAGGCACCGAAGCTTCGGCCGATATCCGCGTGATCGGTCACCGCGATCCCGAAGGGCTGCTGCCCGATCAGACCGCGCCCAATGCGGTCAGTGCGATCTCCAGCGACTTCATCGTCAAGCAGGCGCCGACGCTCAACGCGTTTCAGCTCGTCAACCTGTTGCCGGGCGCGAATGTCGCCTCCAGCGATCCCTATGGTCTGTCGACGAGTTCGAGCCTGACGCTGCGCGGTCTGGGCCAGGACGAGATTGGCGTGCTGATGGAGGGCGCGCCGCAGAACGATATCGGCTATTATTATGCCTATCCCTCGCAATTCGCCGATCCGGCCAATGTGCGGAAGATCGCGCTCGCGCCGGGATCGGTGGATATCGATGCACCGACGGTGGTGGGGGCGGGGGGCCTGTTATCGCTGACCCTGGACGATCCCAAGACGACGCGTCAGCTGCTCGCCGATCTTTCGGTCGGTTCCTACGACCTGCACCGGGTCTTCGTCCGGGTCGATACCGGGACGATCGGGGATACCGGCCTGAAGGCGTTCCTGTCCTATTCAAATACGCGCGCGGACAATTGGCGCGGCGCAGGTTATGACACGCGCCAGCATATCGATGCCAAGCTGCTGCGCGAATGGGACGGCGGCAACCGCGCCAGTCTGGCCCTGTCGTATAATGATGCCAATTCCTCCAGCTATCCCAGTCCGACACTGGCCGACTGGCAGGCGCTGGGGCGCGGGTTCAACTATGACGCGCGCTACACGCCGGGGAACACCAATTACTGGCGGCTGTACCGCGCGCCGTTCCGCAACCTCTATGCCTCGGCCCCCGTGCATCTGGTGCTCGGCGATCGCCTGACGCTGGACAGCACGACCTATCTGCAATTCGGCTATGGCAATTCGCCCTATGGCACCCAGTTGGCGACCACCGGCAATTTCCTGGGCAATGAGGAACTGGCCGAGCCGATCGCGTTGCCGGGCGCCGTGGACGGTGTCGCGACGGTGCTCGGCAACTATACCGGCGACCAGATGCGGGTCGGCCATGTCGGCAAGCTGACCTTGCAGGCTGGCAGGCACCGGCTCATGGCGGGTCTGTGGTTCGATTATGGTACGGACCGCGTCACCCAGACCTATACGTCGGTCGATGCCGAGGGGCGTCCCGCCGACCCATGGGGATATCGTAGCAAGGCCATCCATACCGCCGATGGCCGCCTGCTCGCTTATGAGAATCAGCGCACCGTCACGGTGACGAAGGGCGTCTTCCTGGCCGACAGCATCACCCTGAGCCCGCGCCTGACGGTGGATATCGGCTTCAAGGGCGTCAACCTGCTGCGTCATGGCCGCAATTACCTGCCGGGCCCGCAAAGCACTGTCCGCCGTGACAGCTTTACCGCCCTGCCGCGTGCCGCCATCCATTATGCGATCGACGACCGGCAGCAGCTCTTTGCCAATGTCACCACCAATTTCCGGCCCCCCAACGAGTTCACGCTCTATGACAGCTATGATGGCGGCGTGGTTTCGACACGCGGGACTGCCGCGCTGAAGAACGAATATTCGGTGTCGCAGGAACTGGGCTATCGCTATATCGGCCCCAATCTGTCGGCGTCGGTCACCGGCTTCCACTATACGTTCCGCAACCGTCAGCTCGCGACGGTGGTCGAGAATGGCGGTGCGCTGGTCAATTCGACGCTGAATGCCGGGGGACAGAGTTCTTACGGCGTCGATGCCGAGATCGACTATCGTCCCGCCAGAGGCGTCAGCGTTTATGTCTCGGGCGAATATCTGCGCGCGCGGATCGACGATGACCTGCCGGTCGGCGACGATTTTCTGCCGACGCGTGGCAAGCGGGCGGTGTCGAGCCCGACGCTTCAGATCGGCGCTGGCAGCACCTATGACGATGGCCGCCTGTTCGGCAGCATCGCGGGCAAATATGTCGGCCGCCAATATGCGACCTTCATGAATGACGAGAGCATCAAGGGGTACGCCACGTTGGACCTGGCGATCGGCGTCCACCTCGCGGACTGGCTCGATGGTAAGCGGACGGACCTGCGGCTCAACGCGATCAACGTCACCGATCCGCATATTCTGGCGGGTGTCCAGTCCGTTACCACCAATGCGCGCGATACCATCGGGCGGGGCGGCACGATCGTTACGGGGCGGGCGCCGGCCTATTATATCGGTGGCGGCGCGGCCGTCGTCGCGACCGTGTCGCGCGCATTCTGAGCATGACCATGTCCGGCGGGGAGCATCGTGTGCATGGCATGGGGCTGGCGATGGAGGCGCCTACCTGGCCTGCGATCACGCCCGACGAAGCGGCGGCGGTGCTGGCGCACTTCACGCAGGCCGAACGGATCGAGGGGCTGCGCTGGCATTCGCCGCGGCCCTTTTCCGCCGCCACGCTGATCGATACGACCGGCGGTACGCTCCTCCTGAAACGCCATGACCGCCGGGTGCGTAGTGTCGCGGGACTGGCGGAAGAGCATGGCTTCATCGCGCATCTCGCGGGTGCCGGGATGCCCGTGGCAGAGGTTCTGCGGACGAGCCATGGGGCGAGTGCGGTGGCGTTGGGGGCGTGGACCTATGAGCTCCATCGCCAGTCGGCCGGGGAAGACCTGTACCGCGACCAGCCGTCCTGGACGCCGTTCCGCCACCAGGAACACGCGTATGAAGCCGGGCGTACGCTTGCCCGGTTGCACCGCGCGTCGCAGGGGTTTGCCGCGCCGCCACGGGCCGTACAGCCCTTGGTTGCCAGCTTCACCATCCTGCCTGCCGCCGATCCGATGGCCGCCGCCCAGGCCTATGTCGATGCGCGTCCGGCATTGGCGGCGTTCCTGGAGAAACGGCCTTGGCAGCGGCAGTTGGCGTCGTTGTTCGCGGCGTCGGGCGAAGGGCTTTCCGGTCTCCTTGCGCGGCAAAAGCCCTTGTGGACGCATAATGACTGGCA
This sequence comes from Sphingomonas fuzhouensis, assembly GCF_034659795.1. Lineage (NCBI taxonomy): Bacteria > Pseudomonadati > Pseudomonadota > Alphaproteobacteria > Sphingomonadales > Sphingomonadaceae > Sphingomonas > Sphingomonas fuzhouensis. Next base: position 45,092 of record NZ_JAXSQY010000010.1, read on the forward strand.
TCCCTCCAACCTGCTCTGGGCCGGAAACGGCACGGTCGAAACCGTGTTCGATTTCGGCTTGGCCGATCGCACCTGCGCGGCGCATGATCTGGCGACGGCGATCGAGCGGACCGCCTTTGCGTGGCTGGAACTGGGCGAGCGGCGGGATGATCGCATCGCGGACCCCGACGCGGCGCTGTCACTGATCGCGGGATATGAAAGGATGGGCCCGTTGGATAGCGCCATGATGGAGGCGGTCGTCAGGCTGTTGCCGCTGGTGCATATCGAGTTCGCCTTGTCCGAAATCGCCTATTTCGCGGGCGTGGTCGGTGATCTGGATGCGGCCCGGCTTGCCTGGGAGGGATATCTGCTCGGCCATGCGGCGTGGTTCTTCTCGGCGGCGGGGCAGGATTTCCTGGGCCGCCTTCGCGACGGGGCAAGCCTGTGATGTCGCCGCTGGAGATCGCGGCGGTCGCGATCAGCGTCCTGGCGATCTGGCTGACGGCGCGGCGGAATATGCTGTGCTGGCCGCTGAACCTCGTCGCCTGCGCGCTCTACTTCAAGCTGTTCCTCGACGTGCGGCTCTATGCCGACATGGCGTTGCAGGCCGTCTTCGGGATCGGCATCCTTTATGGCTGGATCGTCTGGCGCCGCAACAAGGAAGACACCGGGGCGGTGGTGGTGATGCCGCTATCGCGGCTGCACGCTGGCGTGGGTCTGGTCGTCGGGGCGCTTGGCGCGCTTGCGATCGGGTGGTTCACCAGCCGGCATACCGATGCGGCGTTACCCTGGCTGGACGCGACGCTCAGCAGTTTCAGCCTGATCGCGCAATATTGGACGGCGCGGCGTCATCGCGAGAATTGGCTGCTCTGGATCGCGGTCGACATCGTCTATGTCGGGATGTTCGTCTTCAAGGGGCTCGTGCCGACCGCAGGGCTGTACGCGGTGATGATCGGCCTCGCCATCATGGGCTATCGCGATTGGCGGCGGACAGGGGACGCGACGTCACACGGCTGACGAACGGTGTCGCCCTGCCTGATGACGATGTGCCGATCCCTCTGTTGCCGCGCGCGCTTGTCGATGCAACAACGTCGCTCTCAACGGGGTGATGTTAAGATGCGGATTTCGATCAACAAAATTGCGATCGCCATGCTCGCTGGCGTGACGTTCTCAACCGGCGCGGTGGCGCAGACGGGGGCTGCATCCACTCCTCCGGGCCAAACCGACGTCGCGAGCGCGACTGAGGTTCGCGCGCAGATCGCCGCGATGCTGGCCGATATGAAGCCAGGCCAGGGCTTCGCCTGGCGGCCGCTGCTGCGCGACGGACCGCGCGTCGCTGCCATCGAAATCTGGAGGAAGCCGGGTCGTCCAGCGGTCCATCCGACAGAGGCCGAATATGCCGTGGTGCTGGAAGGTGCCGGTACGCTGATATCGGGCGGCAGGCTGATCGCGCCGGTGACCCGCCGCGCGGATCTGATCGAGGGCGACCGGATCGAGGGCGGGACGACGCGCCCGCTTCGCCCCGGCGACGTGTTGCTCCTGCCCGCAGGCGTGCCGCACTGGTTCGGGATCACGGGCGATCGTCTGGTCCTCCTCGGCACCAAGCTTCCCGCCAATTGATCGCGGTCATCCGCCAGGTCTCGTTGATCACCGCACCGTGACCTCCATGGAAACGCGGCGGTTGGCGGGCGCGACTTCTTCGTCGGGGGCCATATCCAGCAGCGGGCGACCATCGGCGGCCCAGTGGACACGGCGCAGGCGCGCGTCGCGGCCGTCTCCGCCTACGCCATTGCCCCAGGTGTGATAGACATAGAGCGGGTTGCCGTCCTCGTCGGTGGTGAAGGCGCCGTGGCCAGGCCCTTGTTCGAAGCGCCGATAGTCTTCGTCACCCTCGGGCATGGCCACGCTCTTTTGCAGCGGGGCCGACCATTTGCGCCAGGAGTCGATCCGGGTGAGGTCGGCGTCGAGTGGTGCGGAAATGCCGTTGACGACATAGGTCGGGCTGACCCCCGAACTGGAATAGACGAGCGTCAGCCGCTTGTCGTGGACGAGTGCGAAGGCCCCCTCGGCAAGATTCTCCTCGACGGAGTTTTGCGGGGCGATAATCGGGGCGGGCGGGCTGGCAAGCCGTGTGGGTCGGGCGGGATCGACCTTGGCGATCCAGGTCAGCGGATCGCCCAGCGGACCGGATGTCGGGATGTAGCGCTGGGACCAGATATAATAGCCCTGACCACCGACCTCGAAATAGGACATGTCGAGACTGATATTGGCGGGCATGTCCGCGCGGCCGAGCGGGCTGCCATCGGCCTTGCGGATGGCGGCGGGCTTTGACCAGTCGGCGGGATTGGCGGGGTCGCCGCCCTCGCGCAGTTGGATGATGTGCGACTGGACGGTGGACCATGCGCCGCCCTCGCTGGATTGATCGTCCTTCGGGTTGAAGCAGGGCGCGAAGAGGATGGACAGCTTCCCGCCGATCTCATGGATTTCCGGCGCCCAATAGCATCCGGCGATCATGCGCCCTTCGGCGGTGCGATCGTGGCGCGTTCGCCGGTTGAGCAGGTCGACCTCCCGGGTGCGGCCGCCCTGATCATCGGCCAGCTCCGCAATGGTGTCGGCAATGCGAAGCGGCAGATGTGGCGAGCCGACATTGTTGTTGTCGGTGTCGTCGGTGGCCACGAACAGATAGCGTATGCGGCCGTCATGCTCCCATCGATAGATGTCGGGATCGGCGCGATTATAGGCGAATATCTGTGGATAGGGGCGCTGGCGGACCGTGCCGTGGATCAGATAGCGGCCGGGGCGGGTCAGGCTCGCGAGGTCACTCGCGTCCCAGTCCACCGCACGGGTGGCGGTGGAGCCGTCGGAATAGCCCAATGTCACGCGAGCCGCCTTCAGGTCGCGGGTCTGGCCGGCTGAGATGGTTCGAGGGGCGATGGTGGCCGTCCTATTGACGATCCGACCGAAGCGGGTCCTCAGGGCCGTAGCCGTGGCGTCGTCAATCGGCAGGGTATCGACCTCGGGGGTGGTGATGACACCCGAATGAACGTCGCCGACATTGCCGCCGGACATGATCCGCTGTCGTTTTCCTCCCGTTTGGGGATAGAAGGGCGTCTTCTGCCATTCCGTGCGGGCAAGGTCGGCCACGGTCGCCCAGCGCGGTCGGCCCACGCGATCGGCCCATGACACGATGTAGCGGTGAGCGGCGCTGTCCCAGATGGCACGCGCTTTCGTCACCCCGTCAGTCGTGTGGAGATCGAGCGTGCCAAGCTCGGTGAAATCCGGGGATTTGGGATCGCCGCGAAAGACGACCGTCGCGGTCGGGGCGGCGTCGGGCGTGCCATCCATGGCCACCCGCGTCGCGATGATGCCGAGCGTGCCATCGGCAAAATAGAAGGGGAACGGGTCCGCAACCCCTCGGAGGGCGACACGATCGATGCCGACATAGTCCCCGCGTGCAAAGGCGACGCCGTAATTGTCGTTGAGCGGGTTCATGCGACCATCGGCACCGGTCAGCGCGAGATGGACGCCACGTGCCACGGTCGGCTGGTTCGCTTCCTGCGTCGTCGTCGGCGTGCGGGCATAGGCTTCGAGCTGGCGGGCGGAGGCGTCCAGCAGCCTGACGGTGAACCGCTTGGTGACGGTCGTGCCGTCCGGCCGCTTGAGAATGCCCTCCAGGCGAATGATGCGCGCGCCCTTGCCGGGACTGGTGAGGATGCCGTCGAGCAAGGCGCGGCCGTCTGCGCGCCATGTCGCGACATGGCCGGTCGGAACAGGCAGGCGCGTACCCGACACCAGCACCGGTGGGACGATCCAGCGATCGGCGATGGTCGCGGCGTCCGGGCGCGCGGGATTCCAATGCGCGACAAGGGCGTCGCGCTCGGCGGCGGTGATCGCCATCACGGTGCCATGCCGTGGCGATTTGGGCAGGTTGAACTCACGCGGGTAGGTCCACGCGATCTTGCCGTCGAGCGAGTTGGTGCCAAGCGGGATATAGCCGACACCGCCATAATTATCGACCCACAGGTAATAGCGAAATCCGCTGGTATCGCCCGGATTGGCGCGGAACGCGGTCGGCCCTTCCACTTCGGGCGTGCCAGCGCGGCGGCCGATGCAGCGGTCGATGATCTTCCACGCGCCGGACGCGCCATCCGCCCGAAGCGAGGGAGACACCTGCGCCAGGATATCGCTTGATGGACAGCCGCTGGCGTCGCTGATCTTGGTGAAGCGATAATATCGGTCGCCGTCCTTCAGGACCGTCGCATCGATCATCCCCTTGGCCTTGACGGCGCCGGGCACGTCGGCGGCCTTGAACCATGGCTGGGGGGTGGTGAAGCTGCGGAAATCGCGGGTGATGGCGCTGAGTATCTGCGGACCGTTGCCGTCCTCCACCTTGTGCGCCGCGTCCTTGTAGAGGGTCGAGGTCCAATAGACGACATAGGCGCCGATCGTCGGATCATAGGTCGCCTCGGGTGCCCAGGTCATGCCCGCGCTGGGCAGGTTCACGCGGATATGGCGCTGCTTGCCCCAGTGGATGAGGTCGGTCGACTCCCAGATTTCCAGATAGCGGCTGCCCTGACTGGTCGACGCGTCCCAACCGGTCCGGCCGGTCGACAGGTCGGTGGCGAGAAGGAAGAAGCGATCCCCCTCGGCCGAGCGCATGATGAACGGGTCGCGCAGCCCCCGCGTGCCCTCGCTGGACTCGAGGATCGGCTGCGCGTCGTTCAGCGTCTGCCATTGCAACGCGTTGTTGCCCTTGGACACGGCGAAGCGCAGCTTTTCGCCATCGATCGTATTGCCGGTAAAATAGACGAAGACATAGGCCGAGGGCGCGGGCGCGGCGGCGGGGGCCGCCTTCACGGTGCCGTCGATCGGCACGATGGCATCGACACGCGGATCGGGGGCAGGAACCGTCCCGAGCAAGGCCGTACTCGCCATGGCGAGCAGCCATGCATGCCGAGGACGCGGTGCGCCGTTCATCCCAATTCTCCCCCGTGCGACGATCATGAATGCGACGATCATCGCACCGACCGTCTTACTGTCGCTTATCCGCCCATTATGTCGGACATTTGCGCTGCCGCAAGGGGCAAATTGGTGAACCCTTCGCCACGCGGGCGTTATGGCATCGGGCGCAATGTGAACAGCGTGATCTCTGACGGGACGCCCAGCCGGAGCGCAAATCCCGGCCATAGGCCGGTGCCGTTGCTGACATAGAGCGTCATGTCACCGATCGCGTATCGCCCCGACACGAACCCGGCATTGCCGCGCGCGACGAGCCGGTCGAGCCCCAGGAGCATGCCGCCATGCGTATGCCCGGACAATTGAAGTGCGACACCGCGTGCGGCGGCGGCGCGGGCTTGGCGAGGTTGATGGTCGAGCAGGATGATCGGCGCGTCGGCGGGCGCCCCTTTCAGCGCCTGGGCGAGGTCGGGCCCTGCCTCCCCGACGCTGGGGGCCGATAGGTCGGTCACGCCCGCGACGACCAGCCGGTTGCCGCCGCGCTCGATGACGGCATGGGCATTTGTCAGCATGCGCAAACCCATGTCCGACAGATGCCGTATCCATGCGCCGTAATCGAAGAAATATTCGTGGTTCCCCGGAATGGCATAGATGCCGTCCGGTGCGTGCAATTGTCGCAACGGCGCCACGTCCTCGCGGCGCATCTCGACCGACCCGTCGATAAAGTCCCCGGTCACGACGATCAGGTCGGCACCGGTACCGTTGGTGCGCTCGGCGACCGCCTTTGCCCATTCGGAGGTGAAGAGGCGGCTGATATGCAGATCGGTGAGTTGCACGATCTGATAGCCGTCAAAGGATGGCGCCAGGTCGCGGATGGCCACCGTCACGTCCCTGACCGGCGGGACACGCAGCGCATTGGCGACCCCGATCCCGGCGAGCAGAGCCGCCAGCCCCGCCACCGCATAGCGAAGCGCGGCAGGTTCACGGATCACCTGTTGACGAACCAGCATCGTCAGAAGCGCACCCATATCGACGATCAGTTGCAGGACAGCGAGCAGAAGCAGCGCGCCGAACGCCCAGTTGAAGAGGATCACGACCAGGCGCGGGAACTCTGGCGCGAAGACCGATCCCGACGAGAACCGGCTCCACAGATGGAATTGCGATGCCGCGAGCATCAGCAGCCCAGCCGGGATCTTGGCCCAGAGCGGTAGGGGCAGGGGCCACAGCCAGCGCGTCAGGACGATCAGCGTCGGGACGGCGAAGACAAGATTGAAAATGGGATCGGCTCCGGTTCAGTACGCGATGTCGTTCGTAAACGAGGCACGGGCCCTGAGTGTTCAACCGGGTGCCATGGGCGAGGGGGTGTCGGCCGGATACCGACACCCCCCCCCGTTGCAGCGGCAGGCTTAGCGCGTGAAGCGCAGGCCGACGAAGAAGGTCCGGCCGATCACGTCATAGACACCGGCCTGATAGCTCAGTTCGAAATTCGCGCCGCCCGCTTCGGCCCCCGGAATACGCGGCGGCTTGCGGTCGAAGGCATTGTTGAGGCCGCCCGACAGCTCGATATTCTTGGTCAGGCGGACCCAGCCGAAAAAGTCGTTGTAGAAGACGTTCGGCGTGAACACCGGATCATATTTTGCCGCGGTGATCGTGGTCGCCGCCTTCATCGGCGAGAAGTGGCGCAGCGTCCAGGTCGTGCCCCAGTTCGGCTGCGAATAGGTGGTGCGGATCACGCCCTTCCAGGTCGGGCTGCCGAAGACGCCGCGATATTCGGTGATCGTGCCCGGATCGCTGGGGTCCAGCGTATAGCGGCGGTTGAGCAGGCGGGTGTAATTGGCGTTGATCGACAGATTGCCCGCGCCCGCCCCCAAGCCCAGCCGCTCCAGATCGGTGGCATAGTTCAGGCCGAAGTCGATCCCGCGCGTCAGATATTGGGCCAGGTTGAGCTTCTGGGTGACCACCGACTTGATGTTGTTGCCCGCGTCGCGCGTGACCAGCGCGCAGAAGACGTTGGTCAGGCTGGGCTGGTCGACGCACTTGTTGATGATGGTCTGGGCGCCGAACGCGTCGATCGCGTTGCGCAGGTCGATGTTATAATAGTCGACGGTCAGCGACAGGCCGGGGATGAAGCGCGGCTCGATCACCGTGCCGACGGTCAGCGTCCGGGCGGTTTCGGGCTTCAGCGCCAGATTGCCCTTCGAGATGATGTCGCGATAGATCCAGTAGTTGGCCAGATCGGTCGGATTGATCGCCTTGCAATTGGCCGCGGTATATTGCGTCCGGGTGATACGGTTGGTGAGGTTATAGGCGTTGCAGGGGTCGGTCACCCACATGCCGCCGATGCTGCTGGCGGTGAACAACTCGCCGATATTGGGCGCACGGACCGCCTGGCCATAGGTTGCGCGGAAACGGATGTCGCGGATCGGCGCCCATTCGCCCCCGACCTTCCAGGTCGTGGTGCGACCGGCCGTGCTGTAATCCGACAAGCGCACCGCGCCGTCGATCGACAGGCTGTCGAAGAACGGGGTCGAGCGGAGGATCGGCGCATGGACTTCGCCATAGACTTCCTTGACGTTGTAATTACCGATCAGCGGCATCTGGGTCACGCCCAGCGTCGGGTCGTAGCGCGGGCTGTCGGCGTTATATTCGGCGGACACGCCGATATCGTTGCGCTCCTTGCGATATTCGGCACCGATCACCGCCTGCACCGCACCGCCGGGCAGGTTGAACAGCCCGCCCGAGATATAGCCGGAGGCGACCTGCTGGGTCATCGCCGACTTCGCCCAGCTCGACGTGTACTGGATATAGTTGATCATCGGCTGGGTCAGCGTGACGAACGGGTTGATCGGCACGCACCCGTCATTGGGGCTGGTCAGCGTGCTGCGGCAGATCGGATTGCCGCTGGCATCGGTCGTCGAATCCAGCCCCTTGTACCAGCGGGCATAGGAGGTTGCATTGAAGTCGCGCACCTGCTGCTCGGAGCGGCCATAGGTATAATAAGCGGTATAGTTCCAGTTATGCGCCAGCAGGCGGAAATCGCCCTCCGCCCCGATCACCGCCTGGACGGTCTTGCGGCGATACTGGGTCTCGGGGGTGCCGACTTCCATGACGCGCCGGGCGAAGTTGATGCCGCCGTCCGGCACCTTGCCGCCCGCCGCCGCGACCATCTGCGACGTGATATAGGGACTGTCGGCGGGAACCGCGTCATAGCCGAAGGCGGTCAGCGGCGCATAGGCGGCGGTCGAGAAGTTGCGTGCGAAGCTGACATTGCCGAACAGCTTGAACGCCTCGCTGAAGTCGTAATGGCTGGCGAGGCGGGTCGAGAAGCGCTCCGACGGGACGGACAGCAGCCAGCCGTCATAGCGGCCATGATATTCGCTGCCGTCCCCCGCCAGCAGCGTGCCCAGCGCCTCGCTGGTATTGGCCATGTTGACTTCGCCGGGGTTCAGGAAGCCCTGCGGCCCCAATATGGGTGCGCGCAGCGCGCCATTGGCGGCGACGGCGTAAAGCTGTTTGTTCAGGATCAACTGCGCCGAGTTGGACGAGTAGATGTTATAGTTGCCGTCATAAATCGTGTATTTCGACGCGCTCTTGGTCTTGCCGTAATAGGGATAGCCCTGCGCCGTCCAAGGGCGGTCCGCGCCGTTGATCCCCTTCGGCTGGTTGTCGTAAAAGCCGTAGAAGGTGACGTTACCACGACCGTCGGCGAAATTGGTGCCCGCCAGCAGGTCGAAGCCGTACTGGTTCATATCGTTGCGGGTCGAGGCATTGTAGCGGACGTTCGATTCCAGCCCCTGATAATTCTTCTTGAGGATGAAGTTGGCGACACCCGCCACCGCGTCCGCGCCGTAGAGCGCCGAGGCGCCGCCGGTTACGACCTCGACCCGCTCGACCAGGCTGGAGGGGATATTGCTGAGGTCCACGGCCGAGGTGCCGGGGATGGCGGGCACCTGACGATGGCCGTCGATCAGCACCAGGGTACGCTGCGTCCCCATGCCGCGCAGGTCGAGCGCGTTGATGCCTGCATTGCCCGCCAGATTGCTGGTCTGGTTGGTCTGGGTAATGGCCAGCGCCGGGAGCTGGTTGACGACGTCGGTGATCTGCTGCGACCCGACCGAGCGGATTTCGGCGGCGGTGACGACCGCGACGGGGGCGGGATTGTCCTTGGCATCGCGGCGGATGCGCGACCCGGTCACCAGCACCTCGCCGCTGCTGCCGTCATCGTCGCTTTGCGCCTTTGCCTGTGTGTCGGCCGTGGCACGCTTCTCCGTCTGTGCGCACAATTGCTGTGCAAAACAGGCGCATCCCAACATCAAGCCAGCGCGAATCGCCTTCTTTCGTTCAATCATGTCCCTTGCCCCCACTCTATGTATTTCGTATACAAAATATAGTCGCCGGTTAGTGTCAAGGGATCTACGGGCGAAAAGGGGGCTGCGTTACGTTTATGCCACAGTGGAAGAAGGCCTATGCCACACGCTCGCTGGGGGTATGGCTGACGCTATCGTTGGGGCTGCCCGCCGGGCCCGCCTGGTCGCAAAGCCGATCGGCCTCCGGGCAGCAGGCTGCGCCCATGCCCTTGACGGCCGTGCCGATCGCCGAGCGCTATGCCCGCGCCGATCGGCTGCTATGGCCGCAGCTCCCGAGCCTGCTTGCCAATGCTTCGCTGGCGCCGGTGTTCACCCAGGGCGATGGCGGGCTGCTCTACCGCACCGGCATTCAGGGCCGCCGCATGATCCATTATCTCGACCTGGCCAGCCACGCCCGGCGCGACCTTATCGATGAGGCGAAGCTGGCCACGCTGCTGGCGGCCAAGGTCGGGAAGCCGGTCGATCCGCTGGCCCTGGCGATCGAACAGCCAAGCGTCGACGGCGCGACGGGGGCGCTCAGCTTCACCGATCTGGATCGTCGCTGGACACTGACCTCGGACGGCACGCTTAACGAAGCTGCCAAGGGCCCGCCGGACGGGGAGGGCGTCGTCTCGCCCGATGGCCGGTTCGAGGTGGTCGCGCATGGCTATGACCTCTATGCGCGCGAGCGGAAATCGGGGCGCGAGGTCCGGCTGACCAGCGACGGCACCCGCGACCAGCCCTATGGGCGCGGGATCGCCCTGCTCCCCGATATCCTGAAGGCGGGCAGCGAAGAGCCGCCCATGCCGGTCTCGGTCAAATGGTCCCCCGAAAGCCGCCGGATCGCGACCTGGCGGCTCGACACGCGCGACGTGCCGCGTCTGTCGATCACCCAGGCCAACCCGCCGGGCAGCCTCTATCCGCGATCCTTCCATTATATCTATCCGCTGGCGGGCGGCGCGAAGCTGCCCCAGGCGCAGCAACTGGTGATCGATGTCGAGCAGGCGGTGCGGCAACGTCGCGCCAAGCCGGTGTTCCTCGACATCCCGAGTGAGGCGATCCTCTATCCCCAGGACCCGGATTTCAACTGGGAGGGGGACCGGGTCCGTTCGGTATGGACCCAGCGCGGCTATGGCGAATTGCGGGTCTACAGCGCCGACCCGACGACCGGTGCCGCGCAGGTGGTGGCGCGCGAAAAGGGCGATCCGCTGGTCTTCGTGACCTCCAGCTTCTTTCGGGCCGCCCCGGCGCTGGGCGGCGAACTGGACGTGTCGGAACGCAGCGGCTGGGCGCAGCTCTATCTCGTTCGTCCCGACCAGCCGGATCAGGGCTATCCGCTGACCCGTGGCGATTGGGAGGTGACGGGGATCGAGCATATCGACGCGCCCTCGCGGACGATCCTGGTGACCGGCGTCGGGCGGGAGGCGGATCGCGATCGCTATGACCGGGCGCTGTACCGGGTCACGATGGATGGGGCGGCTCCCCGGCTGCTGACACCCGAGCCGCTTGATCATGCGGTGACGGTGTCGGACGACGGGCGCTGGTTCGTCGATGCCATGTCCGATGCCGCGCATCCGACCCGCACCGTCCTGCGCGACGCCAGCGATGGCCGGATCGTGGCGGAGCTGGGCGCGGCGGACGATAATGCGCTGCGGGCGATCGGCTATCCGATGCCCGAGCCGTTCTACGGCGTCGCGGCGGACGGCCACACGCCGCTGCGCGCGATGATCTATCGCCCGATCGGCTTCGATCCGCACCAGCGATATCCGGTGATCGACAATGTCTATACCGGCCCGACCACGACGCAGGTGCCGGTCGGCTGGCGCGACATCATCTCGGCCAGTTCCTCCAGCGTGGCGCAGATCGGCGCGGTCGTGGTGATGATCGACGGGCGCGGCACCTCGCGCCGGGGCAAGGCGTTCCGCGCGCCCTCTTACCAGAATCTGGGCGAGGTGGGGCTGGACGATCATATCGCGATGATCCGCCAGATGGCGGCGCGCTATCCCGCGATCGATGCCAACCGGGTCGGAGTCTATGGCGGGTCGGCGGGCGGCTATGACGCGGCGCGCTTCATGTTGCGGCGGCCGGCATTCTTCAAGGTGGGGCTCGCCTGGTCGGGCAATCACGACCTGCGGCTCGACAAGGCGTGGTGGCCCGAGGCGTCGATGGGCAATGCCGATGCCGCCACTTGGGAGCGTAATTCCAACATGACCGTGGCGGGGCAGTTGCGGGGCAAGCTGCTGCTGGTCCACGGCGATATCGACGACAATGTGCCGGTGACCGAAAGCCTGCGTCTGGCCAAGGCGATCATCGATGCGGGGCGCGACGTCGATCTCGTCATCCTGCCCAACACGCGCCACTCGGTCTATCAGCCGTTCTTCTGGCGCAAGTTCCGGGATTATTTCACGCGCCATCTGCTGGACGAGGAACCGCCCCAGTCTTCGGTCCTGGCGCCTCGCCCCGATCCGCGTTGAGGTCGGGGACGTTGAGCCTATCCCTCGATGACGGGCGACGCGTGATCGTCGCGCAGGTCCTTCAGCGAGACGCCGGTCGCATGGCCCAGGCGGACCTGCCGCATCAGCCAGAGGATCGTATCGGCCGCCGCGCGATAGGATAGACCATGTGGCGGTCGGATATTGGAGATGCAGTTGCGTTCGCTGTCGCGCCGCCCGACGCGGGGCGATGCGGTCAGATAGGCGCCCAGGCTGTCGGGCGAACTGAGGCCCGGCCGCTCGCCGATCAATACCAGCACCATCGCCGCGCCGAGCGCCTCCCCGACCTCGTCCCCCAGCGCCACCCGCGCCTGTCGCGCGATGATGGGCGGTGCGATGCGCCAATCCGGCAGTGCCTGCCCGATCAGCTCGACCATCGCCGCGCCGTGCGCCTGGACGGCGGCGGCCGACAACCCGTCCGCCAGGACGATCGCCAGGTCGAAGCCGCTTTCGTGGCGCTTCAGAACCGCCTTGGACTCAGCATCCAGTCGCCGCCCCAGATCGGGGCGGGTCAGATACCGAGTGCGGTCGGTCGCCTGGCTGTTCACGACGATCGGCGGCTGGGAAAGCGCGGCGGCGATCCGATCCGGGTCGATCGCGCCGTGCACCGCATCGCGGGCGCGGGCATGGTCCCACTGGAACGCCAGCATCGGCCGCGTGGGCAGTGCGTGCCCCGCACGTTCCAGTCCGATCCGCGCCTGGGTCGCAGCGCGCAGCCAGGCGACGGGATCACGCCGGTCCTGCTCGCCCGCCATCGTCAGCCCCCTCCCGGTTTGGGCAGGGAGAGGAGGCGTGCGCCGTCTTCCAGCGTTCTTGGCCGGGGCGCGTCATCCTCGTCCGCCAGCCCCATCGCCTGCAACCAAGCCGCGAATTCCGGGGCGGGCCGCCGACCCAGCAGATGGCGGATATATAGTGCGTCGTGGAAACTGGTCGATTGATAATGGAGCATGATGTCGTCCGATCCGGGCACCCCCATCACGAAATTCACCCCCGCAACCCCCAATAGCGTCAGGAGATTGTCCATATCGTCCTGGTCCGCATCGGCGTGGTTGGTGTAGCAGACATCCACCCCCATCGGCAGGCCGAGCAGCTTGCCGCAGCAATGATCCTCCAGCCCGGCGCGGATGATCTGCTTGCCGTCATAGAGATATTCGGGCCCGATAAAGCCGACGACGCTGTTGACCAGGAACGGATCGAAGGCGCGGGCCACCGCATAGGCGCGGACCTCCATCGTCTGTTGGTCGACCCCGTGATGCGCGTTCGCCGACAGCGCCGAGCCCTGTCCCGTTTCGAAATACAGGCATTGCTGTCCGATCGTGCCGCGTTTCAGCGATGCGGCGGCGTCGCGGGCTTCGGCCAGCAGCGACAGGGTGATGCCGAAACCCGCATTGGCCGCCTCGGACCCGGCGATCGACTGGAAGACCAGGTCGACCGGCGCGCCGCGTTCGATCGCGGCGATGCTGGTCGTGACATGGGCCAGGACGCAGCTTTGCGTCGGGATGGCATAGCGTTCGCGCAAGCCGTCGAGCAGGTGCAGCAGTTCGATCGTACCCGCCAGATTGTCACGGGCCGGATTGATGCCGATCATCGCATCGCCGCAGCCCATCAACAGCCCGTCGAGCGTCGAGGCGGCAATCCCGGCGGGGTCGTCGGTCGGATGATTGGGCTGCAACCGCACGCCCAGCGTGCCCGGCTGGCCCATGGTGCTGCGAAACCGGGTGACGACGCGGATCTTGGCGGCGATTGCGATCAGATCCTGGTTGCGGCACAGCTTCGACACCGCCGCCGCCATTTCGGGGGTGATGCCGGGCGAGACGGCCGCGATCGCGTCGCCGTCCGTCTCGTCGGACAACAGCCATTCGCGAAAGCCACCGACGGTCAGATGGGCGATCCGAGCGAAAGCGACCGCATCATGGCGGTCGACGATCAGCCGCGTCACCTCGTCCTGTTCATAGGGGATGACCGGATGGTTCAGGATTTCGCGGAGCGGCAGGTCGGCCAGGATATGACGCGCCGCCACCCGCTCGGTCGCATGGTCCGCCGCGATGCCCGCCAGCACATCGCCCGAGCGTAGCGGCGAGGCGGCGGCGAGCAGCGCGGCAATATCCCGAAAGCGATAGCGTGTGCCGCCCAAATCTATCGCCATTTGCATCGGGTCAGCGCCGGCCCGTCACATGGTCGAGAAAGCCGGTCAGGACCGCGAAATAGGCCTCCGGCTCTTCATAGAAGGGCATGTGCGAACTGTTGGGGAAGACATGGATGCGCGAGTTCGGCATGGCGCGGTGCATCTTCTCCGAACAGGCCGGGGTCAGTTCGTCATGCGCGCCGGTCAGGACCAGCGCGGGCGCGGTGATCCGGTGCATGGCGGGGATACGGTTCCAGTCGGTCATGTTGCCGGTGAAGGTGAACTCATTGGGCCCCTGCATCGTATGATAGGGCCCCATATTCCAGTCGGCGAGCGCCTGCGTCAACGGCTCCGGCCATTCTTTCAGGCGGCAGACATGGCGATAGTTCAGGATGGTGATCGCCGCCTGATATTCGGGGTGATCCATGGTCCCGGCGGCTTCGTGCGCGGCCATCATCGTCACCGTTTCATGACCCAGGCCCAGCTTCAGCCGCTTCAGTTCCTCGACCAGATGCGGGATGTCGCAGGCGCCATCGGCCAGGATCAGGCTGGCGAGCCGGTCGGGATGGGTCAGTGCATATTCGGTGCCGAGCCAAGTGCCCCAGCTATGGCCGAGGAAGTGGACCTTCTCGACCTCGAAGGCGGCGCGCACGATATCGGCCTCATCGACGTAGCGTGCCAGCGTCCATAGCTTTGTGTCCTGCGGCCGATCGGAGGCGCCGCAGCCCAGTTGGTCCCAGGTGATGACGCGGTATCCCGCCGCGACCAGACGGGCATGGGGGGCTCGGAGATACAGGCTGGGCAGGCCCGGCCCGCCATTGGCCAGCATGACGACCTCCGGCCCCTCGCCATAAGAATAACCAACGACCGCATGGCCGTCGCCGAGGGGGATGGAGCGGATGTCCGGCGTGCCCGTCATGCGAGGCCTCCTTCGGTCAGGGGGGTGATGGCTTGCCGACGCCGGTGGCGGACCCAGAGCAGCGTGGCGAGGGCGATGACCGCACAGGCGGCAAGCGATGCCGCCGCGTCGGTCGCCAGCATCAGGTCCAGCCCGCCCCGGTCGAAGGCTTGCCCATCGACCGCCTGCATATAGGAAATCGGCAGGCAGGTGGCGGCCTGGAGAAAGGCGAATTGCGTCGCGGCCAGCGGATTGTCCTGGCCGATCGTGCGGAAGACGATCGTGCTTTCGACCGCGAAGGCCACCGCCTGGAAGATGTTCTGGCCGAACAGCGCCAGCGCGAAGGTCATCGGCGTACGCGGCAGCCCGATCAGCGACAGGGTGAAACAGGCCCCCAGCGTCCCGATCGCCAGATAGAGGATCAGCGGCTCGATCCGCTTGACCAGTGCCGGTACGAACAGGGTGCCGACGATCCCGGCCGCCGTCACGCCCAGCCCCGCCATGGCCGCGACGAACGTCTCCGACGCGCCGAACCGTGCGCCCAGGCCCCCCAGCGTGTTGGTCAACGCGAAGGAAGATGCGGGCAGGCAGAAGAGGAACAGGGTGCGCAGCACGACCCGGCTGCGCAACAAGGCGAGCAGGTCGCGGCCCAGTGTATGAAAGCTCTCCTTCGCGCCCCGCCGTTCAACCGGGGCGGTGGGAATGAACGGCAGCAGCAGCAACGGGACGAGGATCAAGGCCCCGCAGGCCAGCGCGCCGGGAAGGCCGGGCAGGTGGTGCAGGAACAGGATGAACAGGATGGCGCCGATCCCGAACCCGGCGACATTGCCCGCCGTGAATCCCGCGGCCAGTCGCCCAGCCTGCTCATGCGGCACGACCGATCCGAGCCAGCCGCCCAGCGCGTTATAATAGAGGTTGGCGCTCAGAAAGCCGAGGAAAAGGAGAGGCGCCAGCCATTCCAGGCGATCCAGATGGGTGAGTGCCACAACGCCCAGACAGGCAGTCGCCATACCGAAGACGACCGCATAGGTTCGCCGATCGAAGCGGACATCCAGGATCGGCGCAAACAGGAAACCGGCAAAGGTCGGGATCAAGGCGAAAGCGGTGATCGATGAAATGAACAGCTGCGACACGCCAGCCGCCGCCAATCGCTGCGGCACGGTCATCAGACACAGGGCACCGAACAGGCCGAAAGTCAGGTTCGCCAGACCCATAAGGGCAGGGGGAAGCCGATACCGTTTCGCGTTGTCCAATATCCCGACCCTGATCAACCACAACTCGATCCGATCAGGGTACAACGTTATATGGTATATTGTAAGGCTGGGTGGGCGAAATGCGCCATTCTCCTGCGAAATTCGCTGAGTTTGTAAGTCTTTCATATAGATAGTCTCCGATCCGATCGCTCCGGCTATGGTGCTGCGACATATTGGTTCGAGGCCGGGTCGAAACGCCGAGCGTTTCTGCGGCGGACAGGGGAGAGCGATGAAGCTATACGGAGTGCCGGGCTGGGGCTCGGCGATCGTCGAGGCGATGCTCGCACTGGTCGGCGAGCCCTATGATTTCGTCGATGTGGACGGGTTCGATCGTCCAGGCGAAGCACAGGATAGACTCGCGGCGGTCAACCCGTTGCGGCAAGTGCCCGCGCTGGTGCTGGACGATGGCGACGTACTGACCGAAACCGCCGCGATCGCGCTGTGGCTGGCGGATCGGCATGCGGGGCTGGCGCCGCCATCGGGGACGACCGAGCATCCCCACTTCCTGCGTTTGCTGATCTGGATCGTGGCGAACGTCTATCCGACCTTCACCTATGGCGATTACCCGGAGCGCTGGGCCGCTTCGGCGCCGGACGAACTTCGCGCCGCCACCAACGCCCATCGCGAGCGCCTCTATCATTGGCTGGAGGATCAGGTCGTCGGCCCCTATCTGCTGGGTGAGCAGCCATCGGCGCTGGATTGCTATGCGGCGGTGATGATCGACTGGCGGCCGCAGCGCGAATGGTTCGCCCAGAATACACCCCGGCTTTTCGCCGCCGCCATGCGCATGCGCCGCGATTCCCGAATGGCGGCGGTGATGGCGCATAATCGGCTGGGCTTCTGACGGCCGGACCGCTTTGTGAACCGATCGGGTGAAAGCAGTGTCAGAAATCGTGCCAGAAATGTCACGGTTTCGATCAATTTTCGGCCTAAGTCTTTGATGGGGTTGTGATCTGCACGGATGACGGTTTTTGGTCAACTTAATGAACAAGCGTATCAGGGAGTTGACATGAAGCGGATATCATTGGCCTCCGGCGTGGCGGCGATGGCCGTTGCGATTGCGAGCCTGTCGAGCGCGGCCCAGGCGCAGGACACCGCGCCCCCCCCGTCGCAGGCCGATGCGAACCTGCCCGGTGGCAGCCAGGCGACCGGCGCGGCGCAGGACGCGTCCGACACCGCCCAGTCCGGTGCGTCGCAGGGCAGCGAAGTCGTGGTAACCGGATCGCGCATCCGTCGCCAGGACTTCTCCACCCCCAGCCCGATCGTCTCGCTCGACCAGAAGACGTTCGAGGCGCAGGGCACGACCAATGTGACCGACTTCCTGCGCGCCTATCCCGCGCTCGTCGGATCGGGCAGCTCGGCCAATTATTCGGGCAGCCGCGCAGGCATCGGTGAGACCGGCCTCAACACGCTCGACCTGCGTAATCTGGGCCGTCAGCGGACGCTCGTGCTGGTCGATGGGCGCCGTCACGTCTCGGGCATTCCCGGCGAGCAGTCGGTCGACATCAACACGATCCCGACCGATCTGATCGAGGGCGTCGATATCCTGACCGGCGGCGCATCGGCGATCTATGGCGCCGATGGCGTGTCGGGCGTGGTCAATTTCCGCCTGAAGCAGAATTTCGACGGGCTGAGCGTTCGCGGACAGACCGGCATTTCGGACCGGGGGGACTCGGGTCAGCGGCTGGTCGCGGTCACGGCGGGTCGCAACCTGGCGGATGGACGCGGCAACATCGCCGCGGCCTATCAATATTCGATGGAAGACCGGCTGCAGGCCAAGCAGCGCCCGCAATATGGGCAATATGCCTTCCCGGTCTTCACCCGTAATCCCAACGGCACCGTGCCCGCGCGCATTCCGATCACCGATGCGCGCTATTATGGCACCTCGCCCGACGGTGCGGTGGATGTCGATGGTGACGGCGTGCCCGATTTCACCGGCACCGGTGCGGTCTATGACAATGGCACCGCCTATCCCGGCGGCTATGCGGTCGGCGGCTCCAGCACGCCGGTATCGCGCTATCTGAACGATCTTCAGCCGCAGATCGAACGTCATATCGCCAATCTCCTGGGCCATTACGACGTCAGCGACACGGTCACCGTGTTTGCCGAGGCGAAATATGCGACGACCAAGTCCTATTCGCTGGGTCAGCCGACCTTCGACTACAACCTGCTGATCCAGGCGGATAATCCGTATCTGCCCGCCAATATCCGCTCGGCGATCGATCCGGCGATCGGCGGCGCGCTGGTCAACCGCGACAATTTCGACCTGGGCTTGAACGGCAACGGTCAGCGTGGCGAGAGCATCAAGCGCGACACCTATCGCACCGTCATCGGCCTGCGCGGCGACCTGGAGGACAAGACGCATTACGAAGTGTCCTATGTCTTCGGGCGGACCGATGTGCGCAGCCGCTACACCAACGACATCTATTCGGATCGCTTCTTCGCCGCGCTCGACGCGGTGCGGGACCCGGCGACCGGGCAGATCACCTGCCGCGCCAATCTCGATCCCAACTGGACGCCGAACCAGCCTTATTCGAGCGGGCGCACCGTGTTGCCGCGCACCACGTTCCAGCCGGGCCAGTGCCGTCCGATCAACATCCTGGGCGAGGGGCTGTCTGATCCGGCGGGGATCGCCTTCATCCTGGCGCCGACCACCGACCGGTCGAGCATCGAGCAGCATGTCGTGTCCGCTTCGGTCAGCGGCGATTTCAGCCGCTTCTTCGAGCTGCCCGGCGGTCCGCTCGCTTATGCGTTCGGTGCGGAATATCGCAAGGAGATCAGCCGCTTCACGCCCGATCCCATCGAGCAGCAGGGCCTGACCTTCACCAACGCGCTCAGCCCGACGCGTGGCGCGTTTGACGTGAAGGAGGTGTTCGCCGAGCTGAACGCCCCGATCGCCAAGAACATACCCTTCGTGCATAACCTGGAGCTGGGGGCGGCGATCCGTCTTTCGGATTACTCGACGATCGGTCGCGCGACGACGTGGAAGGTCGACGGCATGTATTCGCCGATCCAGGACATCACCTTCCGAGGCACCTATTCGGTGGCGATCCGCGCGCCCAATATCGGCGAGCTGTTCGGCGGCCGGTCGCAGACCTACTCCTTCTTCACCGAAGACCCCTGCATTCCGGCCAATACCGGCAATGGCAGCCAGTATCGCGCCGCCAACTGCCGGACGCTGCTCCAGAGCCTGGGCGCCAATCCGGCCACCTATAACGACAACCGGTCGATCAATATCGCCGGTACGTCGGGCGGCAATCCGCTGCTGCGGGAGGAAGAGGCCAATACCTGGACTGCCGGTCTCGTCTTGGCGCCGCGCTTCCTGCCGGGGCTGTCGGTCTCGGCCGACTGGTATGACATCCGCCTGAAGAACGCGATCAACACGGTCTCGCCGATCCAGCTGGCCCAGCTGTGCGTCGACTCGCCGACGCTCGACAACCCGTTCTGCGGCGCGATCACGCGGCAAAATGGTGCGGGCACCGGCGTCACCCAGGCGGGCAACGTCATCGGCTTCAGCGTGGCGCCCCAGAATGTCGCCTCGTTCCAGACCGCCGGCCTGGACCTCAACCTGAACTGGCGTTTGCCGACCGCCAATCTGGGGCAGTTCAACCTGCAGGTGAACGGCAACTATCTCGACAAGCTGCTGTTTGTCGGCGTGCCGGGCGCCCCCCCGACCGACTATCGCGGTACGTCCGCCAACTATGCGCCAAAATATCAGGTGACGTCGAACCTCTCTTGGACCAAGGGCGTGCTGACCCTGAATTATGGTCTGCAATGGTTCGACAAGACGCTGCGCTACACCCGTGAAACCTCGGGCAGCAGCCCGGACTTCGTGGCGGCGCAATACTACTACATCAAGCCGCGCTGGGTGCATAACATCTATGCCAGCGTCAACGCCACCGAACAGTTCCAGTTCTATGGCGGTGTCAGCAACCTGTTTGATCAGCAGCCGGACTATGGTCAGACCATCTATCCCACCACGGCGGTGGGCCGCTTCCTGTTCGTAGGGGCGCGGGTGAAGATGTAAGGCAGAGATACCGGGCGGAGCGCCTCTTGCGCGAGGGGCCCGCCCGGTATGTCGATGTTCGGACGCGTTTCCCACCCTTGATATCCATCAAGCCGATATCCTGCGCCATGTCGTAGACCTACGATAATGATCGCGGCTCGCGGACCCTGCGGGGACTGAGCACGCCGTGCATGGGAGAACGGACCTGCTCGACACCCTGCCCGTCATCCTGTGCGTGCCCGCCCGGAATGAGGAAGCGATGTTGCCTGCGCTGTTGCAGGCACTGGCGGGGCTGACGGCGGGGACAACCGGACTGGAGCTGTGCGTCTATCTCGACGATTGTCAGGATGGCAGCGCGGCGTTGCTGGATCAGGCCGCAGTGACGCTGCCATTTCCTGTCACCATCGCGCATGGCGGCGGCGATGCCGAGCCGAATGCGGGCGCTGCCAGACGGGCGGCCATGGCGATGGGGCTGGAGCGGCTGGCCGGTCGCGAAGGGGTGTTGTTCACGACGGACGCCGACACGCTCCCGCATCCCGATTGGGTGGCGGCCGGATGCAGGGCGCTGGCGAAAGCGGAGATCGTCGCAGGCCGCATCGTGCGTGTCGATGCCGAAGCCGACCCCGATCAGTCGCGGATCGAGCGTTATTATGATCGCCTGCACCGCTATCGCCGGGTGCTCGACCCCGTGCCCTGGGAAGCGCGCGACACCCATCATTTCAGCGGCGGGGCCAATATGGCGATGCGCGCGTCCGCCTATCGCAGGATCGGCGGGTTCCGGCCGCTGGCTTCGGGCGAGGATGCGACCTTGCTCGACGATGCGGCGCGGGCGGGGCTTCGCGTCCGGCGTGATGGGGCGATGCTGGTGGAGACATCGTCGCGCCGCGAGGGGCGGATAGCGGGCGGGCTGGCTGGTATGTTGCGCGCGCTGGATGCGGGAGAGGCGCCGGCCATGGCCGATCCGCGCGGCGCCGCCTGGCAATGGCGGGCGCAGGCAGCGGCGCGGCGAAGCTATGCGATGATCGACCGGGTCGATGCGCGGGTCAGGCTGGGCAAGCGCATCGGTCTGACGGCGGACCATATATTGGGCGTCGCGCGCGACTGCCCCAATGCCGAGGCATTTGCGATGCGCGTCGTGCCAGCATCGCCCGCTTACCGCGCCATGGTGTCGCTCGGCCAAGCGGAGGACATTCTGACAGGATTGGAACGCGAATTGTGCGAGATCGCGGCGTGAACACCATGGCCGACCGTCTGAAGGCGGCGATCACGGCGGCGGGCTGGGCGACGGAACCCGGTGGTGATCCCATGACGGCGGCGGACTATCTGGCGCTGCTGGCCCCGCTCTACGACGTCGGTCGTCGCGATCTGCCGCTCGGCCGGTTGCTCGAGGGGCATGTCGATGCGGTGCAGATCGTGCAGCGCTACGGCTCGGCCCGGCAGGTCGATCGGCTGGCGCGCATCGTGGGGGAGGGCGCGACGCTGGGCGTCTGGAATGCCGCGCTGCCGGGTGAGCCGCTGCGGCTGGATGGCGATCGGTTGCGCGGTGGCAAGAGCTATGCCTCGGGGGCGGGCGTGCTGACCCATGCCCTGGTTACGGCGGAGGCGCCTGGTGGCACCCAGTTGCTGCTGCTCGACCTCGCGCGGGTTGTGCCGGTGATCGACCGCAACTGGTGGCGGGTCAGCGGGATGCAGCGCTCCGAGACGCATCAGGTCCGCTGGGATCACGCTCCGGTCGAGGATGAAGACCGGATCGGCACGCCCGATCTCTATGCGCGCGAGCCGTTTTTCAGTGGCGGTGCGCTGCGCTTCGTCGCGGTCCATGCCGGGGGCATAGCCGGGATTTTCGACCGGACCCGCGATCACCTGATCGAAACCGACCGTGCGGGCGACCCCTTTCAGGCGGCGCGGCTCGCCGAGCTGTTCGGGCTGGCCGAGGCGAGTGCGGCGATCGTGCGCCGCACGGCGACGCGGTGGTTCGAGGAAGAGGGCGAAGCGCGGCTGGCGCGGGTGGCGGCCGCGCGGCTTGCCGTGACCGATGCAGCCGAACGATCGATCGTGATCGCGCGCGAGGCGGTGGGCCTGGCCGGGCAGTTCCTGACGCATCCGCTCTCCGCGATGCTCGGCGACCTGTCGGTCTATCTGCGCCAGCCCGCCCCTGATGCCCAGCGGCTTCGTGTCGGGCGGGCGGTGCAGCAGCGCCTGCTGGTCCCGATGCTGTGAGGCTGGACCTGAAGACTGTCCGCCGGGCGGTCATCGTCGCGCCGCACCCGGATGACGAGATCATCGGCACGGCGGGTCTGATCCGTGCGCTGCGGGGGAAGGGGCGCGACGTTCGGGTGATCGTGGTCAGCGACGGCGCGGCCTCTCACCCCAACAGCCGACAATGGCCCAGCGCACGACTGATCGCGGCGCGACGGCGGGAAAGCCTGCAGGCGCTGGGCCGCCTTGGCGTGCGGCCTGACCGGGTGACGTTTCTGGGGCTGCCGGATGGCGGTCTGCCGGGGCGGCAGGACCTATGTCGCCGACAGCTGCGCCGCACGCTCCGGACCTATGGTGTCGTCGATCTGCTCGTCGGCCCGGCGGCGAGCGACGCGCATCCGGATCACCAAGCGGTGGCGAGGGCTCTGCGATCGGGCCGGGGTCGGGCCCGTCACCTGACCTATCAGGTCTGGCCACCGCAGCGTCGGGCCGGTCCGCGCTGCCATAAAGTGGTGATGCCCGGCGGTGTGGCGGCGAAGCGGTCGCTGATCCGGCTGCATCGGACGCAATTGGGGGCGATCAGGGACGACCCTGAGGGCTTCACGATCGCGCGCCACGAACTCGATGTCTTTGCGCATCCGGTCGAGCGTTTTGCCGAGGCGCGGCGATGAAGCCGATCGGGCTGGACGCCTTCGCCCAGAAATTCGCGGCGGATGCGGACCCATGGCGGACCTTCACCAGCCGCGACGAAGCGGTGAAGCGCGCCACGATCCTGCATGCGCTGGGGCCGGGGCCTTGGGGGCGTGTCCTGGAACTGGCCAGCGGCAACGGATCGAACAGCCGCAGCATCGCACCGGGTGCGCTTCGGCTCGATGCGGTCGAAGGGACGGCGGAGGGTACGCGACTGACGGCCGAGGCGATCGCGCCCTGGCCGCGCGGGCGGGCGATCCAGATGGCGCTGCCTGCCCGGTTTCCGCGCCCCACCTATGACGCGATCGTGATTGCCGAACTCCTCTATTATCTGTCGCCCCAGGCGATGAGGCGGATCGCCGCCAGTGTCGCGGAGACGCTGCGGCCCGGCGGGCGGCTGGTGCTGGCCCATCACCGGGTCGATTATTACGACTTCGCCCAACATGCGGCCGGGATACAGGCGCGCTTCCTCGACCTGACTGGCGGCGCGTGGCGGGTGCGGACGGTACGCCGCCGGTCGCGTTGGCACGTCATCGTTGCGTATCGCGACGAACCGCCCGGATGCCGTTGATCCATTCGGGCGGCCGGTGCGTTTAGGCGGCTCCATCAGGAGAGCGATATGCGCGACGACATCGATACCCCCGCCGAACCCCAGGGCTTTGGCGATCTGCCGATCCAGCCGACCGGATCGGGCGTGCAGGATCTGGAAGTCGCCTATGAGCAGATGCGTCTGAGCGAGACCGAGGCGGCCCCCATCGCCGAAGACAGCGGCGAGGCGATCGCCGAGAGCGAGGCACATCCAAGCTGAACCCGGCAGCCGCCGCCAAGCCGCGCGGGTCAGTCGGCGGTGCGCAGCGTGGTGGACAGGAATGCCAGCAGGCAGACGAGCGTGCCCAGGCCGCCGGTCAGCACGAACAGCCAGCGCACCCCGATCCATTGCCCAAGCGGTGCGGCGGCCAGCAGGCCGATCGGGGCGGCCAGTCCCATCAGCGTGCCGAGCAGGGCCAGCACCCGGCCCTGCATCTGGTTGGGCACCGTCGACTGGATCAGCGCGGTGAAGGGCGCATCGCCCAGGATGAAGGCCAGGCCGCTCAGCGCCCAGAAGATCGCCGCCAGCCAGAAGAGCGTGGGCGGCACCAGCGCGGTCAGCATCATCGTCACGCAGGACAGGGTGAACCCCCACAGCACCCAGGATACCAGCCGCCTGGGGACGATCGCCGCGACGACCATCCCGCCCAGGATCATGCCAGCCCCGCCGACGCTTTCGAGCAGCGCGACCTGTTGCGCGCCGCCCCCGAAATGATCCTTCACGAGCAGTGGTAGCAGGGTGAAGGTCGGCATGATGACCAGCACGACGGCGGTCAGCAGCGCGTAGATGCGCCGCAGCCGGGGATCGCGCCAGACAAGGCCGACGCCTTCACGAAATTCGGCCCATACACCGTTGGCCTGGTCGGGGCCTTTCGGGTGTTGCGGGACGGCGAAAATCAACAGCGGCACGATGCCCAGCACGGCGGTCGCGACATCGATCCACAGGGCCATGCCGACCGGCATCACCGCGATCGCCAGTGCGCCGAGCGGGGCGGCGGCGACGGTGACGATCCCCATCAACGTCTGCTCCAGGCCTGCCGCGCGCGACAGGAAGGCGGGCGGCACCAGCATGGCGACGCTGGCCGCCGACGCGGGCATCTGAAACGCCGCCGCCGCGCTGCGTACGAACATCGCGGTATAGATATGCCACAGCGCGACATGGCCGCCGAGGAACAGGGCGATCAGGATCACGATGCACAAGGCGCTGACGCCATCGGCGACGATCATCAGCATCCGGCGGCTATAGCGATCGGCGAAGGTGCCCCCGATCGGCCCCAGCAGCGCCTGTGGCAACAGCGCGACAAGGCCTGCGGTCGCGAGTGCGCCCAGATCGCCGGTCGTGTCGGTGATCCACCAGATCAGCACGAACTGCGTCAGGGCCGACCCGATCATCGACAATGACTGTCCGGCGAAGATCGACCAGAAGCGCCACTGCCAGCCAGGACCGGGGTCCAGGCCCGCCGGGACTTGCTCCATCGAAACGGTCCGGCTCATAGCATCCTGGGCAGCACGTCACTGTCGCGTCCACGATCGAGGAAACGGTGCTTGAGCACGCCCATGACATGCAGCGCGACCAGCGCCAGCAGGGTATAGGCCAACACCTTGTGCGCAAGCGCGAACAGCGCGAAGGCGCGGTCGTTCTTGGGCAGCAGTTCGGGCAGGTCGGTGACGAAGAACGGCACCCCATCGCTCTGGCTGAACGAACTGGACATGGCATAGCCCATCAGCGGCACGACGATCGCCAGTGCCAGCATCGCATATTGCACCATGCTCGACAGCATGACCTCCCACCGCGCCAGCCCGGCCGGGTGGCGGGGCCTGGCGGAACGGCGACGCACGACGAGTGCGAGGGTGCCGATCAGAAAGGCCAGCACGCCGAATTCCTTGTGGACGGGATACAGCCATTCGAACTTGGCGGGCATGGTGTCGGGCAGCACGGTCATCGTCCAGCCGAGCGCGATCAGGCCCAGGATCAGCGCGGCGCGCGTCCAGTGGAGCAGCCGCATCGGCAGGGTATAGCGGTCACGGCGGTTCATCGCGGCGTTCCTTGGGTTTCGGTATCGCCGCCGAGCGCACGGTAGAGCGCGGCGGCGGCGGTCAGTTGGTCGCGCCGGACGATCAGCGCGGTCTGGCGCGCGGCATAGGTGGCGCGCTGGGCGTCGAGCAACTCCAGACGGCTGGTCTGTCCGGCGCGATAGGCGAGGTCGGTCAGCTTGGCGCGTTGTTCGGCCTGGGTGACGACGGCGCGCTGCTCGGTCATCTGCCGTCCATAGGTTTGCTGTGCGGCAAGCCCGTCGGCGACTTCGCGAAAACCGGTCTGGATCGCCTTTTCATAGGTCGCGATGGCGGTCGAGCTGCGCAACCGGGCGAGGTCGAGATTACCGCGCAACTCGCCGCCGCGAAAGATCGGCAGGCTGATCGCGGGCGCATAGGACCAGGATCGGTTCGCCCCCTGGAACAGGCTGTCGAGTGCCAGGCTGGCGAAGCCGAAGGCGGCGGTCAGCGACACGCGCGGGAAGAAGGCCGCGCGCGCCGCGCCGATATCGGCATTGGCGGCGCGCAATTCCTGTTCGGCCTGGGCGATGTCAGGGCGACGGGCCAGCAGGTCCGAGGGCACCCCCGCCGCCAGCGCGGTGCGGATCGGCTGGTCCATCAGCGGGGTAGGCGGCAACAGGTTGGCCGGCAGCGGCGCGCCGACCGCCAGCGTCAGCGCGTTGGTCGCCTGCGCCAGTTCACGCTCGCGCTGTGCCAGATCGGCCTGCGCTTGCCGGACCAGCCCCTCGGCCTGCGCCAGATCGGCGCCGCTCGCCTGGCCTGCTTGCCTACGCAACCGGGTGATGTCGCGCGATGCCCGCCAATCGGCCAGCGTCGAGCGGGTCAGCGCCAGTTGCTCGTCGGCCAGCCGCTCGTTCCAATAGGCGTCGGCAACCGCGCCGATCACCGCCAGTCGTACCGCGCGCCGAGCCTCGACCGAGGCAAGCCAGCGGTGGAAGGCCGCCTCGTTCATCGCGCGCAGGCGGCCGAACAGGTCGACCTCGAAACTGGTTAGCGCGGCCTGGGCGCTGAACTGGCCAAATTCGAACCCGGTCGCCTCGCTCCCCGGCGTCAGGCCCACGCCTGCCCCGGCGACGCTGGCGGGCTGACGCTGGCGGGTATAGCCCGCATCGACATTGACGCCCGGCAGCGACTGGGCACGCTGCACCCGCACTTGCGCGCGGGCGGCCTCGGCATTCAGGGCAGCGATGCGCAGGTCGCGATTGGCGTCGAGCGACAGTGCGATCAGGCTCTGCAGTCGGGGATCGCCGAACATGCCGCGCCATTCGGGCAAGGCTTCGGTGCCGCCCGTCAGCGGGTACGCCTCGGCAACCGGCGGGGTCGGCAGCGTCAGCCGGGGCGTCATCGAACAGGCGGTGGTCGCCAGCAACAGGGTGAGGGACAGGTAGCGCATCGTCATGCCTCCTTGGTCCGGCGGGCGCGCCAGCGTTCGGCCAGGCCCACGACCACCACGAAGAAGGTCGGCACGAAGATCAGCGCCAGCACGGTGCCGGTGATCATGCCCCCGAACACGCCGGTCCCGATCGCACGCTGCGTCTCGGCGCTCGCCCCGCCCGCCAGCATCAGCGGCACGACGCCCAGCGTGAAGGCCAGGCTGGTCATCACGATCGGGCGCAGGCGTACCCTTGCAGCGGCGATGGCGGCGTCGATCAGGCTGCTTCCCGCCTCGCGATATTGCTTGGCGAATTCGACGATCAGGATCGCATTCTTGGCGCTCAGGCCGATGATAGTGATCAGGCCGACCTTGAAGAAGATGTCGTTCGACATGCCCCGGATCATCACCGCCGACACCGCGCCGATCAGGCCCAGCGGCACGACCAGCATCACCGCCATCGGGATCGACCAGCTTTCATAGAGCGCGGCCAGCACCAGGAACACGACCAGCATCGACAGGGCGAGCAGCATCGGCGCCTGCGCGCCCGCTTCGCGCTCCTGTCGCGACTGGCCGGTCCATTCGATGCCGAAGCCGGGCGGCAGTTCGGCGGCCAGCCGCTCCATCTCGCGCATCGCATCGCCGCTCGACACGCCGGGCGCGGCGCTGCCGGTGATGCTGACCGATGGATAGCCGTTATAGGTCGACAGCTGGAGCGGGCTGTTGCTCCATACCGGCGTGACCAGTTCGGCGAGCGCCACCGTGCCTCCGGCCGCGTTCTTCACGCGCAATTTCATCACATCGTCCAGGTTCATGCGGTGCGCAGGCTCGGCCTGCACGATCACCTGTTGCAACCGCCCCTTGTTGGGGAAGTCATTGACGTAACTGCTGCCGAGCGCGGTGCCGATCATGTCGCTGATCGCGGTGAACAGCACGCCCAGCGCGCGCGCCTTGGCCCGGTCGATGTCGAGCCGGACGCTGGTGCCGGACGGCAGCCCCTCGGCATAGACGCCGGTCAGCTTGGGGCTGCGCTGCGCATAGGCGACCAGCATGTCGCGGGCGGTGAACAGCGCGTGGCGGCCCTTGCCCGCCCGGTCCTCCAGCCGCAGCGCGAAGCCCGACGAGGTGCCGAGTTCGTCGATCGCGGGCGGCATGACGTTCATCACCAGCCCCTCATGCACGTCCCTGGCCATCGCGGCGTCGGCGGCGGCGACTTCCTTGGCGACATTGGTGCCAGCGCGGTCCTTCCAGTCCTTCAGCATCGTATAGACCATCGCGGCATTGGGGCCGGAGCCGGAGAAGCCGAAGCCCAGGATCGATTCCGTCGTCTCGACGCCGGGCCGGGTCGCCATATGCTTCTCGAGCGCCTTGACTGCCGCCAGCGTGCGGGCGGCGGTGGCGTCGGCGGGCAGCTGGAAGCTGGTCATGAAATAGCCCTGATCCTCCTCCGGCATGAAGGACGACGGCAGGTTGACGAAGACGATGGCCAGCATCCCGACGATCGCGACGAAGACCAGCATCATCCGCCCGCTCGCCTTCAAGAGCGTCGCGACCCAGCCCTGATAGCCGCGCGTCGCCCGGTCGAACTGGCGATCGAACCAGGTGAAGAAACGGTTCTTGGGCCGCTCCGCGTCCAGCGGCTTGAGCAGCGTGGCGCACAGCGCCGGGGTCAGGGTGAGCGCGAGGAAGGCGGAGAACAGGATCGATACCGCCATCGCCATCGAGAATTGGCGATAAATGGTGCCGACCGACCCGGCCGCCAGCGCCATGGGGATGAACACCGCCGACAGGACCAGCGTGATGCCGATGATCGCGGGGGTGATCTCCTGCATCGCCTTGCGCGTGGCATCGGCGGGGGAGAGCTTCTCCTCATGCATCAGCCGCTCGACATTCTCGACGACGACGATCGCATCGTCGACGATGATCCCGATCGCCAGCACCATGCCGAACATGGTCAGCACGTTGATCGAATAGCCGGTCGCCAGCATGACCGCGATCGTGCCGAGCAGCGCGATCGGCGCGACGATGGCGGGGATCAGCGTGTAGCGAACCTTTTGCAGGAACAGATACATGACGAGGAAGACGAGCAGCATCGCCTCGGCCAGCGTGTGCAGCACCTTCTCGATCGAGATGCGGACGAAGGGCGCGGTGTCGAACGGCGCGGACCAGCTCATGCCCGCTGGCAGGGAATGCGCGAGTTCGGCCATGCGCGTACGCACGGCCTTTGACGCGGCGACGGCGTTGGCGCCGGGGGTGAGCTGGATGCCGACCGAGGCGGCGAACTTGCCATTCTCGCGTGTGTCGTTGCCGAAGCTCTGTCGCCCCAGCTCGATCCGGGCGACCTTGTCGAGGGTGACGCTCGACCCGTCGGTATTGGCCTTCAGGATGATCGCAGCGAAATCCTCGGGCGTCTTGAGCTGGCCGTCAGCGGTCAGCGGGACCAGCACGCGCTGGCCGCCCGCGGTCGGCTCGGCCCCAAGCGAGCCGGGGGCGATCTGGACATTCTGCTCGGCGATTGCCGCCGTCACATCGGTCGCGGTCAGGCCATAGCCCGCCAGCTTGGCGGGATCGACCCAGATGCGCATCGCCCGCTCGGCCGAGAAGTTCTGGACGCGCCCGACGCCGGGGATGCGCTTCAGTTCGTCGACGATGTTGCGGGACATGTAATCGGACAGTTCGACCTCGTCCTGCCGCCCATCGGACAACAGGCTGACGATCATCAGAAAGCCCGACGAGGCGGACTCGACGGTGACGCCGGTCTGGCGCACCACCTGCGGCAGACGCGGCTCGATCGTCTTCAGCCGGTTCTGCACGTCGACCTGCGCCATTTCGGGATCGGTGCCGGGGCGGAAGGTCGCAGTGATCGTCGCCGAGCCCGAGGTATCGGCCGAACTCTCGAAATAGAGCAGGTTCTTCACGCTCGACAGCTCGCGCTGGACCAGCGAGACGACGCTGTCGTTCAATGTCTGTGGCGTGGCGCCGGGATAGGTGGCGAAGATGCTGACGGTCGGCGGCGCGACGCTGGGGAATCGGGCGACGGGCATTTGTGGGATGGCGATCAGGCCCATCAGGACGATCGCGATGGCGATCACCCAGGCGAAGATCGGGCGGTTGATGAAGAATTGCGCCATGGCTCAGCTCGCCGCGCCGCCGCGCCAGGGGCGCTGATTGACCGGGGTGCCGGGCTGGACGCGGTCCTGCCCCTCGACGATCACGGTTTCGCCAGCGCGCAGCCCCGACTGGATGATATAGCGGCCACCGACCAGCGGGCCGAGCGTGACGCGGCGCAGATGCACCCGGTCCTGCCCGCCGACGACGCTGACCTGCGGCGCGCCATCGCCCGTGCGGGTCACGGCCTGTTGCGGCACGGTCAGCGCGGCGGGCATCTTTGCCCGCGGCAGGCGGGCGCGGACGAACATGCCGGGTAACAGCCGCTCGCCGGGATTGGGCACCTCGACCCGCACCAGCGCATCGCCCGTACCCGGATCGACGGCGATCCCCGAAAACAGGATGCGGCCCTGCACCGGATGGTTCCGCCCCGACGCAGTGAGGATTTCGACCGGCCCGACGCCTGCACCCTGCGCGCGCAATTCGGCATAGCGTTCGGCGGGTTGTCGGACATCGACATAGACCCGGTCGATCTGCTGGATCGTCGCCATCGGCGTGGTATCCGCCGCCGTCACCAACGCCCCCTCGGTCACATTGGCCGGTCCGATCCGCCCGGCAATCGGCGCGGTGACGCGCGAAAAGCCCAGGTCGATCCGGCGGCGGCGAAGAGTGGCGCGCGCTTCGGCCAGTTCGGCGGCCGCCTGCGCGCGCGCGGCGACCGCGTCGTCATAGCTTTGGCGGCTGATCGCGTCGGCGGCGACCAGCGGCTTCAGCCGGTCGGCCTGCGCGCGGGCGCGGGCATAGGCGGCGCTGGCCTTTTGTACGGTCGCCTGCGCGGTGTCGGCATCGGCGCGGAAGGGGGCGGGGCTGATCTGGAACAGCATCTGCCCGGCGCGTACCGCCGCGCCCTGTTCGAACAGGCGGCGCTGGACGATGCCGCCGACCTGCGGGCGGATCTCGGCGGTGCGGAACGCCACGACGCGGCCCGGCAGTTCGTCGGCGGCGGTGACCTCGGCCGGTGTGACACGCATGGTCAGCACCGTGACCGGGTCCGCCGGGGCGGCGGGGGCTTCGGCGGAGCAACCGCTGAGCGAGGCCGCCATCACCATGACGATCGGCAGGGCGGGGAGCGTGCGGCAAGAGAGAGATCGACCCATCATGCCGCCGCCTATCCGCGCGGGTCGTTGCGCCTGCGTCGAGATTGTGTGGAGGTTTTGTGGAGGCGGGCTGGCGGCGTGCGGTGCGCCGCTGATAGGAACAGGGTCATGCTCAATGGACCCGCCGCATGAACCCGCTCGTCCTGATCGCCGAGGACGATCGCGATATCGCCGAGATCATTCGCGCCTATCTGGAGCGTGAGGGGTTCCGGACCGTCCATGCCGGTGATGGGCGCACCGCGCTCGACCTGCATCTCGCGTTGAAGCCCGACATCCTGCTGCTCGATATCTCGATGCCGATTATCGACGGCTGGGGCGTGCTGTCCGAAGTGCGGCGGCGGGGCAATATGCCGGTCGTCGTCACCACCGCGCTGGACCAGGACATCGACAAGCTCCAGGCGCTGCGCATCGGGGCCGATGATTATGTCGTCAAGCCGTTCAACCCGGTCGAGGTGGTCGCGCGGGTCAAGGCGGTGCTGCGCCGATCGGGCGGGGAGGGCGCGAACGGCGTGCTGCGGGTCGGCCCGGTCGAGATCGACACGACCGCGCATATGGTCCGCACCGAACGCGGCGAGGTGGCGCTGACCCTGACGGAGTTCCGTCTTCTCGCGCATATGGCCCGTACGCCGAGCCGGGTCTTCAGCCGCAGCGAACTGCTCGACGCCTGCCTGCCCGGATCGGACGCGCTCGACCGGACGGTCGACAGCCATGTCAGCAAGCTGCGCCGCAAGCTCGATCAGGCGGGGGTTCCCGATATGCCCGAGGGCGTGCGCGGTGTCGGATACCGGCTATGGTCGCGCGGATGACGAAGCGGATCAGCCTCACCCGGCAATTGTCGGTAGCGATGGCGACGCTGGCGCTGGTCGCGGTCGTGGTCAGCACGGCGGCCTTCTACATCGTCTATGCCGTGCTGGAGCGGCTGCGCATCGTCGCGCCGCTGCCGCCGGGGGTGGCCGATACCACCGGACTGGATGTCGGCATCACCCTGGCGGCCTGCGTCATCGGGGTGGTGCTGGCGCTGGCGGTCGCGGTGCGGCTGGCCCGGCGGATCGTGCAGCCGCTCGGCGCGGTGGGCGAGGCGGCGCGTCGGATCGCCGAGGGCGACCTGACCACCCGGATCGCGCCGGTCCGCGCCGCCCATGGCGAGGCGGCGCTGCTGATCGCCGATTTCAACGCGATGGCCGACCGGCTGCAACGCATGTCGGACGATGTGAAGCTGTGGAACGCGCAGATCGCACATGAACTGCGTACCCCGCTGACCATATTGCGCGGGCGGCTTCAGGGGGCCAAGGATGGCGTCTTCACCCTGGACGCGCAACTGGTCGACGGGCTGATGAAACAGGTCGAGGGCCTGACCCGGCTGGTCGAGGATTTGCGAAGCGTCAGCCTGGCGGATAGCGGGCGGCTGGAATTGATGCTGGGCGATGTCGATCTGGCGGCCGAATTGCGCGAGCTGGAACCGGCACTGGCGTTGATGCTGAAGCCTGCGGGGTTCGGCCTGGAACTGGTCCTGACCGCCGGGGTGGTGCGGGCGGACCCGACGCGTATCCGACAGGCGGTGATCGCGCTGGTCGACAATGCCCGCCGTCATGCTGATCCCTGCATCCTGCGGATTTCCGTGGCATTCACCGACAGGACGGCCGAGATCACGGTGTCCGATGACGGACCGGGGCTTCCCACCGGGTTCGAGGAGGACGCCTTTCGGCAGTTCGCACGCGGGGCGAGCCGCTCGGGCGGCTCCGGACTGGGGCTGGCGGTCGTACGAGGCATTGCGCGCGCGCATGGCGGCGAGGCGCGCTATCGCCGTACGGCGGAGCGGTCCGAGTTTCGCATCCTGCTGCCGCGTGCCGCGACAACCAGCCCATAGCGGATCGGGATTATCCGCCGGGCGTCAGGATCGAACTGTTGGGTGCGCCCTTGCCTTTCACGGCCCTACGATCGCAGGCCCGGCGTAAGAACGCACCCGGCGTTCCGCCTCATCCCGGCAGTTTGGCCAGATCGCGATCCATCGCCGCGCCGTCGAAGGGGACGACGATCACCTTGCTGCCATGGCCGTTCCCGCCGGTCTGCGCCTCTTTGGGGGTGTCGATGACCGAGAATGTCAGCGCCTTGACATGGCCATTCTCCATATACACCGCCGGGCGTTCCAGCTTGTTCCAGTGGTTGACCGTGCCGTCGCTATAGCGGAGGAAATCGGCGCCCGGTTCATAGGCCAGCCCCTGGAACCGCCAGCCCGTGATGCCGTCGCGCGAAATCAGGTGATAGGCGCGGCGATCGTCCCAATGATTGATGAGCATATGGTACCAGCCGCCGCTATGCCACAGCACCGGGTCCTCCAGCCGACCCAGATCATGCTGCGGCAGTCCCGGCAGCCCGAGGAAGACGCTCTTCCCCATGACCTTGTAGGGGCCGAGAATCCCCGATCGGCTGATGAGAATCTGGCCCGAGCGCTGCACCATCTCGAACCCGCCGTCCGGCCGGGGAATGATACTGACGTTCGAGGCGACCCATGGCTTGGGCGTCGGGCCGTTGTCGGGCGTATCGGTCGCGGTGAAGACGGAGCGGTAATCGCTCTGGTCGACGGTAATCTTGCCCAACAGCGTCCAGGGCCCGTCGATCGATTTGGACACGAACACCTGACCCGGCCGTGTCTCGCTGACGATCACGGCATAGCGGCCGTCGGGCAGCTTGAGCGGGGTGACATTATGGCCCAGCCCATCCCGGTCGGTCGGCCATAGCAGACCGCGATCCTTATAGGGGCCGTAGAGCGAATTGCTGATCGCACTCACCGCCAGCGATTTGGGCCAGGCACCATGACCGAGCGCCTGGTCCCAGCGGCTGGCGAACATGCGGTATCGCCCGTCCGGCCCCTTCAGGACGGGGCCGTCCCAATAATTCCACTTGGTCAGGCCTGGGTCTTCCAGCCCGTTGCCGGTGTCGCGCGGGCCGACCTCTGCCGCGCCCCAGACGCTTCGGCTGAGTGGGCGGATGATGGGCATGGGCTTGAAATAGGCGATGAAGGGCTTGGGCCCCAGCACCGGCAGCGCATTGCTGGCCGGCTTGGAGACTTGCGCCTGGGCAGGCACAGCCGAGCAGAGCATTGCCGCCGTCATGCCGACCATCCACCAGGTGCGGGCGTTTCCGAACATGTCTTATCCTCTTCCTTGATGACGTCCTGGTCGATCGTCCGGCAGGGGTGCCGAAGCGGCTTCAGGCATTTTGCGATGCGATCCGGTATCGGAAGTCCGAGACGTCGACATGGCCGCGCATCTCGTTGTCATGATAGGTGAACAGACCGACCCGATCGCCGCGATAGTCGCGCCATTGCAGGTCATAGGTCCCGCCGAAGCGCTGGAACCGGCCATGACCGTCGTCATGTTCGAAGATCGCGCGCCCGTCATTGCCCCAACGTGTCGCCAGACGGATCAGCGGGGTGGCGATCACGGGGCCGTCCTCCACGACCTCCCCCCGCGCACAGCACAATATCCTCCGGCCCGCCAGTTGGCGCACCCCGATCCACGCGCCATCGGCCGAGAGATGGCACAGACCCGCTGTCTGGCCATCGACCATGCCGGTCAGGTCGAGCAGGACGGCGGCGCGATTGTCGGCCGTCCGCCACGATCGCTGGCTCAGCATATTGCCGACCCCGCGCAGCCCCTTGAACGCAGGCGGAAAGGCCTTGAGCCGCAGCCAGCCGGGGCGTTCCTTCAGGCTGAAGGCATCATGCCGGGGGGCATGGTTCCACTCCCAGATCGGCTTGATCCCGCCGGAGAAATCATCCGACAGATCGGGCAGCGGCGGCCGCTTCGACGGGTTGGGCTTGCGCGAGTCCCAGACCATGTTGCCGATCCCGTCTGGCCCCGGTCGTCCGATGATCGGCCAGCCGTTCCGCCAGGTCACGGGCAGCAGGCACATGGCGCGCCCCTCCCAGTCGCCATGCCCCTGATGGGTCAGGAACCACCAGTCGCCGCCAGGCGCCTGAAGCAGTGCGCCCTGGTTCGGTTCCCGGTCGACCGGCGCGTCGACATGGCCCAGCTGCACCGCGACCGCATCGGCCAGCCCCGGCAGGCTGGTCGCACGCTTCATCATCGGCACCCGCCCCTCGGGCCGGACCTCGCTGAAATAATGATAATAGAGTTTGCCGAATCTGTAGAGCTTGCTCGCTTCGGAGCCCTGTGAGTTCTGGATCGGAATGCCCGATGCCACGTCCAGATGCATTCCGTCCGGGCTCATTCGGTAGAGAGTAATGACATAATGTTTGCCGGTGACCGGATCAGCGCCGAACCGGGTCATCGCCAACCAGGCGCTGCCATCCGTGTCCCAGAAGGGGCAGGGGTCGTCATGCCCCTGTTCGCGCAGCAGCGAGCGGGGCGGCGTCCAGGGGCCCTCCGCCCGCTCGCTGGTCGTGACGTAGAGGCCGCTGACCGGCGATGCGAAATAGATATAGAAGCGTCCCGCATGATGGCGGATCGCCCCGGCCCACATGCCGCGGCCATACCCGGCCATCTTGCGCCAGGTGAGCGAATCCTCGCCCAGTTCCGCCAGATCGGAGACGGCATGGCCGATCGTCGTCCAGTTCACCATGTCGGTGGAGCGCAGGATGACCATCGCCGGGCTGGTGTGCAGCGTCGAGCTGATCGCGTAATAGGTGTCGCCGACGCGGATCGCGTCGAGGTCGGAATAGTCGGCCGGGATGATCGGGTTGACGAACCGCCCATCGCCCTGATCCCCCCAGCGCGGCAAGGGAGAGGCGGTCATGGGCCCCGCCAGCGTGGCTTTCGCCGGACAAAACGCGATCCCACCCAGGCTCAACGAGCCCAGCAAGACCGTCCGCCGATCCGCGTTTCCCTCCATCATCGCCTTCGCGTGCATATTGCATTTGTGAAAGCGCGCTGTGGCCAATGCAATATGAAAATGCCGACGGTGCGGAGAAAGCGCATTTGCGTCGATCCGCTTTGTGCAAGTGATTGGAATCAATGATGGCCCGTTCCCCATCGGCGTGCCGGGCTTCGATCCGATACATCCCCACAGCCTCGGCGTGAGCGTGCGACACGGCCGAATCGCCGGATGCCTTGCTTCCTGAAGGGGCATCCGCGACCCTCCGGCACCGACATTGCTCGCGCTGCCGATGGCCTGGATCTGGACAAGGCGAAGCGGGCGCTGTTCGGCGAGGACTGACCCGGCTCAGCGGGCCCCGTCGATATAGCGGGTCACATTTTCCGCCAGCACGTTCAGCGGCACGTTGCCGCCATCGACCACCGCCTGGTCGAAGTCGCGCAGGTCATAGCGGGGCCCGAGCGCCTTTTGCGCGCGGGTGCGCTGGGCGACGATCTCGGCCCGCCCGACCTCATAGCCGCAGGCCTGGCCCGGCCACGCGCAATAGCGGTCCACCTCGCTCTCGGCATTGCTGCGCGGCAGGCCGGTGGCGGCGATGAACGTGGTCAGCGCCTGATCGCGGGACCAGCCGATCGCATGGATACCGGTATCGACGATCAACCGCACCGCACGCCATGCCAGCCCCATCAGATAGCCGAGGCGCCCGGCGGGATCGTCCCGGTACATGCCCAGCTCGTCGGCCAGCTGTTCGGAATAGAGCGCCCAGCCTTCGGAATAGGCGTTGAACGCCAGTATGGATCGGATCAGCGGCAGCTTCTGCGCATATTCGCCCTGCCAGACATGGCCCGGAATGCCCTCATGATAGACGAGGTCGGGGATGGTGACGCGGTTGTGGATCGACGGATCGCCCAGGTTCACCCAGACCTTGCCCGGCACACTGCCGTCGATCGTACCGGGGCCGCCATAAGCGGCGGGCGCACCCGGTTCCTGCGCCAGCGGCATCCGTCGGATTTCGAGATGTCCACGCGCCAGACGTCGAAAGGCATCGGGCAGGCGCGGACGGATCGCATCGATCCGACCCTGCATATAGGCGATGATCTGCCGCCGCCCTTCGTCACCATCGGGAAAGCCGATGCCGGGCCGCTTCTGATACGCGATGGCGCGCTCGGCGACGCTGCCCTGGGTCAGTCCTTCCTTGCGCAGGATCACGTCCATCTGCGCCTGAAGATCGGCGAGGCGGGCCTTGCCCATGGCGTGGAGATCGGCGGCGCTGCGCCGCGTCGTGGTCCCGGCGCGCAGGCCCCAGGCATACCATTCGGGGCCGTGCGGGCGGACGTTGAGGCCCGGTGCCGCCACGGCCACCGCACGTTCGGCGCGCAGCTCGGCCAGCTGCCGCTCCAAGGCGGGCACGATCGCCGCGCGCACGATCCGCGCGGCCCGGTTGGTCCAGTCGCCGGGGATCGCCGCCGTCTTGCGCGCGAGCGGACCGATCAGCGGGCCGTCCGCCTTTGCCGCCTCGGCGATGGTGCCGGTCATGCCCTTGATCGTCTTGTCGAGCAGGAAGGATGGCGGCACCAGCCCCTGTTCGCGGGCCTGGCGGATACGCAGCGTCTCGCCGTCCAGTTGCGCGGGCATGGCGGCGAGGCGGGCGAGATAGGCCTCGGCATCGGCCGAGTCGCGAACCGGCTGGTCGCCATCCAGCATCTGCGGCACGTCGAGCCATGCGCCGACATTCTGGATGACCGCATAGGGGGTGTTGCGCCAGTCGCCGATCGTCGCCACGCCATAAGGCAGCGCCATGCCGTCGAGCGCGGTCTGGAACGCGCTCTGGACGACCGCCAGGCTGGTCAGCGTCGAGGGATCGAGCCCGGCGCGTGGTATCTGCGCGACCTGTTTCAAACCATCGGTCAGAAAGCGCTGTCGCGCTGCGATGCCGGTGGGCGAGCGATCCTCCAGCCTGCGCCGCAGATCGGCATGGACGCCCGTATCGACGCCCAGCGTCGTCGCCCGCTCGGGCACGAGTTCGAGCAACTGCCAGGCGAGCCGATCGAGCAGCGCGCCTGCGTCAGTGGCAGGTACGGCACCCCGAACCGAAGCGGCGGCCGAAAGCGCGGTAAAACCCGCCAGCGTTTCACGGCGGGAAAAGAGACTGGTCATGGTGAGAGGATGACCGCCGGGCCGCCTGAGGTCAAATGGCGGATGCGTCCGGCACGGAATTGTAACATAAGGTTCATCATGGTGTCGCGCATCTGTCGTGTCGCAGCCCTACCGCCGACACCAGGGGCGGTCGTGACCGCGAACGGGGTCGGGGATTTTATGAAGCGTTTTGCGCGACTTGTAGGTGTATCGGCATTTGGCCTGTTGCTGGCAGGCGCGGCGAGCGCGCAGGAGCCTGCCACACCGCCGGGGCTGAAGCTGGACCGGGTCGTACTGCTCATGCGTCACGGCGTCCGGCCGCCCACCAAGTCGCCCCCCATGCCCGCGGGCACCAGCAACCAGAGCTGGCCGAGCTGGCCGGTCGAGCCCGGCTATCTGACCCCACATGGGCGGGCCGGTGTGGAGCGGCTGGGTGCTTATGACCGCAGCGTCTGGACGGCGGCGGGCCTGCTGCCGCGCGCGGGCTGCGCCGATGTACGGATCGTTGCCGACAGCGACGAACGGACGATCCGCACGGCCGAGGCCTATGCCGAAAGCCTCGCGCCCGGCTGTCCCGTCGCGATCGATCACAAGCCGCAGGACGTGCCCGATCCGATCTTCTCGCCGATCGAGGAGGGGCGGGTGCCCTTCGACGCGGCGCAGGCGCGCGCCGCCGTATTGGCGGGGGCCGGGGGTGAGGCGGGTATTGCGGCACTTGAAAAGCGACTCGCGCCCGAACTGGCGCGGCTGGATGCAATCCTCTGTGCACCGATCTCGCCAGGCTGCGGCGTGAACCGCAAGCCATCTGGGCTCGCGCCGGTCAAACCGAACAAGCGCCCAAAGCTGACTGGCGCGCTCGACCGGGCGTCGACGGCCGCGCAAATCCTGCTGCTCGAATATGCCGAGGGCAAGCCGATGGAAGAGGTCGGCTGGGGCCGCGCGACGCCCGTCGATATCGAACGGCTGGGCGTCTTCCATGCCGAGGAGTTCCGCCTGCTCGCCCGGCCGCGTTATGTCGCCAAGGCCAATATGGCGGGGATCACGCCGGTCATCATTGAGGGGCTGAGCGCGGGCAAGGGGCCGGTCGTCACGATGATCTCCGGCCACGACACCAATATCGCCAATCTGGGCGGGCTGCTCGATCTGCACTGGAAGGTGCCGGGGCTGGCGGCGGACGATCCCGCGCCGGGTGGTGCGATCGTGCTGGAACGGCTGGTCGATGCGCGGGGCCAGGCCTATGTCCGTGCGCTCTACCGCGCGCAGACGGTCGAGCAGATTCGCAAGCTGGCCGATCCGGCGGCCGAGGCGCCTTATATCGCAGTGCTGCCGATCGCGGGCTGCCAGGCGCGCGGTATCGTCGGGTTGTGCACGATGAAGGCGTTCGAAGCGCAGCTGACCCGCTGAAACCATTCCTCCCCAAGCTTGCTTGGGGAGGAATGCGCTTCCCTTACCAGGTCAGGTTCAGACGGCCGTACAGCTGCCGCCCGTTGAAACCGAAGGGCGAGTAATAAGGGAAGGCCGTCACGCCGTTATTGTTGAGCGCGGCGGGCGTCGTGCGCGGATAGACATCGAACAGGTTCGACGCGCCGAGCGCCAGCGTGACATTGTCGTTGAAGCGATAGCGACCCTCCAGGTCGATGATCGTCCGCGCACCGGTATGGAGGTCGTTGGCGGCTACCGAGCCGGGTTGCAGCACATCGCCATAATGCACCGCGCGCAGTGTCGCGCCCAGCGCCTGCCGGGTCCAGTCGACCGAGCCCACGATCTTGTTACGCGGCGTGCCCTGT
Organism: Sphingomonas fuzhouensis; assembly: GCF_034659795.1. Lineage (NCBI taxonomy): Bacteria > Pseudomonadati > Pseudomonadota > Alphaproteobacteria > Sphingomonadales > Sphingomonadaceae > Sphingomonas > Sphingomonas fuzhouensis. The sequence continues at coordinate 85,075 of NZ_JAXSQY010000010.1, forward strand.
TCGATGGTTAGGATACGGTTGCGCGCGAACAGGCTGGGCGCGGGGTTCAGCGAGGCGGTCGAGGTCGGCACCCGGTCGACCGAAATGTCGTTGATGTTTGCCGCCGCGCTCAGGTTGAAATTGCCGAGCGTCTCGTTGCGCCAGGTATAGGCCGCGACGATATCCAGCCCCTTGGTGGTGGTCTGAACGCCGTTGATGAAGAAGCGCGCGGCCTGCACCCCGAACGGCGACAGCAGGGCTGCGACCTGCGGGCTGGCCGAGGATTGGATATTCTCCGACAGCACGATCTGGTTGCGGATGCGGATGCGATAGCCGTCGACGGTCAGGCTGAACCCGCCGAAGCGCACGACCGTCCCCAGCGAATAGTTGCGCGACTTCTCCGGCTCCAGCGGCAGCGCGCCCAGCGTCCGGGCCAGGTTGCTGCTGACCGGATAGAGGCCGGTTTCCAAAATCTGGCCGTTGGTCACCAGCGTCTGGGTCGAGGTATAATATTGCTGCTGCAGCGACGGCGCACGGAAGCCCGTCGATACCGTGCCACGGAAGGCCAGCCAGGGCGCGACGTCATAGCGTGCCGAAAGCTTGGCCGTTGCCGTATCGCCGAAGTCCGAATAGCTCTCGCCGCGCACCGCCGCGCCCAGGGTCAGGCGATCCCACAGCTTGGCCTCGACATCCAGATACAGGCTGCCATTGCTGCGATGCGCATCGACCTGGTTCTCGGGCCGGAAGCCGACAAAACCCTGCGCACCCGAGGCCAGGTTGGCGGCCGAGCCCGGCGCACGGTTGTAGCTTTCTGGCTGGCCCGCATCGATCTTGAAGCCCTCGCGGCGATATTCGGCACCCGCCGCGACGTTGAAGACCGCCGCGCCCAGCGTGTATTCGCGCGACAGGTCCAGCCCGGTGACGAGCTGGTCATAGGTCAGACGACCGTCATCGAAGTCGCGCAGCGTCGCATTGCCATAGGTCGAATTGGCCGAGTTCAGCGTCGCGAAGTCGATCGTGTTGCGGCCATAGCTGACGGTCAGGTCGGCGTTCCACTCGCCGATCGTACCGCGCACGCCGCCGGTCGCGTTATAGTCGCGTGAGGTGGTGCCGATCAGCGGCAGGAAGCCGTCCGGATACAGGCCGCGCACCGCCTCGGCATTGACGTTGTTCGCGCCCGCGACACGCGGGAAGGCCGCGCTTTCGCTGTCGCGCTGCTGGAAGCCGCCATTGGCATAGGCGGTCCAGCCGCTATCGCCGAGCGGGAGTGCGGCGTTGAGATAGACGGTGCCCTGCTCGATCTGCGGATCGCCGAAGCGGGCCCGGATACGTTGCGGGGCTGGGCCGCGCGGATCGATATCGGCGCGGTTGGTGGGCTGGCGCGCGACATATTCGCCCGACAGGGTCAGGAAGCCCTCGGACCCCAGGCCGAAGCCCTTCCAGCCGCTGATCGTCACGGACTCGCCGTCGCGGACGGAACGCGAGGTGCGCGCGGCGTCATAATGGGTGGCAAAGGTGCCGAAGGTGACGTTCGCGCCGCCGCCCGAGCGGGCTTCGCGCAGCCGCAGATTGACCACGCCCGCAATCGCGTCCGAGCCATATTGTGCCGAGGCGCCGTCGCGCAGCACTTCCACCCGGTCGAGCGCGACCGTCGGAATGGTGTTCAGGTCGACCGCCGCCGATCCGCGCCCGATCGAGCCGTTGATGTTGAGCAGGGCCGAGGTATGCGCGCGGGTGCCGTTGATGAGGACCAGCGTCTGGTCGGGCGACAGGCCGCGCAACGTGGCGGGGCGGATCGCATCGGTGCCGTCGACCGCCGCCTGGCGCGGAAAGTCGATCGAAGGGGCGACCGTCGACAGTGCCTGGGCGAGTTCGGTCGTGCCTTGCGCGCGCAGGGCGTTGCCGCTCAGCACGTCGATCGGCGAGACGGAATCGAGGCGGCTGCGCCCTTGTACGCGGGTGCCGGTGACGACGATGTCGTTCTGGGCGGGGGCAACGGTGGCGGGCTCGGCCTCCGTCCGGGTGGTATTCTGGGCCAGTGCCGGTGCCGCCAGCATTGGCGTCAGCAGCATGGTGCCGCCAAGCAGCATGGATCGCGCGGTGCGCATAGGATCATTCCCCCTGTTATTATCGATGACTGGGCTTTGTTGATCCTATCTCTACACTGCGGATGGGAATTGGGGGGCAAGGCTTCCTTGGGGGGCGATAAGGTTGGCTTGGCGGTGACGAATGGCGTTCGCCGCCCACCCCTTCCTCCCAGCAAGGGGAGGGGGACCAGCGAAGCTGACGGAGGGGTGTCACCGCTATCGAGAGGGTGACACCCCTCCGTCAGGGCTTCGCCCTGCCACCTCCCCTTGCAGGGGAGGAATGGACGTTACCAGATGTGGACGCGCTGTTCCGGCGTCAGGTACAGCGTCTGGCCCGGTTGGACCTTGAACGGGCCATACCAGGCATCGAGGTTGCGGACGGTCAGGACGCGCCAGGGGGCGGGGGCATGGACATCGGTCGCGATCCGCGCCCGCAACGCCTTTTCGCGCATCTTGCTCCGCCAGCTCTGCGCGAAGGCCAGGAAGAAACGCTGGTCGCCGGTCAGGCCGTCGATCACCGGTGCGGGCTTGCCGCCCAGCGAGGCCTTGTACGCTTCATAAGAGGCGGTCAGCCCAGCGACGTCGGCGATATTCTCGCCCAGTTCCTGCTCGCCGTTGAGGTGAAGGCCGGGCAGCGCCTGATAGGCGTTATATTGTGCGACCAGCGCCTGACCGGCGGCCTCGAAGCGCTTCAGGTCGGACGGCGTCCACCAATTGTGCAGCCGCCCGGTGGAATCGAAATCGGCGCCCAGATTGTCGAAGCTGTGGCTGATCTCATGCCCGATCACCGATCCGATCGCGCCGTAATTGGCCGCCGCGTCGAATTTGGGATCGAAATAGGGGCTTTCCAGGATCGCGGCCGGGAAGTTGAGCGCGTTCTGGAGCGGCAGGTTGACCGCGTTCACCGTTTGCGGCGTCATCCACCATTCACCGCGATCGACCGGCTTGCCCAGCTTGCCGACATGATAGCGGTAGAGGGCGAGCCTGGCGCGCTGGGCATTGCCGACGGGATCGTCGGCGCTGACCGCGAACTTCGGATAGTTCCACCAATGGTCGGGATAGCCGACGCCGACCTTCAGCACCGCCAGCTTGGCGCGCGCCTCCTTCTTGGTTGCGGGCGCCATCCAGTCGAGCGCGGCGATGCGATGGTCGAAGGCGGCGACGATGTTCTTCACCATCTTCTGGATTTCGACCTTGGACGAGGCCGGAAAATAGCGCGCGGCATAGATTTTGCCGACCGCTTCGCCCAGCGCGCCGTTGACGGCGGCGATGCCCCGCTTCTCGCGCGGCTGCTGCGCGGGCGTGCCGTTCAGCGTGCGACCGTAAAAGCCGAAGGACGCGTCGTCGATCGCCTTGGGCAGTACGCTGGTCACCTGGTTGATGGTGTGGAAGGCCAGCCAGTCCTGCCAGCTTTGCAGCGGCTCGCTGGCAACCAGCGCCGACAGCTTGGTGATCGCCTGGGGTTGCCAGGCGATGAAGTTCTGCTGGGCAGCGGGCACGCCCGCCGCATTCCAGAAGGCGTTCCAGTCGATCCCCGGCGCGCGGGTCGCGAAATCGGCGCGGGTCCAGGGATTGTCGCCCTTATGCGCGTCCTGGCTGGCGATGATATCGGTCTGCGCGGCGGCGATCTTCATCTCCAGCGCGAAGACGCGGTCGGCGCGTGCCTGCGCATCGGACAGTCCGGCCAACTGCATCAACTGGGCCAGATAGGCGCGGTAGGCGGTGCGGATTTCCGCCATCTCGGGCTTGTCCGACAGATAGTAATCCCGGTCGGGCAGGCCCAGACCGCCCTGCATCAGATAGGGCACGTTGCGGGTCGGGTGGTTCAGATCCTGGCTGACGAACAGGCCGAACAGGTCGTTGGTGCTGGCGTAGTTATTGTTGTTGAACGGGTCGGTGTCGGAGCGCATCGCCGCCCCGATCGCACGCGACAGGTCGCTTTTGTCCTTGATCGCGGCGATCGCGGCCAGATCGCCCTGGATCGGCTTCAACCCACGCGCCTCGATACCGGCGGTATTGGTATAGGCGGCGTAATAGTCGGCGATCCGTTGCTCGTCGCTGCCGGGCGCGCCCTTGGCCGATGCCGCGCCCTTGATGATGGCGGCGGTCCGCGCCTCGGCCCGCAGCGACACGTCGAGGCCGACGCCGATCGACGAACGGTCGGCGGGGATCTGCGCGGTCTTCAGCCATGCGCCATTGGCATAGTCGTAGAAATTGTCGCCGGGTTTGACGCTGTCATCCATCAGCGCCTTGTCGACACCGGGAAGCAAGCCCGTCTGGGCAATCGCGGCGGATGAGGCGAGGAGGGCAAGGACGAGGGCAAAACGGTTCATGAGCATCCTGCAATCGGGAGTTATGCGCGGATGGAGCACCCGTTGCCCGTGCCAAGTCAAGGATCATAACATGAACTTGTCGTCATGATCGCCGGTGCGGGCGTCCTCAGTACAGCGTGTCGGCCAGCCGCTTCGGCAGTGCCCGGTCATAGGCGTCGCCGTCGATCTCGGCGGTCGACAGGGTGCGCAACATGGTGCCTGCGCTGGGCAGGGTTTCGCGGGCGACCTGGCTGTCGGGCTTCCACAATCCGGCCCGGATCACCGCCCGGCTGCATTGAAAGAATACGCTCGCGACGCTGATCCGCAGGACCGACTTCGGCAATTGACCGGCCATGGCGAAGCGGGCCAGCAGTTCGGGCCCGGCGAGGATGTCGGCGGTGCCGTTGACCCGCAGCGTCTCACCGATGCCGGGGATCAGGAACAGCAGCGCGACGCGCGGATCGGCGATAATGTTGCGCAGGCTGTCGATCCGGTTGTTGCCGCGCCGATCGGGCAGGAGCAGGGTCCTGTCATCCTCGATATGGACGAAGCCCGCCGGATCGCCGCGCGGTGTCGCATCCAGTCCCGCCGCGCCTGCGGTCGCGAGCACGGCAAAGGGCGAAGCCTCGATAAACGGCCGATAGACCGGGTGGATATGGTCCGCGACCTTGACGATCGAGGGCGGGGAGACCGGACCATATAGCGCCTCCAGGGCCGCGATCGTCGTGATCGGCGCGTCGTGCCGCGTATCCTGGCTCATGTCCGTCCCTCCGTCCCGCCGCCATTGGTGACGGGGAAGGGAGGGAAAGGCAATCGGGCTTATGGAAAGCCCTTGCCGCCATGCGCGCCGACGGCGGTGCCGGTGGAGAAGGTCGCCTCGCCGGATGCCAGCGCGACATAGAGCGAGGCGAGTTCGGCGGGCTGGCCCGCCCGCCCCAGCGATGTGTCCTGGCCGAATTCGTGCATCTTGCCCGGCAACTGTCCGCCCGCGACCTGAAGCGGGGTCCAGATCGGGCCGGGCGACACGGCGTTGACGCGGATACCCTTCTTGGCCAGCTGCTTGGCCATCCCTCGTGTCAGGTTCTGGATCGCCGCCTTGGTCGAGGCATAGTCGATCAGGTCCTCGCCCGGATCATAGCTGTTCTGCGAGATGGTGTTGATGATGACCGATCCGGGCGGCATCGACGGGATCGCGGCCTTGGAAAAGCGGAAGACGTGGAAGACGTTCGTCTCATAGGTGCGAACGAACTGCTCGTCGCTGATCTCCGAGATATCGGCCTTGGACTGCTGATAGGCGGCATTGTTGACCAGCAGGTCGAGTCCGCCGAGCTGCGCGATCGCCTTGCGCACCACTTCTTCGCAGGCTTTTTGGGTACGGATGTCGGCGGGCAGCAGCACCGCCTTGCGGCCCGCCTGGCGGATCAGGTCGGCGACCTCACGCGCGTCGGACTCTTCGCTGGGGTGATAGTTGATCGCGACATCGGCCCCTTCGCGGGCAAAGGCGATGGCGGCGGCGCGGCCGATGCCGCTGTCACCGCCGGTCAACAGCGCCTTGCGCCCCGTGAGCTTGCCCGATCCGCGATAGCTGGTTTCGCCATGATCGGGCCGCGGGGTCATCTTGCTGGCCAGTGCGGGCCAGGGCTGGCGCTGTTCGGGGAAGGGCGTGCGGGTATAGGCGTTGCGCGGATCGCGCAGGCTCGGCACGCCGCCGCCGGTCGATTGCGCCAGCGCTGCACCCGGAGCAGCGGTCGCCGCCAGCCCCAGCGCCGCGCCGCCCAGGACGCCGCGCCGCGAGGTTTCGATATCGCTCATGATGATATCCTTCAAAACGGGGGATCAGGCGGCGATCTCGCCCTCGTCATTGCCGTCCCAATAGCGGATGCGATCGGCATGGACCTGGATCATCACCACGCCGGGCGTGTCGATGCCGTCGGGGAAATAGCGGTCGAGGTCCTTGGTCCAGTGCGCCTCGAACTGCGCGCGATCCTCGATCAGCGAGGCGCGACCCTCGATCGCAACGAACAGGGGCGGGCCGCCCAGCATCCCGACCGCGCCGGTATAGCTCAACCCGACTTGCGGCTGCGTGCGGATGTCGGCAATCTTGCGGGACTGGGCATAGGCAAAGAAATAGCTGTCGCCGTCATAGTCGACATCGCCATTATTGCTCATCGGGCGCGCGGTCACCACGCCCGAGGTGTTTTGGGTCGCCAGCATCGCAAAATCGAGCTTGGCCATCTTCTTTGCCAGTTCCGGCAGCGTCATCGTCGCCATGCGATCAGTCTCCCGGCAATATCGCGGCGATGGCGGAAGGCCAAATACCTGAAATTGCGCCGGAAGGTAACGGGCGAGATCGCATAGGGTTCATCGCATCGGGAACCGTGCGACGACCGTGCCGTTGCCGCGGTCAGCGTCGGGATCAGCCTGGCGATCCACCACGCCTAAGGCCGATCCCGTTCTGCGGCGATCAGGAGCCGGCGGCGACCGGCGGCGTGGTATCGGCCTTCGGCTTGACATAGCGGTCCAGCCAGTCGGTCATCTGCCACAGCGTTTCTTCGGTGGATTCCAGCGCGCGATAGCCATGGGGTTCGTTGGGCAGCACGACATACCGCACCGTCGCGCCATTGCCCTTCAGCGCGGCATACATCCGCTCCGACTGGATGGGGAAGGTGCCGCTATTGTCGTCCGCACCGCCATGGATCAGCAGGATCGGTGCCTTGATCCGGTCGGCATAGGTGAAGGGGCTCATCCGCGTATAGGTGTCGGTCGCCTGCCAATAGGTGCGCTGTTCGGCCTGGAACCCGAACGGAGTCAGCGTGCGGTTATAGGCACCCGACCGGGCGATCCCGGCGCGGAACAGCTTGGTATGCGCCAGCAGATTGGCCGTCATGAACGCGCCATAGCTGTGCCCGCCCACCGCCATGCGGCCGCGGTCCGCGACCCCAAGCTTCACGACCGCGTCGACGGCGGCCTGGGCATCGGCCTGTAGTTGCTGGACATAGGTGTCGTTGGCCTCCGCCCCGCCTTCGCCGATGATCGGCATCGCCGGGTTGTCGAGGATTGCATAGCCCTGGGTCAGCAGGAACAAATGGCTGATCCCGCGCGGTCGGACGAAGCGGTTGCCCTGGTCGACCGTCTGGCCCGCGACCTTGGCATCGGTATATTCGGCCGGGTACGCCCAGAGCAGGGTCGGCAGCGGCCCGTCGCGCTTGGGATCATAGCCAGCCGGTAGGTAAAGCGATCCCGATAGCGGCAGGCCGTCGGCGCGCTTATAGGTGATCGTCCGCTGCGTCACACCCGCAAAGACGGGCGCCGGGTCGGCGAAGCGGGTGACGGGCTTGGCGCTGCCGCCCTTCACGCTGCGGATCATGTAATTGGGGGGCAGGGTGGCGCTTTCGCGGCGGGTCAGGATGCGGTTTGCCTTGTCGTCCAGCATCGCGACGACGGTTTCGTAATAGGGCGCCTTGGCCGCCCATAGCCGTGTCTGCGCCGCCCCCGATAGCGGCATGGTGGCGAGGAAGGGAAAGGCCCCCGCCTTGGTCGCGCCTTCGCCGGTGACATAGATGGCATCATGCGTGGGCGTGAAGCGCATCACTGGCTTGCCCGCCGCATTCTCCTCCATCACCGGACGGCCGGGGTCGCCATATTGATCCTGGTAGTTGCGGGTCAGCAGGGGCCGGGCCTCCCCCGGACGGCCTGGCGCGACCGCCCAGCGATGCTCGGTCCGCGAACGCCATTCACGGTCGATGACCATGGCGAAACCGTCATCGCCCCAGAAGGTCGTCGCATAGCGGGCGGGCGTCCGGGCCAGTTCGACCGGCGCAGCGTCGAAGGGCGCGGGCTGCATCATGACCTTGTCGTGGAAGGCGATTTTGGCGCGCGGATTGCCGCCGTCCAGCGCCTCGGCCCAGACCAGGGTGGCGGGCGCGTCTGCCCGCCACTCCGCCTCGCGCGGGCCCTTGACGGTCGCATCGAAATCGACCGGCAGGTCGTCCGCCAGCGGCCGGTCGACCAGCGTCTTCACCGGCTGTCCCGTCATCGTCGACACCGCGATCTCGGTCGGGAAGAAGCGGGCGGGCAGCAGATAGGAATAGGGGCGCTTCAGCCGCTCGGTCAGCACATAGCGGCCGTCGGGCGACACGCTGAAATCGGTAATCAGGCCCGGCGCGCCGATCGGCGTTGCCGTGCCCGACAGGTCGATCCGGATGAGCTGACCGGTGAAATAATGGTCGAACAGTGCCTCGTCATGCGCATCGCCCAGAAGATCCTCATAGGTTCGTGCGGCCGAGGTGCGGCCCATGCTTTCCTGAACGATCGGGCCCGCAGGCGTCGGATCGGCCGTGGGAGCGGGGCCTCGGTTCGGGACGACGGTATAGGCGATCAGCGCGCGGCTGTCGGGTGTCCAGACGAAGGGCGTGCCGAAGGTGCCGTTCAGCCCATGCGCGACGGCCCGCGCCGTGCCGTCGCGATCGGCGATCCACAGCGCCAGGCCAGCGGGTTCCTGGACGTAGAAGGCCAGATGCGCGCCATCGGGCGACCAGTCGGGCGATGCGAAGCGCGTGCCCTTCGGCAAGCGGACCTCCACCGTCCGGCCGCTCGCCACCTCCTGAAAGCGGAGCGCATTCAGCCATTGCACGCGGACCTCGGCCTGGCCGTTGGTGGCCGGGTCGATGCGATAGCCGCCCAGCCGCAGGATCGGTTTGGACAGATTGGCGATGGAGGGCAGGCTTTCCCGCCCCAGAATGGCCAGCGTGCGATGATCGGGGCTGAGCGCGACCGCCGGGGTCGGGGGTGTTTCCAACGCCTTGGCAATGGCATCGGGCGCATGGTGATAGCCGGTCTCCGGCGTCTGGGCATTCGCCGTGGTGGCGAGCAGAAAGGCAATGAGACAAGCTCCGGCGCGCATTATGAACCCCTTGTTATGGCGTGCAAAAGGGGTGTGCCATGTCTATCCCGCCGATGCCAGAGCCGGTGGCGGGGTGCGTCTCCATACCGCCAAAGCGCAGCGATCATCCGTCACCACGCGACCGGCCCAGCCGATACGGCCTATTCCAGCCAGACCGTTAGTCCGCCGCCAGCGCCCGCTGCACCAGGACGGTGTCGACATATTGGACGAACCGGACGATCCGGCCGTCGCGCAGTGTCCAGGCATGGACGAACGGCGCGCGAAATGCCTTGCCGGTTGCCTTGTACGTGCCGCTGTAATGGCCGAGCGCGATGACATCGTCACCCTCGCTCACATAGCGGTCGGGTATCGCCTGATAGCCGTCCCACTCGGTGGCGAGCGGGATGAAGACGCCGTCGACGATCGCCTGCGGCCCATGGTAGGTTCCGGCATAGGGATAGCCCTCGGCCTCGGTCCAGACGATGTCGGGGGCCATGTTGCCAAGGATGGCGGGCATGTCGCCCGAAGCGAAACCCGCATACAAAGCCTTGATGATGTCGGTGTTGTTCAAGAGAGCCTCCTCCGTTGACATGGACGTCAGATGTCGCTGGGTGGCGTCTGCCTATTCCCGCCAGCGGCCAGCCCGTCGTGGTCCTAACGGTCGGCCGGAGACGGTGTCACTTGGCCATTTGTCCAGCGCGCGGGATAATCATCCAATCATCGTGCGTCCTCATGGCGGCCTGTGCCAGATTGAACGGATATGCCTGTGTGGCGGACGGAATGCCGCATGAACGGTGCCGACGGGGAGCTATGATACGGCCATGACATCGCCTCAATCCAACCCGTATCGGCCCTGGCGGGCCAAGCGCTTCGAGGCGGCGGAGTGAGCTGGCCCCCGTTTTGACCGGACGGATTCAAGCCTAAGAAGGAGGCTTGGGGCTATCCCCTGAGCATAGGCTTATGTCCGTGTCCGAGATCATCACCGACGGCGGTCGGCGTCGTCACTGGGGTTCCACCGAGAAGCTGAGGATCGTTGAGGAAACGCTCGATGGTCGCGAGAGCATATCGGTGGTGGCGCGCCGCAATGGCGTGGCCCCGAACCTGCTGTACCGCTGGCGGCGGCTGATGCTGGAAGGCGGAAGCGTCGCGATCGTCGGCGACGATGACGTAACCAGCAACCGTCAGGTCCGTGAGATGGAAGCCCGCATCCGCGAACTGGAGCGCCAGCTCGGCCGCAAGACGCTGGAGGTCGAGATACTGAAGGAGGCGCTGGAGCGCTCGCGCCCAAAAAAAGCGAGCTTGCTCATGCACTCGCCGCTGCCGGAGACTATCCGGTGAGCCTGGTCGCCAGCACGCTCGGCGTCGGACGCTCGACGGTGTACGACCGCCTGACCGGCAGCACCAAGACGCGCGGGCCATACACGAAGGCCGACGACGCGGACCTGTTGCCCCGCATTCGCCAGATCGCCGCGCAGCGGCCAACATACGGCTACCGCCGCATCGCGGCGGTCCTCAATCGACAGCAGCGCGCCGAAGGACTGGTGCCGGTCAACCACAAACGCGTCTACCGCATCATGGCAGCCAACCGCCTGCTGCTGGCGCGGCGCTATACCGAGCGAACCGATTACGGTCATGACGGCGTCGTGGTGGCGATCCGCTCGAACCTGCGCTGGTGCTCGGACGGGTTCGAGTTCACCTGCTGGAACGGCGAGGTCGTGCGCGGCGCCTTTATCATCGACGCCCACGACCGCGAGATCATCGCCTGGCACGCCGTCACCAATGCCGGCATCAGCGGTTCGGACGTGCGCGACATCATGCTGGAAGCCGTGGAGGCCCGCTTCGGCGGTATGCGCACGGTCGCGCCGGTTGAGATGCTGTCCGATAACGGCTCGGCCTATACCGCCCGCGAAACGCGGACCTTTGCCCGGCAACTCGGGCTCAAACCCTGCTTCACCCCTGTCCGCAGCCCGCAATCCAACGGCATCTCCGAAGCCTTCGTGCATACCCTCAAACGCGATTACGTCCGCGTCTCGTCGCTACCCGATGCACTCACCGCGTTGACATCGCTTGCCGGATGGATCGAAGACTACAACGACAACCACCCTCATTCAGGGCTCAAAATGCGTTCCCCGCGCGAGCATCGCGCAATGGTTTCTGCAACCGCTTGAATCCGTCCGGCCAAACGGGGGCCAGATCA
>NZ_JAXSQY010000011.1:0-84578 GCF_034659795.1 Sphingomonas fuzhouensis
CGCACCTGGAAGCTGTTGAAGGCGTCGCCCTCGGCCACGCGGATTTCGCGGCGGACGACCTTGTCCTGCGTCTGCGTGTTGCCGTTGATGTCGATCCGCTCGACATAGGTGCGCTTGGCTTCGGCGATGTTGAACGTGATCGACATGGTCAGCGCGTCCTTGTCGCGCTGGAAGTCGGGGTTCACATCGGTAAAGGCATAGCCGAACAGACCCGCCGTCTGGCTGAGGCTGTCGATCGAATCCTCGATCAGCTTGGCGTTGTACCAGTCGCCCTTTTTCATGGGCAGCGAGGCGGCCAGCTTGGCATTGTCGAAGTCGCGAATCTGGCTGTCGACCTTGACGTCGCCGAACTTATAACGCGGACCTTCCTCCACCACATAGGTGATGATGAAGTCCTTCTTGTCCGGGGTCAGCTCGGCCACCGCGCTGGTCACACGGAAATCGGCATAGCCGTTGGTCAGATAGAAGAGGCGCAGCTTCTGCTGGTCGGCGGCCAGGCGATCCTGGTCATAGCTGGTCGCCGAGGACAGGAAACGGAACCAGCGCGACTGCTTGGTGTACATCGCACCGCGCAGCTGATCGTCGGAGAATTTCTCGTTGCCGATGATGTTGATCTGGCGGACCTTGGACTTCGGCCCCTCGCTGATCTCGAACACCACGTCGACGCGGTTCTGGTCGAGATTGACCATCTTGGGCTCGACCACCGCGCCGAACCGGCCCTGGCGGCGATACAGCTCGATGATGCGGGCCACGTCCTGGCGAACCGCGGTCCGGGTGAAGATCTGCCGCGGCGCGAGCTTGATCTCCTTCTTGATCTTGTCTTCCTTCAGGCGCTTGTTGCCCTCCAGGATGACCCGGTTGATGATCGGGTTCTCACGCACGCGCAGCACGATGTCGCCCGTCTCCACGCCGGAGATCGAGAAATCCGCGAACAGCTCGGACGCCTGAAGGTCCTTCAGCGCCTGGTCGAGCGTTTCGGGCGTATAGGGCATGCCGACCCGAAGCTTGGTGTAGGACAACACCGTCTCGGGCTCGATACGCTGCGCACCCTCGACGCGCAGCGACTTGATCGTGCGCACCGGCGCCGGGGCGATCAGCGGCGTGGGTGCCGCCCCCGGTGTCGTACCCGCGCCCGGCGTGGCAGGCGCGGTCTGTGCCATGACGGGCACACCCGACAGCATCGTGCCCGCCAGCAATATGGCGCCCGCGCGCACAGTCTTCATACCCGTCATTGCTGTCACCAAACCCACCCCAGAAAAGTCGAACCGACCCCTGTCGTCGTCGCGCCCTGCCCCATCGGCGTCAGCCGATCAAGCTGCGGATGTTTTTCCATAGCCCCAAATTGCCCAGATCGTTGAACGTCACGAAGAGCATCAGGGCCAGGATTGCGATCAAACCGCCGCGAAACGCCCATTCCTGCGCCACCGGCTCCAGGGGGCGCCGCCGCACGGCCTCGATCGCATAGAAAAGAAGATGACCGCCATCCAGCATCGGCACTGGCAAGAGGTTGATGAACCCTAGATTGATGGAAACCAGCGCCACGAAGAAAACAAAGGCGTCGAGGCCCAGCGACATCTGCTCGCCCGACACCTTGGCGATCGATACCGGCCCGCCCAGTTCCTTGACCGAGCGGCGGCCCGAAATCACCTGGCCCAAAGTCTCGACCATCATCCGGACGATCTCCGCCGTCCGCTCGACCGCGACGACGGGCGCGCGCAACAGGCTGACCGGCCGGATATCCACCATGCCCGCGCCGCGCAGGCCGAGACGACCGATGCGGTAGCTGTTGCCGAAACGGTCGCGCTGCTGCTCGGTGCCGATCGTCGCGCTGGTCGTAAAGGGGGTGCCGTCCCGCGTCGCGGTGATCGTCACCCGGTCGCCCGCCCGAATCTGCACATAGCGGGCGATGTCGGCAAAGTCGGTGACGGCACGATCGTCGATCGCCGTCACCCGGTCGCCGGGGCGCAGGGCGGTCGCCGCTGCCGCGCTGCCCGGCATGATCTGTCCCACGACCGGCGGCACCACGGCCTCGCCATAAGCATAGGCAAAGCCCGCCAGGATCAGGATCGCCGCGACGAAGTTGATCGCAGGGCCCGCCGCCACGATAATCGCGCGCTGCCATACCGGTTTCGCCTGAAAGGTCCGGGCGCGCTCCTCGGGGGGCAGCGACAGCCAGGCGGCGTCGGGCTGGCTGGCGGGGTTCATGTCCCCTGCGAACTTGACGTAACCACCCAGCGGCAGCCAGCCGATCTTCCACCGCGTGTCGCGCTTGTCGGTGAAGCCCGCGATTTCCCGGCCGAAACCGATGGAGAAGGTCTCCGCCTTCACCCCGAACAACCGCCCGGCGAGATAATGACCCATCTCGTGCACGAACACGAGCGGGCCGAGCGCGAGTATAAAGGCCAGGACGGTCAGCAACAGGCCGGGGGTTTCGATCAAACGACGCAATCCTCAACGCGCTCGGCCGCGATCACCCTCGTCTCCGCATCGATCGCAATCACCGCATCGAGCGTTTCCGGCGGGGCCGGGTCGTAGCGATGAAGAACATGTTCGACGATTGCGGCAATTTCGAGGAAGCCGATCCGTTTGGCAAGAAAAGCCGCGACCGCGATCTCGTTGGCCGCGTTCAATATGGCGGGCGCGGCCCCGCCCGCCTCCAGTGCGGCCCGTGCCAATCGCAGCGCGGGGAAGCGCACCGGATCGGGTGCGGCGAAGTCCATCCGTCCCAAGGCAACCAGATCAAGCGGCGCCATCGGTGTCGGCATCCGGTCGGGCCAGGCCAGGCAATGCGCGATCGGCACGCGCATGTCCGACGGACCCAGCTGCGCCAGCATCGACCCGTCGACATAATCGACCGCCGAATGGATCACCGATTGCGGGTGCAGCACGATCTCGATCCGGTCGGACGGCACGGGGAACAGGCGGGCGGCCTCGATCAGTTCCAGCCCCTTGTTCATCATCGTCGCCGAATCGACCGAAATCTTGGCGCCCATCGACCAGTTGGGATGGGCGACCGCCTGTTCGGGCGTCACACCGCGCATCTCGTCAAGGCTCGCCTCACGAAATGGCCCACCGCTGGCCGTCAGCACGATCCGCCGCACCCGCTCGGGCCGCGCGAAGTCGAAACATTGGTAGATGGCGTTATGCTCGCTATCGGCCGGGAGCAAGGTCGTCCCTGCCTTGGCGGCCGCCGCCAGCACGACCTCGCCCGCAGAGACGAGCGGCTCCTTATTGGCGAGAACCACCGTGCCGCCATTGGCGATCGCGGCCATGGCGGGTTCAAGTCCCGCGCATCCGACGATGGCGCCCATCGTCCAGTCGACCGGCAAGGCCGCCGCCTCGATCACCGCGGCCCGCCCACCCGCAACGCGGGTTTCGGTTCCGGCCAGCGCATCGCGCAACGCAGGCAGACAGCTTTCGTCCGCGACCACCGCCAGTTCGGCCTTGGTCCGCTTCGCCGCCGCCGCCAGCTTGGCGACGTCGCAATTCGCGGTCAGCGCGCGAACGCGGTAGCGATCGGGCTCGCGCTCGATCAGGTCCAGCGTCGAGGTGCCGACCGATCCGGTCGCGCCCAGAATGGTTACGCTGCGCATCAGAACAGGTCCGGCAAGAAGATCAGAAGCGCAGCGATCGGCGCGACCGGCACGATACCGTCCAGCCGGTCCATCACGCCGCCATGACCGGGCAGGACATTGCCGCTGTCCTTGACGCCTGCCCGCCGCTTGAGCGCGCTCTCGAACAGGTCGCCCATCTGGGCCAGCACCGCCAGCACCGGCGTCGCGATGACCAGATGCAGCGGCAGGTCATGCCCCCAGCGCATCAGCACCGCGAGCAAGGTCGCCGCCGCGACGCCGCCAAACAGGCCCGACCAGGTCTTGGCCGGACTGATACTGGGGGCGAGCTTGGGCCCACCGAACTGCCGCCCGACAAAGAACGCCCCGCTATCGCATGCCCAGACCAGCGCCATCGACCAGAGCGACAACACCAGCCCGTCCGAATGCAGCCGGATCGCCAGCAGCGAAAAGACCGGCAGTCCGACATACAGCGCCCCCGCCCCGAACTCTGGACGGCGCGATACGATGGTCAGGAAAAAGAAGGTCGCCGCGATCAGCCCCAGCGCAAAAAAGCCCGGTCCCGCCGCCAGCCCCGGCGCCATGATGGCGAGCGGCACCGACAGGGCAAATTGGGCCAGCCGCTTCTGCTTGGCATCGACCTTCAGCAGGTCCGACCATTCGGCCATCATGAACAGGGCGACGACGACCGCCAGCAGCCAGAAGGCCAGATCGCCCAGCGCGAGACAGACGCTGGCCACCGCGATCATCACGATGCTGGCCAGGACCCGCTTGGTCAGGTTGGACATGCTCTTGACCGGAGCCGGATCGGGCGTGCCGGTCGACGGGATTTCAGGATCGGTCACAGGCCGCCGAAACGCCTGTTCCGACGGCCGAACTCCGCCACCGCATCGGCCAGCGCCGCCTCGTCGAAATCGGGCCAGAGCGTATCGACGAACAGCAATTCGGCATAGGCCGCCTGCCACAGCAGGAAGTTGGACAGCCGCTGTTCGCCCGAGGTGCGGATGACCAGGTCGAGCGGCGGCAGGCCGTTGGTCTGCAACTCGGCCTCGATCGCATCCGGCGTGATCGCGTCGGCGGTCATCTCGCCCGCCGCGACCCTTGCCGCCAACCTTTTGGTCGCCTCGACCAGTTCGGCCTGCGCACCATAATTCAGCGCGATCGCCAGGATCGGGCCGCTATTGCTTTCGGTGCGGGCGATCGCATCGTCGATCATCGCGACCAGATCGGGCGCGAAGCGGCGATAGTCGCCGATCACCCGCAACCGGACATTGTCCGACACCAACTCGGCCAGATCCTTGCGCAGGAAGATGCGCAAGAGCCCCATCAGGTCGCTGATCTCGGTTTCCGGCCGCCGCCAATTCTCCGAGGAGAAGGCATAGAGGGTCAGCGCCTCGATCCCCAGGCTGCGCGCCGCACGCGCGATGCGGCGCACCGCATCCACCCCGGCCTTGTGACCGGCGAAGCGGGGCAGCAGACGGCGTTTGGCCCAGCGACCATTGCCGTCCATGATGATCGCGACGTGACGCGGGACCGCACCCGTATCGGGCACGGCCACCAGCGACCCCAGAGCCGTCTGGGCCGAGGCGGCCGGAGGACTCACTTGCCCAGGATTTCCTTTTCCTTGGCCGCCGCCGCCGCATCCAGCTCCGCGATGGTGGCGTCGGTCAGCTTCTGCACCTCGGTCTCGTGGCGCTTGCGCTCGTCCTCGCCGAAGACGCCCTTCTTCTCGTCGGTCTTCAGGCTGTCCATGCCATCGCGGCGCACGTTGCGCACCGCGATGCGCGCGCTCTCGGCATACTTGTTGGCCAGCTTGGCAAGCTCCTTGCGGCGCTCCTCGGTCAGGTCGGGGATCGGCAGGCGCAGCGTCTGGCCGTCGTTGATCGGGTTCAGGCCCAGACCGGCCGAGCGGATCGCCTTTTCGACCGACGACACGTTCGACTTGTCCCACACCTGCACCGACAGCATGCGCGGCTCGGGCGCGGAGACGGTCGCGACCTGGTTGAGCGGCATGTGGCTGCCATAGACCTCGACCGTCACCGGATCGAGCAGCGCGGTCGAGGCGCGGCCGGTGCGCAGGCCGTTCAGATCGTGCTTCAGCGATTCGACCGCACCCTGCATGCGGCGTTCGAGATCGGATTTGTCATAGGCTGCCATGATTTAAGCTCCTGCGTTCTGGACGATCGTCGACACGCCTTCGCCAGCGAGCACGGCACCGAAATTGCCATGCTCGCGGATGTTGAAGACGACGATCGGGATATTGTTGTCGCGGCACAGCGCGATGGCCGAGGCGTCCATGACCTTCAGGTCGTCGGACAGCACCTTGGAGAAAGTGACGGTTTCGTAGCGGGTCGCGGTCGACACCTTTTTCGGATCGGCATCATAGACGCCGTCGACACTGGTGCCCTTGAACAACGCGTCGCACTTCATCTCTGCCGCACGCAGCGCAGCGCCGCTGTCGGTGGTGAAGAAGGGCGAGCCGACACCGGCGGCAAAGATCACCACGCGGCCCTTTTCCAGATGGCGCTCCGCACGGCGGCGGATGAACGGCTCGCACACGCTCGACATCGGGATGGCCGACTGGACGCGCGTGTCGACGCCGATCTGCTCCAGCGCATTCTGCACGGCGAGCGCGTTCATCACGGTCGCCAGCATGCCCATATAATCGGCGGTCGCCCGCTCGATCCCCTTGGCCGCCGCCGACAGGCCACGGAAGATATTGCCACCGCCGACGACGATGCACAGCTCATAGCCCTTGGCACGGACATCGGCGATCTCCTGCGCCACGCGCGCGGTGATCTCGGGCGAGATGGCCAGGCCGCCCTCGCCCATCAGGACCTCACCCGACAATTTCAGAAGGATACGTTTGAAGCGCGGGGTGGTCATCGTTTCTCGGATCTTGGTGATGAAAGTGGCGCGGACCTTAGGCGGCGACCGGCCAGCGGGCAACCATGGAGCGGCGGACCGTGGGGATTTTCGTGGAGCATTCCATTCCTCCCCAAGCTCGCTTGGGGAGGGGGACCATCGCGCCAGCGATGGTGGAGGGGCCAAGACGAACCGGCCATGCCCCTCCACCACGCCCTGCGGGCGCGGTCCCCCTCCCCGAGCAAAGCTCAGGGAGGATTTCAGGAAGCCCCAAACACAAAGAGAGCGGCCACCTTGCGGCAGCCGCTCCCCTTTGCCATCACCGTCCCATTACAGGACGGCACAGGAATTACGCCTTCTGCGGAACGCCCGAAGCCGCCGCCACTTCGGCCGCAAAGTCCGACGCTTCCTTCTCGATGCCCTCGCCCAGCTGGAAGCGGACATAGTCCACCAGCTTGATCTCGGCACCGGCGTCCTTGCCGGCCTTCGCCACGACGTCGCTGATCTTGGTCTTGCCGTCGATCACGAACAGCTGGCTGACCAGCGCGTGCTCCTTGCGGTACTTGGCGATCGAACCCTCGACCATCTTGGCGATGATGTCGGCGGGCTTGCCCGATTCGGCAGCCTTTTCGGTCGCGATCGCGCGCTCACGCTCGATCTCGGCCTCGTCCAGGTCTTCCTCGTTCAGCGCCTTGGGGAAGGCAGCGGCGATGTGCATCGCCAGCTGACGGCCCAGCGACTGCAGCACGTCGTCGGCGGCGTCCGACTCCAGCGCGACCAGCACGCCGATCTTGCCCAGGCCCGGCGCCTGCTGGTTGTGGACGTAGGACACGACCGCGCCCTTCGACACTTCGAGGCGCTTGGCGCGACGCAGCGACTGGTTCTCACCGATCGTCGCAACGTTGTTGGTCAGCACTTCGGCGACGGTGCCGCCCTGCGGCATCGCTTCATTCTTCAGCGCTTCGATGTCGTCGCTGGTCTTCAGCGCGATCGCGGTCACGTCCTTCACAAACGCCTGGAACTGGTCGTTCTTGGCAACGAAGTCGGTTTCCGAGTTCACTTCGACGGCGGCGCCGACGGTGCCATTGGTGGCGACGCCGACCAGACCCTCGGCGGCGGTACGGCTCGACTTCTTCTGCGCGGCCGCCAGGCCCTTCGTGCGCAGCCAGTCCAGCGCGGCGTCCATGTCGCCATTCGCCTCGGCCAGCGCCTTCTTGCAGTCCATCATGCCCGCGCCGCTCTTTTCGCGCAGGTCCTTGACCATCGCTGCGGTGATATCGGCCATTGTCTGATTCCTCTGTCTGAAAAGGGGGATGCGGGTAGGGCCGCCCCATCGGAGGCGGCCCTTAGCACGGCTTGCATGTCAAGCCGATGTCATCGACCGGCGAGATGCCCCATCCGGTCGACGATCGCCCCGCCCGCACCGCGGGGCTCTTGTCACGCGATTACGCGTCGAGCTGACGCTCGGCCTCGACCGCCTGCTCGGCGACGTCGGCGGGAGCGACGGTCAGCGCTTCCTCGACGGGCGGCTCGGCCATCGCACCAAAGTCGGTGCCGCTGCGGCGCTGCTGCTCGTTGTTGCCACGGGTCGCGGCGATGGCAACGGCTTCGCAGTACAGACGGATCGCACGGCTGGCGTCGTCATTCGCAGGAACCGGGAAGGCGATGCCGTCGGGCGAGACGTTCGAGTCGAGGATCGCGACGACGGGGATGCCCAGCGTGTTGGCTTCCTTGATCGCCAGCTCTTCCTTGTTGGCGTCGATCACGAACATCACGTCCGGGATGCCGCCCATGTCGCGGATGCCGCCCAGCGACAGCTCGAGCTTGTCGCGCTCGCGGGTCAGGTTCAGCACTTCCTTCTTGGTCAGGCCGTGCGTGTCGCCCGACAGCTGCTCTTCAAGGGTCTTGAGGCGCTTGATCGAGTTCGAGATCGTCTTCCAGTTGGTGAGCATGCCGCCCAGCCAGCGATGGTTGACGAAGTGCTGGCCCGCACGGCGAGCGGCCTCGGCGACCGGCTCCTGCGCCTGGCGCTTGGTGCCGACGAACAGGACCTTGCCACCGCCAGCGACGGTCGAGCTGATGAACTCGAGGGCGCGCGCGAAGAGCGGCACGGTCTGCGACAGGTCGAGAATGTGAACGCCGTTGCGGTCGCCAAAGATGTAGGGCTTCATCTTCGGGTTCCAGCGGTGGGTCTGGTGGCCGAAGTGCGCGCCGGTCTCGACCAGCTGCTGCATGGTGACGACGGGTGCCGCCATAAGATAATTCCTTCCGGTTAGTCCTCTGGGAAGCGGATGACGCGGCGGGCGAAGCCCATGCGCACCGAAATATGATGCTTCCCATGCGGTGTTGAGGGCCGGGCGCTTAGCCGATCGAAAACTCGATGGCAAGCGCGATGCAGCGTTCACTTTTGTTCCAAGGGCGGTTGACAGAGGAACATCGGCGGAACATAAAGCGATCACAACAGGGTACACAGGTTGACCGTCGCATAACGCTTTCGCAACGTCGCGGATTTGGCACGGTTCATCCTGATGTCGCCGTTTTGGCGACGGAACTGGACGGAAAAATCAATGGTTACGGCCGGGTTAATATGCCGGTTCGTAACGTACGGCAGGAGGCTGACATCATGATGATCGTGGTGAGTGTTCTGGTTTTCACGGGCGCCTTGGTGGCAGCCCTGACCACCATTGCGATGATGATCGCACCCCAATGGCGTCGCATCCTTCATCTGGCGACTGGCCATGTCGAACCGGCCTTCACCCCGCTCTCCACGCTGGTCGTGGCCGAGCATCGGATCGCCGTCAGGCGCTGGGCGGCGGGCTCGCCTGCCCCTTCGTCGCTGATCCGCCGCCGCGCTGCCGCTTGAGGCGGGCATAGGCGATCATGGTAATCGGGATGCTGGCCAGATAGGCAAGACACACGGCGGTTAATGCGTGCCACGGTGCCGAGAGGAAGGCCACACCGACCAGCACGATGATCGCCAGCGCCTCGAACCGCACATTGCGGCGCAGACGGAACGAGGTCCAGGACAGGGTCGCCAGGCTCGACACCATCAGCAACGCGATGAAGGCAACCCAAGGCGCGACCAGATAGGGCGAGGCGAAGATCGGCTCGCCGGTCCAGAACCAGAGATAAAGCGGCAACATCGCCAGCCCAGCCCCGGCAGGGGCCGGAACGCCGGTAAAGAAGCCAGCGGTCTTGCGCGGCTGATCGGCGACATCGAGTTGCGAATTGAAGCGCGCCAGACGCAGGGCACAGAATACCGCCTGTAGCACGGCGCAGATCCAGCCGATGCGCGGCAGGTTTTGCAGCGACCAGAGATAGAGGATCAGCGCCGGCGCGACGCCGAAGGAAATCGCGTCGGACAGCGAATCGAGTTCGGCCCCGAACCGGCTCTCGCCCCGCAACAGCCGCGCGATCCGCCCATCGAGCCCGTCGAGCACCGCCGCCACCATGATCATGGCGACGGCCGCTTCCCACGATCCGGCGATCGCGAACTTCACCCCCGTCAGCCCGGAACACAAAGCGAGCGCGGTGACCGCATTGGGAATGATCGCGCGCAGGGGAAGACCGCGTGGCGGGGCACCATCGGCACGGCGACGCGCGAAACGGGGGGAAAGGGCCATCGGGTTTAGACTTACTGCGCGATGCCGGTCATCGGCTTGCCGCCGACCCGGCCGATCACCGTCTCACCCGCGACCGACCGCTGGCCCAGGCAGACCTGCGGCGTGACATCGTCGGGCAGATAGACGTCGACACGGCTGCCAAAGCGGATCAGGCCGACGCGCTGACCGGCAGCGACCATATCCCCCGGCTTGACGAAGCCGACGATGCGCCGTGCGACCAGACCGGCAATTTGCGTGAAGCCGTATTTGCGGCCGTCGCGCCCCTCGACCACGAAATGCTGGCGCTCATTCTCGTCCGATGCCTTGTCCAGGTCGGCATTCAGGAACTTGCCCGAGATATAGACGACCTGACGGATGACACCCGCAACCGGCGTGCGGTTGATGTGCACGTCGAACACCGACATGAAGATCGATACCCGGACCAGCGGCGCCTCGCCCAGTTCGCCGACCAGTTCACGCGGGATCGGCACGCGCTGGATCATCGTGACCAGCCCGTCGGCGGGCGCGACGATCAGGTCGTCGCCCTGCGGCGTGGTCCGGATGGGATCGCGGAAGAACGCCGCGATCCAGATGCACAGGCCGACGAACGGCCAGAACAGCACCTTGGTGACGAGGGTGGCCAGCAGGGTCAGGCCCGCCCCGATCAGCACATATTTGCGCCCTTCGGGATGGACGGCGGGAAAACGCCACTTGACCGTGGTGGTGGCGATGGGAGGCTTTTCAAGCGAAGGCATCGGACCTGTTTACCTGTCCACCGGCCGTCGCACAATCTTTTCGGTTCGCCCCGGCCCTTTCGCCGATCCGAAGGGGTGGTTGATCCATCGCGCCCCCTCCCCTAGACGCGTGGCAAACCCGCCTAATCTGAAGGATGCGCATATGGCGAAGATCAAGGTAAACACCCCCGTCGTGGAGATCGACGGCGACGAAATGACCCGGATCATCTGGGAATGGATTCGCGAGCGCCTGATCAAGCCGTATCTCGACATCGAGCTCGCCTATTTCGACCTGTCGGTCCAGAACCGCGACGCGACCAGCGACCAGGTGACGATCGACAGCGCCCACGCCACCCAGAAGTACGGCGTCGCCATCAAGTGCGCGACCATCACCCCCGACGAGCAGCGCGTCGAGGAATTCGGCCTGAAGAAGATGTGGAAGTCGCCCAACGGCACGATCCGCAACATCCTGGGCGGCGTGGTGTTCCGCGAGCCGATCGTCATCAAGAACGTTCCTCGCCTCGTTCCCGGCTGGACCCACCCGATCGTCGTCGGCCGCCATGCGTTTGGCGACCAGTATAAGGCGACCGATTTCAAGGTCCCCGGCAAGGGCAAGCTGACCCTGAAGTGGGAAGGCGAGAATGGCGAGTCGATCGAGGAGGAGGTGTTCAACTTCCCCGCGGCGGGCGTCGCCATGGGCATGTACAATCTTGACGATTCGATCCGCGACTTCGCGCGCGCCTCGATGAACTATGGCCTGAACCGCGGCTGGCCGGTCTATCTGTCGACCAAGAACACCATCCTGAAGGCCTATGACGGCCGCTTCAAGGATATCTTCCAGGAAGTGTTCGACGCCGAATTCGCCGAGCAGTTCAAGGCGGCGGGCATCGAATATCAGCACCGCCTGATCGACGACATGGTCGCCTCGGCGTTGAAGTGGCACGGCGAATTCGTCTGGGCCTGCAAGAACTATGACGGCGACGTGCAGTCGGACACCGTGGCGCAGGGCTTCGGCTCGCTGGGCCTGATGACCTCGGTCCTGATGACCCCGGACGGCAAGACGATCGAAGCGGAAGCGGCGCATGGCACCGTGACCCGCCACTATCGCCAGCACCAGCAGGGCAAGGCGACCTCGACCAACCCGATCGCGTCGATCTTCGCCTGGACCGGCGGCCTGAAGTATCGCGGCAAGTTCGACAACACGCCCGACGTCGTGCGCTTCGCCGAGACGCTGGAAAAGGTCTGCATCAAGACCGTCGAGAACGGCCAGATGACCAAGGACCTCGCCATCCTGATCGGCCCGGACCAGCCCTGGATGACCACCGAGCAGTTCTTCGAGGCGATCCGCGTCAATCTCGAAACCGAAATGGGCAACTGGCAGTAAGTCTTACCGACAGATGCAAGGAAGGGGCTCGGAAGCATTGCTTTCGGGCCCTTTTTCTATGCGCCACCTGCCTTGGACGAAACCCCGCTGCCTGCCGCGCGGCTATTCCCGCCCTTCCCGCTCCAGATAGGCGATGACGTCCGCTCGATCGAGCGGATCGGACAGCCCGGCAAAGGTCATCTTGGTCCCCGGCGCAAAGCGCTGCGGCGAAGCCAGCCAATGGTCCATCGTCACCCGGTCCCAATGCCCGCCAACCCGCTCCAGCGCCGCCGTATAGCCGAAACGCGCGCTACCACCCGCCACCGGCTTGCCCATGATGGCGTGCAGATTGGGGCCTGCCCGGTCCAATTGTCCCTTGCCGATGGTGTGACAGGCCAGACACTGGCCGAAGGTCCGTGCGCCCGCATCGGCATCCGCGACCCGCATCAGCGCGTCGAGCGACGGATTGGGCCCCGCCGCCTTCAACCGCGCGGCCCGGCCATCATCACCACAAGCGGCAAGCGTCAGACAGGACAGGAGCAAAAGGGCGGACAGGGCACGGAACGATATCATGCCCCGCCCTACCCCCCGCCAAGCCGCCCGCCCCATTGGACGAATCGCCCCAATGAACCGCCTCATTAACCACAGGGCGTCGTTTCGTGGGATTAACGACCTGACAAGCGTCATCAAGCCGGTCTAGTCTGTCGCCATGGCACTTCGGTTAGACAATCAGGGCTTCTCCGACGCTCTCGTCATCCTCGGCTCCGCGGGGATCGTCATCCCGGCCTTTGCCCGCTTTCGGGTCAGCCCGGTAATCGGGTTTATCCTGGTCGGATTACTGGTCGGACCTGCCGGGCTGGGATCGCTCGTACCGCATGCGCCGTGGCTCTATTACCTGACCATCTCCAACCCGGAGTCGATCGAGCCCTTTGCCGAGTTCGGCATCATCCTATTGTTGTTTTCCATTGGCTTGGAGCTTTCCTTTCGCAGGCTTTGGGCAATGCGACGGCTGGTGTTCGGCACCGGCGCGGCGGAGCTGATCGGCTCGGCGGCGCTGATCGGGATCGCGCTGCACCTGCTGGGCCAGGGCTGGGCGGGCGCGATCGGACTCGGGCTGGCGCTGACCCTGTCCTCGACCGCCTTGGTGCTGCCCTTGGTCGGCACGACCAGCCCGGTCGGGCGCGGTGCGTTCGCGATGCTGTTGTTCGAGGATCTCGCGCTGGTCCCGATCATCTTCGCCTTGGGCGCGATGGCGCCGACCGCGTCGGACGAAGGCTGGGTCGGGATTGCGGGCGTCGCGTTGCGCGGCGGATTGACCGTGCTGGCCATGTATCTGGGCGGCAAGATCGTCCTGCCCCGGCTGTTCTCGCAAGCCGCGCGGACCAAGAGCCCGGAGCTGTTCCTCGCCGCTTCGCTGCTGGTGGTGATCGTCGCCAGCGTCGCGACCACGGCGGCGGGACTCTCGCCGATCGTTGGCGCGCTGCTCGCGGGCCTGTTGATCGCAGAGACCGAATATCATTCCGAGGTCGAGGTGATGACCGCGCCGTTCAAGGGGCTGGCGCTGGGCGTGTTCCTGATTACAGTCGGCATGAGCCTGGACCTGCGGCTGATCGCCCGGAACTGGGACATGCTGCTGCTGGCGGTGGTCGGCGTGGTCGCGGTCAAGGCGATCGTCACCTATCTGCTGCTGCGCGTGGCGCACGCCCGCCGCGGGGTGGCGGCGGAGACGGGGTTGCTGATGGGCAGCCCGTCGGAAACCACGCTGATCGTGCTGGGGACGGCGGCACAGGCGCAGCTGATCCTGCCCTCGACCGCCGCTTTCTGGCAGACGGTGACGGCGATCGGCCTGACCATCACTCCGCTGCTCGCCAAGGCCGGGCGCGTCATCTCGCGCCGGATCGAGGCGCGCAGCACCGATGGCCCCGCCGTGCCGGAGCCGGATGCGGATGCCGGGCGGACGGTCATCATCGGCTTTGGCCGCGTCGGCAAGATGATCGCCGACATGCTGACCGTGCACGGCCAATCCTATGTCGCGGTCGAGGCCGATATCGATTCGGTGACCGAGGCGCGGCGGGCGGGCTATCCGGTGTTGTTCGGCGATGTCGCGCGGGCCGAGCTGGTCGACCGGCTGGACCTGCCTGCCGCGCGGGCGCTGATCCTGACGATGGACGATCCGGTGCTGACCGTGCGGCTGGCCCGACGTATCCGACAGGCCGCGCCCGACCTGCCGATCATCGCGCGTGCGCGGGATATGGCGCATGCGACCGAACTCTACCGCGCGGGCGTCAGCGAGGCGGTGCCGGAGACACTGGAAAGCTCGCTGCAATTGTCGGAGGCGGTGTTAGTCGATCTGGGCGTCGCGATGGGGCCGGTGATCGCGTCGATCCATGAGAAGCGCGACGAATTGCGGCAGGTTATCCGGCGCGAGGCGCAACTCCAGCGCGAGCCGCGCATCCGGCGGCTGAGACGGCTGGGGGAACAGAGTTAATCAATCCTCCCCAAGCTCGTCTTGGGAAGGGGGACCATCGCGCCAGCGATGGTGGAGGGGCAGGCCCCTCGCCCCTCCACCACGCCCTACGGGCGCGGTCCCCCTCCCCATGCACAGCATGGGGAGGATTGGGGTTAGCCCAGGCGGCCTAGGGCCGCGTGTAGCCTGGCCGCTTCCGCCATTTTGTCGGCGTGGTCGGCCTTCGCCTTTTCCACCGCTTCGGGCTTGGCCCGTTCGACGAAGCTGGCGTTGCTCAATCGCCCGCCCAGCGCGTCGCGTTCCTTCTCCACCGCCGCGATCGCCTTGGTCAGACGCTGCCGCTCGGCGTCGAGGTCGATCACGCCCTCCAGCGGCAGGACGAAGGTCGCCTCGTCCACCACGACCTGCGCCGCGCCACCGGTCGCTTCGCTTTCGGCCGCTTCGACGCGCGCCAGACGGGCCAGCGCCGCGGCCTGGCGTTCGAGCCGCGCCTTGGTGTCGGCACGGGCATCGCGGACATGCATCGGCAGTCGTGCGCCCGGCGGCACGTTGAGTTCGGTGCGGGCGGCGCGAATTTCGCTGACCAGACGGATCAGCCAGTCGATCTCACGCTCCGCCTCGGGGTCGAGCGCGCGGGCGTCGGCCATCGGCCAGGCCGCCACGATCAGGTCATGATCGCGCGCGCCCATGGCATGCCACAGTTCCTCGGTGATGAAGGGCATGAACGGGTGGAGCAGGACCAGGATCTGGTCGAGCACCCAGCCCGCCACGGCGCGGGTCTCGTCCCCCCCCTCTTCGCCGCCCTGAAGGACCGGCTTGATGAGTTCGAGATACCAGTCGCAGAAACGGCTCCAGACGAACTGATAGATCGCATTCGCCGCGCCGTCGAACCGGTAATCGGCCAGCGCCAGGTCGACCGCCTGCACCGTCTTCACCGTCTCGGCGATGATCCACTTGTTGACCGCGAGGCTCGCGTTCGGAGCCTCCAGCGTGGTCGACGCGCCGATGCCATTGGCCTGAGCGAAGCGCGCCGCGTTCCACAGCTTGGTCGCGAAGTTGCGATAGCCCTCGACCCGGCGTTCATCCATCTTGATGTCGCGGCCCTGGCTCTCCATCGCCGCCATGAAGAAGCGCAGCGCGTCGGCGCCGTACTGGTCGATCAGGCCCAGCGGATCGACCGTGTTGCCCTTCGACTTCGACATTTTCGAGCCGTCGGCGGCGCGGACAAGACCGTGGAGATACAGCGTCTTGAAGGGCACTTCTTCCATGAAGTGCAGCCCTTGCATCATCATCCGTGCGTCCCAGAAGAACAGGATGTCGAAGCCGGAGATCAGCACGTCATTGGGGTAGCGCCCCGCCAGCGTCTTGTCGCCATTGTCGGGCCAGCCCAGCGTCGCGAACGGCCAGAGCGCCGACGAGAACCACGTATCCAGCACGTCCGGGTCGCGGGTCAAGGTGACACCTTCGCCTGCTTGCGTCTGCGCTTCTTCCTCGGTCTCGGCGACGAACACGCGGCCATCCTCGGCAAACCATGCCGGAATCTGGTGGCCCCACCAGAGCTGGCGGCTGACGCACCAGGGCTGGATATTCTCCATCCAGTTGAAGAAGGTCTTCTCCCAAGCCTGCGGCACGATCTTGATATCGCCCGAGCGCACCGCCTGGATGGCGGGCTGGGCTAGCGTCTTGGCGTCGACATACCATTGGTCGGTCAGCCACGGCTCGATCACCACACCGGAACGGTCGCCATACGGGGTCTGGATCGTCCGCGGCTCGGCGTCGTGCTCCTCGCCGTCCTTGTCGATATGCGGGATCAGGACGCCTTCGTCCTTCAACCTTGCGACGACGGCCTTGCGCGCGTCGGCGGTCGACAGGCCGAGGAAGGCGTCGGGGATCAGCCCGTCGGCGGTCTGGCAGACATGCGCCTTGGCATCGAGCATGTTGAGCATGTCACGCGCTTCGATCCCGGCGCGGCGGCCGACCTCGAAATCGTTGAAGTCGTGGCCGGGCGTGATCTTGACCGCGCCCGATCCCAGTTCGGGGTCGGCATGTTCGTCGGCGACGATCGGGATCAGGCGGCCGGTGATCGGCAGACGCACCTGCTTGCCGATCAGCGCGGTGTAGCGCGCATCGTCCGGGTGCACCGCGACCGCCATGTCGGCCAGCATCGTCTCGGGGCGCGTCGTCGCGACCTCGATAAAGCCCGATCCATCGGCCAGCGGATAGCGCAGGCGCCAGAAGCTGCCCTTCACTTCGCGCGTCTCGACCTCGAGGTCGCTGATCGCCGTGCCAAGGCCCGCATCCCAATTGACCAGCCGCTTGTCACGGTAGAGCAGACCCTGACGGTAAAGGTCGACGAACACCTTCAGCACCGCCTTGCTGAAGCCCTCGTCCATGGTGAACCGCTCATTGGCCCAGTCCATCGAACAGCCCAGACGGCGCAGCTGGCCGGTGATCTGGCCGCCGCTTTCCGCCTTCCACGTCCAGACCTTTTCCAGGAACTGGTCGCGGGTGAAGTCGGTGCGCTTCTCGCCACGCGCGTTCATCTGGCGCTCGACCACCATCTGGGTCGCGATGCCCGCATGGTCGGTGCCGACCACCCACAAAGCGTCCTTGCCCTTCAGACGGGCATGGCGGACCAGAATGTCCTGCAACGTGTTGTCCAGCGCGTGGCCGATATGCAAATTGCCGGTGACGTTGGGCGGCGGGTTGACGATCGTCCACGGCTCGGCATTCGGGCGGTCGGGGCGGAACAGGCCCTTTTCCTCCCAATGGCCATACCAGCGGGCTTCGATTGCGGCGGGGTCGAACGTCTTGGGCAGCTCAGTCATGCCGCTGCCTTAATGACCCGCGTCGCCGGACGCCAGATGCTATCAGGTGCGGGCCCCCGGCCGGTCGAGGACGGCGCGGATGCGTTCGTTCAGATCGGTGCGACGATAGGGCTTGCGGATCAGCTCATAGGAGCGCGCACCTTCGTCGATCGCCTCGTCGGCAAAGCCGGTGGTCAGCAGCACCGACAGGCGCGGATAATCGCGCCGTACCGCCTGCGCCAGGGCGACGCCGTTCATCCCGCCGGGCATCAATATGTCGGTGAACAGCAGTTGGAAGTCATCGTCCTTCGCCAGATGGTCGAGCGCCTCGCGCGCGCTGCGGGTCAGGACGACATCATAGCCCAGATCCTCGAGCATCGACTTGCCCAGATCACCGACATCCTCCTGATCCTCGACCATCAGGACGCGCTCGACCCCGCCGCTATGCGCAGGCTGAACCGGCATGGCGCGGCGTTCGGTGACGCCCGCCGCGCGGGGAAAATACAGGGTGATCGCCGTGCCACCGCCATCACCGGCTTCGACCGTCGCCAGCCCGCCCGATTGCCGCATGAAGCCATAGACCATGGCGAGGCCCAGGCCCGCCCCCTTCCCCATTTCCTTGGTGGTGAAAAAGGGATCGAAAATCTTGTCGGCGATCTGCGGGTCGATGCCGGGGCCGTCATCGGCGATGCACACCACGACATATTCGCCCGGCTCCAAATTGGTCGGCCCCTCCGGCTGATCGACGGACTGGATCATGTTGCGGGTCGACACCGCGATTTCGCCATGCCCCCGGTCGCGACCGATCGCCTCACGCGCGTTGGTGACGATGTTGAGCAGCGCCATCTCGGCCTGGACCGGATCGATCCGGCAATTCCAGAGATTTTCCTCCAGCCGCTGGCGCATCACGATGCCGTCGCCCGCCGTGCGGTTCAGGATCGGGCGGAAATCCTCGATCAGCTGGTTGAAGTTGAGCAGCCGGTCGCGCAACTCCTGCTTGCGGGCAAAGGCGAGCAGTTGCTGGGTCAGCGTCGCGCCGCGTGCCGCAGCGGCAGCGATCGCCTCGACCGCGCGGCGTCCGCTGCGATCGCCCTGATCGACCCGTGCTTCGAGAATGTCCGAATAGCCGATGATGACCTGCAACAAATTGTTGAAGTCGTGCGCGATGCCGCCGGTCAGCTTGCCGACCGCCTCCATCTTCTGCGCTTCGTGCAGGGCATCCTCGGCCTCGCGGCGGCGCGAAATGTCGAGCTGGCTGCTGAAGAAATAGACCAGTTCGCCCGCATCGTCATAGACGGGCGAGACGAACAGCGCGTTCCAGAAGGTCGAGCCGTTCTTGCGATAGTTGAGCAGTTCGACCGCGATCTCATCGCGCCGCGCGATCGCCGCACGCACCTGTGCCACTACGTCGCGGTCGGTTTCGGGCCCTTGCAGGAAACGGCAGTTGGTGCCGAGAATTTCGGCTTCCGAATAGCCGGTCATGAAGCTGAAGGCTTCGTTGCAGAAGACGATCGGGTTGTCCGGCTGCCGGGGATCGGTGACGATCATCGGCATCCGCGTCGTCTTCACGGCGGCGAAGAAGATGTCCGACTGGCCCGAATGCGGTTGCTTCGCATCGGCGATCGGCGGGGACGACACGTGCGAGCGCGTCGATTTCGACAGATCGGGCGTCTCGGGCGTCGGGTCCATGGACATCGAACCCGGACAGGTGCCGCCGGTTCCGCTTACACCTTGATGTACGTGGAAAAGTCGGTGGGCGGGATCAGCGCCCTTCGCGTGTGATCCGGGCGATTTCGCGGGCCACCATCGCCTCGACCATCTCGGGCAGATGGGTGTCGAGCCACTCACGCAGCATCGGGCGCAGCATCTCGCGAACCAACCCTTCCAGGGTGCCGTCGCTGCTCGGTTCCGGCTTGACCATCATACGGCTGAGCGCCTCCAGAGAACCACGGCTGGCCTCGGCCACGCGCGGGGAAACGATCGCCTCTTCCCCATCGTCATCGGCCGGATCGACCTTAGCGACAGACGGGGCGGCGGGCGGGGCCGGTTGCGGTGCGGGGGCTGCGGCCTGCGCGACGGGCTCGGGGACCGGAGCAGGCTCAGGGACGGCGCGCATCGCCGATTCGGCAGCACGGGCGGCGGCGGCCTCGACCTTCATGCGCAGCGGCATGGGATCGCTCAGTTCCAGAACCTCGGGCGAATCATCGTCCGCGGCAGGTGCAGGCACGGGGCGCGGCTGACGCCGCTGACGTGTGGGCACCTCGCCCTCTTCGGCAATGATCCGTTTGA
The DNA here is from genome assembly GCF_034659795.1 of Sphingomonas fuzhouensis. NCBI lineage: Bacteria > Pseudomonadati > Pseudomonadota > Alphaproteobacteria > Sphingomonadales > Sphingomonadaceae > Sphingomonas > Sphingomonas fuzhouensis. The sequence continues at coordinate 19,700 of NZ_JAXSQY010000011.1, forward strand.
TCGAGGAGAGGATTTCCTCCATCGACGGCTCGGCGCTGATCTCACCCATGACCGCAAACCCCATTTCAGCCCCCCAAGGCCCCCCAAAGGCCAGCAGCCGACCTTATTGCCGGCTTGGTGCCGATGCACCTGTGGTTAATGCGGGGCTTCTGTCAACAGGGGCGTTGACGTCGGCGTCGAGCGGACGGGTGATCGCCGCCGTCTGGGCCGGGGTTACGGCGGTGGTGCTGGCGACCGGCGCAGGCTCGCCGTCACCGTCCCAGTCGTTGATCCTGTTGCGGACGCGCTTGTAGTTGGCGACCGGATCATAGAGCGGACCGCCGTCCAGCCCCAGGTCGCGCGCCTCGGCATTGCCCATCGCCGCGATCAGCGCGAAGCCCGCGACATAGGCATCGCGCCGCGCCGTCACCAACGTCACCTGACTGTTCAGCAATTCCTGCTCGGCGTTCAGGATATCGAGCACGGTGCGGGTGCCGACGCTGTTCTCGGCCCGCACGCCCTCCAGCGACAGCGAATTGGCGCGCACCGCCGATTCGGCCGAGGCGATCACCTCCTGCGAGGATTGCCACACGGCATAGGCGGAGCGAACCTGCGCCACGACCTGCCGCTCGGTGCCGGTCGCGTTCTCCAGCGCCTGGCCGCGCAGTGCCTCGGCCTGACGGACCTGCGCCGCCGGGCGGCCCCCCTGGAACAGCGGCATGGACATCTGGACGCCGACCGTCGCGTTGACGCCGGAGGTCGGGACGTTGCCCGCGCTCGGAGGCGCATTGAGGGAGCCCAGATAGTTGAAATAGTTGCCACTCGACACCGCAGCGACCCGTGGCAGCCGATTGGCGCGCGCGACGTTGATGTCATACCGGGTCGCATCCGCCGAACGGCGTGCGGCGATCAACTGTGGGTTCTGCTCGAGGGCGACGGCCACCGCCTGATTGGGCGAGGCAGGCAGCGTCGGGAGTGCTGGCGGCGGCTCCAGCCCGACAGGTGCGATACCGACGATGTTGATGTAATTCTCGCGGCTGGAGATCAGATTGGCCTGCGCCGACTGAAGCTGCGCCCGCGCCTGCGCCAGACGCGCCTCGGACTGGGCGACGTCGGTCCGGGTCAGGTCGCCGACCTGGAACCGGTCGCGCGAGGCGCGCAGGTTCGTCTCCAGCACATTGACGTTACGCGTGTTGAGATTGACGATCGCCTCGTCGCGAATGACGTTCATGTACGCCGCGACGACATTGGTGAAGAGGTTCGCCTCCACCCCTCGCAATTGCGCGCGCCCCGCATCGACCCGCGTCTCCGCCGCCCGCACCGCATTCTTGACCGCGCCACCCTGATAGAGCGGGACCGACAACTGCAACTGCCCCGTGCCGACGCGCTCCGGATTCAGGAAGTTGTTGTTGGCGACAACGATGTTGTCGATGATCTGCCCGTTCGACTGAAGCGACGGCAGGCCGTTCGATTTGGCGATCGGCACATTCTCATCGGTCGCGCGCTGGGCGGCCCGCTGGCCGGTGATCGTCGGATTGGTCTGATACGCCCGCACCATCGCCTCGCGCAACGTCTCCGCCGAAGCCGACCCGGCCAGCAACAGGGCCGAGCCGATCAGAACGCCGGAGGTCAGGCAGGAAGTCAGGTGCAGGCGCATAGTCCCTCAGAATTGGAAGGCGCGGGGACGGGCAAAGCCCGGCAGGATGGTGCATTCGGCATCGGCAAAGGCGCGCACGCCGTGACCGCCCTCGGTCCGGCGACCGCTGGCCAGCCGAGTGACGCCGTTCTCGACCAGCCCGGTGACGATCCGGCCGCCGATCTTGACCTGCTCGACCAGCGCGGTCGGCAGTTCCTCGACCGCGCCGTCGATGACCAGCACGTCATAGGGGGCCGCAGCGGCATGACCGGCATTGAGCGCGCCCTGCACGACCTCAACCTTGGTCTCACCCGCCAGCGCGGTGCGCGCAGCGGCGACCAGCTCGGGCTGTTCCTCGACCGCGATCACCTGGGTCACGATCCCGGCCAGCAGCGCGGCGGTATAGCCGGTCGCCGCACCGATCAGCAGCACGCGGTCACCCGCCTCCAGATAGGCCTCGGTCAGCAGACGGCCAGTCGCCATCGGCAGGTTGACCGCGCGGCCCTGCCCCAGGTCCAGCGTGCCATCGCGATAGGCGACCGGCCGCAGCGCCTCGGGCACGAACGCCTCACGCGGAACCCGCGCCATCGCGGCGACGACACGCTGGTCGCTGACCGCCGTGGTGCGCAGCTGGCTGGCCACCATCGCATGGCGCATCGCGTCGAAATTCGAGGAATCAAAGCTGGTTGTCATCATCGCCCTACCCTGTCGCACAGCCGTTTTAGTTGTGCAATACACTAAATTGGTTCCCGCCGCTTCTATCGCGTGGGGCGATTTCCGCCAAGCGTGGTTGCATGTCGACGCAAAGCGAGCGTTCGACTGTTAATCGAGCGGCGGCACCACCGAATCGCAGCCGCCCTACCCCTGGGGTAAATCAGGAACAGTGCGTACTTTTTCAAATCGACTGCGTACTCGCTGTTGACAGTCCGGCGAAAACCACAGAAAGGCGCCGCTCCCACGCATCGAGGCGCGATGGCGGAGTGGTGACGCAGAGGACTGCAAATCCTTGCACCCGGGTTCGATTCCCGGTCGCGCCTCCAGATTTTCCTGACATTCGGATGAGCGGACCATCCCTGCGGGGCGGGACGCAAGGCGATTCGGCCGTATTGCCGTAGATCGCCGCCCACCGCCGAAAAGCGGTGGACCCATTTGTACGTCCATGCCTAAGTCACGGCATGACAGTTATGATGGGGAACAGGATGCGGGTTCTGGCGATGACGGCGGCGTTAGCGCTGGCCTCCACGGCGATGCAACCGGTCGCGGCGCGGACCGCCCCCGCCGCCAAGGCCACGCAGGTGCCGGTCGACTATGACATCGCCTTCCCCCGTGCCGAGCATCACGAGGCGCAGGTCAGCGTCACCTATCGCGGGTTGCCCCGCAAACCCGTCCGCTTCCAGATGGCACGCTCCTCGCCCGGCCGCTATGCGCTGCACGAGTTCGCCAAGAACGTCTATTCGGTGTCCGCCGTCGACGGTACGGGCAAGCCGCTGACCGTCGAGCGGACCGATCCCTATGGCTGGACCGTGGCGGGCCATGACGGCACGGTGACGGTGCGCTACACGCTGTTCGGCGACCGGGGCGACGGCACCTATGCGCAGATCGACCCGACCCATGCCCGGCTGAACATCCCCGCGACCTTCCTCTGGGCGGTGGGCCAGGACGCACGGCCGATCCGCGTCCGCTTCCACCCAAAAGCCGGGTGGAAGATCGCCACCCAACTCGCACCCACCAACGACCCGACGGTCTTCACCGCGCGCGACCTGCAATATTTCATGGACAGCCCGGTCGAGCTGTCCGCCTGGGACGAGCGCCACTGGCCGGTGACGAACGGCGCCAAGACCTACACCATCCGCCTGACCGTCCATCATGACGGCAGCGCCGCCGATCTCGACCGCTTCGCCGCGATGGCGCAGAAGGTCGTGGCGCAGCAGATCGCGATCTTCGGCGAGCCGCCCGCCTATGATTACGGCACTTACACCTTCCTCGCCGACTACATGCCGCAGATCAGCGGCGACGGCATGGAGCATCGCAACTCGACGGTCATCAGCACGCCCAAGTCGCTGGCGGCCGCCAAATTCTCGCAGATCCAGACGCTGAGCCACGAATTCTTCCATAGCTGGAATGTCGAGCGCATCCGCCCGGCCGAGCTGGAGCCGTTCGACTTCACCCGCGCCAATGCCACGCCGTCGCTATGGCTGGCCGAGGGCTTCACCCAATATTACGGCCCGCTGGCAGTGGTGCGCGCGGACGAGATGCCGCTCGACGATTATGTCAGGCAGATATCGGGGACGCTCAACGCGCTCATCAATTCCCCGGCACGTCGCTATGGCGGTCCGCAGGAAATGAGCCTGCGGGCGCCCTTTGTCGACGCGGCCCAGTCGATCGACCCGACCAACCCCAATATCTTCTTCTCTTACTACCCCTATGGCGCGATCATCGCGCTGGCGCTGGACCTGGAGTTGCGACAGCGTTTCCCGAACCTGACGCTCGACGATTATATGCGCCGGCTCTGGCGCAGCTTCGGCAAGCCGGAGCGTAGCTATCGCCCCGACGACCTGCGCGTCGCGCTGGCGCAGGTGACCGGGGATCAGGGCTTTGCCGACCGGTTCTTCGCGCGCAGCGTAACCGCGAGCGGCCTGCCCGATTTCGCGCCGCTGCTCGCCCAGGCCGGACTGACACTGCGCAAGGCGCATCCGAATGCCGCCTGGGCGGGCGGCACGCCGGGAGTGGAAGAGGGCAGCCTGACGATCGCGGTTCCGACTGTGCCGGGTACGCCGCTCTATGAGGCCGGGCTCGACAAGGGCGATCGGATCGTCAGCGTGGATGGCCACCCCGTCACGACGCAGGAGGCCTGGACCGCGCTGCTGGCGCGTCATGTGCCGGGCGACCGCCTGCCCATCGTCTATCGCCAGCGCGGCGGGGAACGGAGCGCGACGCTGACCCTGGCCACCGATCCGACTATCGAGGTCCTGCCCAATGAACGGATCGGCCAGCCGCTGACGCCCGAACAGACCCGCTTCCGCCAGGCCTGGCTGGGCCCGCGCCCGGTGCCCACCGCCTCTTTGCCCGTTCCGGCCTCGCAATGATTCGGTGATCCGCCGGGAACGCCATGTGTCACCGGCGGGTTTACCCATGTGAATTTTTCGGGGGCCGCCGGGCATCTCGGTACTTGCGAAGGGACAGACGCCATGCGAATGCGCGTCCAGGAGCCAGGTTTCGTGCACGATATACCAATACCCAGTCATCTGGCCGCCTATCTGGACCAGTCCCCCATCGCCCTGGCCTTGGCCGATGCGCGTGACGACAATCCCTTGATCTTCATCAATCACGGCTTTCGGGAACTTACCGGCTATACCAGCGAGGACATGATCGGGCAGAATTGCCGGATGCTTCAGCGCGATGCCGATAATAGCGAAGCGCGCGACCGCATCCGCGAGTTCCTATCCAATGATCGCCAGTTGAACGTCCGCACGATGCTCATCAATTTCCGCAAGGACGGATCGCCCTTCGTCAACCTTCTCTACATGTCGAAGCTGCGGCAACTGGGCGGTGAGATGCCCTATATCTTCGCCTCGCAATTCGATGTCAGCCGCTCACAGCCGGAACGACTTTCCGCCTATGACGCGGAACTGGGGCGCACGTTGGGCCGCCTGACCCCGATCCTAGCGGAAAGCGGCATGGTGCTGGAGGGATCGCTGACCGCGATCGCCAACACCGCCGCCACCATCGCGCAGGCCAAGCTGACCCTGTCGGACCTCGACCGGGCAACCTTTCCATGAGCGCCGACGCCGAGGCTCCGCAGGCCACCCCCGCGAACGATCGGGGCATCGCACCGGTGCCGGTGGTCGGCATCGGCGCGTCGGCAGGCGGGCTGGAGGCGCTGCGCGAAATGCTGACCCCGGCACGCGCGCCGACCGGCATGGCGTTCGTCGTCGTCCAGCATCTCGACCCCAATCACGAGTCCATGCTGGCCCAGTTGCTCGACCGGCACACCAATTTGGAGGTCCGCCAGTGCGAGGGGTCGGAGCGGATCGAGGCCGACCGCGTCTATATCATCCCGCCCGGCCGGGGCCTGGCCATTCGCGGCGGCGTGCTGGAGCTGACCGACTTCATCCAGCCGCGCGGGCTTCGCCGCCCGATCGACGATTTCTTCCTGTCGCTGGCGAGCGACCAGCAGGCCAATGCCGCCTGCGTCATCCTGTCCGGCACCGGCGCGGACGGGACGACGGGCCTGCGCGCGATCAAGGAGAATGGCGGGGTCAGCGTCGTCCAGAAGCCCGAAACCGCGCGCTATGACGGGATGCCGCTGTCGGCGGTGGGCACGGGCCTTGTCGATTTCGTCAAGCCGCCCAGCGACATCCTCGCCTGCCTCCACGCCTTTTTCGCGCGCCGCTCGGGCGATCCGAAGGCGCATGAGGCAGAGGTCGTCGCCGACCATATCGACGATCTTTGCCAGGTGCTGCGCAACGCGGTCGGGCATGATTTCTCGGGCTATAAGCGCACCACCCTGGTCCGCCGGGTCGAGCGGCGGATGCACGTTCTGGGCATCGGCACGGGTTCTGCCTATCTGGCGCGGGTCAAGAGCGATGCCGATGAGTGCGAGGCGCTGTTCCGCGACCTGCTGATCAACGTCACCCGCTTCTTCCGCGATGCTGAGCTGTTCGAGACGCTGCGCACCCAGGCGATCGAGCCGCTGATCCGCGCGCGCGACCCGGAGGAGGATATCCGCATCTGGATACCCGGCTGCTCCAGCGGTGAGGAAGCGTACAGCATCGCCATGCTGTTCGCCGAGGCGACGCGTGAAGCCGGACAACCGCTGGCGGTGCAGATCTTCGCGACCGATATCGACGAACAGATGCTCCAGATCGCGCGCAACGGCAGCTATCCCGCCGCCGCGCTGGCCGATATCCCGGCGCCGCTTCGCGAACGCTATACGATGCCGCATGCCGAGCGGTTCACGATCAATGCGTCGATCCGCGACATGATCCGCTTTTCGAACCACAGCCTAGTCAAGGACCCGCCCTTTTCGCGGATCGACCTGGTCTCGTGCCGCAACCTGCTGATCTATTTCGACGATCGGTTGCAGCAATCGGTGCTGCCGCTGCTCCATTATGCGCTGAAGCCGGGCGGCTATCTGTTCCTGGGACCGTCCGAAAGCGTCGGGCGGTTCGATCATCTCTTCCCCGCGATCGACGGCCATGCCCGGCTGTTCGAGCGGTCGCCAGGCTCCCCCTCCTACCCCATCGACCTGCCCGGCGGGGCGAGCCGCAGTCCGCGTCGGCGCGGCGAACGGGGCGAGCGTGACGAGCGCGCTTCGAACGGTGACGAGACTATGGCGATGCGCCGCATCGTCGACCGCTATTCCCCGCCGAGCATGGTGGTGGATCAGGATGGCGGCATCCTCGCCGCATTCGGACGCCTCAGCCGGTACTTCACCTTCCCCGTGACCCGCGCGGGCGGATCGAGCGCGATCACGCTCGCCCGTCCCGGCCTGCGCGAGGTGATCGGCCCGATGCTTCGCCAGGCCCGCGACGCGCGCAAGCGGATCGCGGCACGCGACGTGGCGGTGACTACCGAATATGGCGTCCAGCGGATCGAGGTGATCTGCGACCCGCTGACCGACGGATCGCTGCTGTTCCTGTTCCGCGATTCCGCGCCGTTCAGTCCGGTCGAGGCGAGCGATCTGGCCGATCTGGAGCCGGGCGACGATCATATCGAGGCGCTGGAAGACGAACTCCGCCTGACCCGTCACCGGCTGCGTTCGACCGTCGAGGAACTGGAGACGGCGAATGAGGAGCTGAAAAGCTCCAACGAAGAAATGATGTCGATGAACGAGGAGCTTCAATCGACCAACGAGGAATTGTCGACCGTCAATGACGAGCTGAAGACCAAGGTCGACCAGCTGACCGTCGCCAATTCCGATCTGCGCAATTTCTTCGAATCGACCGATCTGGCGGTGGTGGTGCTCGACAAGCATCTGCGCATCCGCAGCTATACCGAGGCGGCGCGCGCCATCTTCCCGTTGCAACCCAGCGACCGGGGGCGGTTGCTGGCCGATGTCTCCACCCGACTGGCGACGACCGACTATCTGGACGGTGCGGCGCAGGTCGCGGGCGGCGGCGCGGCGATGCAGCAGCGGGTGACGACCCGCGACGGCGGGCGCACCCTGTCGCTGCGCATCCTGCCGTACCGGACGCAGGGCGACGGGATCGACGGCGCGACCCTGGTGCTGACCGACATCACCGACGCGCTGAGCCTGGAGCGCGAACTCGCCGCCGAACGTGAGCGGCTGGACCTGGCGATCAAGGCGGGCGGCATCGGCGTGTGGGAATATCGCGGCGGCACCGGCGAAATCTTGCTGGACGAAACGGGCCGCCATCTGTTCGGTTTCGACGCCAAGGATAGCGCCGATCAGGTGCATCACGTCTTAGACCGGATCGTGCCCGAGGATCGGCCGGGCGTCGAACTTTCGCTGGCCGAGGCGATGGCCGGGCGCGGCGATTTCGAGATGACCTTCCGCCTCGACCTCGACGGCAAGGAACGCTGGATCAAGGGTTTCGGCCGGGTCGTCACCGCATCGGCGCCGCACCGGATGGTCGGCGTGTCGATCGACGTCACCGCCGAATATGCCATTGCGGAGACGCGCGAGCTGATGCTGCGCGAGATGAACCACCGGGTGAAGAACCTGTTCGCGATCATCTCCGGCATCGTCTCGGCGGCATCACGCTCGCATGACGACGTGACCGAGATGGCGGACGATGTGCGCGAGCGGATCGCCACGCTGGGCCGCGCGCATTCGCTCGCCTCGCCCGCAGGCGAGCAGCAGGCGATCGAGCTGGCGGCTTTGGTCGAGGCGACGATCGCCCCCTATCGCGGCCAATCGACCATCATCATCGACGGCCCGCCGCTGCTGGTCGACCGCCGCTGCCTGTCGCCGCTGGCGCTGATCCTGCATGAATGGGCGACCAACTCGGTCAAATATGGCGCGCTGGCCAGGGCCGAAGGGGAATTGTCGATCCACTGGACACTGGCCGACGGCAAACTGGCGCTGGAATGGACGGAGACGGGTGGCGAAGTTCCCGACGATGCCGGTGCCAAGGGCTTCGGCACGCTGCTCGTCCAGACATCGTCGCGCCAATTGGGCGCCCAATTGGAGCGCAAAAGCGTCGACGGACGTTTCCTGCTCAACCTCATCTTGCCGGAGACGGTGCTCTCGCATGACTAAAACGATATTGCTGGTCGAGGACGAGTTCTTCGTCGCGCTGGATCTCCAATCGATCATCGAGGATGGCGGCTATCAGGTCGATGGCCCCTATGTCAGTGTCGAGGACGTGCTGGCACATCTGGACGGCGACAAGCCCGAGCTGGCCTGTGCGATCCTGGACGTGCGCCTGCGTGACGGCGAGGTGTTTCCGGCGGCCGAACGCCTGCACGAGGCGGGTGTGCCGTTGATCTTCCATTCGGGCCATGCCGACGAACAGGCCCTGCAATCGCGCTATCCAGGCGCGGCGGTGTGCGGCAAGCCCTGCTCGCCATCGCTGCTCCGCCGCACCCTGTCGATGGCCGTCTCGGCCCCCAGCGAAAGCGACCGCGAGGCAAGCTGAGCCGTCAGGGGGCGCTCAGTCGAACGCCCCCCGCCCCATCCGGCCCGTCGCGCGCAGCAACGCCGCCTCCGCCGTCAGCACATCGACCTGCGCCCGCGCCACCGCCAGCTGCGCCGCGCGATAGCTCTGGTCGGCCACCAATATGTCGATCGTCGAGCGCAGGCCGAAGCCATATTCGGCCCGCACGCCCTTCAGCGCCAGATCGGCCGCCTTCAGCCCCTCCGCACTCGCCGTCAGCCGTCCTTGCGCGGCGGTCAGCGAGGCCCAGGCGGTGTCGGCCGCGCGCACCACGCCCCGCGCCACGGCATCGGCGTCGAACCGCTCGGCCCGCCGCGCCGCCTCTGCCTGCCGCACGCGCGAGGCGACGAGCCCGCCGGTCAGCAACGGGATACGCAGCGCCAGCCCGGCATTGGCCGCACTGTCGAAGCCGTTCGCTTGGCCCCCCACCCATTGCACACCGCGCCCATAGCCCCCGGTCAGATCGACAGCAGGCGCACGGTCGGCCCGCGCCTGATCGATCCGCGCGGTGGCCGCATCGACCCGGCGCTGCTGGGCAAGCAACAACGGATTGCTCGCCTCCGCCGCCGCCCGCGCATCGGCCAGCGTACGGGGCAGCGCGGCGGGCGTCGCAATCGTCGCATCCAGCGCCCCGGCATCGCGCCCGACGATCGCGCGATAGGCCGCCGCCGCCGTCGCCACCGCCCCCTCGGCATCGACCAGGTTGGAGACGACGCTGGCCCGCTGCGCCTCCAGCTGCGCCACGTCGGTCCGGGTCGCCTGGCCCAGGCCATAGCGCGACTTGGCCTCGGCCACCTGCCGGTCGAGACGTTCGATCCCGACCCGCGCGACCTCGACCGCCTGCTGGGTATAGAGCAGGTCGGCATAAGCGCCGACCACCCGCTCCAGCACATCCGCCTCGACATCGCGCAAGGCTTCGCTGCCCGCCGCGACATCGCCATTGGCCGCACGCACCGCCGACGGCACCCGGCCCCCGGTCCAGATCGGCAAGGTCGCCGTGACATTGCCCAGCGCCGAGGTCGCCCCCGTGCGCACGCCGGTTCCGTTATAGCCCAGCCGGTCATAGCCCGCATTGCCGGTTGCCCCGGCGGTGAGCCGCCCGGCGGCCCGCGCCTGATTGGGCGTCTCGGCCAGCGCATCCTGCCGGGCGCGCGCGGCGGCGAGTTCGGGATTGCCCTCCCACGCCGCCGCGATCGCCTCCCGCAGCGTCTCGCCCGAGGCCGGAGCGGCCGCGACCAACGCCGCCCCCATGAGCAGCCACGTCCCGCGCTTAGTCATGACGGAGTGCCCAGGCAGGCGCGGCACGGCTGGCCTTGAGCGACTGGCCCAGCACGGTCAGGACGGCAATGGTCAGCGCCAGCACGGTGGCCGCGACGAAATAGAGCGGCGACAGCGGCACCCGGTCGTCGAACCCGGCCAGCCAAGTCCGCATCGCGACATAGGCCAAAGGCCAGGCCACCAGATTGGCGATCAACACCGGCCGCAGGAACTGCCCGACCAGCAGCTTCACGATGTCGGTGGCAGACGCGCCAAGCGTCTTGCGGATACCGATCTCCTTCACCCGCCGCTGGGTGTTGAACGACGCCAGGCCCCACAGCCCGACGCAACCGATCAGCACGGCGAGCCCGGCACCGATGCCGAACAGGCGCGTAGTGCGATCGTCGGCGGCGTAATAATCCTCCATATTCTGGTTGGCAGTCTTCGCCTCGAACGGCACTTGCGGCGCGATCTGGCGCCACAATGTACGCAGCGCATTGATCGTCACGCGCGGATCACCATCGACCCTCAAGGTCGTACGCGGGTGGTACGGATAGCCTGATCGGTAATAATACATGGTCCCGTTGACGGGATCGCGCGGGGAGAAAAAACGTGCGTTTTCGACGACGCCGATGATCATACGCGGGTTCGACCGACCGACCGTCTTGCCCAACGCGGCCTGCGGGCTTTCAAAGCCCAGATCCTGAGCAGCACGACGGTTGATGACGACATTCAAAGTTGGTGTCCCGCTGACATCGTCAAAATTGCGGGCGTCGTCGGCGCGGTGCGCGTCATCAGGAAGCCGACCCGCGATCAGCCGCAATCCAAAGGTGGGAAAAAAGTCCTTACCCACGATGATTGCCTGCAAACTAGGGCCGGGTTCGGGCTTGCCTGGCACAGCATAGCCATCGCTGTTCCCGCTGCTTGATCCCGGCGTGGAATCGGACGTCGTGATCGACTGTACGCCGGGCAACGCGGCGGCCCTGGCGACAAAGGCCGTCATCTGCGATTTATCCACGGCGCTGTCGCTGGTCGAACTGACGATCACCAGCCCATCGCGTCGAAACCCGACATCGGTCTTACGGACATGCTGGGTCTGTGCGATCAGCACGACCGTTCCGATCATGAAGGCGATGGCGAGCGCGAACTGAAAGACCACCAGCGCTTCCCGCACCCGCGTTCCCGTCCGCCCGCCGCCGGGCGAGCGTACCGAGGCGAGTACGGCTGCGGCCGGAAAACGGGAGAGCAGCACCGCGGGATAAAGCCCGGCCGCAACGCCGACGACCAATGCCAGCGCCACCAGAGCCGGTATGACCACCGCATAGTCGAGTGCCAGCTTCAAACCGCCTGCTGCGTTGATCAGCGGCAGACCCAGTTCGGCCAGGATCAGACCACCGAGAGCCGCCAAACCAGCGACGAGCACCGCCTCACCCAGAAACTGCCGGATCAAGGCACTACGATCCGCCCCTAGAACCTTACGCATCGCCACTTCGCGCGCGCGAAGCCCAGCACGTGCAGTCGCAAGGTTCACGTAATTCACGATCGCGATCAGCAGCGTCAGCACGCCGACGATCCCGAGCGTAGCGACCGTCATCTTGCGGGCTGGCGTCGTTTGAAGATGGATATCGGCGAGCGGGGTAATCTTGAGGCTCAGGCTTTTCGTGGATGGCCCCTGATCCTTGGTAGCACGCCGATCGACAAAACCGCGCATCTGCCCTTGCAGTCGCGCCGCATCCTTCGGCGTATCGAAGCGCAGGATCGTCCAGACGCGCGAACTGCCCCAATGGAACCACATCTTGTCGGGATGCGGATTCGGCGTCTTAGCCAGAATCGAAAAGCGCAATTCGGTATCGGGCGGCAGGTCGCGGAAGATGCCGGCGACGCGATAATTGGCGGTCTTGCCCATCACCGTCAGGGTCATCGTTTGTCCGACCGGATTTACGCCCGGAAAATATCGCTTGGCGACGGTTTCGTTGATCAGGACATTGTCCGGCGCTTGCAAGGCCCGGGCGTTCCCGGAAACCATGGGCAGATGGACGATATCCAGAAAATTGGCGTCGGCATAAGCGAAGGGCTCCGTCGTGGCGGTATCTCCACGCACGACATTGGCATCCATGATCTGAACGCGCGTGCCGATGATTCCGTGGAAATCCTCGCGAAGCTGCTCGATCAGGCCGCCCATCGTGCTGGTCGAATAGCCATTGGCGGGACTGCCCGGCATGTCCCAATATTCTTCGGCAAGGTAAAGCTTGTCATGGCCCGGCAGCCATTTCTCATAGCCCGTCTCGAACCGGACATAGAGGCTAAGGATCAGAAAGACGGCGATGCCCACCGCCAGCCCGCCGATGTTGAGCGCGGCATAGAGCTTGTGGCGCACAAGCGAGCGATAGAGCGATAGAAGCGCGAAGCGGTTCATCGTGGCTTTCCCCCGAAAGACGCGGTCATCGGCCGCAGGCGATGCGGGCGAGCCCGCTCTTGGAGACGGTGCAGCGCGGTTTCCCCTCGACGGTGACGTTCGCCATGCCGCTGGCGCTCACCTGCGCCTGTTGCGCCGCCCCGGCGCGGACATTGGCCGTGCCGCTGGCGCCGATGGTGACGTTCGGCGAGGACAGCGCGCGCGCATTCACGTTGCTCGCCCCGCTGCTGTCGATGGCCAGTTGCCGCACGTCGCCGTCCGCCCGCAGGACGCTGGCGCCGGACGTGTCCAGGCTTGCACGCTCGGCTCGGAGATTTTGTACGATGACCTGGCTCGCTCCCAACAGGTCGAAGCTCACCGCGCCGCTGCGCAGGGCCGGAAGGCGGAGCACGCTTGCGCCGCTGGTCCCGACCGCGAACGTGGGGACGTCGAGCGCGGGCAGGTTCATCTCCGCCGCGCCGCCGACATGCACGGCCTTGAGCGACGGCAATGTCACGGTGATCGCCACGCGGCGGTCGTGACCGTTGCAGCTGTCGTCGCGGCGGCGGATACGCAGGGTCGCGCCATCGGTGTCGATCCGCAGAGCGTCGATATTGGCCGCCCGCCCCCGCGCCGTCACGCCGTAAGCCGCGCCCAGCGAGACGCTGACGATATCGCAGCCGCTCAGGTCGATCCGGTCGAACCCGCGCACCTGATAGCTGCGCGCGGTCTGCTGACCATCCTGTGCCGACGCCGGAGCGACGGCCACGAGCGACATAAGGGCGATGGTGGAGATCATCTTCATCACGGAGAATCCTTTCAGATCGCGCGCATGGCGCTGGCGACGATGCGGCCGTCGAGCATGTCGATGCGGCGCTTGGCGAGGTCGGCATGGCTGGGCGAGTGGGTGACCATCACGATGGTCGCGCCCGCATCGTTCAGCCCGGTCAGGATGTTCATCACCTGCTCGCCATTGGCCGTGTCGAGATTGCCGGTCGGCTCGTCCGCCAGGATCAGCTTGGGATCGCCGACGATGGCGCGGGCGATGGCGGCGCGCTGCTGCTGACCGCCCGATAGCTGGTGCGGGAAGTGGCGGGCGCGGTGGGCGATGCCGACCTTGTCCATCGCGGCGGCGACGCGCGCCCGCCGATCCCCGACATCGCTGCGATAGGCGAGGCCCAGCGCGACATTCTCCTCGATCGTCAATTCGTCGATCAGGTTGAAGCTCTGGAAGACGAAGCCCAACGTCTCCGCGCGGAACCTGGCCAGTTCCTTCTCGCCCATCGCCGCCAGATCGCGGTCGCCGAACAGATACCGTCCGCCCGTCGGCCGATCGACGGTGCCCAGCGTGTTGAGCAGGGTCGACTTGCCGCAGCCCGAAGGGCCCATGATGGCCAGGAACTCGCCCGCCGCGACATGCAGGTCGATATCGTGCAGCGCGGTCGTCTCCACCTCGTCGGAGACGTAGCGGCGCTGAATGCCTTCCAGTCGGATCATGATGTCACTCCCCCTTATCGGATGTTCAGGATGTCGCCCTTCACGGACGATGTGTTGCTGATGACGATGCGCTCGCCGGGATTGAGGCCCGCCAGGATCTCGACCTGCTCGGGATTGCGACGGCCGATCTTCACGCTGCGGCGGCGGGCATGGGCGCCGTCGGGATCGAGGACGAAGGCCGAAGTCCCGCCTGCCTCCAGCCAGCCGCCGACCGGGGCCACCACTGCCCGGCTCGCCGCGCCCAGGGTGATGCGGATGTCGATCGTCTGCCCGCGATTGAGCCCGGCCGGTGCCTTGTCGAAGGTCAACTCGACCTGGAATCGGCCGTCCTTCACGGCAGGAAGCACCTTCGACACGGTCAGCTTCGCGCCGTCCGCGGTCGTCGCCGTCTGCCCCACCGCGACGCGGCCGAGATAATATTCGTCGACCTGCGCAACGAGCTTCCACGATCCCTCGCTATCGACCTGTCCCACCGGATCGCCGGGCTTCAGCGTCTGGCCCGGCTGGATGGTGAAATTGGTCAGCCGCCCATTCGCGGGCGCGCGGATGGTCAGTGCCTCCAGGCCTGCGCGCACCGCCGAGAGGTTGCCCGACAGTCGCGCCTGGGTATCGTTCAGCCGCGCCGACTGGGTCGCGGTGATCCGCGCCTCGGTCGCGCGACCGGACTTCAACTGGGCAAGCCGCTTTTCCTGATAGGCGGCCTCCTCCTCGAAGCTCTTCACGCCTGCATCCGACAGAAAGCCCTGGTCGTGCAGCTGGCGGCGGATGCCCAGATCGCGGCGCGCCTTGATGAGGTCATATTCGGCCTGCGCCACCTGCCCCGCACGGTCGAGCGTGTTGCGCTCGATCCCCAGCCCCTCGCTCGCCACGCCGCTCAACTGGCTGGCGATCTGCGCCTCGCGGGTCAGCACGTCGAGCTTCAGCTGCGGATTGGCGAGGGTGGCGAGCGGCTGTCCCTCGGTCACCATCTGGCCGTCCTGCGCCAGCAGCTTTTCGACCTGCCCGCCCGCCAGCACGCCGACCAAGGTCGTCACGCGCGGCGTGACGGTGGCGCGGACCGGCAGATAATCGTCGAACGCGGCGCGGGTCACTTCGCCCGTCTCGATATTGGCGGCGGCGATATCGGTCGACCCGGCGGCGGGCAGCATCCGCCAGATCAGCACCGCCCCGATCGCCAGCAGCACGGCGATCACCATCGCGCGCCGCCGCCACCAGGGCATCGGCTTTCGCTCGATCCGGCGGTCCATTGCCGCCCCCGGCCCCGCTCCGGGCGAGGCGCTTGCGTGTACGGGTTGTTCGGTCATCATGGGTGGAGTGTCACCCAGGACGGTCGAAAAACCTAAAGCCCTATGAAAACGCCACTTTCCCATGTTCGGCCCGAATCCGACCGTTCGGCAACGGACGCACCGTCCGAAAATGGACGGTCGGCACCCGCGTCAAGCCCGCTTGCGATCCTGGTCATCGACGACAATCCCCGTATCGCCGAATCGCTGGCCATCGCGATCGATCTGGCCGGGCACCGGCTGGATGTCGCACTCGGGCCCGAAGAGGGTTTCTCGCGACTGGCGGCGCAGCGCTATGACGCGATCCTGCTCGACCTGAACTATGCCGCCGGGCGGACCGACGGAGCGGAGGGGCTGGCCATGCTCGATCGGCTGCTGGCCGATGATCCGGACGCGTGCATCATCGTCATCACCGCGCATAGCGGCATCCGGCTGGCCGTCGCCGCGATGCAGGCGGGTGCGCGCGACTTCGTGATGAAGCCGTGGCGCAATGCCGAGCTGATCGCCAAGATCGAGGTTGCCGCCCGCCGCCGTGCCAGCCCGACCGGCGCGCCCCTCCCCGACACCGCCGCCGAGCCGGTCCGCCTGTTGGGCGACAGCGCCGCGATCGCGCAGGTCCGCCACCTCATCCGCCGTATCGGCCCGACCATGGCGGGGGTCGTCGTGACCGGCCCGTCCGGGGCGGGACGAAGCCTGATCGCCACCGCGCTCCATGCCGCGTCGGCCGGGGCCGACCGGCCGATGGCGCGGGTCGATCTGCGCGATCCGCTCGCCTGGGCGCGACTGAGCCAAAGCGAGGCGGGAGCGACATGGCTGCTCCGCCATCCCGACCGGCTGGACGAGATCGAACAGGCCCGGCTGCTCGACCTGTTGCGGACCGAGGATCGCTATATCGCCATCGCCGATGATGCCCGTGCCATCATCCCCGCGCTCGCCCGGCGGATTGCGGCGGTGGAGATTGCCGCGCCGCCCCTGACCGAACGGCGCGCGGACGTGCCGCTGCTCGCGCGCCATTTCGCGCGGCTCGCGGCGGAGCGGCATCGCCTTGCCCCGCCCCGCTTCACCCCGGCGGCCGAGGCTTTGCTGTCGACCGCGCGCTGGCCCGACGAGGCGCGCGGGCTGGCCAGTGCGATCGAACGGGCGCTGCTGCTGGGCGAGGACGGGGTGATCGAGGCCGCGCTGCTCGCCCCGCAACCCGTACCTGCGCCCGGCATCGCCACCGCCCCGGCACGCGCCAGTTTCGATCTGGACGAAAGCGAACGTGCGATGATCGAGGCCGCACTGATCGAGCATCACCACAATGTCACCCAGGCCGCCCAGGCGCTGGGGCTCAGCCGCGGTGCGCTGTATCGCCGGATGGCGCGCCATGGGCTTTGAGCTTTCGCAGGCGCGCAGCGTCGCGGCGGGCTTGGCCGGACTGACGCTGACGGTCGGCGGCGCGCTGATGGTGCTGGCATGGCAGCGGGGCATGTTCGCGTCGATCCTGGGATTGGCGCTGTGCATCGCCTGGCTGATCGCGGCCGGATGCTGGGCGGCGGCGCGTGCGGCCAGCCTGCCCCGCCATGCCGAGGCCGACCGCCCTGTCCCCGATGGGCCACCGCTGGATGCGCTGTTCGACCAGATCCCGCTGCCGCTGCTGCGTGTCGATGCGGGCCGCGTCCAGGCGATCAACCGCGCCAGCCGCAGGCTGTTCGGCACCGACGACCGACTGATCCCGCCCCCGCCCGCGCTGCTCGACGCCAGCCAGACCCGGCTCCGGCATGAGGGAAAGAGCTGGCGGATCGAGCGGGTGGCGGGCACCGGCCGCGCGCTGGTCCTGCTGGTCGATGTCGAGGCCGAACGTCGCGCCGCCGAGGCCCATGCCGACAACGAGATGATCGACATTCTCGGCCATGAGTTGCTGAATGGCCTGTCGCCGATCGTCTCGCTGGCGGACAGCGCGCAAGTGGCGGCAGAACGGGGCGACGCACGACTGCCCGGCATATTGGCGACGCTGACTCGGCGGATCGAAGGGCTGGAGCGCTTCACCCGCGCCTATCGGATGCTCGCCCGCTTGCCCGATCCGGCACGCGCCATGGTGGATATGGGCGAACTGACCGACGACCTGTCCCGCCTGTTCGCCGAGCGTTTCGGGGAGCGGGTGACGCTGTCGATCGCGGTTCCCGAAGGCGCGACCGGATGGTGTGACCGGGACCAGATGACGCAAGGCCTATGGGCGCTGCTCCACAATGCCGCCGAGGCAGCGCTTGCCGGGCCGGTCGCCCCGGCGGTGGGTCTGCGCGTCGCCGCCGAGACCGACCGGCTGATCCTGCGTGTGTCGGACAGCGGCCAGGGCGTCGCGGCGCCGGAGCGAGCGCGGATTTTCCGGCCCTTTCACACCACCAAATCTGAAGGGTCCGGCATCGGCCTGACACTCGCCCGCCGGATCGCCCGCGCGCATGGCGGCGACCTGACCCTGTTGCCGGTGGCGGTGACGACTTTCGAATGGGTGGTCCCGGATGACCAACCTTCGTCCCCTGCAAGGGAAGGAATTGGCTAAAGCAGGATGACGTCAGTTTGACCCAATCCGTCATTGCGAGCGTAGCGAAGCAATCCAGAGCGTCTTGCCCGGACACTGGATTGCTTCGCTACGCTCGCAATGACGATTCCAGCTCATGTCATTCTTCTCTAGTTTCCGGCCGAAGGTGCCACCAACCCGAGAATCGCGGTAAAGGCATCAGCCTCCAGGCTCTGGCGGCCGACCAGGAAACCGTCGATGCCGCCCTCCGTGAAGAGCGCTGCGCCGTTATCGGGCGTGACCGAACCACCGTAGAAGACACGCACCCCGGAAACCGCATCGCGGATCACCGCCGCCATCGCCGCGACTTCGCTCGGATCGGGCACGCGGTCGCTACCGATCGCCCAGATCGGTTCATAGGCGATCGCGATGCCTGACCCCGCTGCCCCGCCGAGCGAGCGGATCACCTGATCGCGCACGACCGCCGCCGATCGTCCGGCGGCATGATCCTCCGCCGTCTCGCCGACGCACAACACCACGTCCAAGCCCGCACCCCGAGCCGCGCGCAGCTTGGCGGCGATCAGCGCATCATCCTCGCCGTGATCGCGCCGCCTTTCGCTATGGCCCAGCAGGACGAGCGACGCCCCAGCCTCGCCTAGCATCGGGGCGGAAATATCGCCGGTATGTGCGCCGCTTGCCTGAGCGTGGCAATCCTGTCCGCCGATGGCGAGGTCCGGACAGGCGACCCGTGCCCGGTCCAACAACGTCGCAGGCAGGCAGAGCGCGACATCGACCGCCGGATGCCGCCGCGCCGCCGCGCCGATCGCCTGGATAATGGGCAGGTCGCGACCATCGCCATGCATCTTCCAATTGCCGACCAGCATCGGCCGCACCGCCGTCATGCCCCGCCGGGTCTGGCAAGCGTCCGCGCCACCGCATCGCGCCATCCGGCAACCAGCGGCGCGCGCGCTTCGTCGGTCATCGACGGCTCGAAACACTGTTCCCGCGACCAGAGCTTTTCCAGCGCGTCCAGCCCTGACCAGACGCCGGTCGCCAGCCCCGCATGGAAGGCCGCCCCGCGCGCCGTCGTCTCCAGATCGGCGGGCCGCTCGACCGGGGTGCCGATCATGTTCGCCAGGAAGCGGCACAACCAGTCATTGGCCGCCATGCCGCCATCGACACGCAGGATCGCCGGGCCCTCGCCCGCATCGGCCTTCATCGCCTGGGCCAGGTCCATCGTCTGGTAAGCGACCGACTCCAGCGCCGCGCGCGCCAGATGCGCCGCGCTGGCCCCCAGGGTCAGGCCATAAATGGCGCCGCGCGCATCGGGTTCCCAATAGGGCGCGCCCATGCCGACAAAGGCCGGGACCATGTAAACGCCGTGGCTGTCGGGCACCTGTGTCGCCAGATCGTCGGTCTGGCTGGCATGGGTGATGACGCCCAGCCCGTCGCGCAGCCACTTCACCGCCGCGCCCGCAACGAAGATCGATCCCTCCAACGCATAGGTCGTCCTGCCGTTCAGCCGATAGGCAGGCGTGGTCAGCAATCGATGCTGCGAGGCCACCGCCGTCTCGCCGGTGTTGAGCAACATGAAACAGCCGGTGCCATAGGTCGACTTAGCCATGCCGTGACGGAAACAGGCCTGGCCGAACAGGGCCGCCTGCTGGTCGCCCGCCATGCCCGCAATCGGGATGGCTGCGCCGAGTAGATCGGGCGCGGTCGTGCCGAAGACATGGGCATTGTCATGCACGTCGGGCAGCATCGCCATCGGCACGCGCAGCAATCGGCATAGTTCTGCGTCCCATTCGCCGCGATGGATATCGAACAACATGGTGCGGCTGGCATTGGTGATGTCGGTCGCATGCACCGCCCCGCCGGTCAGTCGCCAGAGCAGGAAGCTGTCGATCGTGCCGAAGGCGAGTTCCCCGCGCTCGGCCCGTTTCCGCGCGCCCTCGACATGATCGAGCAACCAGGCGAGCTTGGTGGCCGAGAAATAGGGATCGATCAGCAGACCGGTCCGCGCCCGCACCAGGTCTTCGGCACCATCGGCCTTCAGCGTCTGGCATAGATCGGTGCCGCGCCGGTCCTGCCACACGATGGCGCGGTGGATCGGTTCGCCGGTCGCGCGGTCCCAGACGACGACCGTCTCGCGCTGGTTGGTGATGCCGATCGCCGCGATCCCGGCGGGGGCGATGCCGCTCTCGGCGATGGCGCGCCGCGCGGTGGCAAGGGCATCGCGCCAGATATCCTCGGGATCATGCTCGACCCAGCCGAGCGCGGGATAATGCTGCGCGAATTCGGCCTGTGCGATGGCCACGCGCCGCGCCTGCCCATCGAACACGATGCTGCGTGTCGAGGTCGTCCCCTGATCGATCACCAGAATGTGCGACGCCATCGCTCACCCCTCTCCCTGTTTTCGCTTCGAACCGTCACACGCTTTCATATGAACGTCAATGCTTTCGTTTTACCTTGGGATGGTATAGCAAGGGACGCGTTCGAAAACAGGGACACGCGGCATGACGGACCATGACATGGAGAGGATCGACCTGCTGGTCGTCGGCGGCGGGATCAATGGTGCCGGGATCGCGCGCGACGCTGCCGGGCGCGGCCTGTCGGTGCTGCTGGTCGAGCAGGACGATCTGGCCAGCCATACCTCCTCGTCCTCAACCAAGCTGATCCATGGCGGCCTGCGCTATCTGGAATATGGCGAATTCCGGTTGGTGCGAGAGGCACTGATCGAGCGCGAGCGGCTGCTCGGCATGGCGCCGCACATCATCTGGCCCTTGTCCTTCGTCCTGCCCCAGACCCATTCGCCGCGCCGCGCCTGGATGGTGCGGCTGGGCCTGTTCCTTTACGATCATCTGGGCGGTCGCGAAAAGCTGCCGGGCACGCGTACCGTCGCCTTGGAGCGCTCACCGCTGGGTGACGGGCTTTCGCCGCGAAAGGGCAAGGCGTTCGTCTATTCGGACTGCTGGGTCGAGGACAGTCGCCTGGTCGTGCTCAACGCAATGGACGCCGCCGAACGTGGCGCGGTGATCGCGACACGGACGACGCTGGTCGATGCGAAGCGCGACGGCGATGGCTGGGTGGCGACGATCAAGGCAGCGGGCGAAGCTCGCACGGTTCGCGCCCGAGCCCTGGTCAATGCGGCGGGGCCATGGGTCGCCGACGTGATCGGCCGGACCCACGGCGCGAGGGCCGATCGCGGCGTCCGACTGGTCAAGGGCAGCCACATCATCGTGCCCAAACTCTATGAGGGCGACCATGCCTTCATGCTCCAGAACGACGATCGCCGGATCGTCTTCGCCATCCCCTATGAGGGCCGGTTCACGCTGGTCGGCACCACCGACGAGCCATGGACCGAGGCGCCCGCCAAGGCACAGATCGGCGCGGCGGAGACCCGATATCTGCTCGACACGGTCAACCGCTATTTCGCGCGCAAGACGGGGGAAGGCGACATCGTGTGGAGCTATGCCGGTATCCGGCCGCTCTATGACGATCACTCGGCCAATGCCTCGGCGGTGACGCGCGACTATGTGCTCGACCTCGACACAGGGCCCGAAGGCGCGGAGCATGCGCCGATGCTGAACATCTTCGGGGGCAAGATCACCACCTATCGCAAGCTCGCCGAGCATGCGATGCGCGAACTGGCGCGGTTCTTCCCCGACGCCGGGGGCGCATGGACGGCGGGCCAGGCACTGCCCGGCGGCGATATCCCGGATGCGGATTTCGACGGCTTTCTGGACATGCTGATCCGCGAGCGTCCGGAATTGCCCCCGGCGCTGCTGCGCCGTCTGACCCGCGCCTATGGCACGCGGGTCCGCACGCTGCTGGGCACCGCACAGGTGGCGAGCGACCTCGGTCCCGATCTGGGCGGGGGGCTGCACACCGCCGAGGTCGATTATCTGGTCAGGGTCGAATGGGCGCGCACGGTCGAGGATATCCTCTATCGCCGCAGCAAGCTGGGCCTGCACGTGCCCCTCGACACGCCGGACCGGCTGGCGCGCTATCTGACCGGGCAGGGCCTCGCATGAAGCCCCCCACCCTCGGATCGGCGGAAATCGTCGCCGCGCGCCACGCCGCCATCCTCGACGTGGCGCGGCGCACCGGCAGCGTCAGCGTCGATGCGCTTGCCGAAAAGCTGGGCGTCACGCCGCAGACCATCCGCAAGGATCTGAACCTGCTGGCCCGCCAGTCGATGCTGGCGCGCGTCCATGGCGGCGCGGTCGTCACCTCGGGCACCGACAATCTCGCCTATGCCGAGCGACGCACCGTGGCAGCCCCCGCCAAGGCCGCGATCGGGGCCGCCGCCGCCGCGCTCGTCCCCAACGGGGCCAGCCTGTTCATCAATATCGGCTCGACCACCGAAGCGATCGCCAAGGCGCTGGTCGATCACCGCGACCTGATGGTCATCACCAACAATCTGAACGTCGTCGACATATTGGGCGGTCGCCCCTCGATCGAGGTGATCGCCGCCGGTGGCCGGGTGCGCGCCAGCGACCGGGCGGTGGTGGGCGCACTCGCGATGGACTTCATCCGGGGGTTCAAGGTCGACATGGCGCTGATCGGCGCATCGGCAATCGATCCGGACGGCACCTTCCTGGACTTCGACGTGGACGAGGTGCGGGTGTCGCAGACGATCATCCGCCATGCCCGTCAGGTCCTGCTGGCGATCGACGCGTCCAAGCTGGACCGCGCCGCGCCGGTGCGTGTCGGGGACATGGGCGATGTCGATTTCCTCGTCACCGACGCGGTCGATCCCCGCCTGGCCGAGGCGGCGCGCGCGGCCGGAACGACCGTCATGCCGATCGAGGATGCGATGCGCGAATAGGCGAATGTCGCATCCGGTCCGATGCAAGCGCTTGACCCGTGCGCCGACTCGGCCCCTATAAGGGTCGTGATGGACAACAACACGACCCAGGACCGGCTCTACCGGGAACTCGCCCGCACGCTGATCGCCGAGTTGCAGGAGGGCCGCTACCCGATCGGCACGCGCATGCCCGCCGAGCGCGAACTGGCGACGCGGTTCGACGTCAGCCGCCCGGTCATCCGCGAAGCGCTGATCGCGCTGGAAGTCCAGGGGCTTATCGAGGTGCGGATCGGCTCTGGCGCGCATGTCGTGGCGCTGCCGGGCCAGGGCGAGACACCCGATTTCGGCGTGTCCGCGATGGAAGTGGCCGAGGCGCGGCTGCTGTTCGAACCCGAAGCGGCGGCACTGGCAGCGGCGCAGATCACCGACAGCGAACTGGACGAGCTGGCGACTCTGGTCGACGCGATCGAGGAGGAGAACAACACGGTCGGGGGCACATTCCGCGCGGACCGGGCCTTCCACACGCTGATCGCCCGCTCGACCCGCAACAGCGCCGTTCTGGAGACGATCGACCGGTTGTGGGAACAGCGGCTGCGATCGGCCGAAAGCGTCTTTCTGGATGCCAAGGCCATCGCCATCGACGTGCGCCCGATCGTCGAGCATCACGCCGCCATCCTGGAGGCGCTGCGCGCCCGCGACTCGCTGGCGGCGCGGACCGCGATGCAGCGTCACCTGACCGCCGCGCTCGAAGGCCTGCTGATCGCCAGCGAAGCCCGCGCCGTCGCCGAAGTCCGCCAGGCGCTCGCCGCCAAGCGCGACCGGACCGCCCATCTGAAGATCTGAGGGCGGGGACCGGCCCCCTTACGCCGCCAACGCCAGCAGCGCGAAGGTGGCGAGCCAGTGCTCGCCCATATAATGATCCCCCAGATGCGGCAGGCTGGCGGCGAGATGCGCATCCGCCGTCGCGCTGGCGCGGGCCGAAACCGGATGTGCCGAGCCCAGCTTCGCGGCGATCACCCGCCAGCACCAGGCGCGGGTCAGGTTCAGCCCGTCGAGATGCGCGATCTTCCCGTCGGTCCGGTCGGACACGATGGCGGGCGTGAAGAGCGTGGCGGGCTCTCCCGCCGCGACATGGGGCAGGAACGCATCGAACCAGGTGCGGAACCCCTGGGTGTCGAGCACCCGGCTCATCAAAAGCGCCTCGGACAGCGCGGGCGACAGGAACTCGTCGCCGCCCGGCTCCCAGGCTTGGCAGCCACGATCCTGTCCGAACCAGGTCTGCGCGGCCTGCGCGATCTGGGCGCGCAGCCCCGGATCGCGCTCCCCCGCCCAGTCCCAGGCGAGCGTCAGCGCAAAGCTGGTGTTGAAATGCGTGCCCACCCGCAACGGATAGGTCAGGCGCGGCAGGAACGCCGCGAAGGCCCCCGCGAAGAACCGGGCAAGCGGCTCCAGCATCGTCGCCCAACCCGCGTCATGGCGGCTCGCCTCGTCATGCAGCGCCAACATCCAGGCCCAGCCATAGGGCCGCTCGAACCCCGCTGCGCTGGGCCGCTCCAGATAGGCCAGCTCGCCCGCGACCTTGTCGGGCACGAACATCGCATCGGCCCGCGCGCGGATCGCCGGGGCGGCCTCCAGATCGGGATAGAGCCGGATCAGGCGCAGCAACTGCCACCAGCCATGGACGCAGCTATGCCAGTCGAAACTGCCATAGAAGATCGGATGCAGTTCGGAGGGCGTGCGCGCATCCTCCGGCCCGTTCAGCACATGGATCAGGACATTGGGATATTCCCGCCCGACATGCCCCAGCGTCATGGCGGCGAAGCGTTCGGCGGTGGCGCGGTCCAGTCGGGTCATGCGATCATTCCGTAGAGCAGGAGAATGTTGAAGACGAGCAGCGGCAGCGCGGTCGGCACCTGCGCGCGGATGACGGCATATTTGTCCTTCAGGCCCAGAAGGGCCGCGGGAAGCAGGTTGAAGTTGGCGGCCATCGGCGTCATCAGCGTCCCGCAAAACCCCGCGAGCATCCCCACGGCGGCGACCATGGCTGGGTTCCCGTGCATCTGGTGGACCAGGATCGGCACGCCGACCGCCGCTGCCATCACCGGAAAGGCGGCAAAGGCATTGCCCATGACGATGGTGAACAGCGCCATCCCCAGCGCATAGGCCAGCACCGCGCCGATCACGCTGCCCGCCGGGATCACCGCACCGATCAGCTCGCCGACCACCCCGCCCACGCCTGCCAGCGCGAAGACCGCCCCCAGGCTCGCCAGCATCTGGGGCATCACCGCGACCCAGCCGATATCGTCGGTCAGCGCGCGTCCGGCGACGAACGGCTCGGCAGGCCTTGCGCGCAGCAATAGGCCGCACAGGACCAGCGCGATCACGGTGCCCAGCGTCAGCGCGACCAGCGTCGCCTGCTTGGGATCGACCAGCATCGGCACATGCTTGAACGCCAGCGTTCCGAGCAGCGCGACCGCAGGAATGATGAGCGCGGGCACGAAGACCTTCGCGCCATGGCGATCGTCCGCTGGCTCGACCGGATCGGCCCGGCGCATCCGCCCTGATGCGGCGATACCGACCAGCGCCAGCACCAGTACGCCATTGCCGACATCGCCCAGCCTGTTTCCGAACAGGAAGGACACGGTAATCAGCCCATAAAAGGCCGCATTGGCAAAGCGCCGGTCGCGGGCCGACAGCATGGCGAAGACCGCAAAGACGATCCCCGCCACGGCATAGACCAGGTTCAACCCGATCATCGCACGCTGCCCCGCGACAGGTGCCGGTCGAACCACCAGAGCCGCGTGCCATGGATCACGAAGGCCGCGATCGCCGTCGGGATCGCCCAGACGGACAGCTGGAAGGGTTCCAGAAGGATACCATAACCTTCCAGCACGCCCTTCATCAGCAGGATCGATCCGACCGCCAGGAAGATGTCCTCGCCGAAGAACAGCCCGACCGTGTCGGTCGCCGCCGCCATCGCCTTGACCCGGTCGGCGTCCTCGGGCGCCCCGCCCTGACGCTCGGCGGCGGCCTCCGCCATCGGGGCGACGAGCGGGCGGACGGTCTGGGCGGGCCCCGCGACCGAGGTCAGGCCCAGCGCCGCCATGACCTGCCGGAACACAAGATAACCGGTCAGCAGCCGTCCCGCCGTCGCGCCGCGAAGCCCGCCGACCAAAGCCCGCGCCCGCGCCTGTAGCCCCCGCCGCTCCAACAGGCCGATCACGGGCAACACCATATAGATGACGGTCACATAGCGCGTGTCGTTAAAGGCATGGCCGAAGGTCGCGACGATCCGCAACCAGTCCAGCCCCGCCGCCAGTCCGGTGACGAGCGCGGAGGCGATGATGACCAGCAGCGGATTGAAGCGCAGCAGGAAGCCGCCCGCGATGACGACGATCCCGGCGAGCACCCACATCAGCGTTTGTCCGAACCGGGGGCCGTGCCATAGCCGCCGCCGCCGGGCGTCTCGATCACCATCAAGTCCCCCTCCCCCATATCGACCCCGGCGGTCGGGGCCAGATCCTGTACGGTCCCATCGGCCCGTTCGACCCGGTTGCGCCCCGGCCGACCGTCGCCGCCGCCGTCCAGCCCAAAGGGCGGGATGATCCGCCGATTGCTGAGGATCGCGGCGCGCAGCGGCTTCAGGAACTGCAGGCGGCGGATCGTGCCGTCTCCGCCGCGCCATCGCCCCTCACCGCCCGAGCTGCGCCGGATGGAGAATTGCTCGAGCAGCACGGGATAGCGCGTCTCCAGCACCTCCGGGTCGGTCAACCGGCTGTTGGTCATATGCGTCTGGATCGCATCGGCCCCGTCATGCCCCGGCCCCGCGCCCGCGCCGCCCGCGATCGTTTCGTAATATTGATAGCTGTCGTCGCCGAAGGTCAGGTTGTTCATCGTCCCCTGGCTACCCGCCATCGCCCCCAGCGCACCCAGCAGCGCATCGGTCACGACCTGGCTGACCTCGACATTGCCCGCCACCACGGCGGCGGGGAAGCACGGATTGAGCATCGATCCTTCGGGCACGATCAGCGTGACGGGCCGCAGGAACCCCTCGTTCAGCGGCACCGCCTCGTCGACCAGCAGGCGCAGGACATAGAGGACGGCGGCGCGCGTCACCGCCAGCGGTGCGTTGAAGTTGGTGGGGCGCTGTTCGCTGGTGCCGGTGAAGTCGATCGTCGCGCGGCCCTGTTCGGCATCGATCGTCACCCGGACGGCGACGACCGCCCCGTCGTCCAGCCTGTAGCGGAATGCGCCGTCCTTCAGCGTCGCGATCATCCGCCGCGCCATCGCCTCGGCATGCGCCTGAACATACGCCATATAGCGGGTGACGACGCCCTGCCCCTGTTGCGCGGCGAGTTGGCGAAGCCCATCGGCACCGCGCGCGCAGGCCGCGACCTGGGCGGCGAGGTCGGCGATATTCTGGTCGATATTGCGCGCTGGCCAGGGGCCGCTGGCCAGGAGGTCGCGGATCGCCTGCTCGCGCATCGCACCGTCTTCGACGATCAGGACATCGTCAAAGACGATGCCCTCGTCCGCCAATGTCCGGCTGTCCGGCGGCATCGATCCCGGCGTCGTGCCCCCGACATCGGCATGATGACCGCGCGCCGCGACGAAGAAGGCGGGTGCGTCCTCGTCCGCAAAAACCGGCATGATGACGGTGATATCGGGCAGATGGGTGCCGCCGCGATAGGGATCGTTCAGCGCATAGACCTGTCCCGCACGCATCGTATTCCCGCGCGCCTGGATGACGGTGCGGATGCTCTCGCCCATCGACCCCAGATGGACCGGAATATGCGGCGCATTGGCAACCAGCCCACCTTCGGCGTCGAAGATCGCGCAGGAGAAATCCAGCCGCTCGCGGATATTGACCGAGGCCGCGCTCCGCTGAAGCGCCGCGCCCATTTCCTCGGCGATGCCCATGAACAGCCCGGCGAATATCTCCAGCCGGACCGGATCGACCGCTTCCTCAGCCGCCTGTTCGCGCCGCGCCGCGACCCGCTCCAGCAGCAACGTGCCCTCCGCCAGCACCCGCGCCTGCCAGCCGGGCTCGACCACCACGGTCGACACCGGATCGATGATGAGCACCGGCCCCGCCAGCACCGCATCGGCCGCCAGTTCTTGGCGGGCATGGACCGGCACGTCGTGCTTTTCGCCCGCCAGATACATGGCGACGGTATCGATGGGATCGCCGGTCTGTACGGCCAGCGTCGGCGCGGGCAGCGCCTGCGCCGCACCGCCTGCGATCGCCTCGACCCGCAGCTGCTCGACGACCAGCGCATCCTCGCCGACGAAACCGAAACGCTGGCGATGCGCCTCGGCAAAACTGTCGGCCATCGCCGCCGGGCTGTCCCAGGCGACGCCGATCGTCTGGTCGTTGCGCGCATAGCGAAGCTGCGCCAGCGCGCTCGCCCGGACGTCGGCCGGGTCAACACCCTGTTCGGCCAGGCCCGCGACTGCGGCTGCGCGCAGATCGGCCAGCGCCGTCTCCAGTGCTTCGTCGCCCAGCGTCAGGCCGACCGTCGCCTCGCGCACCACGCTGCGATCGGCCAGCCCGATGCCGACCGCCGACAGCACGCCCGCCAGCGGGTGGATCAGCACCTGGGCCATGCCCAGCGCATCGGCGACCAGGCAGGCATGTTGGCCGCCCGCCCCGCCGAAGCAAGCGAGCGCGTAAGAGGCGGGGTCCTCGCCCCGCGCGACGGAGACGGCGCGGATCGCGCGCGCCATGCTGGCCACCGCGATCGCCACCAGTCCCTCGGCCGCCGCCATGGGATCGAGGCGCTCGCCGGTGGCCGCCTCGACCTGATCGAGCAAGGCGCCCAGCGCCCGCGCGGCGGCATCGCGGTCGGGCGGCAGGTTGCGGTCGGGGCCGAACAGCGCGGGAAAATGGCCCGGCTGGATCTTGCCCAGGATCATGTTGCAGTCCGTCACGGTCAACGTGCCGCCGCGCCGGTAACAGGCAGGACCCGGCTCCGCCCCTGCCGAGGCCGGGCCGACCAGCAGCCGCCCACCATCGAAGTGACAGATCGACCCGCCGCCCGCCGCAACCGTGTCGATCCGCATCATCGGCACCGCGACCCGCACCCCCGCCAGCACCGCGTCGGAGCGCCGGTCATATTGCCCGGCATAGAGCGACACGTCGGTCGAGGTGCCGCCCATGTCGAACCCGATCACCCGGTCGAAGCCCGCGCCGCTGGCGGTCCGCGCCATGCCGACGATCCCGCCCGCCGGTCCCGAGAGCAGCGCGTCCTTGCCATGGAAGTGATCGCCCGACACCAGCCCGCCGCTCGACTGCATGAAGAGCAAACCGCCCGCCGCCGCCTCGCCCAGGCCCGCGTCCAGCCCCTGGACATAGCGCCCGAGCACCGGCGACAGATAGGCGTCGGCCAGCGTGGTATCGCCGCGCGCGACAAGCCGGATCAGCGGCGCGGTGCGGTGGCTGACCGAAATCTGGGTGAAGCCCGCCGCCTCGGCCAGTTCGGCCAGCGCCCGTTCGTGCGCCTGATGCTTCCAGCCATGCATCAGGACAATGGCGATCGACCGAAGCCCCCGCGCATAGGCCTGTGCAAAGGCCGCCGCCGCCGCCTCGCGGTCGAGCGGGGTCAGGACGGTGCCGTCCTCGGCCACTCGCTCGTCGATCTCGACCACCTCGGCAAATAGCGGCGGCGCGCGGCGGATATCGCGCGCGAAAATGTCGGGACGATCCTGATAGCCGATGGCCAGCGCATCGCCGAAGCCGCGCGTGATCGCCAGCAGCACCGGCTCCCCCTGCCGCTCCAATAGCGCATTGGTCGCGATGGTGGTGCCGATCCGGATCGCGCAAGCGGGCAGCGGTCCGTCACCCACCCCGGTCAGCTGCCGGATCGCGGCCTCGGCGGCGTCATAGCGGCGATCGGGGTCTTCGGAGAGCAGCTTGGTCGTGACCACCGCGCCATCGGGTGCCCGCGCGACCACATCGGTAAATGTACCACCGCGATCGATCCAGAATTGCCACCGCGCCCCCGCGTCCTGCATGTCATCCCTTTCCTTGGCCGATGATAGTATCATTTGTAACGGCCTTTGCCACTGACACGCAGCCTACACAATTGCTGCCTATCGGCGATCTTCCCATAATCGGGCACAGCCGCACGATATCCGTCAAGACAGGAACGCAGGGGGCGCATGAATTCCGATCCGCCAAAAGGGCGGCGATGACCTTGGCTGTCGCGCTGGCGCTGGCCGCCGTTTCCGATGACCCGCTGCTCTCCGTCGACCTGCCTGACGCAGCCGTCGCCATCGGGCTCGATCGGCTGGCGCGTCAGGCGGGTCAGGCCGTGGTCGCACGCCCCGGCGACCTCGCCGGGCGGCGCGTCCCTGCGCTGAAAGGGCGGATGCGGCTGTCCCATGCGCTGCACCGCTGGTGTCGACCGGCCGCGCTGTCCTGCCGCCTGATGGCGGGGGGCATATTGGTGCGCGCCATCGGCCCTGCTCCCAAACCGTCCGCACGGGCCAGACAGTCCATCCCCCCCACGCCCGACCCGATGACCGGCCCCGACGTGATCGTGACCGGCAGGCGCGGAACGATGGTGCAGGGCGCGCTCGACCGCAGCTATTCCGCCTCGCATCTGGACGAAGCCGAACTGGCACGCCGCCCGCCGCAGAGCCTGGCGGAACTGCTCTCCGGCCTGCCCGGCCTGTGGGTCGATACCTCCGCTGGCGTGGCGGCCAACACCATCCGGGTGCGCGGCATTCCGCTCGACGGCTATCAGGCGATCGCGGTGCAGGAGGATGGCCTGCCGGTGCAGCATGACACGCTGCCCTGGACCGATATCGACCAGTTCGTCCGCCCCGATTTGATGATCGAGAGCAGCGACTATGTCCGCGGCGGCCCCTCTGCGATCTTCGCCAGCAATGCGCCGGGCGGCGTGCTCAACCTGCGCACCCGCGCGCCCCGCGACAGGCCGGGTGGCGAGATGCGGGCGACCATGACCAGTTATGGCCTGATCCGCTGGGAAGGCTATGCCACCGGGCCGGTCGGCAATGGCTGGCGGGTGATCGCGGGCGGCTCGGTGGCGCGCGATCCGACGGTGCGGCGGATCGCATCGACGCTGGGCGGCGGACAGTTGCGGGTGCGGGCCGACCATGATCTGGGCGGCGGCGGGCGGTTGACGCTGGCGGTACATGGGCTGGACGACGACACGCTCAACATCTCGTCCTTTCCTATGCGGTACGAGCATGGCCGGATCATCCCCCTGTCCGGCTTCGATCCCCGGCGGGATAGTTTTTTTGGGCCGGAACTGACCCGGCTGCGCTTCGCTGCGCTCGGCGACCGGCC
Source organism: Sphingomonas fuzhouensis (assembly GCF_034659795.1). Lineage (NCBI taxonomy): Bacteria > Pseudomonadati > Pseudomonadota > Alphaproteobacteria > Sphingomonadales > Sphingomonadaceae > Sphingomonas > Sphingomonas fuzhouensis. Next base: position 50,990 of record NZ_JAXSQY010000011.1, read on the forward strand.
GCTGGGGCGCAACAATCGCAACCGGATGGTCACGCCCTCGCTGGCATGGACCCAGCCGCTCGCAGGCGGCCTGCTGAGCTTGCGTACCCATTACCGGGCGTCGCGGACCGAGCGTTATGCGCTCTCCTCCTCCGGTAATGCCGTTCCGGCGGCGCAGGCTATCGCCGACGCATTGCCGCGCCTGACCGCCGCCTTTGCCGATACCGCGCAAGTCGCGCTGCGCCATGCCAGCGACGGCAGTGTTTTTGTACCGCTACCGGGCAATGACCGGGTCATCACTCTCAACCCCGTCGCTGCCGACACCCGGCTGCACGAGGCGATTGTCGACCTGTCCTATGCCCATACGCTGGAGGCGGCGGGCCATCATGACCTGACGCTGGGCCTCTATGCGGTCGGCTATCGCTGGGACTTTCGGCGCGCGGTCGCTCGCGTATTGTTGGAAGCGCGCGCGCAGGGACGGCGGCTCGATCTGGTCGCACGCGATGCCGGCGGGCGTGTGCTGGGCCGGGCGACCGATAACGGGCTGTCGAGTTCGGGCTCGACCTATGAGGCGCTGACCGGCCGCCAGCATATGGTCGCGCTCTATGCCGCCGATGAGTGGCAGGTGGGACCGCGCTGGCGGATCGATTGGGGCATTCGGCATGAGCGCGCCGCGCTGTCCGCCTCGGTCGAGCGGCCCATGCTGGTCGATGGCGGCGATCCCACCACGCTGGCCGATGATCGGATCGCGATCGGCTCCGGGCTCTGGGATGCGCGGGCGCAGCGGATCGCCCGCACCGCGACGACGCTGGCGCTGCATTGGCGCGCGAGCGATCGACTGGGCGCCTTTGCCCGCGCGACCCATGCGATGCGACTGCCCGATCCCGGCGTGTTCCGGATCGGCGGCGACGACAGCGCGCGGGCGCTGACCATCGAACAGGCCGAACTGGGGCTGATCTGGCGGCGGGGATCGACGGGGCTCGACGCGACACTGTTCGCCAGCCGCTTTCCCGACATCGCCGTGCCCGACCTGTCGCTCGATCCCGCGACCGGCGCGGTGCGGGTCGGCGAATATCCGGCGGCGGCGCGCACCATCGGACTGGAGCTCAGCGCCAACGCCGCGCCGCTGCCCGGCCTGTCGCTGCGCGGTACGGTGACATGGCAGGACCCGCGGCTGAAATCCTATCGCGTGACGCGCCAGACCGGCGGGACGACCAGCGTTACCGACTTGAGCGGCCGTATCCCGCGCCGCGTGCCGCGCGTCATGGCCAGCCTGTCCGCCAGCGCGATCCTGCCCGACACGGGCGTAACGCTGGACGGCGATGTCTCGGCGATGGGGCGGCGCTTTGCCGATGACGCCAACAGCCTGCCGCTCCCCGGCTTCGCGCTGGTAGGGATCGGCGCACGCTGGGCCGCGACCGAGGCGCTGACGGTACAGCTACGCGCCACCAACCTGTTCGACCGGATCGCGATCATGCAGGGCGACGCGCTGGGCGGCGAGGTCCGCGCCGAGGATGGCGGCGGGGTCGTCACCGTCCGCGCGCAGCAAGGCCGGGTTGTGTCGCTCAGTGCGGACTGGCGCTTTTAGCGCGGTAGCGCGCCAGTTCCTCGGCCGCCGCCGCCATGTCGCGCCGGAACGCGGCATTGCCATGCTCGCGCGCGACCACGGCGCTGGCCGCCATATAGCCGCCCTCGACCGCGCTCTGGCTGTGCGAGCCGCAAATCCAGCGACTAGTACCATAATCGCGCCCACGGGTCAGGATCGCCTCGGCCCGGTCGGGCAGCAGCTCGGCCATGATGAGCGCAAAGCCCCAGCCGTGCGCGGTATGGCCCGAGGGATAATCGCCATTGGCGATCAGCGAGGGCTTGCGCGGCTCGCAGATGGGCAGGTCGGTGCCGATAAAAGGCCGCTTGGACTGCCAATGCGCCTTGGCCGCGCCGATCGCCGCCGAACGGTCCGCATCGAACCTGGCGAGCAGCGCGCGCGTGACGGGCAGTTTCGTCCAGTCCGGCCGAAACCCCAAGGCGGTGGCGAAGCGCTCGCCCATGTCGCTGGAGACATCCGCCGTCGCCTGTTGCCAGCGCGCCATGCCGCGCAGCGCCCGGCTATCGCGAAAGGCGCGCGCATCGGCCAGCGCGCGCGGCGAGCCCGGCGTCGGCGGCCCCGGCAGCACCGCCGCGAGGTTCAGCCCCTCACCCGCCGCCAGATACCCCGTCCCCTCGCGCGCCGCCGCGCCCGCCGGAGCCAGCACGAGCAGCGCCATCGCGGCCGCCATACCCCATCGCCATGCCTGTTTCGCCATATCGCCCACCCCTTTCAAGACTTGATCCCGCTACCCCAAGAGTCCGCCGATCGTCCATCGGGGACAGCGGCCATGGAAACTTGCCCGAACAAAGACAAGCTCTGTCCGGCTTGTAACAAAAACGCCACAAATGTCTTAAAACTTTTACAAAATTCCTTGTCCCCGTTTGACCGCGACCCCCGTCTTCCCCGCGATCGTCCGTATGGCCGGGCGAGCCATTTGTCTTTTGGGGGTTTGAAGTGATGGGAACGAAGCGGACGCTGCTGCTGGCGTCGAGCGCGCTGTTTGTCGCGCAACCGGTACTGGCCCAGGATCAAGGCGATCAAACGACCGCGACCACCGGCGGCGCGACCACCGAAGGGGGCGATGTCGTCGTCACCGGATACCGCACCAGCCTGGCGCAGGCGCGCAATTCCAAGCGTGACGCGACGATCATCAAGGACTCGATCTCGGCCTCCGACATCGCCGCCTTCCCCGACCTGAATCTCGCCGAAGCGCTCCAGCGCCTGCCCGGCGTCGCGATCAACCGCGAGGCGGGCGAGGGTCGCCGGATCTCCTTGCGCGGCTTGGGTCCTGACTTCACCCGCGTTCAGTTGAACGGCATGGAAGTGCTGGGCAATGTCGACTCGCCGCAGGACAGCCGCGGCCAGACCACGCGCGACCGCGCCTTCGACTTCAACCTGTTCGCCGCCGAACTGTTCAACCATGTCGATGTCGAGAAGTCGTATCAGGCGCAGCAGACCGAGGGCGGTCTCGCAGGCACCGTCGGTCTCTTCACCGCACGCCCCTTCGATTACAAGGGCACCAAGATCGCGCTGTCGGCGCAGGGCGGCAGCAACACGCTGACCCGCGATTTCCAGCCGCGCCTGACCGGCCTCATTTCCAAGAACTGGGGCAATTTCGGCATCCTGGTGTCGGGTGCGTATAGCCGCCGCAACACCCGCGAAGAGGGTTTCGACACCTATCGCTGGCGCCGCAACAAAGCGAACGGCAGCAACATCAGCGGCCTGACCGCCGCCGAGCAGGCCAAGATCAACTCGGGCGACCTGTTGTTCGCGCGCGGCAACCGCCTGTCGGTCTGGGACAGCAAGCAGGAGCGGATCGGCCTGACCTCCTCGATCCAGTGGGCGCCGACCGACAAGGTCCATGTCACGCTCGACGGCCTGTACGGCCAGTTCAAGGGCGACCGGTTCGAGACCCATCTTGCCTCGCGCGGCGGCGGCAGCTCGACCTGGCTGGGCGGCGGCGAGACCTTTGCGGGGACCGTCTATCCCAACTCGCGGGTCAACGCGATCCAGTGGAACGATCGCAACGAGGTGACCTATCTCGACGTATCGGGCGGCAAGGCGTCGACCGAAACCCGCGTCCAGAACACCAGGAACATCTTCAAGCAGGTCGTGCTGAGCGGCGACGCGGAACTGGTCGACGGGCTGACCTTCACCTGGCTGGGCGGGGTCGAGCGGTCACGCTACGACATGCCGGTCAACGACAAGTTCACGCTGGAGGGCTTCGGCGACGTCACCTCCGACTATCGCGGCGGCACCTATTCGCTGGTCAACACCTACAAGTTCAACACCACCGATCCCAATTTCTGGCACGCCAAGCGCCTGTACGTGAACAACACGTTCCAGGATTCGGCGTTCGACAACATCAAGGGCCGCTTCGACTATAAGGTCACGCCCGACGACACGATCAGCGTCGGTGGCGAATGGCGGCGTTTCTCGAACGGCGGATATTATGCCGAACAGGACAATATCCTGACCAGCAGCTTCGTGTCGGGCAAGGTCAACGCCAATCCCAGCGCCTATGCGCGGACCTACACCGGCTATTCGGGGCAGGACTGGACGATCGTCGACTTCCCCAAGATGCTTCAGACGCTGGGCATCAACCGCGCGCAATATCTGACCAACAAGATCGGCGTGTACGCGGTCGAGGAGCGGACCGGTGCCGCCTTCGTCCAATATGACTGGAACCACATACTGGGCGGCATCCCCTTCCGCGGCAATATCGGTGCGCGTTATTATCGCACCAATGTCACCTCGAACGGCACGGCCAATGTCGGGCCCGTCACGGTTCGTGGCGAATATGAGGGCGTGCTTCCGGCCGCCAACCTGATCTTCGAGCTGGATCGTGGCCTGATGCTGCGCTTCGCCGCGTCGAAGAACATCAACCGTCCGGCACTGGGCGCGCTGGCGGTCAACGGATCGGTGACGAACGACAATGGCAATGTCACCGTATCGATCGGCAATCCGAACCTGCGCCCCTATAAGTCGAACGACTATGACATCTCGGCCGAATATTATTTCGGCTCGGTCGGCTATGTCGCAGCGGCGCTGTTCTACAAGAACCTCGACGGCTATATCTCGACCCAGACGATCAACAACGTGCCCTATTCGCAGACGGGCCTGCCCGACAATCTCTATCCGGGCGTGACCGGATCGACGGTGGTCGACAGCTATTCGCGCCCCGTCAACCTGGCCAAGACCAACCTGTTCGGCATCGAGCTGTCCGGCCAGACCGACTTCAAGTTCCTGCCCGCCCCCTTCGACCGGCTGGGGACGGCGGTGAACTTCACCTATGTCGACTCGCGGCTGGACTATTCCAAAATCTATCAGGGCAGCATCCCGACCACGCTGGAGGGGCTGAGCAAGTATAACGCCAACGCCACCCTCTATTACCAAGACAAGGCATTCGACGCCCGCGTCTCGGCCAATTACCGCAGCGGCTATATCTTCAGCGCCTCGCCGGTGCTGACCGCGCTGGGGCCGGACCAGGACGTGACCGGGTTCGAGGGTACGGTCTATGTCGACATGTCGGCGCATTATTCGGTCACGAAGAACGTCCAGCTGACGCTGAACGGCATCAACCTGACCAACCAGCGCGAGCGGCAATATTCGAACAGCACCAAGCGGCTGTACGTCGTCACCCGTTCGGGCACGACCCTGCTGGGCGGTGTCCGAATTACCTTCTGATCCGATCCCCGAACGCCCTTGATGTCCGGCCCGTACGGGATATCAAGGGCCCCTGTGCCGCGTCGACCCCGCCACGGGGGCGGCGCGGTGTTTTTTCGACGAGGATTGTCCCCGGATGCGATGCAACCGGCTCTTCCTGAACGGGACCGAATGACCGCCGCGAACGCCTGGATCGCGGAAGGGCGCGAGCGTCTGCTGACCTATGTCCGCAGGCGAATCCGCGAACCCGAACAGGCGGAGGATATCGTGCAGGAGGCGATCATGCGGGTCATCGAGCAGGAGCGAAAGCAGGTCATCGACCAGCCGCTCGCCTATGGCTTTCGCGTGGCGGACTCGGTCATCTACAATCGCGGGCGGCGCGGGAGCGAAAACCATGCGCCGGTCGATCCCGAACTCGCCTGCGCCCTGCCGCTGGCCGATGAAATCCTCGATTATCGCCAGCGTTACGACCGCTTCCAGGCCGCGCTGTCGCGCCTGCCCGCGCAGCGTCGCGCGGTCTTTGTCGAGCGGCATCTGGAGGGCAAGTCGCGCCAGCAGATCGCCGAGGAGATGAACATCAGCATCGAGGCGGTGAAGAAGCATCTGGTCCGCGCGATGATCGATCTGGACGGCTGTATCGACGACCTGCCCGTGCGTGGAGGTCGCCTGCATGACTGATCCCGACATCATGCTGGAACAGGCCGCCGACTGGGCCGACCGGCTCGACACGCTCTCGCCCGAGGCGCGGGCCGAGCTGGGCGCATGGCTGAACGCGGCCCCAGAGCACCGCGCGGCGCTGTCGCGGATGGCACGGCTGTTGGGCGATCCGGCGTTGTTCGACGTGGTCGAACAGACGAGCCGGGCGACAATCGCCCCACCCCCGCCACGCCCGCGTTCGCGTGGCTGGCCCATGGGTTCGGCACCCCGGACACGACGCCGCATGACGGTCGGTATCGCCGCCGCCCTGGCCGCCGCGATCGCCGCGCCTCTGGTCTGGCATGTCGCGACCCCCGGCGGAGCGCCGGTCGAGCATGTCTATGCCTCCGCCATCGGACAGCAGCGTCAGGTGGCGCTTCCGGACGGATCGGACATGACGCTGGATGCGGCCTCGCGGGTCGCCATCGCCTTTTCGGACCACGGCCGCGACCTGACGCTGGAAAGCGGCGCGGCACGGTTCGAGGTTCGTCACGACGCCGCCCGCCCCTTTGCCGTGACCACGCCCGAAGGCGAGATGGTCGCGCTGGGCACCAATTTCAGCGTCGATCGCGGTGCGGGGCATAGTGAGTTGCGCGTCTATCGCGGTCGCGTCCGGCTGACCGTGCCGGGCCAGGCCCCGGTGGTCGTAACCGGTGGGCATTGGGCCGAGGCGGGCGCGGGGCGGATCACGGTGCACAGCTTCGACACCGCTCGTTATCAGGGATGGCAGGATCGCTGGCTGACCGGGGACCGGATCAGGCTGGGCGATGCGGTCGCGCGCTTGGGTCGCTATAGCACACGGCCGATCACCCTGGCCGACCCGGCCATGGCAGGCGAGACATTCAATGGCCGTTTCCGCCTGGATACGCCGGTGGAGAGCCTGAGGCTGATCGGGGCGCTGTTCGACCTGTCGGTCAAGGACGACGGCAAGGCGATCAGGCTGATACATGGCGGGCGGACCGAACAGGCCGATTGGCCGAACCAATAGCCGCAATACCAATTCAGACTCGATAAACCCGGCAGCGTGAATGCCATAGGGACGGGATCGTTTGTGCGTCCCGGCAATGACAGCGCCATCCCTCCACGCGCGACATGACGTAAAATTCATCTTACTATCTATTTGTAATACATGACTTATTTTTGAACCTAGGCACACCTGACCAATTATCGCGTGGAACGGGTTTTCACCCCGTTGACAGGCATGACCATTTCATGTCACCGATAAGACCATAAGATTACAACACCGTGATGCAGGAAGACATATTCGGTCCATTGGCGCACTTTGTCGCACACGGCTTATAGGCCGGGCGGCGGGCGGGCCACGGACTCCGGTAGGTTCCGCGTACCCGATACAGCAAGACTGACGGCCGATCCCGGTCCGTGAACGGCGCCCCCGTTCCGGCGGATGACGCGCCCTGCCTGCTTGTCGGCGACGAAGGACCATCCGGCAAAGTCTCGGGGAAGCCCGGCGCGATGTGCCCGCGTCGGGATCAGAGGGAGGGAAGAGCATGACCATGTCACCGTGCCACGACGCGTCGCGTCTCCGGCGCAAACGCCTGCTTCAGACGACGGCCTTCACGGCAAGCTGGCTGGCCTCGGCGATGATCGCTGCGCCCGCTATGGCGCAGACCAGCGGCCCCGCCGCCGCCGCACAGGCAACATCGCAGACCGATACCGCCGGGGCCGATGCCCAGAACGAGATCACCGTCACCGGCTATCGCCAGAGCATCGCCTCCGCCCTTGCCGCCAAGCGCAACGACATCCGCATCACCGACGGCATCTCGTCGGAGGATATCGGCAAATTCCCCGCCCAGAACATCACCGAAGCCATTCAGCGCATTGCGGGCGTCCAGATGTCCAACATCAACGGGCGCGGCTCGACGATCAGCATCCGTGGCCTGGGTCCGCAATATGCGCGTACCACGATCAACGGCCAGACCTTTGCCAGCGCCGACTTCAAGGACGGCTTCCGCTACGACATCATCCAGACCGATCTGGCGAGCGCGATCCAGGTCATCAAGTCGCCGACCGCCGACATGGATACGGGCGGGCTGGCGGGCACCGTCAACATCGATACGGTCAAGCCGCTCGCCTATAAGGGCCCCAGCTTCATCGCCGGGATCAAGGGCTATCATTCCGACTATCGCGGCGGCGTCACGCCCAAGGTCAATGCCGCCTATATCAAGCGCTTCGCCGACGACACGATCGGCGTCATGCTGGACCTCGGCTATCAGAAGCTGAAGGATCGCGGCGACTATCTGTTCATCAAGAACTGGTATCAGCCGGGCGCGGTCGCCGGTGCCCCCGATGTGCAGGTGCCGGGCAATCTGCGCTATCGCCGGATCGACCGCGACACCGAACAGCTGATGGGCAGCGGCGCGATCCAGTGGAAGCCGCAGGACAATTTCGAGGTCCTGTTGCAGGGCGAATATTCGCGCGACCACACCCGCTACGACACGCGCCAGATGGTCTTCGGCCGCTGGGCCGCCTCGGCGGTGACGGTCAACCACACCGCCAACGGCGTCGCCGACAGGATCGGGATCAGCAGCTTCAACGTCGACAACAACGACCAGCCCGAACTGCGCAAGCTCCAGACCCAGGCCTATACCGGCACCGTCAACTGGAGCCCGACCGACACCACCCATATCCGCGCGATCGGCCATTATACCCAGGGCGATGCCAAGCTGTACGAATGGGCGACGATCGACGAAGTGCGCTTCGCGAATGGCGGCCAGCTCGACATTTCCGATCCGTTCAACGTCAAGTGGAACACCGCCAGCCTGACCGACGGTTCGATCTACAATATGGGCAATCGCACCTGGTACGCCTTTGTCGACGGCGCAACGCATATCCAGTCGGCCCGCGACCGTGCGATCCAGACCGACCTGACCCAGGACCTCGACTGGCACGGGATCAAGGCGCTGGTCTTCGGCGCGAAATATCATCACGAGAGCTTCGCCACCAAGGCGTATCGCCACGACCGCGACGCCGATGTGACCGACCCCGTCACCTATCCCGAATTCGCCTGGATTCCGGACCTGTCGAAAACCGGCGTGCTGGTAAACAACTTCCTGGGCGGATCGATGGCGATCCCGCACAGCTTCCTGTCGGTCAACGCCCCGCTGTGGCAGCAAATCCTGCGCGACAAGGGGATCAGCGTGCCCGACACGCCCGACTGGCCCAACACCTATAAGGTCGACCGCTATATTCCGGCGGTCTATGCGATGGCCAATATCGACGGCACGCTGTTCGCTCTGCCGGTGCGCGGCAATGTCGGCGTCCGTTACGAACACACCCATCAGAACGTCACCAGCAGCCTGACCAACGGCACCGGCAGCGACGCCACGCTGCTCGGCCAGCAGCATGTCGTGCAGGATTATGGCAATGTCCTGCCCAGCGCCAGCTTCGCGCTGGACCTGACGCCGCGCCTGGTCGCCCGCATCGCCGCGGCCAAGGTGCTGGTCCGCCCGCTGCTCAACAGCCAGACGCAGATGGCCGACACCATCACCCGCGTCACCACCAGCCTGCGCCCCAGCGTCTCGGTGGCCCAGGGCGAAAGCCGCCTGAAGCCGCTGACCGCCAACCAGCTGGACCTCAGCCTGGAATTCTACCACGGCAAGGGCAATTCGATCAGCGTCGCAGGCTTCTACAAGGCGGTGAAGAACGGCACCTTCACCCAATTCTACTGCCCCAGCTCCTATGACGGCGTCGCGCTGAACGGCGTGGTCAGCGATTGCCAGTCGGCGGATCTGAAGACCGATTACAGCTTCAGCCGGGTGCTGAACGACAACCGGGTCATTCATATCAAGGGCGTGGAATTCTCCGCCTCGCAGAATTTCGATGCGATCCTGCCGGTGAAGGGGTTCGGTGCGGTCGGCAACGTCACCGTGGTCGACACCGATGCCAGCGCGATCGGCACCGGCTTCAACCTGCGCGACCTGTCGAAGCTGACCTGGAACCTGACGCCCTATTGGGAAAACGAAATGTTCAGCGCGCGGCTGTCGGTCAACCACCGCAGCTCCTACGTCCAGGACGCCGCATCGAGCTTCTTCGTCAATGGCGGCCTGACCCATGTGGTCCGCCCGCGCACCCAGCTGGACCTGGCGCTGGGCTACACGCCCGCCAGCTATCTCAGCTTCACGGCGGGCATCATCAACCTGAACAACACGCATGAGGACGCCTATCAGACAACCTCCGACACGTTCCAGCTCGCCAGCCGGACGGGCCGGACCTTCTACCTGTCGGCCTCGACGCGGTTCTAGCTCCCCTCTGAAGGGTGGACCGCCATGCGGGTCGGTCCACCCTTCCTTTTTGGAATGTGATGGGGACAATGCCGCTTGTGATGACCATTCCCAAAACACTCGGCCTGTTCGGCGGCCTGCTTCTCACCGCCTCCATCGCCCATGCGCAGGTCGACGGCGGCCAAGCGGCGCGCGCGGCACTCCAGCGGCTGGGCGTGCCGCAGCAGCACGTGTCGGTGGCGATCCAGCCTTCAACCACCTCCCGCTATCGGGTACGGGTCGATCATGACCGGTTGACGGTCCAGGCCTCCTCGGCCGTAGCGGCGGTGCGCGGAGTGGCCGCCATGCTGAACGCGCAAGGGCGGCTGTCGATCAGTTGGGAGGGGCGGCGCGTCGGTCCGATGACCCGGCTGGCGCCGCAGGACAGCGGTTGGGTATCCTCGCCCTTCGGCTTTCGCGCATATCTGAACACCTGCACCTATGGTTATACCACCCCTTGGTGGAACTGGACCCGCTGGGAGCGGGAGATCGACTGGATGGCGGTCCACGGCGTCGACATGCCGCTGGCGATGGAGGGGCAGGATTATGTCTGGCGCCAGCTCTGGCGCGAACAGGGATTGAGCGAGGCGCAACTGGCCCAGCATTTCTCCGGCCCCGCCTTCCTGCCATGGCAGCGCATGGGCAATATCGAGGGTTATCGTGCCCCCCTGCCAACCGGGTGGATCGACAAGAAGCATGACCTGCAAAAGCGTATCCTTGGCCGGATGCGCGATCTGGGCATGACGCCGATCCTGCCCGCCTTTGCGGGGTACGTACCCAAGGCTTTCGCCGAGGCGCACCCGAAGGCGCGCATCTACAAGATGCGCTCCTGGGAAGGGTTCGAAGGCACCTATTGGCTCGACCCGTCCGATCCGCTGTTCGCACCGCTCGCCAAGCGGTTCCTGCAACTCTACACCGCCGAATATGGGCCGGGGCAATATTACCTGGCCGATGCCTTTAACGAGATGGTGCCGCCCATCGCCGAGGATGGCAGCGACACCGCACACGCCGCCTATGGCGACGCCACCGCCAACACGCCTGCGCTGGATGCCGCGACCAAGGCGGCCGCCCTGCCCCGCGAGGTGCGTGACGCGCGGCTGGCGGCCTATGGCCAGCGCCTCTACGCCGCGATCGCCGCCGCCGCGCCGGGGGCGACCTGGGTCATGCAGGGCTGGCTGTTCGGCGCGGACAAGAAATTCTGGACGCCCGACGCCATCGCCGCCTTCCTGCGCGACGTGCCGGACGAGAAGATGCTGATCCTCGACATCGGCAATGACCGCTATCCCGGCATCTGGAAGACGACGAACGGCTTCGACGGCAAGAGCTGGGTTTACGGCTATGTCCATAATTATGGCGGCAGCAACCCGGTTTACGGCGCGCCCGATTTCTACCGTCGCGACGTGGCCGCGATGTTCGCCGACAAGGGGCGCGGCCATGTGCGCGGCTTCGGCATGTTCCCCGAGGGGCTGCACAGCAACAGCCTGGTCTATGACTATGCCTATGACGTGGCGTGGCCGGGCGACGAGATGGCGCTTGGCCCGTGGCTGAGCCGCTATACCGCCGCACGTTATGGCCGCCGCGATCCGGCGATGGTCGCGGCGTGGCAGGATGTGGTCGCGGGTGCCTATGACGTACGCTACTGGACCCCGCGCTGGTGGAACGAGCGGGCGGGTGCGTACCTCTTCTTCAAGCGCCCCGCCGCCGACGCACCGACCTATCCCCCCGAGCCGGGCAACCGGGCGAGGCTACGCGCCGGGATCGCGGCGATGCTCAAACTTGCCCCCGCATACGGCGCAAGCCCGCTCTACCGCTACGACCTGATCGACCTGACCCGTCACGCCGCCAGCCTGTCGCTGGACGACAGCGTAAAGGCCGCCGTCGCCGCCTATCAGAAGGGCGATGTCACCACCGGCGACCGCGAGACGGCGAGGGTGAAGGCGCTGGCGCTGGCCATCGACCATCTGATCGGCGGACAGCAGGAAAGCCTGGCCAGCTGGATCGCCGATGCGCGCGCCTATGGCGATACGCCCGCCGAAAAGACCGCCTATGAACAGAACGCCAAGGCGCAGGTGACGATCTGGGGCGGACGCGGCCATCTAGGCGATTATGCCTCCAAGGCCTGGGCGGGCATGTATGCCGATTATTACCTGCCGCGCTGGACCCGCTATCTGGTCGCGGCGCGCGCGGCCGCGCTCGCCAAGCGGCCCGTCGACGATGCCGCGTTCACGGCGAAGCTGCTCGATTGGGAAAAGGCCTGGGTCGCCTCGCCTCGCACCTACAAGGCCAGCGCGCCCGCCGATCCGGTGGCCGAGGCCCGCGCCCTGATGACGGAGACCGCCCGATGACCACGGCCAGACCCGAGCGCTTCGCCTCGCTCGACATGTTCAGGGGCGCGACCATCTTCCTGATGATCGTGGTCAACACGGCGGGCGCGGGCGGCGCGTTCGGCCAGTTGCAGCATGCGCCGTGGATCGGCTTCACGCTGGCCGACCTGATCTATCCCAGCTTCCTGTTCGCGGTCGGCAACGCCATGAGCTTCGCGCTGACCCGGCCGATGCCCGAGCATGTCTTCCTGCGACGAGTGTTCAAGCGCGCCGCGCTGATCTTCCTGCTCGGCGTGCTGATGTACTGGTTCCCCTTCGTCACGCATCAGGCGGACGGCAGCTGGGTCGCCAAGCCCTTTGCGGACACACGGCTGACCGGCGTGCTGCAACGCATCGCGCTCTGCTATCTGCTGGGGGCGCTGCTCGCGCGCTATTTGCGGCCCAGCCATCTGGTCATGGTCGCCATCGGCCTGGTCGTCGCGCACTGGGCGATCCTGGTCGGCCTCAGCCCGGCGGGCGAGGCGTTCGGGCGCTATCAGAATGCGGGGACGCTGTTCGACCTGTGGCTGATCGGGCCGGAGCATCTCTACAAGAAGGACCATGGCTTTGATCCCGAGGGGCTGCTCGGCACCCTGCCCGCGACGGCCAATGTCATTGCGGGCTATCTGACCGGCCTCGCCATCCAGCGCTGGGGAAAGCATGGTGCGACGGTCGGGAAGCTGGCGGCGATCGGGGGGGCTTTGGTCATCATCGCGCTGCTGTTCACGCCGGTCCTGCCCATCGGTAAGAAACTGTGGACCGGGTCGTTCGTCGCGCTGACGGTCGGGCTGGACCTGATCTTGCTCGGCGCGACGCTGTGGCTGGTCGAGGTGCGCGGCGTGACGCTCGGGCGGTCCTTCCTTCAGATGCTCGGGCGCAATCCGTTGGCCATCTATCTGTTTTCCGAGCTGCTCGTGGTCGCGCTGGAGCTGGTCCATGTGGACGGCGTGGGCCTCTACACCTGGATCGGGCTGCACGGGTTCCAGTCGATCGCGCCGGGCCCCGTCGGGTCGCTGTTGTGCGCCCTGGCCTATACGCTGATCTGCTGCGCCTTCGGCTGGGCCTTGGATCGCAAGGGGATCATCCTCAAAGTCTAGCATCAACCGTCATTGCGAGCGGAGCGAAGCAATCCAGGGCGTCCTGGTCCGGCTACTGGATTGCTTCGCTCCGCTCGCAATGACGAAGGAGCGTATCAGGCATCCCCCCTTATTTCTCCCGCACGGAAATCGTCCGGCCCAGGCCCGAAGCCTTGCCCGGCTCCGCCTCCACGATCAGCACGACCTGACGCTCGCCCGGCCCGGCCGGGAAGGGCACCACCAGCGGCGCACCCGCAAAGTCCGTCTTCTCCGCCCGCTTCACCCCGTCGACCCAAGCCTCCGCCCGCCCGACGACATCGGCGAAGACCATCGCGCCGCCCTGCTCCGCCACCCGGCGGCGCGGTTTGAAGCTGGTGCGATAGGTCGACCACACGCCCTCGCCCGGCCCCTCCAGCCTACCGGGTCGCGCATAGACCAGGCTGTTCATGTCATTGCCCGCATAGCGCCGCAGCGGATCGGGCCGGGTCGCGGTGAAGTCGCTGCGCTTCCAGTCGGTCAGCATCGCGACGGGGCGCGTCGCAGGGACTGCGGGCAAAGGCTCGGCAGCGATCACCCGCACCGTGGCGCGCGCGGGTTTCAACCCCGGCGCACTCGCCTCGACGATCAGCGTCCCCGCCCCCGCCTCGGCGCGGACCAGCGCCTGGGCCAAGCCGTGGAACAGGCGCCGCGCGGGCACGACCTCCGAGTCATGATCGTTGGGATCGCCATTGCCGACCCCGATCACCACCCCCCGCGTCACCCGGAAGTGGACCGGCGCATTCGCATCCGGCACCACCCGTCCGCGCGCATCGACGGCCATCACGGTAAAGGGCTGGACATCGCTGCCGGTCCCCAGCATCCCGCCCCGATCCGCGACCAGCTTCAACGCGACCGGCTTGCCCACCGTCTCGACCGCAGTGCGGGACACCTCGCGCCCGCCGCGATAGCCGACCGCCTCCAGCTGACCGGGGCTATAGGGCACCTGCCATTCGGGCATCGCCAGCCGGTCGACCGCCTTGGTCCCCAGGCTCTTGCCGTTCAGGCGCAACTCGACCGTCTCGGCATTGGTCAGGGCGAGCACCCGGATCGCCTGCCCCTCGCGCCCCGGCCAGGTCCAGTGCGGCGCGATGGCGAGTGCGGGCGCATCGTCCACCCATTGCGCGCGGCGCAGATGGAAGGCCATCTTGGCGAAACCGCACAGGTCCATGATGCCGAACACGCTGCTGGTCGTCGGCCATTCGAACGGCGTCGGCTCGCCATGATAGTCAAAGCCGGTCCACACGAACGTCCCCGCGACGAAAGGCCGCGTGTCGATCATCCGCCAGCTTTGGTGATGGGTCAGACCCCATTCGGCGGCGTCGGTGTCATAGGAGCTGACCTCGTGCGCGGCCATGTCGGTCTTCCAGACCCCGCGCGTCATGAAGGCGCTGGTATCCTCCGAGCTGGTCATCGGCTTGGCCGGATGCGCGGCGTGAAATGGGTCGTAGCGGCGATGCTGATAGTTGAAGCCCATCACATCGACCGCATCCGAGACGTTGAGCGGGGAGAACATCCCGTCGTTCATCGCCGCCGTGACCGGGCGCGAGGCGTCGAGTTCCTTCACCGCCTCGGCCATGCGGCGCACCATCTCATAGCCCTGTTCGGTGCCCTGCATCGGCTCTTCGTTGAAGACCGACCAGAGGAAGACGCTCGGATGGTTGCGGTCGCGGCGGACCAGCCATTGCAGCTGGCGCAGATAGTCCGGGCTGGGGTTGAAGTTGCGGTTCTCGTCCATGACCAGCATCCCGAGCCGGTCGCAGGCATCGAGCAGTTCGGGTGCTGGCGCATGGTGCGAGCAGCGCAGCGCATTGCAGCCCATCGCCTTCAGCCGCCGGATGCGCCATTCCCACATCGCATCGGGCATGGCGACGCCGACCCCGGCATGATCCTGATGGACGCAGACGCCCTTGATCTTGGTCGCCACGCCGTTGAGGTAGAAGCCGGTGGCAGCGTCGAAGCGGATTTCGCGAAAGCCGATCCGGGCGGCGCGGGCATCGATCGGTTTGCCGTCACGCAGCAGCCGCGCCTCCACCCGGTAGAG
Source organism: Sphingomonas fuzhouensis (assembly GCF_034659795.1). Classification (NCBI taxonomy): domain Bacteria; kingdom Pseudomonadati; phylum Pseudomonadota; class Alphaproteobacteria; order Sphingomonadales; family Sphingomonadaceae; genus Sphingomonas; species Sphingomonas fuzhouensis. The sequence goes on from NZ_JAXSQY010000011.1 coordinate 66,718, forward strand.
CGTCGGCCGATCGACCGACCAGAGCTGCGGGGACGCGACCGGGATCGCCACCTTCGCCTCGGCGGTGCGGAGCGGATCGATGGTTACGTCCGTTTCCGCCCGGCCGATCATGCGGCCGGCCGGATCGATCAACACCGCCTCGGCCCGAACGGTCGCCGCCGCCTTCTGGATGTTGGAAACGGTCAGCGCGACCGGCACCGCCCAGCCATCCCCTTCGCGACGCGGATCGGCGTGAAGCCCATCGGTGACGATGCTCACCCCGTCGCGTACCGCCAGCCAGTTGTGGCGATACAGCCCCGCCCCCTCATACCACCAGCCCTCCATCGTCTCGGCATCGACGCGGACGGCCAGCGTGTTCAGCTCCTCGCCGAACCGGGCATAGGGGGTGATATCGATCAGGATCGCGGTATAGCCGCTGAAGCTGTGCGCGACGAGGACGCCGTTGAACCAGACCGTGGCGTTGGTCGCCGCCGCGCCCAGCTGCACCTCCAGATAGCGGCCGCGCCATTCGCTCGGCAGTTTCAGCGTGCGGCGATACCAGCCGATCCCGCGCCGCCGGTATCCTTGCGCGACATTGGCCTTGGGGTCGACCACCTCCTCCATGGCCCAGTCATGCGGCAGCTCTACGCTGCGCCAGTTGCTGTCGTCATAGCTGACCGCCGCTGCCCCCTGCGCGATCCCGGCCTTGGCATTCTGATAGCTTTCCTCATGCCCAAGGATCGGCGGCACGGTGATGTCGCCCTTGTGGAACAGCCAGCCATCGTCCAGCCGCAGCAGGCTGGGGTCAGCGACGAAGGGCGGCTCGGGCATCGCATCGAAGGGCGCGGGCGCATCGCCGCTGTCGAGCAGGACCGGGCGATTTGCCGCCAGAGCCGGGGTGCCGAGCGCCGGGGCGGCCAACCCGCTGACGAGGAGAGTGCGGCGGGTCACGGTCATCGGGCAATCTCCGGCGGAGAATCAGAAAGGAGCGGCGCGTAAAGCGGGCGGGCACCGTCGAGCACCAGCTCGACACGGTCGAGGGTCAGGCCAGGGTCGAGCGGCACGATCGCCACCTGATGCGCTCCGGCGGCGAAACTCTTGAGCGGGATGTCGGCGATCGCGGTGTTGGTCAGCACATTCTGCCGCCATTGGTCGCTGCGTCCAATGGTCGCGAAATCGACCGTCCGCCACGTGCCGTCATCCAGCCGGACGGCGGCACGAAGTCCGTGCGCAGGATCGCGTGGATGGGTCGGCAGCGCGACGATCCGCAGCGTCGCCCCCGCCTCCGTCATGGTGGCGAACCGCCATGTCGCGGGCGAGCTCTCAGCCGCCGAGCCGCGCGACGGCAGGGTCAGCTTCGCTCGCAGCGCACCGTGCTGGCTGCCGAGATCGGGGATCGCTTCCCAATCTGCGCCATAACGGGCGGCAAGCGCGGGCATGGTGACGCGGCGTTCGTCCTCGATCGCCGTGCCCGCCTCTGCCTTGGGCGGGGTGAGCGTCGTCGCATGGACGACCACCGGCCGATCGCCGCAGCGCAGCGTCACCGGCCCGACCGCGCCCTTGCCGTCATAACGCAGGGTCAACCGCTGCTCATACCCACCGCGCGCGTTCAATTCGCCCTTGCTTTCCGACAGCGATAGACCGGCGGGCATGTCGCTCACCGCCCAGGCCGTCGCCTGTGGCTGATGCTGGTACAGCGTCACGAGTCGCGCGGCGGCAACGCCACGGGTGAAGGTCAGGACATTTTCGTCCCCGATCCACGCGCCCCATAGTCCGGCGGCGCAGCCTTTCTGGGTCGAGGGCTGCCAGCTTGGCCACATCGGCTCGGCAAAGACCGGCAGACGGCGCGGCGCCATATCCATCATCCCGCGCCACTTGCCCCCGGCCAGCGCATTGTAGCGCGCCGTATCCGCGACCAGCCCGCCATGCGCCGCCTTGGCCCGCGCGACATAGCTATTGGCGCTCGCCCGCTGATCGCGCGCGTACAGCTCGGCCAGATCGAGCGACAGGATGCGCGTGTTCAGCCCCGCCGCACCGCGCACCGGATAGAGCACCAGTTCGTAGAACGCGTCCTGCCGATCCTTGGGGATGCGCGCGCCGATTGCCTCGGCCTGCGTCGCGAGTGCCCGATAGGCCGCGATCCGCGCCTGCGCCTCCTCGCCGTCCGACTGGACATAGCCGCTAGGGCGGTTGGGCGTGACCCATTCGGTCTGGCCGAAGCCCATGAATTCGGGCTTTCGTGGCCAGGCGAGGTCGTAGAAGCGCATCATCACATCGGCGATGGCACCCGCCTGGCCCTCGCCGAACTGCTCGGCCATGAAGCAGCGCAGATGATCGCGCGGAGCCTCATCCAGCAGCCGCGCGTCGAAGGCGAGGTCGAGGAAATATTGCGAGAGATATTCAATCGGCTTGATGTCGCCGACATTGACCACCCAGATGCGCCGCGCGTCGGTATCCCAGGCCCGTCCCATCTCCTCGCGGATCAGCGCGGGATGGGTCGTGCCCAGCCATAGATAGTCGTGCGGCCGCCCCCAATAGGACAGATGGTAATAGACCCCCGCCCCGCCCGGCCGCTTCTGCTCCTCCGACGTGCTCAAACGACGCAGATAGCCGTAATTGTCGTCGGTCCACATCAGCGTGACGTCGCCGGGCAGGGTCAGCCCCGCGTCGTACGCCTCCTGCAACTCGTGATAGGCGACATAGAGTTGCGGTACTTGGGTCGCGGGCTTGCCCAGCGTGTCGGCCAGAAGCGCACGCTGACGCCCGACCACATCCTCCAATATGCGCCGCCGCGCCGCCGTGGTGGTAGCGCCCTGCATCGGCCCGTCATGCAGGCCGCGCAGGCCCACCGTGTAGAACGCCTCCTGCCCCTTCGTCTCACCCACCCGCTCACGCCAATAGTCGAGGATCGCCTGGGGCCGCCGGGTGAAGTCGAACCCGCCGCGCTGGCCCTCGTTCCATTCGCGCAGGTTGTTGCGGAGCATCGGTTCGGCATGCGAACTGCCGATGACGATGCCGTATCGACGGGCAAGCGGCGCATTGCCCGGATCGCCGAAAAACGGCGTCGAGACCGAATGCATGGCAGGCCAGAGCGTATTGGCCTTCAGCCGCCACATCAGTTCGAAAACGCGCGCATAGGTCTTGGGCCCGATATTGCCCTTGGCCGGATCGAAGGTCTTGGCCGCCCAGGGCTCCAGCCCCCAATCCTCATCGTTCAGGAAGATACCGCGATACTTTACCGAGGGTTCCCGCGAGACGAGCATGACGTCATCGACCACGATCCGCGCACGTCGGCGCGGGGTGACGTCCGCCCACCATTCCCAGGGCGACACCCCCAGCGCACGCGACAAATCGGTCACGCCATAAGCCGCGCCACGCGCGTCCGATCCGACGATCATCAGATAGCGCCGGCCCGACACCGTCACCCCGGCCCGAATGTAGCGTTCCCAACCGCCCGTAAGGGGCGACAGGTCGACGCCGCCCGCCCGCGCCAGTTGCTGGACGACCGGCGACGCGGTGGTGCCGATAACGATGCAGATGCCGGGACAGGCCGCCGCATCCTCGACGATCGGCCCCGGCCGACCACCCAGCGACGTCAGATCCCGCGCCAATAGTTCGGCGGCGATACGACTGGTCCCCACACCATCCGCCGCCGCCAACAGGCCCGCGCGGGTCAGGTCGAGATTGGCGGCCTGGACAGGGGTGGCGACCAGTACCGCCCCGACGAGGCTTGCGCCAACCCCATAGATTCCCGCCCGCTTCATCCACCCATCCCCGCAAACAGGCGAGCAATCTAACCGGATGAATGGGGCTGTAAAGGGAATTTGCCTGACCAATTACCGACCTATTGCGGCCTTTCGGGCTAAGCTTGGACACTACCACCTCAAGCGCGCTGGCTTGCAAAAAGCCTGACAATTGCCCGATAGCTGGCACGATACGATATCGGCGAGGGTCGCGTGGCAATTTCAACCAAGCTGGCATGTCTCGTGGCGGCGATCGTGGCGCCGCTCTCGATGGGCATCGCCCGCACGGTCCAGGACCCGCCTCCCGGCACCGGGCCGCAACTTCAGCGCGTCGCCAACCTCGGACGCCCCATGCCAGCACCGCCTGAAAAGGCCCGGAGCGCCTATCTGCTCGTCTATTTCAAGGAGCATGTTCATTCGCTCCATTTCGCCGTTTCGCGCGACGGCTACAGCTTCACCGACGTCAATAATGGCCAGCCGGTCCTGTCCGGTGCGGCGGTCGCAGCGCAGAAGGGCATACGCGACCCCTATCTGATGCGCGGACCCGATGGGGCCTTCTACCTGACGATGACCGACCTCCATATCTACGCCAAGGAGGCAGGGTTGCGGACGGCCCAGTGGGAACGCCCGGACGCCGACTATGGCTGGGGCAACAACCGCAACCTCATCCTGATGAAAAGCAACGACCTGATCCATTGGACCGTGGCCAGAGTAGACGTCACCCGCTTGTCCCCCGCCTATCGCGAGGCGGGGATCGCCTGGGCGCCGGAGGCGATCTATGACCCGGTACGCCGCCGGATCATGGTCTATTTCTCGACCCGCATCCGCAACGGCGTGAACTTTCTGGTCTATGCCTATGCCGACCCGGCCTTTCGCACGCTGGGCGCCCCCCGGCCGCTTTTCCCCTTCCCCCGGGCGGGCAAGAGCACCGTCGACGCGGACATTACCCGCGTCGGCAACCGCTATCACATGTTCTTCAGCACCGATGACGGCGCGGGCAATATCCGCCAGGCCGTATCCGACCATCTGACCAGCGGCTATGTCTATGATCCCACCAAGGTCGATCCCGAGACGGTCGGAACCGAAGCGCCGATGGTCTGGCGTCGCCACGGCACCGAGACCTATGTCCTGATGTACGATGTCTATGCCGCCAAACCCAACAATATGGGCTTTTCGGAGACGAAGGACTTTCGCACGTTCCGCAATATCGGCCGGTTCAACGAACTCGGCTCGCCGATGAAGGCGACCAATTTCGGTGCGCCCAAACATGGCTCGGTCACCGCGATCACGCCGGACGAGGCGGATCGGCTGGAGCGCTATTTCGGGTCGCGTTGACACCCCCAAAAATCATGGAACGCCATTTCATGCTTGCATCCACCACATTCCAGTTTCACACATAGAAATATCAAATGTTACGGGAGAGGTTCGGACTGCACATGCGCGCATGTGTCATCCGGCCTTGTAAAAAGGGGCGAGGGCATGACGGGAGTCAAAGGATCGCGGTTCAGGGCGGGGGCATGTCGCTGGGCGATCGCCTGCTCGGCGATGATGGTGTTCGCGCCCGCCGCCCAGGCGAAGACGGTGACCATCGCCAGTCCGGACGGTAAGGTGCAGGCGCTACTGTCGGACGATGGTGGCAAGCTGCAATATCGCGTGACGGTCGACGGGCGGCCGATCCTGTCCCCTTCGCCGCTCGGCATGCGGGTCGACGGCATGGAACTGGGCGACGCCGCACGGATCGGCACGGTCCAGCGGCGCAAGGTCGACAACCGCTATCGTTTCTTCGGCGGCAAGGCCGAGGCGGTCGACCGCGCCAATGTCGCCAGCGTCGCGCTGACCAAGGGCGCCACCCGGTTCGAGGCCGATGTCCATGTCGCCGATGACGGCGTCGGCGTCCGCCTGCGCCTTCCCGCCAAGGCCGGGCGCCAGGTCGAGGCCGATCGGTCGGGCTGGAAGCTGGCCGCCGCCGATCCGCGCGTCTGGGTGACGAACCTCGATCCCGGCTATGAGGCAGTGTACGAAGCCAAGACGCTCGGCCAGTCGACCGGCCGCCCGCTGGGCCTGCCGCTGACCGCGAAGATCGACCGTTATTGGGTCACGATCAGCGAAGCGGCGGTGGTGAATTATGGCGATATGGGCATCACGCCCGACGCGACCGGACTGCTCGAGGGCAATCTCTATGCCGATCCCAAGGGCTGGCAGACCGATGCGGCGGTCATTCAGCCCTGGCGCGTTACCATCGTCGCGCGCGACCTGACCGGCCTGGTCAACACGACGCTGATCCAGAATCTCAACCCGCCGCCTTCGACCACGCTTGCCCAGGCCGACTGGATTCGACCCGGCGTCTCCAGCTGGCAATGGCTGGCGATCGGTGCGCCCAAGGAGGACGACCAGCACCAATGGGTCGATTGGACCAGGCAGCTCGGCTATCGCTATTATCTGGTCGACGAAGGATGGGCGGCGTGGAAGCGTCCCTGGGAATCGCTGGAGGACACGGTCCGCTATGCCCGGTCGCAGGGCGTCGACATCTGGGTCTGGGTGGACAGCAAGGAGATGTTCGATCCGGCCCAGCGCCAGAAGACGCTGCGGCGCTATGCCGATATGGGGATCGTCGGCGTCAAGGTCGACTTCCCGCAGCCTCCCAACCACATCTGGGCGACCTGGTATCAGGATTTCGCGCGCGACGCGGCAGCCGACCGGCTGATGGTCGACTTCCACGGTGCGATGAAGCCGACCGGGACCGAGCGGACCTGGCCCAATGTGCTGACGCGCGAGGCGGTGCGTGGGCATGAATGGCACATCACCCGTTACAAGCGCGTGCTGCCGGGGCCGCACGACACCATCCTGCCCTTCACCCGCTATATCGTCGGGCCGGGCGACTATACCCCGACCGTGTTCGAACCCGCCGAGTTGCAGGGCAATAGCTGGGCGCATGAGGTGGCGCAGGCGATCCTGTTCACCTCGCCCTATCTGTCGATGGGCGGGCATCCGAAGACCTATCTGGAGAACCCGGCACGCGACGTGCTGAAGGCGATCCCGGCGATCTGGGACGAAACCATCGTCCTGCCGGGCAGCGAGCCGGGCACGATGGCGGGCTTTGCCCGGCGGCGTGGCAAGGACTGGTTCGTCGCGGTCATCAACGGCACCACGGCGCGTCCGCTGAAGGTCGACCTGCGCTTCCTGGGGGCGGGCAGCTGGACGCTCGTCTCGCTGGCGGACAGTCAGGCGCGGCCCGATGCCTATGACCGGACCGAACGCACGGTGAAGGCGACGGACTCGATCGACGCAGGCCTGCGGACGCAGGGCGGCTATGTGGGCTGGCTGCGCCCGGCACGCTGACGGGCTCCTGGATGACAGGCATCGGGGTCGGGGATCACCTCCCTGGCCCCGATTGCGTTTTCAGGCGCCGGGAAAAGACGATCCGTCATTGCGAGCGAAGCGAAGCAATCCAGGGCGTCCTGATCCGGCTCTGGATTGCTTCGCTTCGCTCGCAATGACGGGGTAAGCTCGCCCAAACTGGTTTTTTTCCCATCAGCCGAGGGACCACCCCAAGCGGCCCCCCTATTCCGATCGTCAGGCGGTGACGCCGTTGCCCGAAATCACCAGCGGAATGCCGATCTCATGCCGTGCGCCCCGCGGCAGCGTGACTTCCAGCGCCTCGGCCGTCCGCCTGAAGGACAGCGGACTATTGTCGCCCTGCAACGTCACCCGCTGGATCTCCCCCGGCATGGTCGGGTTACCCTGTGCCAGCAGGGTCATCCGCGCCACCCCGTCCTCGGGCCAGCCCATCATCAGCGCATGGAGATTGCCGTTGCGTGTGACGTAACGCACATCGCGCGCCGTATAGGGCGACTTCGGCCCGCCTTCGGAAAAGTTGCCGGAATTGCCGCGGGTCGGGCCTTCGCCGTTCAGCTTCCACGGGCGGCTGCCATAGATCGCCTCGCCATAGCGGCCCATCCATTCGGCGATGTCGTTGACGACCTTTTCCTCCTTGTCGTCGATCGTCCCGTCGCCGCGCATCGGCACCGACAGCATCAGATTGCCGTTCTTCGACACCACATCGCATAGCGTGTGGATGACGTTCGCCGCCGACTTGTAGCCGTTATTATTGTAGGTATCGATGTCATAGTGCCAGCCGCCGATGCAGGTGTCGGTCTGCCACGGAAAGCGCTCGATATAATTCTTGCCGCCGCGTTCGACGTCATCGACGATGCCCATGCGCCGCTGCGGCGGGGTCACCTTGCTCGTGACGACGGCCTCCAGGCGACCGCCATGCCACTGCATCGACCGGTTGTAGAACCAGGCGGTGAATTCCAGCCCGTATTTCTCCAGCGGCAGGTCGAAATTGTCGAAATAGATCATGTCGGGCCGGTACTTCTCGGCCAGGTCCTTGGCGCGGAGCAGCCAGTTGCTGGCGAAATTCGTGCCCGCCGGTACGCCCTCGTTCCACATGCCGTCGGTGGCGTCGTGCCAGGCATTGGCCTCCGCGATCGTGCGGATGCCGTCGGGCATCGGCATGTGACGACCGACATAGAGCTGCTGCGGGTCCAGCCCGTCCCACCATTGGCCACGCCCCTGCGCGGCGGTCAGCTTATAGGCGTCATAGCGCTCGCCCGCGCGCGGCCCGGTCGGGTCATAGCCGTAAGCGGGCTGGTTCCAGTGCCAGGCATGGGCGGAGTGGTTCGACACCGCAAAGCGCAACCCCCGCTCGCGCGCCGCCTTTTCCCAGGTGCCGACGAGATCGCGGCGCGGCCCGACCCGCGTCGTGTTCCACGGATGATATTGGGAATCATAGGTGTCGAGATTGTCGTGATGATTGGCCAGCGCCATGAAATATCTGGCGCCCGCCTTCTTGTAGAGGTCGAGCAAACGGCCGGGGTCCCAGCGATCCGCCTTCCACATATTCTGGATCTGCATGAAGCCGACATCGGCCGGGTGACCATATTTCCTGATATGGTGGTTATAGGCGCGGGTGCCTGGCAGATACATGTTGCGCGCATACCAGTCGCCCTGCTCGGGCACGCATTGCGCGGTCCAGTGAGCCCACATGCCGAACTTGGCATCGCGGAACCAGTCGGGCACGCTATATCCCGCGGTCAGAGATTCCCAATCGGGCGTGAAACGCACGGGCGGCGGCACCTTCAGCGCGCGCCCTGCCCCCATGGGTTGCGCCGCCGTCGTGACCGCAGACGCCGCTGCCGGCGCAAGGGCCGCCGCCGCGATCGTACCGCCGATCATTTCACGTCTCGTGGCCTTCATCTCGCTCTCCTGACATCGCTCTGATCGGCGCTCCGTCACCCCGTCGCTGGTCGGCCCGACAGGTCACGATGCCGATCCTGCCGGTTACGCCTACTCTCTTATATGAAAACATTATGTTATCCACGCGAAGCTAACGCATGTAGGATGGCTTTTGCAAGCGGTCTCCCACGGCGGGAACCCGAACCAAAGCATGCCCGTCCTGGAATCGCGCGATGCGAGGTTGATCCCGAAAGCCCGCCATGTCAGGCAAAGCCATGCAACCCCATATCCGCGCGATCACTGCCGCCTCCGCCGATGCGCTCGTGACGGGCAACAAGGTGGCCGGACTTTACGACCATCAGGCCGACCGGCATCTCCGCATCGCGGCGGAGGCGCGCGGCCAGCATCTTCAGGGCTTTGACGGCGATCGGAATGCGAAGTTCGGCGGCAGCCTTCCCGAACTGCGCGATACCGGTGCCGACACGTCGATCTATATGCAAATCGACGACGACGGCGCGCAAGGGTTCGACCGAAGCACGTCCAGCCATTTCACCATCAAGATCGCCGAGAATCTGGTTCAGCTTTACGATCACAGCGAAGCGACGTGGTTCACCTTCACGGTTGAGATCGCGCCGCAAGGCTGATGCGATAGGGACCGGTGCGGGCGCTCAGGGGGCGCCCCTTCCAGCTCAGCCGCACGCGCCCTTCTTCGAGCAACTGGTCGACAACCCCATGAACGAGCGGCATCGCATCCCGCCACGCACCACCGGGAACCAGGGCACGCGCGGCCTCGCTGGGGCATAGTGTCGCCGTCGCCGATCGGGCGGCAAGCAGCGCGAGGACAGTCTCCCGGCATTGCGACAGGGGATCATCCATCACAGGTTTCGATCGTCACCGCCATCCATTCGAAACGCCGGACGGCGGTTCGGGTCGCAAGCATAGCCTATTCCCCGCGAATAGCGCGCTATAGCCCGCCCTATTTCGATATGACATGATCGGCATACCGTTCGTGAAGGCCGACCCATGCGTTTGATTGCGATCGAAGAACATATCCTGCCGGACGCCGTGCGCGACGCTTGGGCGGCGGCACCGCCACCGCATGACCCGGTGTCGGCGTTTGCCGATGGCGGCGAGAATGGCCGACGCCTGGCCGATCTGGGCGAGGACCGGATCGCCCTGATGGACGAACAAGGCGTCGACGTGCAGGTGCTGTCGCTCACCACGCCGGGCCTCCACAACCTTGCGCCCATGGTCGCCGTCGACATGGCGCAGCGGGTGAACGACCTGATCTCGGACGCCTGTGTTCGGCATCCGGACCGTTTCCAGGGGCTGGCCGCCATCCCCACCCCCGATGCACAGGCCGCACCACGCGAGTTGGAGAGGGCCGTGCGCGAACTGGGGCTGAAGGGCGCGCTGTTATGCGGCCGCACCCGCGAGCGGCATCTGGATCATCCGGACTTCCGCCCCCTGCTGGCGAAAGCGGCCGAGCTTGGCGTACCCCTGTTCATCCATCCGCAGACGCCGCTGCCCGAGGTTCGCGAGGCCAATTACTCCGGCATCGGCGAGACGGCCGACCTGGCTTTGGCCGCCTTCGGCCTGGGATGGCATTATGAGGCAGGGCTGCAATGGATTCGCCTGGCCGCGTCGGGCGTCTTCGACCAGTTTCCCGACCTCCAGATCATCCTCGGCCATTGGGGTGAGGTCGTGCTCTTCTATCTGGAGCGCACATCGGCCGTCTTTTCGCGCACGCTGACCTTGGAGCGTCCCTTGGCCGACTATGCGCGGCGCAACCTCTACGTCACCGGCAGCGGCATGTGGAGCGAGGCCTATCTGCAGCGCTGCCTGGAGATCGTCGGCCCGGAGCGCCTGCTCTTCTCGACCGACTTTCCCTATCAATATAAAAGCGGTGGCGGCCCGCGCCGCTTCGTCGAGGAGGTCGCGCTCGACGAGGCGGCGCGGCGGGGCCTTGCCTATGCCAATTGGGAGAGGCTCACCGCAGGCGCATGAACGCCGCGACCGCATTGCGGACGCTGTCGGTGAAGCGATCATAGATCATCCGCGAGAGTTCGGCGATGACCGGCTGGCGATCGCGCCCCCCTCTGGCGAACACGGCGATGGCCACGCGGCGACCATCGGGCATGGTGATGAAGCCCACATCGTTCGAGATACCGTCGAGAGTCCCGGTCTTGTCCTCGACCAACGTCCCCACCGGCAGCAAGGCCCGGATACGCCGCGTACCCGTGCGACATTGCCGCATGAGATCAAGCAGAAAGCTGCGGCTTTGCGGCGTCAGAACGGCGCCGCTGTCGAGCAGCTTCAGCAAGGTGACCATGGCGACCGGTGTCGCCACATCCTTGCTGTCCGCCAGATGGCCCCGCTCCCGCAGCAACTGGGCGATGGTGCGGTCGACGCGAATGCCGGTGATATTGTGCGACGACAGCCATAGCTGCACCTTGGCGGGGCCGCCCAGCGTCGCAAACAGCTGATCGGCCGCCAGATTGTCGCTGCGAACGATCATCGCCTCCATGACTTTCGCGGCGGAACGACCGTGGATCATCTCGCTGAGGCTCCGTCGGCCTTCATCGACCTCGGTCAGATAGGCCGCCGCGATGGCCAGCTTCACCGTGCTCGCCATCGGGAAAAGCGTACCGCCGTTGATCGCCGCCGTCGAGCCGTCGCGCAGATCGATGGCGGCGACCCCATATTCCCCCGAGCGGCCCGCCACCAGCGCGCGCATTTCGCGCTGAAGCTCGACGAGTTCGAAAGGCCCTGATGCGGCCGATACCGAGACAGTGAAACTTGCCGCAATACCCGTCAGACAAAGACGGAAAAGCAGGGCTATACGCATCAACCTTCCTCGATCGCGACATGTGGTGATGGGGCCATGCTAACCGCAAAAGCCGAACGCGTCGCGCGGAATATGACCGTCCATGCCTCGATGACACCGGCGATGCGGCGAAACGCTACGGCGCCAGCAGTCGCTGCGCGCAGCCCTGAACATGCTCGGCGATCAGCTTGAACGCCGCACTCATCGGGGATTGCCGTCGCCAGGCGATGGCGATCGATCGGTGTGCGCCCCATCCCTGGACCGGCAGGATCTTGAGCCCCGCCGCGCCGCCCATCTCGGAGCGCAGATAAAGGCTGGGCAGCAAAGCGAGGCCCAGCCCGCTCGCCACCATCTGGTGCAGGCTTTCCAGGCTGGTGCCGTAATAATCCGGTGCGATCGTCATCCCATATTGTTCGGCGATGGCGGCCGCCTGCCGCGCCAGATGATGGCGCGGGTCGAGCGTCAGCAGCGGGCTGCCGCTCAGAACGTCACGCGTCGTTTCGGCATCCGCCTCGATCGGATGATCCAGCGCCGCGACCAGATGGAGCGGCTCGCGGAACAGCGGCTCGATCGTCAGGTCATCCCCCGTCATCGGCAGCGGGCCGAGCACGACATCGATATTGCCCCGCGACAGTTCCAACACCTGTTCGTCCGGAATACCCTCTCGCACGTGCAGGCGCAGGTGCGGGGCCATGCGGTGCAGTTCCGCGATGATCGGCGAGAGGAGATAGGGCCCCAGCGTCGGCGTGGTCCCCAGCCGCAGGATACCTGTCAGGCTGTTCGACGCCCCAGCGGCCAGCGCGACAATATCGCTCGCATCGCTCAGCATCCGCCGCGCCGTCCCGACGATGCTACGCCCGACCGGGGTCAGCATCGCCCCCGCCGCACTGCGCTCGAACAGCTTGGTGCCCAGGCGATCCTCCAGGGCACGAATCTGCTGGCTGAGCGTCGGCTGCGAAACATGGGCAACGCGCGCCGCCAGCGCGAACGACCCGGTATCCGCAATCGTGACCAGATATTCGAGCTGACGCAGCGTGGGCATGCCCCCCTATAGCCCAGCCCTATAGCTACGACACTCGAAATCCGATTAGCCAAGCCTGCGATATGTTGTTACCCCACTATCACATGGATCAAGCCATATTGGTCCTTGTGGAACATGGGAGGGGGGATTTCGGCGGCTTGTCGTCGGCGGCAGGCATGCTCAGGGTGCAAAAAGGGGGACGGTTTTGGCAGCGGAACGACTGGGTTTTCGGGACGCGGTGGGCTGGCTCTCGCAGATCATAGGTCCGGATGCGGCCTATATTCGGCTTGGCATCGTCTATACCACCGCGATCAGTTTGTTGGCCTTGGCGACGCCGATCTCGGTGCAGTTGCTCATCAACAGCGTCGCGAACACCGCGATGCCCGCGCCGCTATGGGCGCTGTCCGGTGTCCTGCTCCTGCTGCTGTTGCTGGTCGCGGGGCTCAGCGCGCTTCGCGTGTGGATCATGGCGGCCTTCGAGCGGCGGCTGTTCGCGCGTGTCGTGGCGGAGGTCACCCTACGCGCCGTCCACGCCCAGGACCCCTTCTTCGCCGACCGCAAACGCGGCGACCTGTTCAACCGCTTTTTCGATCTGGTCGTCGTCCAGAAATCGGTCCCCAGCATGGTGATCGGCGCCTTCACGATCGTATTGCAGGCGGTGATCGGGTTGACCATCACCAGCTTCTATCATCCCGTATTCCTGGCCTTCAACGTCGTGCTGGTCGCCGCCGTGTTGCTGGTCTGGCTGCTTTGGCGACGCGGGGCGATCAGCGGCGCCGTGGCGCTGAGCCATGCCAAGCACAATGCCGCCGGCTGGCTGGAAAGCGTCGGCGGATCGAACGGCTTCTACAAGTCCGCCCGCCATCTCGATTTCGCGATGAACCGGTCGGAGGCGATGACCGCCGCCTATGTCGCCACGCACCGCCGCTATTTCCGCTATCAGTTCGCACAGACGGTCGCGTTCCTGCTGATCTACGCCTTTGCCAGTGCCGGACTGCTGCTGCTCGGCGGCATGCTGATCCTGCGCGGTCAGCTGTCCTTGGGCCAGCTCGTCGCGGCGGAGCTGATCCTGTCGGGCGTCTTCTACGGCATCTCCCAACTCGGTCTGTATCTCGACATCTTCTACGACATGGCGGCCAGTTCCGAGGAATTGTCGCTGCTGTTCGCCATTCCGCAGGAAACCGCGGTGCGCGGCGAGAACGGCCCGCGCGACGGCTCGGTGAAGCTGACCGACGTGGCCCTTGACGATGCCCGGTATAATCTGACCCTGGCATCCGGGGAGCAACTCGTCGCGGTCGCCGAACCGGGGGCCGAGCGCCGCCTGGCCATGCTGCTGAAGCGGCACGCCCTGCCCGAGCGCGGCCTGGTCCGGATCGGCGGCGGCGATCTGGGCTCGTTCGACATGTATCATCTCCGCTCGGACGTGACGGTGCTGGACCGCTCGACGATCGTCGAGGTCACGATCCGCGAATATCTCCGCCTCGCCTCGCAAGGGCTGGACGATGCGGCGATGGAGGCGCTGGCGACAGTCGGGCTGGAACGCCGGCTGGCCAGCCTGCCCCAGGGGTTGGACACGCCGCTCGGCTCGACCGGCTATCCGCTCAGCGTGGGCGAGACCATGGCGCTGAAGCTCGCCAACGCGCTGCTCGTTCGCCCCAAGCTGTTGCTGCTCGGTCAGCTTTTCGACCTGTTGCCGCCCGAACGGCTGCGCGCGGCGCTGCGTCTTCTGAAAGACCATGGCACGACGGTCCTGCTGTGCACCGGCCGTCCCGAGGATCTGACGCTGGACGGCTATCTCCTTCTGGGGCTGACCGAACAACGCCGCTTCGACCATCTGGCCGACCTTCTGGCCGCCTGCAACCGGGAGGGCGTCGATGCCGCATCCGCCTGAACAGCTCGCGCATTTCCGCACCCTCGCCACCTTGCGTCCGCCCCGCACCACCGTCGCCATCGCCTGGATCGTGACGGTGGGGATGGCAGCAGCCGTCTTCATCCTGTTCTTCGTGCCGTGGCTGCAAACCGCACAGGGGCGCGGACAGGTCGTCTCGCTCGATCCGCAGGACCGCGCACAGGACGTGACAGCGCTGGTGCCAGGGCAAGTGGAACGCTGGTACGTTCATGACGGCCAGCATGTGAAGCGCGGCGATCCGATTGCGCGCATCGTCGACCTCGATCCCAACCTGTTGTCGCGTCTTGCCGCCGAACGGGCGCAGGTACAGGCCGAGATCGCCTCGGTCCAACAGTCCCGCGCGGTCGCGCAGATCGACGTCAACCGGACCCGCCAGCTCTTCTCCGAGGGGCTCGCCTCCCGCCGCGATTACGAACAGGCACAGATCAAGGTCGCGGACTCCGGTGCCAAGCTGGCGGAGTCGCGCGCCAAGCTGAACCGCATCGACGTCCAGCTCAACCGCCAGTCGGCCCAGCTCGTGCGTGCCCCCCGCGACGGCCGTATCCAGAACCTGAACGCGGCGGCCGGTGGTGCCTATGTATCGGCGGGCACGGCGCTGGCGGTGGTCGCGCCCGAACAGGTCGAACGCGCGGTCGAACTGCTGATCGACGGTCGTGACGTACCGCTGTTGCGGCCCGGCCGCCCGGTCCGGCTGGAGTTTGAAGGCTGGCCCGCCATCCAGTTCAGCGGTTGGCCCTCGGTCGCCTATGGCTTTTTCGACGGCCGCATCCGCACGATCGACCCGAATGCCAATACCCAAGGGCTGTTCCGCATCCTGGTCGAGCCCATGCCCGGCAAGCCCGCCTGGCCCGAGCGCCGTTTCGTCCGCCTGGGCGGTAAGGTGCAGGGCTGGGTCCAGGGCGAGACGGTGACGGTCGGTTACGAACTCTGGCGCCAACTCAACGACTTCCCGCTGGAGTTCGGCCAGGCCACGACCGACAAGGAAAGCAGTAAGGACGACAAGAAGATCGCAGCCAAGGCGGGGAAGCCGAAATGATCCGGTTCGGTCCTCTCATTCCCGCGCTGATCGTCGCCCTCGCCTTGCCTGCAACCGTCATGGCGCAACATATTGCGGCGAACCCGGCACCGGTATCCACGGCCGTTGCGGGGCCGCTGACGCTGGACGATGTCCTCCGCGCCTCCGCCCGCGCCGCGCCGCAGATCGTCGAGGCGCTGGCCAAGATCCGCGCCGCAGAAGGCCGCGCGATCACCGCCAGCGGCGCGTTCGACACGGTGTTCGACGCCGAAGGCCGCGCGCGCACGCTCGGCTATTATGACGGGACCGTCGCCTCCGCACGCGCGACCCGCCCGCTGACCGACAATGGCGGCTATGTCTATGGCGGCTACCGCGTCAGTCGTGGCGGCTTCCCTGTCTATGAGGATGAAAATTACACCAACCGCCTCGGCGAGGTGAAGGTCGGCGCGCTATACGCCTTGCTGCGCGACCGGCTGGTGGACGAACGCCGAACCCGCCGCACGCTGGCATCGGGCGATATCGACATCGCCCAGTTCGAGCGCGAAGCGGTGGCGATCGGCGTGCAGCGGCGCGCGATCGATGCCTATCAGAACTGGGTCGCGGCGGGACTTCGCCTGCGCGCCTATCGCGACCTGCTCCAGCTTTCGGAAAGCCGTCGCGGCGGGCTTGCGCGTCAGGTCCAACTCGGCGCGCGACCCGACATATTGCTGGCCGAGAACGACCAGAATCTCGTCCGTCGCCGCGCGCTGGTGGTGCGGGCCGAAGGGGATTTCCAGGCGGCGGCCAATGCCCTCTCCCTCTATTTCCGCGACGCAAACGGCAATCCCTTGCTGGTCGGCCCCGAGCGCCTGCCCGCCGATGCTGACGCCCTGGCTGGCGTGGCCGCCGTGGCACGAGACGATTTCGAACGCCGACGGCCCGACCTGCAGGTGCTGCTGGCTCGGATCGATCAGGGCACGGCGCGGCTGGCGCTGGCGCAGAACGACCTCCGCCCCCGGCTCGACCTGCGTGGCGAGATGGGGAAGGATATCGGTCCCATCGGGTTAGGCGGCGCCTCGCGCACACCGCTCGAAGCGGCGGTCGGCTTCCGCTTTTCCATGCCGCTCCAAAACCGCGCGGCCAAGGGCCGGGTCGTCGAAGCGCAAGCCGAGATGGACGCGCTGGCGGCGCGCCGCCGCTTCCTGCGCGATCAGATCGCGGTCGAAGTGGAAGGCATCACGATCGGCGTCGGCGCTGCCGAAAAGCTCGCCGCCATCGCCGAACAGGAACGTCAGCTCGCCGAACGCCTCGCGGCCGCCGAGCGACGCCGGTTCGAACTGGGATCGAGCGACTTCTTCCTCGTCAACCAGCGCGAGGAAACCGCCAACGACGCCCGCGTCCGCCTGATCGACGCCCAAGCCCGCATCGCCGCAGCCCGCGCCGAACTGGCGGCGGCGACCGCTGATCGAAAGGCATTGGGCCTGGAGCCCTGATTTAGGAAGGGGTGTGATCGGCGATGGCCTATTCGGCGGTCTTTGGAACTGCGCCAATCTGTACGAAATCTGCTGGCGGATATCGCCGCCTCCACCCTGTGTCAGATGATCGACGAGTGGGAGGCAGAAGAGGCTCGCCTGATCGCGCGAAACGCCACTGTCGACCAAGGACTGCGGGCACATTTCCAAGCGGGTGGCCGACCTGCGCACTACGCTGGAAGCCCCTGCGGTACGCGGGCAGGCCGTCACGGCTACCGAGAGCGTGACGATCTATCCGGATGAGCGGGATTGCCCTGCGGCGGAGGTGATGGCCAGCGTGGTGGCTTTGGTGGGGCATGCCACAAACGGCAACGCCGCCCGTTGGGGCGGCGTGAGCGGTTTCGATAGGAATGGTTGCGGGGGCAGGATTTGAACCTGCGGCCTTCAGGTTATGAGCCTGACGAGCTACCGGGCTGCTCCACCCCGCGCCAAGAAGGTAAGGTGGTGGACAAGTGAATGGGTTTTTGTTGTGTTCGCGGACTGTAATGCCTGGCGACGCCCTACTCTTCCACTGCTTGAGCAGTAGTACCATTGGCGCAGTCGGGTTTCACGGCCGAGTTCGGGATGGGATCGGGTGGGACACCGACGCTATGGCCACCAGGCAATAGAGTCCGCGAA
>NZ_JAXSQY010000012.1:0-60000 GCF_034659795.1 Sphingomonas fuzhouensis
CGCTGCGCGTCGAGGGTGCGCAGCGTATCGAGCCCGAGACGGTGTTGTCCTACACCAAGCTTCGGGTCGGCATGCCCTATACGCCCGAAACGCTCGACCAGGCGCTGAAGGACCTTCAGGCGTCCGAGCTGTTCGCGGATTTCTCGATCTCCGGCGTGGAGACGGGCGACATCGTGCTGCGCGTGCGTGAGAACCCGATCATCAACCGGGTCATCCTGGAGGGCAACAAGCGCCTGAAGGAAGACAAGATCAAGAAGGAGATCAAGCTCGCGCCGCGGCAGATCTTCACCCGGACCGCGGTTCGCCAGGACGTGGCCCGCATCATCGAGCTGTATCGCCGCCAGGGCCGGTTCGGCGCGGTGGTCGAGCCCAAGATGGTCAATCTCGACCAGAACCGCGTCGACGTGGTGTTCGAGATCAGCGAGGGGCCGAAGTCCAAGGTCCGCCAGATCAACATCATCGGCAACGAGAAATTCTCCGACGATCAGCTGCGCGGTGCGATGTACACCAAGCAGTCGCGCTGGTTCCGTTTCCTGTCCTCGGCGACCAGCTATGACCAGGATCGCCTGGCCGCCGACCAGCAGAAGCTGCGCCTCTTCTATCTGACCAACGGCTATGCCGATTTCCGTGTGACCAGCGCGGTGGCCGAGCTGACCCCGGACAAGAAGGACTTCATCATCACCTATGTGGTGGAGGAAGGTCCGCGTTATAAGTTCGGCGACGTCAAGGTCGACAGCCAGATTCGCGACTTCGACAATGCCAAGCTGGCCGCCTCGCTGCCCATGAAAAAGGGCGACTGGTACAACGCCAAGCTGATCGAGGATTCGATCGACAGCCTCAGCCAGACGGCGGGTCTGTTCGGCTATGCCTTTACCGATGTGAACCCCGACTTCCAGCGCGACAAGGACGCGCTGACCATGTCGATCACGTTCAACATCGCCGAAGCCAAGCGCACCTATGTCGAGCGGATCGACATCAACGGCAACACGCAGACGCAGGACAAGGTCGTCCGCCGCGAAATCCGCGTGGCCGAGGGCGACGCCTTCAACAGCTTCCAGGTGCGCCGCAGCCAGGATCGCATCAACTCGCTCGGCTATTTCCAGGAAAAGCTGGAGATCAAGCAGAACCCCGGCTCGGCACCCGATCGCATCGTGCTGGAAACCAATGTCGAGGAGCGTTCGACGGGCGAGCTTTCCCTGTCGGCGGGCTATTCCAGTCTTGAAAAGATGATCGTCAGCGCTAGCCTCACCCAGCATAATTTCAGGGGCAAGGGCCAGGAGCTCCGCGCCTCGGTCAGCACCAGCTATTATGCCAAATCGGTCGAACTGGGCTTCACCGAGCCTTATCTCTTCGACAAGAACATTGCGCTGGGCGTCGATGTATTCCGCCGCGACTATAACAATTACAACACGACGACCTCCTCATCGACGTCGGTCTATGATCAGGTCACGACCGGTTTCCAGATCCGGGCGGGCGTACCGCTTACCGAATATTGGTCCATGTCCGGTCGTTACGGCCTAAGCTACGATCAGGTGTCGATCAGCAAGGACAGTTACTATACCGACGGGCGCTGCGATCCGGCGCTGGCTGGCTATTATCTCTGCGACGCGGTCGGCAATCGCTGGACGTCATCGGTGGGATATTCGCTGATGTTCGACAGCCTCAACAGCCGGCTTCGCCCGACGAGCGGATCGCGTTTCACCTTCAGCCAGGATTTTGCCGGGTTGGGCGGCGACACGCGCTATCTGCGGACTACCGTCAATCTGTCGCGCTACGCCAATCTGGGCAGCGGGTTCGTCTTCAGTGCGGCGGCGGATGGCGGATATATCCACGGGATCGGACAGGATGTCCGCCTGACCGATCGCTTCTATCTGGGCGATCCGCAGATGCGCGGCTTTGACATTCGCGGCGTCGGTCCGCGGGTATCGCGCACCTATTATGACACCAGCACCATACCCGCGACATTGTCGACCACATCGACCAGCAATACCCAGACCGCGTTGGGCGGCACCGCTTATTATCACGGCCGCCTCGAGCTGGAACTTCCGCTTGGGTCGGGGGCGCGGGAGATGGGGTTGCGTCCCTCCATCTATCTGGATGTCGGCGCGGTGTTCGGTGGAACGAAACCGACGCTGATCGACAGTTGCGCCACGGCCAACGCAGCGGGCACGGCTTGCACCGGCGCCACGCGCCAGTATCGCGACAGCGCCGGAAATCTGTTGTACCTCAACAGCGAAGGCTCCTCGACGACGACCAATACCGGTACGCCCTATACCTACTCGCTGGGGACCTATGCCGAGACCTATCAGGGCAATTCGGCCAGTCCCCGCCTGTCGCTCGGCATCGGCGTCAACTGGAACTCGCCCTTTGGCCCGCTGCGGCTCGATCTGGCCAAGGCACTGCTGAAGCAGCCCGGCGACGATACGAAGCTGATTACCTTCAACGTCGGAACGCAATTCTGACTCTGGCCGCCCGGCCTGACAGGCCTCAAACGGCGAGTGGGAGCGTCACGCGCGCACGCCCACCCGTGGGGCCGTTCTCCAAAACCGCCTCGCCGTCATGCCGCGCCGCGACCGACCGGACAATGGCAAGTCCCAGGCCCGTTCCACCGGTCGCCCGGTTGCGCGACGGGTCGCCCCGTGCAAAGGGTTCGAAGAGATATTCCACCGTCGCCGGGTCGATACCCGGCCCGCAATCGTCGATCGTGACCGAGACGGTGTCGCCCTCCACCTGCCACGCGATCGCCGCGCACTCGCCATAGCGTATCGCGTTTTCGACCAGATTGGCGAACAGCCGCCGCAGCGCCACCGAGTCCCCCTTGACGATCACCCGGGGGCCGGGTTCCGTCGTCACGGACTTTCCGGCGTCGGCGACATCGTCGGCAAGGCTTTCGATCAGGCTGCCCAGGTCCAGCCGTTCCCGCGCGCCCACCGCCTCGTCGCGCGCGAACGACAGCGCGGCGGCGATCAGGCCGCGCATCTCGGCAATGTCGGCGGCGGCGCGCTCGCGCGCCAGCTCGGGCAATTGCTCGACGCGGAAGGCAAGGCGCGACAGCGGCGTGCCGAGGTCATGCGCGATCGCGGCAAGCATGGTGGTGCGGCCCTCGGCATGTTTCGCCAGTCGTTCATGCATCGCCGCGACCGCCGTCGATAGCGCGCGCACCTCGCGCGTCCCGCCGCGCGGCAGGGCGGGCAGTTCGGCGCCGGCCCGCGCGCGCTCGGCGGCCCGCGCGACCGCGCGTACCGGTCGCGAGATGATCTGCGCGATGACCCAGGCGGGCACCGCAAGGGCAACCACCGAGATCAGCATCGCGAACAATGTGGTGAAATGCCATGGTGCCAGGAACGGACGCGGCGTCTCGACCACCCGCCATCCGACGGGGGTTTTCCATCCTACGATGAACTCGGGGCCCAGCACGCCCATGTCGGTGGCCATCGGCCGTCGCGTATAGGCAACGACATCCTCCGGACGGACGCCGAGCGTCGCCGCCACGGATCGGCGCCCCTGCTCGTCGGCGCGGAGGTTGCGATTGGGTGCGGGCGAATCCTGCACGGTCGAGACCCTGATCGGCGAACCGGTGACCGGAGGTGCCTGTCCGGTGCGAAGCGCCTGCGCCACGATCGATAGGGGCTCCCCGAAACGCCGCGCCGGTGGACCGTTGAACGTCACCACGAAGATCGTCGTCGCCGCGACGACGACCGACACGATGACCAGGGCAAAGATCGGCCATGCGATCGTTCGCCCGCCCTGGCGACGTTCAGCGGTGCTCGACATCGGCTGCGAACATATAGCCTTCGTTGCGGATGGTGCGGATCAGCTCGTCACTGCGGCCCCCCGGGCTTCCGTCTCGCATCAGCTTGCGCCGCAATCGGCTGACCTGCACGTCGATGACCCGGTCGAAATGCTCGGCATTGGCACCGCGCGAGTGGTCGAGCAAAAAATCGCGGGTGAGGACACGGCGGGGGTGATCGACGAACGTCATCAGCAGCCGGAACTCGCCATCGGACAGGTTGATGAGCACGTCCTCGGGGTTGAACAGTTGCCGGCCGACGGGATCGAGCCGCCATCCGGCGAAGCGTTGGAAGGTTCGGCTCTGTACCGTAACCGCACCGACCGGGCGCTCCCCCTGTCGACGTAGCACGGAGCGGATTCGCGCCAGCAGTTCGCGGGGCGAGGCGGGCTTGGCGATATAGTCGTCGGCGCCCATTTCGAGGCCGACGATCCGATCGACCTCTTCCCCGATCACCGACATGACGATGACGGCGGGTGCGGTCGTGCGATCGAGCGACCGGAGGATCGACAGGCCGTCCTCGCCGGGCATCATCACGTCCAGCACGACAAGGGAATATTGTTGCTGCTCCAGGGCGCTTCGCATCGTCGCCCCATCCTCCACCGCATCGACGTCATAGCCGTGCGCACGCAGGAACTCGCGAGTCAGTTCCCGGATGTCGGGATCGTCGTCGACGATCAGCAATCGGCCGCCGCGATCCGTCAAATCATCAATTTCGATAGGGGTTTGAAGCATGTGCAAGCCATTGCATCGCGGCGTATCGCGCGCATTGCAGGGCCGCAATATGCCCAAATTGCCTTTCGGCGTGTTAAAGATATCACAGTATCCTGGGCGGTGGAAAACTGCCGGCCTCCAGTCTCCCGCAATGTTTTTCTCCTGTATGTCCGCTCGTCAAAGGCGGCGTTGCCGAAAAATACCGGCATAATCCTTGAACTACAGATGAAATGCCGACCTAGCCTCGGATGCTGGCGATGGGCAGACGCACACAAGCGCACAAACCGCCGCCCGCGCGGCGCTCCAGGACCACCTCGCCATCCATGGTCGCGGCTTGCGCCCTGGCGATCGCCAGTCCGATGCCGCTGCCACCCTTCACCCCCACGTCACCCCGGAAAAAGGGCTCGAAGGCGCGCGACAGCATGGCGTCGGGCATTCCGGGGCCACGATCACATACCGAGATCACGATATACGGGTCATGCTGCGTCCAGGACAGTTCCGCGCCGTCGGCATATCGCACCGCATTGTCGACCAGGTTGGTAAGGCAGCGGGTCAGGGCGTCGGGCTTCACGCGGAGGCGGAGGGTCGGTTCGCCGCGATAGGTGACCGAATGCCCCATATCCACCGCGTCGTCCGCCAGGCTGGACAGCAGCGATCCCAGATCGACGATGCTCCATTCTTCGCCGCTCTCGGCACTGCGCGCCAAATCCAGCCCCCGGCGCACCATGCGTAACGTGGCGGACAGATCGCCGATCAGTCGGGCGCGGAGCGCCTCGTCCTGCACCTGTTCCAGCCGCAGCCGCAGACGGGTCAGCGGTGTTTGCAGATCGTGGCTGATCGCGGCGAGCAGATGGGTGCGCTCGCGCAGACCGGCGCGCACCCGCTCTTGCATGACGTTGAAGGTCGCCAGCGCCTCGCGCACATCGACCGGGCCTGTCTCGGGCACCGGGTCGGCATCGATCGATCCGGCAAACGCCCGCGAGGCGCTGGTCAACCGACGCAGCGGCCGGGTCGCGAACCGTGCGGCGATGGCCGACGGCAGGATGCAGGCGAGGGCGATCAGGGCAAGGAACGGCAGGTCGGACAACAGGGTGGGCGGTGGCAGGAGATAGGGCAGGTCGAGTCCGACCGTGACGCGCCCGGATGCCGGCGCGATCGTCAGCAGCCAGCAATCCGACGCGGGAAACGCGCCGAACCCGGCGGCCCTCGACCGGTGCCAGAAGGGATCGGTGGTATGACACAGGGCGTCGCTCGCCGGAGACAGGCGGACAGGCGTGCCTGGGCCGATCCGCTGCGCCAGCCGCGCGGTGAGCCGTTGGTCCGCCGGAGGAAGGGCGGCGTAGGGGGCGACGATGACCGCGCCGATGATGCCCTGGTTCGTCATGACCCTAAGCGTGCCACGCGGGTCTTGACGAAAGCGCTCGACGATGTCGGCCGCGCTGGCGAGCACGCGTTCGGACTGGAGCCGGCGATAGTCCGAACGGCGGATCTGTCCGGCGACGAGCAGGGCGAAGACGACGGCCAGGACGGTTCCGAGCGACAGCAGCAGCGCGATACGCCCGCTCAGCGAGCGGAAGAGGCGGGCGAAGCGCATCACTCGAACCGTACGGCGGCTCCGAGCAGATAGCCCTGTCCACGTGCGGTCAGGATCAGGTCGTCGCCGTACGGTGCCAATTTGCTGCGCAGACGGCTGATCTGGTTGTCGATCGAACGATCGAACGCGGCTGTCGCGGCGCGTTCGGGCAGCAATGCCTCGCGGGGGAGGGGCTGGCTGGGACTTTGGACCAGACGACAGAGAATATCGAACTCGCTGGTCGAGAGCATCACGACGCTGCCATCGGGCGCGCGCAGGCGGCGGCGAACCAGATCGAGCTGCCAGCCCCCGAAGCGCGCCACGACGGGGGGCGGTGCGGGGGCAGGCGCGCGGCGAAGCAGGTTGCGGACCCGGGCGATGAGCTCGCGCGGCTCGAACGGCTTGGTCAGATAATCGTCGGCGCCGAGTTCCAGCCCCAGTATCCGGTCGATCGCGCCGTCGCGCGCGGTCACCATGATGATCGGGACGCCGTTGCCCGCCGCGCGCAGGTCGCGGCACATATGCAGGCCGTCACCGTCTGGCAGACCGAGATCGAGGACGATCAGGTCGATGGCCTCGCTGGCCAGGGCGGCCTGGATGCCCGCTATGTCACCGGCCGTCACGACATCGAACCCGGCATTCGCAAGCTGCGCGCTCACCATCTCCCGGATATCGGGATCGTCGTCGGCGATGAGCAAGCGATGAGGGGATTGGCGCATGTGGACCTCAGATCCCCCGCGAGCGGAAAGGCGCAGTCATCGCTGCGTCACGGCGGCTGGGGCCGCGAGGCTCGGATCGGCGCCGA
The DNA here is from genome assembly GCF_034659795.1 of Sphingomonas fuzhouensis. Classification (NCBI taxonomy): domain Bacteria; kingdom Pseudomonadati; phylum Pseudomonadota; class Alphaproteobacteria; order Sphingomonadales; family Sphingomonadaceae; genus Sphingomonas; species Sphingomonas fuzhouensis. The sequence goes on from NZ_JAXSQY010000012.1 coordinate 6,883, forward strand.
TCACCTGATAGAGGGTAATGCGATTGTTGAGATCCGCAAGGATCGTCGTCAATTGCGTCTGACGCGCCGAATATAGGGTCCGCTGCGAGACGAGCGTCGTCAGGAAGCTGTCGACACCTTCGCGATAGCGCGCATCGGCAATGCGGTAGCTTCGCAGCGATGAGGCGACGAGGAGCTGCTGCGCATCGCGCTGGCGTCCGATCGTGCCCCGCCGGGCAAGAGCATCGCTGACTTCCCGGTAAGCGGTCTGGGCGGCCTTGCGATAGGTGGCGAGATAATAGTCGCGCTGGGCGATGGCATAGTCGAGATTGCCACGGTTGGTGCCGCCCAGGATGGGAAGGCTGGCGTTCGCGCTGGCGGACCAGATGCTCGACGCGCCGGAGAACAGCGCGGACAGCGCGGTCGAGGCCAGTCCCAGCGCCCCCGTGAGCGAGATCTTCGGGAAGAATGCCGCCCGCGCCGCCGCGACGTTATAGCCCGTCGCCTCCAGCTGCCGCTCCGCCTCCACCACGTCCGGTCGAGACAGGAGCACAGCAGAGGACAGGCCCGCCGCCGGGACCGCCAGACCATCGTCGATTTCCTTGAGCGAGGTGGGCAGGGTGGTGTCGTCGAGCCGATGGCCGGTCAGCAGTTCCAGCGCATTGCGGTCCTGCGCGACTTGGGTGGTGTAGCTGGCAACGTCCGACTGGGCCTGGGCCAAGACCGTCTGCGAATCCGCGACGTCGGAACCGCTCACCAGCCCCTGGTCGTGCAGGTCCTGGTTCAGCGTCACCGTCCGGCGGCTGCTGGTCACCTGCTCCTCTGCGACGGTAAGGCGATCGCGGTCGGCGGCGAGCGCGACATAGGCCCTGGCGGTCTCCGCCACGATGCTCAACCGGGTCGACCGGGCGCCGCTGTCGGTGGCGAGATATTGTGCGAATGCGGCGCGCGACAGATTGTGCAGCCGTCCGAACAGGTCGAGCTCGAAGCTGCTGACCCCGGCCTGCGCGGCATAGGAGCTGCCGGACCCGGTGGTATTCGAATTACCGTCGAGCACATTGCCCTGATCGCTCGCGCTGCCGGTCGCCGCCAGGGTCGGAAATTGGTAGCTGCGCTGCGTACGATATTGCGCGCGCGCCGATGCGACGTTGGCGACCGCCGCCGCCAGGTCTTGATTGTGGATCAGGGCCTCGCCGATCACATGGCGCATCTTGGCATCGGTCGCCAGGGCCTGCCAGGTCATGCCCACCATGTCGGTGCCGCTTGCGGCCGGATAAGCGGCGCCCGCCGGCCATTGTTGCGGCACGAAGTCGGCAATCGGGCGAACGGGCTTTGCGGTCGTGCCGCAGGCGGCCAGACTTGCGGTCCCGGTGAGTAGGAGGACTATCTGCAGGGCGGCATGGGGGCGGCGGGTCATGCCTCCGTCTCCTTGGGCGTGCGGTGGAACAGGCGGGCGACCGCCACGAAGAAGAGTGGCACGTAGAAGATCGCGATGACCGTTGCGGTCAGCATACCGCCGACGACCGCGGTGCCGATCGCGATGCGGCTGTTCGCCCCCGCGCCCGTCGCGACCGCCAGCGGCAACACGCCCAGGATGAAGGCGAGGCTGGTCATCAGGATGGGCCGCAGTCGGGTCCGTGCCGCGTCGAGCGCGGCCGTGACGACATCCTCGCCCCGCCGCCGCGCCATTTCCGCGAACTCTACGATCAGGATGGCATTCTTGGCGGTAAGGCCGATCGTGGTGATAAGGCCGACCTGGAAGTAGATGTCGTTGTCGAGCCCACGGAACGTCACCGCCAGCACCGCGCCGATGACGCCGAGTGGCAACACCAGGAGTACCGCGATCGGCACCGACCAGCTTTCGTACAGGGCCGCCAGGCACAGGAAGACGACGAGGATCGACAGGCCATAGAGCATCGGTGCCTGTCCGCTCGACTGGTTCTCCTGATAGGACAGGCCCGACCAGGCATAGGACGTGCCGGGTGCCAGCTTCTGCTGAAGCTGGACAATGGCCTTCATCGCCTCGCCGGAGCTGGTGCCGTCGGCGGCCTCGCCCTGGATCTCGTAGGAGGAGCGGCCATTAAAGCGCGAGACGCTGTTCGGCCCCTTTTCCCATGACGTGGTCGCGATCACCGAGAAGGGCACCATCGTTCCCGACGAGGTTCGGACGAACCAGCCGTCGAGATCGGATGGCAGCATCCGAAACGGCGCATCGGCCTGGAGATAGACGCGCTTCACCCGTCCGCGATCGACGAAGTCGTTGATATAGGTCCCGCCCCACGCGCCGGACAGCGCGTTGGTGACGTCGGATTCGGTCAGGCCGAGTACGGCAAGCTTGGCATCGTCCAGCGCAATACGGAGCTGCGGCGTGTCGGGCAGGGTCGCGGCACGGACCTGCTTGAGCTTGGAATCCTTGGCGGCGGCGGCGATCAGCTTGTCGCGTAGGGCGAGGAACTTTTCCCGTGCCATGTTGCTGGAATTGAGCAGTTCGAAGGTGAAGCCGTTCGACTGGCCCAGTCCCGAAATGGCGGGCGGGGTCATCGGGATGATCGTCGCGTCGCGAATGGTCGACAGCGCCTTCATCGCGCGAAGATTGATCGCCGAGGCGCTGGCGTCCTTGCCCTTGCGCTGGTCGAAGGGGGCAAGGCTCATGAACGCCATGCCGGTGTTCTGACCCGAGCCGCTGAAGCCGAAGCCGGTGATGGAAAAGGAGTCCTTGACCGTCTTGGATTCGTTCTTGCTGATATAGTCCTGCACCGCGTCACGCACCGCCTCGGTTCGTTCGGCGGTCGCGCCGGCGGGGAGGTTGAACATCACCATCACCTGGCCCTGATCCTCGGTCGGCAGGAAGCTGGTCGGCAGCCGCAGGAACAGGACGGTCATGATGACCACGATGATAGCGAAGATACCGAAATGGACGACGCGGCGGTCGATCACGCGGCGGGTCCCGTCGACATAGCGATGGGTGCAGCGGTCGAACCACCGATTGAAACGCCCGAACAGGCCGGGCCGCTGCAGGGCGTCGCCGTGTGACGGCTTAAGCAACGTCGCGGTCAGGGCTGGGCTAAGGATCAACGCGACCAGCACCGACAGGATCATCGCCGAGACGATGGTCACCGAGAACTGGCGATAGATGACCCCGGTCGATCCCCCGAAAAAGGCCATCGGCAGGAACACGGCCGACAGGACCAGCGCGACGCCGACCAGAGCGGAGCCGATCTCCTCCATCGACTTGATCGTCGCCTCACGCGGGGAGAGCCCGTCCTCGTCCATCACGCGCTCGACATTCTCGACGACGACGATCGCGTCGTCGACCAGCAGGCCGATCGCCAGCACCATGCCGAACAGCGTCAACGTGTTGATCGAATAGCCGAACAGCGACAGGATGCCGAAGGTCCCGAGCAGCACGACCGGCACTGCGACAGCGGGAACGAGCGTTGCCCGCCAGCTTTGCAGGAACACGAACATCACCGCCACGACCAGGGCGACCGCGATCAGCAAGGTTTCGATCACCTCATGGATCGACAATTTGACGAAGTCGGTCGTGTCGCGTGGATAGGCGATGGTGTAGCCGGCGGGCATACCGACGGCCAGTTCCTGGACCCGTGCCTTGACCGCCGAAGCTGTCTTAAGTGCATCCGCGCCCGATGCGAGCTGGATGGCGATGCCCGAACCGGGATGCCCGTTCAGTCGCGCCGACGAGGAATAGCTTTCCTGGCCCAACTCGACACGGGCCACGTCGCTGAGCCGCACGATCGATCCCGAGGTGGCGGTCTTCAGCACGATGTCACGGAACTGCTCTGGCGTCTGGAGGCGCGACTTGGCGCGGACGGTCGCGTTGAGCTGCTGGCCCTTGACTGCGGGCAGTGCGCCCACCTGGCCTGCGGAGACGTCGACATTCTGCGCCTCGATCGCCGTCTGAACGTCGGACGGCATCAACTGGACCGCGGCGAGCTTGGCGGGGTCCAGCCAGATGCGCATGGCATATTCCGAACCGAAGACCGTGCTCGACCCGACGCCGTCTACGCGGGCGAGATCGTCCTGGAAATGGCTGACCAGATAATCGGCGACATCCGCTTCGGAGGCTTTGTCCGTCTTGTCATAGACCGCGACGATCATCAGGAAGTCGCTGTTCGACTTGGTGACGGTCACGCCTTGCTGCCGGACCGCCGAAGGGAGTCGCGCCTCGGCCTGCGAGACCTTGTTCTGGACCTGAACCTGGGCGGTATCGGCGTCCGTGCCCTTCTTGAAGGTGACGGTGATCGTCGCCGACCCCGACGAGTCGGACGAGGACGAAAAATACTGCATCCCGTCGATGCCGGTGAGTTGCTGTTCGATCACCTGGGTGACGCTGGTCTCCAGCGTTTCCGCCGACGCACCGCTATAGGTGGCGCTGATCTGTACCGTCGGGGGCGCGACGTCGGGATATTGGGCGATCGGCAGGGTGGTGATCGCGCCGATCCCGCCGAGCATGACGACGATCGCGATGACCCAGGCAAAGATCGGGCGATCGACAAAGAAGCGACTGATGCCCATGGCGTTACTGTCCAAGCCGCACGGTGACCGCCTTGACGGTGTCGCCGGCCTTCACCTTGTCCGATCCCTGGACGATCAGCCGGTCCCCCGCCTTGAGGCCGCTGGTGACGAGCCACTTGTCGCCGATCGCCTCACCGGTCGTCAGCGAGCGCTGGGCCACCTTTCCGTCCGCACCGATGACGAAGGCGCTGGCGTTGCCTTTGGCATCGCGCGTAATGCCCTGTTGGGGTGCGAGAATGCCTTCGGCTATCTGCGTCTGCGGCACCGTCACGCGAACGAACATGCCGGGCAGCAGGAGCCCCTGCGGATTGGGGAAGCGCGCGCGCAGCGTGATCGTGCCCGTGGTGGTGTCGACCGAGGCCTCTCCGAATTCCAGGGTGCCGATCTGGGAGAAGGCGTGGTTGTTCTCCAACTGCAGCCGGACCGCGATGCGGGAGGGGCGGCTGCCGTTCCGGGCGAGCTTCTCGCGCAGATCGAGCACGGCGACGGCCGATTGCTGGATATCGACATAGATCGGGTCGAGCTGCGAAATGGTCGCGAGCGCGGTGGTCTGCGCTGCGGTGACGAGCGCGCCTTGGGTATAGGCCGACCGTCCGATGCGGCCCGAGATCGGAGCGACCACGCGGGTGAAGCCCAGATTGACGTCGGCGCTGTTCAGCGTCGCGCGATATTGACGGACATTGGCCTGTGCCTGCCGTGCCGAGGCGACCGCGTCGTCGACGTCCTGGCGTGCGACCGCATCGGCGTTTTGAAGACGGCCATAGCGATTGGCCTTGGCCTGCGCCGTCACCGCCGCCGCCTGCGCATTGGCGAGCTGCGCCGCCGCCTGGTCACGGGTGGCGCGATAGAGGCGCGGGTCGATCTGGTAGAGCGGCTGGCCGGCGCGGACGACCGTGCCCTCGGTGAACAGCCGCGCCCGGATGATCCCGTCGACCTGGGGCCGCACCTCGGCGGTGACGGCCGCCGCGACCCGTCCGGTCAGTGTGGTGGTGACGGTCACCGGCTGGGTGACGATGGTCACCGTCCCCACCTCCACCGGCGCGGTGCTGCGCGAAGGCTGGTTGCCGGAACCGCACGCCGCAAGGACCAGCGCCAGGGGGAGTGCGCGGTGACGGGCGATCATCGGAACGCCCCCGCGAGCTGATGCAGTCTGTCCCACGTCGCCCCCGCGGCCGGTGGTGCGACATCGTGCCGAAGCGCGGCCGCTTCCGAATATCGGGGATGACGTGGCGGGAAGAACATGTATCCAATCCTCTTGGGAGGACTGAAGCGATTAAGGGTCGATCACCTGTTGAAACAGCCAGACTGGGTATCCGCTGGTATCAAAGTGTATCGGCGTTCGAGGCCGACACGCGCGCAGGGATATCGCGATCCCTGCCGACGAACAGGGTACTCGTGTCAGTGACCGAACAAGTCATAGTCCGGATCGCGCCGTTCCGCGAAAGACTGGCTCATTTCCTTCGACTCGGCCGTCTTCATGTAGAGCGGCAGCAGGATATCATGCGTCGTCCGCGATAGTCCGGCGACGCCGCCATGGCGGGCGTTGAATGCGCCCTTGATCGCCGCCAGCGCGACCGGACCGCGATTGGCGACCTCCAATGCAAAGGCGCGGGTTTCGCGTTCCAGATCCTCGTCCGCGACGACCTTGTTAATCATTCCGAGCGACAGCGCCTCGTCCGCCGATATCTTCGGATTGCGCATCCAGATTTCCTTGGCCTTTTTCTTGCCGACCAGATCCTCAAGATACCAGGTGCCATAGCCGGCATCGAAGCTGCCCATCATCGGGCCGACCTGGCGGAACACCGCGCTTTTCTTGGCGATGGTCATGTCGCACACCACCTGTAGGACGTTTCCGCCCCCCACCGCGAAACCGTTGACCATCGCGATGACGGGCTTTTGCAGCCGGTCGATGCTCTCGTACATCTCCAGTGTCGGCAGCACCCCGGCGTACAGGTTGCTATCCTCCATGCCGTCCTTCCGACCGCCGATACAGAAGAACTTGTCGCCCGCACCGGTGATGACCAACACGCGGGTCCGCGTCTCGCGCCGGATCGCGTTGATGCAGTCGCGAATCTCGTGGCACATGGTCTCGGTGAACATGTTGCCGTCATGCGGACGGTTGAGGGTCAGCGTCCCGATCGGGCCGTCTTCCGAATAGAGAATCTCAGTGTAGCTCACGATAGCGCTCCTGATGTGACGTCACCGCTGGCCGTTCAGAAAGGCCGCGATGCGGGTCTGCGTGTCGGGTAGGGCGAAGAGCAGACGGTCGGCCTCCAGCTCCTCGGCAAAGCCGTCGCGGCCGCTGTCGCCGGCGGCGGCGATCAACTGCTTCGCCTGACGAACCGAACCGGTCGAAAGCGCGGCGATCCGGTCGCCGATCGCCGCTGCCGTCGTCGCCAGTTCGGCGCGGGCGACCGACCATTGCACCAGCCCGAGCGCCAGCGCGGCCTGGCCATCGATAATTTCGCCCGACAGGATCAGTCGCGACGCGGTCCCGCGACCGCACAGCCAGGTCAGCCGCTGCGTCCCCCCTGCGCCGGGGATAAGGCCCAGCTTCGCCTCGGGCAGGCCGAGCTTGGCCTCATCCGCCGCGATCCGGAGATCGCAGGCGAGCGCCAGTTCCAATCCCCCGCCAAGAGCCGCGCCGCCGATCTCGGCCAGCACGACCTGCGGCAGGCGTTCCAGTCGGGCGAAGGCGCGCTGGAACTCCCGGACATCGCGGACCATCGCATCGGCACCGTCCGCGCGCGCCATCAGACCGGCGATGTGCGCGACATCCATGCCCGCACAGAAAATCTTGTGCGCGGAGCGGAGATGAAGGACGCTGATATCGTCGCGGACCTCTATTCCATCGAGAAACTGGTGAAAGGTGGCGAGCCATTCATCGTTGATCGCGTTGACCGGGGGACGATCCAGCGTGAGGATCAGCCGCGCGCCCTTCTCTTCGGTCCGAAACATCCGCTCAGTTCCGCTTTTCGGCGAAGGCGCGGCCGACGAGCTGGCGGTGAATCTGGTTGGCCCCCTCCCAGATCTGGGTGATCTTGGCGTCGCGCATGAGGCGTTCCACTTCATATTCCTGGCAATAGCCATAGCCGCCGTGAAGCTGGACGGCGGTTTCGGTCACCTGCATGGCGACGTCGGTCGCGCGCATCTTGAGCATCGATGCCTCGATCGCGATATCGCTTTCGCCTGCGTCGACCATCCCCGCCAGGCGCCAGAGAAAGCTTTCGACCATCGCGATGTCGGTCGCCATGTCGGCGATCATGAACTGGACGCCCTGATTGTCGATGATCCGCCGCTGCGACTGCTTGCGCTGGTTCACATAGGCGACGGTGCGATCAAAGGCCGCACGCGCGATGCCCAGGGCCTGCGCCGCGACGCTGGGTCGCGACTTGTTGAGCGATGCGAACAGGATGGGGAGTCCGGCACCGGGCTCGCCGAGCAGATTGGCGCGTGGCACCCGGCAGCCGTTGAACGCCAGCGTCGCGGTCGAGGACGCGCGGTGCCCCATCTTGTGCTCGACGCCGAGGACCTCCAGTCCGGGCGTTCCCTTCTCCAGCACCAGAACGGAAATCGCCTTGCGGGGATCGGCGATGTCCGACCATTTGCCGAACAGGAGATACAGGTCCGCGCGGTCGCCATTGGAGATGAAGGTCTTGCCGCCGGTGACGATGATGTCGTCGCCGTCCTCGACGAACTGGGTCCGCATGCCGGTGGCATCCGACCCCGCATCGGGCTCGGTGATCGCCAGCGCGGCGAGCCCTCCTTCGGCAATGCGCGGCAGGAGCCGCAGCTTCTGTTCCTCGGTGCCGAACTCGATCAGCGGCTTCATCGCGTGGAAGTTGGTCGCCCAGGTGATGCCGGTCGAGGCGCAGGCCGCGCTGATGATCTGCACGCAGGCGAGATAGGCGGCGTAGCTGAGCGCCACGCCGCCATAAGCCTCGGGCACGAACATCGCGTTCAGGCCCAGCGCATCGATCGCCGCCATGCTGTCGACGGGGAAGGTCGCCTCCCGATCATAGCGCGCCGCATTGGGCGCGATGACGTCCGCGGCGATGCTGCGGACCGAGTCCAGCAGGATCTGTTCTTCGTCGCTGAAGCGAACCGATGATGGGATACGGTCGAGAATACCGCTCATTGGATGACTGACTCCGTGCGAAGCGTCGCGATGTCGTCCGGCGAGCAACCGGCCCGCTGGGTCAGGATGGCTTCGGTATCCGCGCCGAGCGACGGGGGCGGGCGGCGGGCCTGTATCGGCGCTCCGTCGATCGCTATCCCCAGGCCGACCTGCGGTATCGCCTCGTCGCCCACCGTCATCGCATAGAACAGGCCGCGCCGCGCCAGTTCCGGGTCGTGCGCGACCTGATCGATCCGGTTGATCGGCCCCGACGGGATGCCGTTTCGTTCGAAAGCGTCGAGCCAGGCGTCGCGTCCGCGCGTGTTCAGGATCGCCTGGATGCGCGCCACGATCTCCGGCCGCACGGCATGGCGCTTGGCGTTGGTCGAGAAGCGTTCCTGCCGGGCATAGTCGGGCTCGCCGACCGTGTCCCAGAAACGTTGCCAGATCCCGTCATTGCCCAAGCCCAGGGTCAGCGGCTCGTCGGCCGTGTCGAAGGACTGGTAGATGGCGATGACGCTGTCCTTGGCGCCGGTCCGGCGCGGCACCTCGCCGCTGCCCAGATAGGTCATGATCCGGGGAGAGAGGAAGCGCGTCATGCTTTCGATCATGGCGATATCGATCGAATGCCCCTTGCCACTGCGCTGTCGCTCGAAAAGCGCGGCGATGACGGCCATTGCGGCGTCCATGCCCGACAGCATGTCGGCGGCGGGCGCGCCGACCTTCTGGGGCGGCGACTCCGCCTCGCCGGTGATGTCCATGATGCCGCTATAGCCTTCGGCGATCAGGTCGTAGCTGGTCTTGTCGGCCCGCGCGCCGTCCAGCCCAAATCCGGTGATCGAGCAGAAGACGATGTCCGGCCGGACCGCGGCGAGGGACCGGTGATCGACCTTCAGCTTTTTCTGGACCCGCGGGACCATGTTGACGATCACGGCGTCGCAGCTCTCGACGAGCCGGTAAAGGATCGCACGTCCCTCGTCGGTGGAATAGTCGAGCGCGACCGATCGCTTGTTCCTGTTGACGCTGAGATACCAGAGCGAGGTGCCGCCCAGGAACGGCGGTCCCCAGGATCGGGTATCGTCACCCGAATTCGGACGCTCGACCTTGATGACCTCGGCCCCCAGATCGGCCAGCAGCATCGTGGCATAGGGCCCGGCGATCGACGTGGTCAGGTCGAGTATGGTGATGCCCGCCAGAAGGCCGGGCGTGTCGCTGTCAGGCGCTATGACGGGCAGCATGTCGACGGGCAGGGTCATCGATATTCCCATAAGTCCAGGGGACGGCGGGATATGGCGAGCGACAGGGCGCATCAATTCGCCTGGGGGTTCTGCCTGCCCAGTGTACGAGCCGACATGCACGAGGCCATCTGCGCCCGACCACAGGGCGGACAGCCCCGAGGGTCGCGTTGACCATGGCGCGCGATATTTCCACGACCGGTCGGCATCGATCGACTGCGATCGGATCGTAGGAGAGGGTATTTGCCATTCAGCCACTGCGCAGTCGCCGGTGCCGGCACCATGGGCACGGGCATCGCGATCACCATCGCGCGGGCGGGGTTCGACATAACCCTGTTCGATCTCGACGAAACCGCGCTTGACCGTGCCGCCGCCCAGGTACGCGATTTCCTGGCAGGTTCCGTCCGAAAGGGTCGACTGGACGAAGCCACCGCCGCCCGCGCCAACGCGGCGCTGCGCTTCACCACCTCGCTGAGCGATCTGTCGGACGCCGACGTGGTCGTCGAGGCCGTGTATGAGGATCTGGCCGTCAAACAGCAGCTCTGGCGCGATCTCGACACGATCTGCGGGCCTGAGGCGATCTTCCTCAGCAATACCTCGACGCTGTCGATCACCGAGCTTGCGGCCGCGTCATCGCGGCCGGACCGGGTCGCGGGCGCACATTACTGTTTGCCCGCGCAGGTGATGAAGCTGGTGGAATGTTCGCGCGCACTGCAGACCTCGGACGCGACCTGGACGCGCACCCTCGAATTCGTCGCCGCGACCGGTCAGAGGGCCGTCGAAACCGCCGACCGGCCTGGTTTCATCCTCAACCATTTCTGCATTCCCTATCACAATGACGTGATCCGGCTGATCGAGTCCGGTGTGGCCGCGCCTGAAGACATCGACCGGGCGATGAAGGCGGGAATGGGTTTCGCGATGGGGCCGTGCGAACTGCTCGACATGATCGGCCTCGACACACAGGTCCGGCTGAGCGAGGCGCTGCACAAGGTGACCAACGATCCCCGCGCCGCCGCGCCGCCGCTCCTGCGACGGATGGTGGCCGCCGGTCAGCTCGGCCGCAAGTCGGGGCGCGGCTTTTTTTCATATCAGGCCGATCAGCTCTTTGGGGCGTGATAGCGGAGGAACATGGCATGACCACGTCAATCACCGTCCGGCTTGTGGGGCAGAGCCGGTCCTTCGCATCGGATGAGCCCATCGTCACCGGGTCGCAGGATGCGGGCGAGATCCTGATGATCGCGGGGAGCGCAGAGCCAGCGCCGTCCGACGCTGCGCACCATCGCGCGGTGCTGGTCGAACTCCATACCCAGTGTCTGGCGACACGGGCGTGCGAAACGGCGCGCAATCTCTTCGGTTTTGCACGCTTCCGACTGGGCACCAGCGCGCCGACCAACCTGATCGAGATCGTTCATGGCGAGGGCCACGACCCCGACGCGCTCGACGCGGCGGCGGGCGCGCTGGAGGCGGCGGGTTTCGAGGTCAGCGTCTGCGCCGACCGGATCGGCCGGATCGTCGACCGATTGATCCGACCGCAATTCAACCTGGCCTTTGCCGCGATCGACAGCCGCCTCGCGACCCGCGACGATATCGAGGCATGCCTGAAATCCGGCCTCGGCTATCGTCGCGGCATGGTCGAACCAGTCGAGGCCGGTGGGCTGGACGAGCATCATCAGGTCTGTGTTGCGCTGTTCGAGGCCTATGGCACGCCGCAATATGCGCCCGCGCGTCAGGCGATCGTCGCCCGGCAAAGGCAGGCGCGCGCCGCCGGCGCGGACAACGCGTGATGGACAGTGTCGTGATCGTCACTGGCGCCAGCCGTGGTATCGGTGCCGCGATCGCCGAGCGGCTGGCGGGGCAGGGGCATATGGTGGCCTGCCTCTCCCGATCCGGAGGCCTTCCGGATCGCCCGACCGCAACGCCCGAAATCCGGCGGCGCTGGCTCCCGCTCAAGGCGGACGTGACCGATGTCGAGGGCGTTCGCCGCGCATTTGTAGAGGCATGCGAGGGGCGGCGTCTGATCGGGCTGGTCAATAATGCCGGACTGCATACCAATGCGCGATCGGAAGACCTGACACTTGCGGACTGGAATACGATGATCGCGGCCAACGCGACCTCGGTGCTGGTCGGATGCCAGTCGGCTTATCCGTATCTGACCGGGGCGGGTGGACTGATCGTCAATATCGGGTCCTTTTTCGACAAGCTCGGCGTCAAGCAGAACCTGGCCTATTGCGCGTCCAAGGCGGCGGTCGGTGCGATCACGCGCGTGCTTGCGGTTGAATGGGCGGCAAAGGGGATCGGCGTGATCAACGTCGCGCCTGGCTATATCGTCACCGACCTCAACCGTGACGCGATGACCGAGGGGCCGCTGCGCGCCTATCTCGACAAGCGAATCCCGCGCGGTGCGCCGGGTAGCGAGGAGGATATCGCCAGTCTGGTCGACGCGCTGTTCGCCATGGATCGCCGCTTCCTGACGGGCGAGACCATCTATGTCGATGGTGCACAGGGCATCGCCCATTGAGACGACGGGCCCGACGCCGCGCACTCTCGGCCGCGACACCCCGCATTCTGCCTGCATAGGACGCATGAATATGGCCAAGGACAACAAGATCATCATCTCTTGCGCGGTCACCGGCTCGGTCCACACGCCCAGCATGTCGCCGTATTTGCCGCTGACACCGGAAGAGATCATCAGCGAGTCGATCGCGGCGGCCGAGGCGGGCGCGGCGATCCTTCACCTCCATGCGCGCGACCCCGTGACAGGTGTCCCGACCCCCAAGGCGGAGGTGTTCAAGCAATTTCTGCCGGTCATCAAGCAGCGCTGCGACGCGGTGGTCAACATCACCACCGGCGGCAGTATCGGCATGACCATGGACGACCGTCTGGAGGCGGCGAACTGGGCGAAACCGGAGATATGCTCGCTCAACATGGGTTCGATGAACTTCGGACTATTCCCGGCGGCGGGCAAAATCCGCGACTTCCGGTTCGACTGGGAAAAGCCGTTCCTGGAAAACACGCGCGATTCGATCATGAGCAATACCTTCTGCCAGATCGAACGCGTCATCCGCGAAGTGGGCGAAGGCTATGGCACCCGTTTCGAGTTCGAATGCTATGACATCGGACATCTCCACACGCTGCGATGGTTCGTCGATCAGGGGCTGTTGAAGCCGCCCTTCTTCATCCAGGGGGTTTTCGGCGTGCTGGGCGGCCTGGCCGCGTTGCCCGAGCACGTCATGCATATGCGCCGGACCGCGCGGGAGCTGTTCGGCGAGGACCACCAATTCTCCGCGATCGGGGCGGGTCGGCATCAGACGGCGATCCTGACGCTATGCGCACTGCTCGGCGGGCATGTCCGGGTCGGGCTGGAGGACAGTCTGTATCTGGGCCGTGGCGAACTAGCCCGCAGCAATGCCGAACAGGTACGCAAGATGCGCCATATCCTCGAAGAACTCGGCTTCGAGATCGCGACGCCCGCCGAGGCGCGCGCCATTCTCGGACTGAAGGGTGGCGATGAGGTCGCGTTCTGACGCCGGCCATCTACTAATGATATGGCAGGAGCCGCGACGTCCCACCGTCGCGGCTCCCTTTTATTTGGTGATCCGGCCGGGGCCACGGGTCTGCAACCCGCAGCGACAGAAAAAGGGGGGCGGCGGCACCCCTACCGCCGACCCCCCAGGTCATTCCCCATCGAAGCGCTCAGTGCGTCGGTGCGTCTCCAGAACGCTTGCCGCCGACGGCTTCGAGCATGGGAACCGGCAGCCCCAGATGCGCCTGCGCGAAGCCGATGGCCGCTGTGTGATACTGGGCGATCGGGTGGGTGCGGAACATCGCCATGTCGCGGAAGTAGCGGTTGAGCTTTCCGCCCGCCAATGTGCTGGACGACCCGCCTGCGTAGAAGCAGATTTCCACCGCCTTGACCGCCTGCTTGGCCGCCTGCGACGTCAGCGCGCTCAGCTTGAAGTCCTCTTCCGCCGTAAAGGGCGTGCCATTGGCCCAGGCGTCCAGAGCCTTTTGATACTGGCGGGCATATTCCATCAGGCAGGCCTCGGCACCCTTGGCGTACATCAGCGCCTCGCCGAGCGGCTGTTGATAGTCCGCCGACTTCATGCGCAGGTCGAACGGCGGGTTGAGTGTGCGCTTGGTGCTCAGGATCGCTTCGAATTCATCCAGCGCCGCCCAGGCGCATCCGACCATGCAACTCGCCGCCGTCGAGCTGAAATAGGAGGTCGTCAGGCCAAGATAGAGCGGGTTGCCATGCAGCCGCGTGCCCGGCGTGCCCGTCAGGTCCTCACCACCGCGCTGGCACTCGCTGAACGGGGTCACCATATTCTCGGGCACGAATATGTTCTTGACCACGAAGGTCTGCGAACCCGACGACTGGAGTCCGAGGGTACGGCCATTGCCCCAACTATCCCAGAGGATCTGAACGTCTCCGATGGGGATGATCGGCAGCAGGAAGGTCGGCGGTCCTGGAGGGGCGCCCTCCACCACCAATCGCGCGGTCGGCATGACGTGCGTGGCGTACATCATGCCCGAGCCCCAGTCCCAGGTGCCGTCGACGATGTAGCCGCCATCGGTCTTGCGAATGGTGCCGCCGGTCGGAGCGCGAAGCGGCGCGAGCGCCAAGCCCGAGCCGTAGCTGAAAATCTCGTCCTGCGCTTCCTTGGAATAATGGCCCGCGATGATAGGTACGTGCCCGGTCGCGAAGGTATAACACCAGCCCGCACCGGGATCGCTGCGCGTCATTTCGATGGCGGTACGCAGGAAGGTCGCAACGTCGAACTCATAGCCTCCGTAACGCTTGGGCCGGACCGGCGCGTAGCCGCCGAATTCTAGCAGCGCTTCGTGGACCTCGCGCGTATAGCCTCCAGCCTTGTCGGCTTCCTCCTGTTGTGCCCGGATCATCGGGCGCAGTGCAATGATGCGTTCGATGAATTCGTCAGGGGTCAGATCCAAAACAGGCTGTTGCTGCGAGGGCGCGCTCGTGTCGCCGCCCCTGGAATGCACCGCGGTTGCCACGATCTATTCTCCTAAGTTCGAAGCTCGACGCCCCCACATCGGGGCGATTGCTCAGGAGGATATGGAAGATCCGGGCACGAATCTTTGATGACGCGACGTCTGTTCGCTGCGTGAACCTGAGCCGCGATCGGTCGCGTCCGTAACCGAAAAATACCGTTGCGCATCGTCCACCAAGCCCGTGCTTTTGGTCACTGTGCGGACAGTTCGCAGTTCGAACGCGCGGAGCCGGGCGCCCCCATTATGAATGGAATGGAAGGCGAGGGTGGTGGCCCTTTGCATGGAAACCGCGAATTCGGACCTGAAACCCAGGCATACCGACAAAGGAAGACGCAGATGAAATTACTGAGCTTCAGCGTTGATGGCGTTCCGACATTCGGTGCCGTGGTTGCCGACGGCGTGGTCGATCTGAAGAAGGCTTCTGGCGGCAAGTATGAGGACCTGAAGGCGGTCCTGGCCGCCGATGCGGTCGCCGAGCTGGAGATGCTCGCCAATGGCGCGTCGGCCGATTACGCGTTGGACGAGATCACCTATCTGCCCGTCATTCCGAACCCGGACAAAATCTTCTGCATCGGTATCAATTACGATACGCACATGATGGAGACGAGCAAGGTGGTGCCCGAGGCGCCGATCGTCTTCGCACGCTTCGCCAATTCCCAGATCGGCCATCTCGCCCCCTTCCTCGCGCCCCCGGAATCGGAGCGTGTCGACTGGGAAGGCGAGATCGCCGTCATTATTGGCAAGGCCGGTCGACGCATTTCCCAGGCGGATGCGTGGGACCATATCGCGGGTTACGCCCCGTATAATGACGGGTCGATGCGCGAGCATCAGAAGAAGGACGGCCAATGGACGCCGGGCAAGAACTTCGTCGGCAGCGGGCCCTTCGGTCCCTGGATGGCGACGCGCGGTGAGATCGCGGACAATGCCAGGCTGACGCTGGTAACCCGCCTCAACGGTGAGGAGATGCAGCGTGGCACCAGCCATGACATGATCTACTCGATTCCGAAGCTGATCGAATATTGCTCGATGTTCAGCCGGCTGGAGCCGGGCGACGTCATCATCACTGGCACGCCCGGTGGCGTCGGTTCCAAGCGCACGCCGCCCGTGTTCATGAAGGACGGCGACATCATCGAGGTCGAGATCGAAGAGATCGGCACGCTGCGAAATCCGGTGAAGGCCGAAACGGTCTGAGCGGCGTTCGTCATGGCCGATAACCGCATGCGCTTCGACGATCAGGTGGTGATCGTGACGGGTGCCGGGAGCAATCCCGGCCTCGGTCGCTCCTATGCGCGCTATTTCGCCAGCCGCGGCGCCAAGGTCGTCGTCAATGACCTTGGCGTCGGGCCCGATGGCCGGGGCATGACCGTCCCGCGTGCCGAGGCGGTGGCGGAGGAGATACGGGCGGCGGGAGGCGATGCTGTCGTCGACGTCAACTCGGTCGCGACCGAAGAGGGTGCGAAGGCTATCGTACAGACGGCGATCGACGCGTTCGGTCGTGTCGATATCCTCGTCAACAACGCGGGCGTCCTCGAATATGCCTTGTTTGACGAGCTGGTCGCCGCGGACGTCGAAAAGATGATCGCCTCGCATCTGATGGGTGCGATCTGGATGTGCCGGGCGGTCTGGCCGATCATGAAAGCGGCAGGCGGCGGGCGCATCGTCAACACGGTGTCGGGCTCGGTCATCGGCGCCAGATATTCGACCGTCTATGGTTCGACCAAGGCGGGCATCTTCGGGCTGACCCGCAACCTGGCAATCGAGGGCGAGGCGCTCGGCATCAAGGTCAATGCGATCCTGCCGAGCGCGGCGACCGTCGCCTGGCTGACGTTCAGCGATGACGCGACCAAGCCCGACGACCAGGTGCTTGCGGAGCATACACCCGACCAGATCGCGCCCGCCGTCGCCTTCCTTTCGCATGAGACGGTGCCGTTCAACGGCCGGTGCCTCGGCGCGAACGGGCGGGATGTCTACGAGGTCGGGCTGTGGCGGAGCAAAGGCGTGACCAGCACCACATGGACGCCCGAGCAGATTGGCGAGCAGCTTTCGCAGATATGCGATCGGGACTCGGCGATCGTGCTGGGCGACCCCTTTGATGGTCAGGCAGGCTACACGCTTCAGCCGCGCCGATATGCGGATCTCTTGGTTTCCTAACCCCCAAACCCGTTCTGAATCACAAGGAGCAAGACTGTGTCCGATCAAGCAGAGAAGAATAAGGCCCTCGTCCGCGATTTCTTCCAAAAGGTCTTCATCGATCACCAGGTCGATGCTGGCCTGGAGCTTCTGCATGACGACTATATCCAGCACAATCAGATGGTGCCGGGTGGCAAGGAAGCGATGCGCGCCGCCTTCAGCCGGGGAATCGACGGCGTTTCGACCGAGATCAAGCAGATCATCGCCGATGGTGACCGCGTCGCGGTCCACCATCACTTCAAGTTCGACCCGAACAGCCTGGGCGCGGTCGTTATCGACATCTTCCGCATCGAGAATGGCAAGCTGGCCGAACATTGGGACGTGATGAGCCCGGTTCCGG
The DNA here is from genome assembly GCF_034659795.1 of Sphingomonas fuzhouensis. Taxonomy (NCBI): domain Bacteria; kingdom Pseudomonadati; phylum Pseudomonadota; class Alphaproteobacteria; order Sphingomonadales; family Sphingomonadaceae; genus Sphingomonas; species Sphingomonas fuzhouensis. The sequence continues at coordinate 24,293 of NZ_JAXSQY010000012.1, forward strand.
AAAACCCGCCCTTCCCGAAGCCGCTGTTCTGATCCGAACCGCGAACCACATCAGGGACACAGCATCATGGCGAAGACAATCGCAATCTTTGGCGCGGGCGGCACGATGGGGCTCGCTATCGCGACCCGCTTCGGCAAGGCCGGATATAATGTCGGCTTGGTCGCGCGCCGGAAGGAAAATCTCGAAACGCTGAAGGCGCAGCTGGCCGAGGCAGGCGTTACCGCCGTCAAGACGGTGACCGGCGACGTGACCGACGCGGACCAGATCAAGTCGGCTGCGAAGGAAATCCGTGGCGCGTTCGGCTCGATCGACGTCGTCGAGTACAGCCCCGCACTCGGGCCGCAAAATTATCGCGGCGCGCTGGACACGACCTATGCCAATGCGCTGGCGGCGTTCAACCTGATCGTCGGCGGTGCGGTGAAGGTCGTCAACGAGGTGTCGGGCGAGATGATCGAGCGGGGCGACGGCGGTCTGCTGTTCATCGCTGGTGGTTCGGCGATCAAGCCGATCCCGCCGCTCGCCAATATCGGCATCGCGACCTCGGGCCTGCGCAACTATCTCAGCAACCTTCACGGGGCGCTGAAGCAGAAGGGCGTCTATGTCGGTGCGATCTTTGTGTCCGGCCTGATCAAGCGCGGGACGGAAGTCGATCCCGACGAGATCGCGGAGAAGCTTTTCGCGATGTACGAAGCGCGTGGAAACGGCGAAGACACCGTCACCGGTCCGATGCCCCCGCCCCCGCCGGGCGGTCCCGGCGGCCCCGGCGGCCCGCCGCCGAAGCCCTGACGCCGTGCGGGCAGGGGGCGATCCGGCCCCCTGTCCGCACATACCGGACAAAACGATAAAAGCAGGACGGGAGATCCTGGGACTCGAATAGACTGATGCAAACGACGGAGAGGTTGTTGTGGCTATCAGGTTCAAGCATTTCGGCATCCATGTCTATGATCTAGACAAGATGGTCGCGTTCTACACGAACATGTTCGGGTTCGTCGTTTCCGACTATTCGGTCGAGGACAATCTTCAGATCGCTTTCATGACCGGAAGTCCGGACGATCATCATCAGATCGTTCTGATCGGTGGTCGCGAGCCGGGGCTCGTGTCGAAGCATCTCTTGAACCAGATATCGTACAAGACCGACACGCTCGACGAACTCCTTGCCGTCTATCGACGTGCCCGCGACCTGGGGCTCAAGGATATCGAGCCGGTGACGCACGGAAACTCCTGGTCCTGCTATTTCCGTGATCCGGAAGGCAACCGGCAGGAGGTGTATTGCGATACGCCCTGGTACATCACGCAACCCCATTTCACACTGATGGACTTCGACCAGTCGGCCGATGAACTCTATGCGCAGACCGAAACATTGGTCCGCGCCGATCCGTCCTGTCGTCCACGCAGCGAATGGCAGGCGGACATCCACGCCAAGATCGCCGCCGCGCTGGCGGCACGCTGATGCGCACGGTCGAGCAGCCGGGCGCCGCATCGTTCGCCCAGGGTTCGGGCCTGCAGGATCGCAACTGGACCGCACTGGTCGTCTACGGCATCGCGATGTGCGTTTCGATGTCGCTGCCGGTCTTCGGCGGCAGCGTGGTCAACACCGCAATGGCCAGGGCCTATGGCTGGGACGCCACGTCCCTGGGCCTTTTGGTCGTCACCAACATGTTCACCACGGCAGTGCTCCTGCCGGGGGCGGCAAAGGCGACCGAGAAATTCGGCGTGAGATTGTCGATGGCGGCCGGTTTCGTCGCAATGATAATTGGGGCGGCGCTGCTGGCGACGCTGGTCCACTCGCCCTATCAGGCGATGATCGGCTATGGCGTGTTGATGGGCGTGACCAGCGCGTTCAGCGGTGTCATCCCGTGCCAGACCGGAGTGGCGGCGTGGTTTCCGCATCGGCGCACGGTCGCATTGTCGCTTCTCTATGCCATTACCGGCGTGCTGACCTTCGGGCTGATCGCGCTGCTCGGTTTCGGGATCGAGAAGACCGGGGACTGGCGCTTCGGCTGGTATGTCTTCGGCGGCGCGGGGCTCTTTGCACTCTGTGCCGTCATCGTGTTCGTCCGCGATCCGCCTCGCACGGCGGGGGCGGATGGTCCGGTGTTGCCGGGTGAAATGCCGCAGCCGGGGGTGGCAGTCGTCTATCCGGGGCGAAGCTTCGGCACCGCGGCACGCTCGCCATTGTTCGCGGTCATCATCCTTGCGATGATCGTCTGCACCGCAGGTTCGATCTTCCTTGCCGCGCACGGCCAGGTCTATCTGCAGAAGCGGGGCTTTGCGTTGGCCGAGGCGGCGTCCGCGCTGTCGATCATGCAGATCGGCATGGTGGCCGGCAATCTATGCTTCGGCCTGATCGCCCCGCGCATCACCTTGCGCCTGGCCATGGCCAGCGCCCTCATATCGTTCGGGCTGGGCTTCTACATCCTCGCCAATGTCTCGGGCGCGGCGTCGTTGATCCTGTTCGCCCTGGCGGCCGGGATCGGCTTCGGTGCCGGTCAGGTCGGCTCTATGGCATTGATCAGCCATTACTGGGATCACAAGATCTTCCCGATGCTCACGGCCACCGCCTTGATGATCCAGACCATCGGAAGCGGCGTGGTTCCGGTACTGGCGGGACGTTACTATGACACCCATGGCACCTATCTGCCGCCAATCTATGTGATGATCATCGCCTATGGCTTGATCGCCATCGCCATCACGATCGCGGGTCGCGAGCCTCGACAGTCCGTGGCGGTACAGTCCTAGCCCACGGCCGGTGCCCTATTTTATCTTTCACGGTTACGACCGCGCGGGTGCCGACCGGCTCCGCGCGGTCGAGCGTCAGCGCCATCGCGACCATCTGGGCTCCGGCGCGTTCGGCGTGAGCGTCGTGGCCGGCGGTATGACGCTGTCCGGTGACGAGGATGCGGTGACGGGGTCTCTCCTGATCCTGTCCGGGGAGACGCGTGAAGCGGTGGTACGCTTTATCGATCTGGACCCCTATCTGCGGGCAGGGGTCTTCGAGCGCTACGAACTCGACAAATGGGATTGGGGGATCGGCGCGCCCGGACATTGAACCGCCGAGCCGCCTCAGTCGGGACGTGGCGGCAGCCCCTCCCACGCACGGTCGAGACAGCCCCGAAGACGATTTCGGTCGAGCGGAGCCGGGTTCCAGTATGGGTTCGCGAAGGTAAGTTCGATCACCCGCTCGAGCCCTTCGCGCGGCATCCCCAGATCCCGCAACGCGGTCGGGGCGTCGAGCGATTTCGCCAGGTCGAACAGTGCCAGGGCCGGATCGTCGCAGCCCATGGCGACCGACAGGCGCGACACGGCATTCTTCGCATAGGGTGCGTTATAGGCGAGCGCGTGCGGCAGGATCACGGTGTGGGTCTGCGCATGCGGCAGGTCGAACGTGCCCCCCAATGTGTGGCACAGCTTGTGATGCAACGCCATGCCCACCGCCCCCAGCGTCGTTCCGCACAGCCAGGCCCCGTACAGGGCGTCGGCCCGTGCGCGCGTGTCCCGTGAGTCGGATTTCAGCCGCGGCAGAGAGGATATGAGGGCGCGTACGCCCTCCTGCGCGATCAGCGAGATGACCGGGTTGGCCTGTTGGGAATAAAGCCCTTCGACGGCGTGCGCGATCGCGTTGATCCCCGATGTCACCGTCATCCCCAACGGCAGCGTCTTCGTCAGGTCGACATCGTAGATGATGACCTCGGGCAGGATCTTTGGCGAGGAGCGGGTCGTCTTCACGCCATTGGCCGTTTCGCCGAGAATGGGGGTCGCCTCCGATCCCGCATAGGTCGTCGGGATGACGATCTGCGGCAGGTCGGTCCGCCAGGCGATCGCCTTGCCGAGGCCGATCGTCGAACCGCCGCCGAGTGCGATGACCGAGTCGGCGCCGGTTTCCGCGACGACCGTCATCGCAGCCTCCGTGATGTCGGTCGGCGTGTGCATCCGCGCCCCGTTGAAGATTCCTACAGCCTTGTCGCCGATCCGGTCACGCAGCAGTTCCGCTTCCCGTGTCTGCTCGAGCGTCGAGAGAATGAGCGCCTTTGTGGCGCCGAGCTGTTCGAGTTCGTCCCTGACGCGTACCAAGGTACCGCTCCCAAAGATTACCCTTCCTGGGAAGCTGTTGTAAATAAAGTCCTTCATCGGTTCGCCCCTCACCAAGAAACCGGCCGCCGATTGGTTCGTGGCGGCGTAAGACATGCGAACTGAACTCTAGGTGGCGGGCCGCATACGCGGGGCGAAGTTGTCGAGGCGTTCGCCTGGTGTACGTCAGCGAAGCTTTTCGGATCGCTGCAAATTATGGTATCTTCGAGGTCTGAAGCGGTATCGGGAGCGCATCCCGAATTGGCTTTGGAAGGAGAGGCAGTGGATAACGTACGAACGATCGCTCGCGGCATCGATCTCTTGGCCCACCTGAATGTCGTGGGCAATGCCAGCGGCAGCGCCATCGCGGCCCAGCTCGGCCTGTCGCGCCCTTCGACCTATCGCCTGCTTGAAACGCTCGCGACCTGCGGCCTGGTGCGCTTCAACCGTGAAACCAACCGCTACACGCTGGCCTGGCCCGTGCGGACGCTCAGCAGCGGTCTCAACGACCGCAACCGCGTGATGTGCGTCGCCACCCCGGTGCTGTACGAATTGCAGGCCGAGCTGATCTGGCCGACCGATCTGGCGGTGCATGAAAATGGCGAGATGGTCATTCACGAGTCGACCCACCCGGTCAGCCCCTATTCGATCGAGAGCGGCATGGTCGGTAGCCGCCACCCGATGCTGCTCGGCTCGCTTGGCCGCGCCTATCTGGCCTTTTGCCCGGAAAGCGAGCGCGACCAGATATTGGAGCATTTCCTGTCGCGATGCTCGGGCGGCCAATCCTTCTTCGAAACGCCGGCCCAGATCGAGTTCATGGTGAACAAGACGCGCAAGGACGGCTTCGGATCGCGTCAGCGGGACGTCAATCAGAAGACGTCCAGCATCGCATTGCCGATCCGGCTTGGCGGTCGTGTGCTGGCGTGCATGGATGTAAGCTGGATTTCGTCGGCCCTGTCGTTCGACAAAGCCGTCGCGACATTCCTGCCATCGCTGCAGGCCGCATGTCGGACCGTCGAAACCCGCTTGCTGCAGAACATGGTCGCCGATGGCGGGACCGCGCTCGATCAGATCGGCCACGCCGCCTGATCCGATCCCGGCGGGTAAAAAAGGGGCGGCGGTTCCAGACGAACCGCCGCCCCTTTTCGTTTTTCAGAGGGTCAGGCCAAGCCCCAGGCTCGCCTTGCCGGCGGAGTGCGACATGACTGGCCATTGCGAGGTCACATGGGTCCGATAGGTGGCGGTGTCGCGGAAGAACCGAAGTATCCGGGAATTCGTCCGCGCCGCGGTGGTGCCCGACGAGGTGAACATCAGTTGGACGGCGTCACATGCCATGCGCCCGGCCAGCAGCGCGGTCTGGCGCATCCGGGCATCCTCGACGAAGGTGAAGGGGGTGCGATCGCGCGCCCAGGCTTCGCAGGCTTCGGTGTAGCGCTGGGCTGCGCCGAGCAACAGCGTCTCGGCGGCGTCGACCATGCCCATCGCCTCGCCATACCATTGCTGGAAGAAGTGCGACTCGCTGCGCGGTTGGGGCGGCGGGAAGCTGGTCTTCTGCGTATCGATCAACCGGCGATATTCGTCGAGCGCACCCTTGGCAGCGCCGACGATCGGGGCCGACAGCTCGCAACCGAAATAGGTCATGATCCGACCCAGATACAGCGGATTGCCGTGGATCTGGAAACCTGGCGTGCCGTCTTCGCCAAGCTCGCGACGCGGCCAGTCGAACAGCGAGGTCCAGCGATCGGGGATGATCTTGTCGTCGATGCGGATCGTATTGGACCCGGTCGCCTGCAAGCCGAAGACCAGATCGCCGCCCCAATCGCTCAGCACCTCGATTTGTTCGCGCGGAATGATGAAACCGATCGGGGGCAGCGGCGTGCCGTCCTCGGCAAAGGCATTGGCCGCGCCCATGAACCAGTTGGCATGAGGAACGCCGGACGCGTAGGACCATTCGCCGCTGAGCCGGAAGCCGCCATCGACCTTTTCCGCCCGACCCGAGGGCAGGGCACGCTGCGGACAGATGAAGTTGCCGTTGTCGGCAAACCCCTCGGCCTGCGCCTGCTCCGGAAAATAGGCGGCAAGATGAAGCGCGTGGCCGGCGGAAAGACCCATCGCCCAGGCCGAGCCCGGATCAGCGCGACCGATTTCGACCACGACCCGAAGAAAGGTGTCGAGGCCCATTTCGAGGCCGCCATAGCGGCGGGGCGACAGGATGCGATAGAAACCGGCGCGCTTGAACGCCTCGAACCGTTCGCGGCTGAACGCGCCGTTGCGATTATTCTCCTCGCATTCCGCGGCCAACTCGCTCCGCATCGCGACCGCTCGCGCGACGATGTCCTCGGGGGTGTCGATCGTGTCCAGGGTGCCGATCTCGACAGGCGCTTTTTTGAGTGTCAGGTTGGTCACTGGAGTCTCTTCAGACTGGTCGCGCCCCGAAGTCTCTGCCGCGATACCGATGGTGCCGCATTACGCCACGCGACGCTCGGGGAGGCGCGCCGCACAGTGCTTAGAGCGTGCAATCATAGAGTTTCGGACATTCTGCGTAAGCGTGTTCCGGGGCCAGTCCGCGTGATGTACGCTTCGGCTTCTAACCCTTTCAAAAAGTGCGTTGATGCATGAGCTACAAACGTATTCGATCCCTGGAACGCGGCGTCGCCATCCTGCAGCATCTCAATCACGTCGGGTCGGCGACCGCGGGTGAAATTTCGCGGGACACCGGCCTTCCCCGGCCGACCGTCTATCGCATCCTGGACACGCTTCTCGAAGGCGGGTTGATCTATCGAAGCCCGTCAGCGCACAAAGTCTACCGGCTGACGGAGGCGGTCGACAAGCTGAGCCTGCGCTCCGGCTCTGTCGAGCCGCTCACGGCCGCCGCACGGCGCGTGCTCGAGACCCTTCCGGACAGCGTGCCCTGGCCGGTCTTTCTGTCGACATGCTCGAGGGATGGCGTCGTGATCCGGGAGACGACGCGCGGGTCCAGCATCTTCTGGACCGAACTGGGTTGGGTAGGGGCCGAGGCGCCGATCTGGGAGGTTGCCCCCGGACGGGCCCATGTCGCCTTCGCAGCGCCGGCCGAGCGGGCGACACTGCTTGCCGATCATCAGGGCGATCCGTCCGAAGCGATCCAGACGATCCGCGAGCGCGGCTATGCCGAGGAACGCGACAAGGATTCGCGGCTGATCGGGCTGTCGGTGCCGATCGGACGCGGGCTGGGCCTGATCGGCTGTCTGAGCATTATGTGGCAGGTTGGTAGCGATACCGAAGAACGGCTCGTCCAGCGCTACCTTCCCATGCTCGAACGCATGGCGAAGGCGATCAAGGCGGATATTCGGGTCGAGGAGGATTTGGTCGATCCGGTGGGGATCACCGCCCCCTCCTAGGCCGCAAGGCTTGTCGGTATAGCGAAGTCGGTGCCCGTTATGATCCGCAGATCCTCGATGGATATGCCGGGGGCCCGCTGGACCAGCGTCAGGCCGCCGCGAACGCGGTCGACGTCGAAGACGGCCTTGTCCGTGACGATCATGTCGACGCAGCGCACGCCGGTCAGCGGCAGCGAGCAACGGTCGAGAAGCTTGGGGCTGCCGTCCTTGCTGGTGTGGTCCATGACGACGATGACGCGCCGGACGCCGGATACGAGGTCCATCGCGCCGCCCATGCCCTTGACCATCTTGCCGGGGATCATCCAGTTGGCGATGTCGCCGTCGCGCGATACTTCCATCGCGCCGAGCACGGCCACATCGATATGCCCGCCGCGGATCATCGCGAAGCTCTGCGCACTGTCGAAATAGCTGGAGGTCGATAGCTGCGTGATCGTCTGCTTGCCGGCGTTGATCAGCTCCGGATCGACCTCGTCGGGATAGGGGAAGGGGCCCATGCCCAGCATCCCGTTTTCGGATTGGAGCGTGACCTTCACACCCGTTGGCAGATGGTTCGCCACGAGCGTCGGGATACCGATGCCGAGATTGACATAATAGCCATCCTTGAGTTCGAGCGCCGCCCGTGCGGCCATCTGATCGCGCGACCAAGCCATGTTACTGAACCTCCAAACGCTCGCGGGTCGTCAGCTTTTCCACCCTTCGCTCGGCGATGGTGCTTTTGACGATCCGGTCGACATAAATTCCGGGAAGGTGGATCGAATCGCCCTCCAGCTCGCCGTCCGCGACGATCTCGTCCACTTCCACCACGGTGATCTTTCCGGCGGTGGCCATCGGCGCGTTGAAGTTGCGCGCGGTCTTGCGGAACATCAGATTCCCCTCGCTGTCGGCCCGCCACGCCTTGATGATCGACAGGTCGGCGCGCAGCCAGCGCTCGCGTAGATAGAGCTCGCCGTCGAACTCCTCGACGGGCTTGCCTTCCTCGACCACCGTGCCGACCCCGGTGCGGGTGTAGAAGGCCGGTATGCCCGCGCCACCGGCACGAATGCGCTCCGCCAGCGTGCCTTGCGGGGTCAGTTCCAGCTCGAGCTTGCCGGAGAGATAGAGCTGCTCGAACAGCTTGTTCTCCCCGACATAGGAAGAGATCATCTTCCTGATCTGGCCATTGGCCAGCAGCACCCACAGTCCGAAACCATCGGCCCCGCAATTGTTTGAGATGATGGTCAGCCCGGTCACCCCGGCCTGCTTGATTTCCGGGATGAGGCTCTCGGGGTTGCCGACCAGTCCGAAGCCGCCGGACATGATGGTCATGCCATCGAAGAGAAGCCCGTCAAGGGCAGCCTTTGGATCGGTATAGATTTTCGACGACATCGCGTGATCCGACTTTCGCATGATGATGTCGGCGAACTACGTGGCCGCTGTCGCCAAGTCTTTGCCGGTCGCGCGTACGTCTGTCATGTGTACGGGCGAAGCCGACTTCAGCACTCGGAGGGATCGATCCCCATGGCATCGAAGATGGTCCGGCATTCAGCGAATGCCGTATTGGCGACGGGAACCCCAGCATAGAGACCGGCGTGGAGGCTGGCGTCCTTCACGTCCTGCGGCGTCAGCGACCCGCGCTCCAGCCCTGACCGGACGTGGAGGCGAAACTCCTCCCACCGGCCGAGCGATGCGGTGAGGGCGAGGACGAGAAGTCGCCGGGTGCGGTAATCCAACCCCAGCCGACCCCAGATCCGGTGCCACGCGACCTCGGTGGCATAATCCTGATAATCGGCGATCCATGCTGTTCGCGCGGCGATCGACTGATCGACCCAGGCATCGCCGAGCACCTCGCGCCGGATGCGCTCGCCATTGCGGGCGGGGTCGGGGGCGGCGCCGTGGTTCTGCACCCTGTCCTGGAAACGCCCGATCGCAGTGGCGAAGGCACCGGGTTGCAGGATGCAGGCGAGATGGGCGTCGGGCATGGTGGCGATGCTCGTCCCGGCATATCGTGCCGCCCTGCCATCGTCCGGATTGATAAGTAACACGGGATGCGGCCCGTCGAACGCTCGGTTGTCGTCCTGCTCGGCCAACCCATGGGCGCCCGTTCTGGCCTGCACGCGCAGTAGCGGTGCGAGCCACTTCCCTGCCTCGGACGATGGCGACGGTTTTGGTAGGGGAAAGGGCGCGCCGGGCTCTATATCCTGTGCGGCAAGGATCAGACCGGTGACGGCGGTCGGCCGTATCCGGGCCATTTCCGCCACGATCATCCCGCCGCCTGATACGCCGCACAGCATCGCCCGTTCGACGCCCGCCTCGTCCAGCACCGACCATGCTCCGGCGGCGGCTCTCGCGATCGACAGACCTCCGGGAGGGGGTGGGGAGGCGCCGTGGCCCGGCAGATCCGGCCGGATCACCCGGAAATGATCGATAAGAAACGGGACGAGGCGGTCCCAGATCGTCAGATCGAGCGACTGGGGATGGATCAGCAGCAGGGCGGGGCGATGGTCATGCCCGGACTGCTGCCAATAGAGGCGATCATCGCCTCGACCCGTGAACGGCATCGGATGGTTCCCCCGAACTGGCGTCAGGCCGCGAGGGCGTTGCCGCTGGCGATCTTCAGGACACGTCCGGCGTCACCCTCCCGCCCGCCATGCCACGCGATATGATGGTCGGAGCGGATGAGCGTTGCCGGGGTCTTGTAAAGGTCGAGCAGCATCGCACGGTCCGCCTCGTCCTCGGGGGCGAAGATGGTCAGCGGAATGCCCCGCCGGGCGGCGGCCGATGTCCAGCTTTCGACATCCACATCCCCCAGGACGAGTAGCGTGAAGCCCTGGCCAAGATGGTCGTAGAGCGCGGATGTGTCCCGCAGGAACCGGTGCGGCGCGCGATTGCCGGGCACTGCGGCCTCGGTGAAGGTGCGGAAAAGCGGCTCCACCGTCGCGCTACCGTCGCGCAGGATGATCGGCGACTTGGTGTAGCTGTAGCCGAGCTGGCCGCCCATCGAGCGGAATTGCTGGGTTTTCTTGTCGACGATCAGGTCCGACACCTGCTGCCGGATCGCGTCGCCCTCGGGGCCGGGGCGTTCGATCCCCTCCAGCACCAGCGAATGCGCCTGCATGGCCTGGTTTTCCTCCGACCCCCGCTGGCACAATAACACCGCCTCGCGGCGTTCGATGGTGTAGCTGGGAAGCAGGAGGTCGCCGCCCCAGCCCTCGATCACGGCCTGGAGCTTCCATCCCAGATCGGCCGCGTCGCCGATGCCCAGATTCATCCCGAAGCCGCCCTGCGGCGACACGGTATGCGCGGCGTCCCCGGCCAGCAGGACCCGACCAAAGTCGAAACGCGGTGCGATCAGCGAGTGGAGGCGGAAGCTGCCACCGCTGATCGGTTCGACCTCGAACGCCTCGCCGACTGCCCCGAACAGCAGGGCGCGGACATCCTCCCATTTGTCACCGTCGAAACCGGCGGGCATCGGGCAGGAATAGTAGACGAATTCGGTGGCATCCTCATTCTGCGGGATCAGCAGATCGTCGGAGCGATCCTCATTGTAGAAATAGACCATCGATGCGATCGGCCCGGCTTTCCACAGATGCTTCAGGCCGGGCGCGCGGATATGCCAGGAAAAGGCCTGACCCAGGTCGGGCGCGCCCTCCATCCGGATATTGAGCTGGTCACGGCGCAGCGCGCTGCGGGCGCCGGTGGCGAGGACCAGATAGGAGCCGTCGATGCGCCGGCGTTCGCTATTGGTTTCGATCCAGGCCTTCACGCCATGGGCGTCCTGCGCAACCTCGACGAGCCGGCTTTCGAACAGGCGCGCAATCTGGGGTAGTTCCGCCGCGCGCTGATACAGCGTCCGCTCGATCGACAGGTTCGGCGCCCATTCGCCGGTCTCCGCCGCGAAGGCGAGGGCATCCTGCGCCTCATAGGTCTTGGGGAAATGGTGGACGAGGTGCGCGTTCAACCGCGTGACGAAGGTCACGTCGCGATGAACCTCCGGGCTGACGCAATCATTTGCGCGAAGGCGGTCGGCGATCCCCCAGCGCCGGAAATGCTCCATAGAGCGGATGTTCGTCATGTTGGCCTTGGCGGGCACGAACTGGCCGTCGCGGCGCTCCTCGACGATGACCGATGCGATATTTCTGAGTGCCAGATCGATCGCCAGCGCGACCCCGACGGGCCCGCCGCCCGCGATAATGACAGGTTGGTCGCTGCTCGCCTTCACCATGATATCCACTCTCCGACAGGTCTTTCATTCTAGAGAGCCGTGTCGCGCCATGCGTGCGGCGTGTTCGCGCTGTCCACGATGTGAGCATTCCACCGTGTTCCCCCAGCGAACATCTGGCGCTGCGCGGTGGCGATGCGGCGCGCATTCGCCAAACCTCGCGCCCGTCCGGACCCAGCCCATGGGCCAGCCAACGGGGATGAAAGCAGATGGATATCCGTCGAGTAGTGACCGGGACCGACGATGCCGGCCGGAGCGTGATTGTCTCCGATGGATCGGTGCCTCGATCCCATGCCTTCGCCTCGATCCCCGGCTTTGCGAACGCGACGGTCTGGTCGACGCCCGCCGGTGTGTCGCGCGGCCACGCCACGGGTGACCGGACGACGGACCTGTCCACGCTGCTGCCGGAGCCGGGTGGCAGCACCTTCTTCATCGTGCAATTTCCCCCCGAAGCCAACATGGCGAAGATCGACCCTGCCGCCGCCGGGGCCGAGCAGGCGGCGCACTTGCCGGGCTTGTCCGAGACCTTCGATCCGGAGCGACCCGGCTTTCACGCGACGCCATCGGTCGACTACGTCATCCTGCTCAGCGGCGAACTATGGCTCGAGCTGGAAGCGGGCGAACCGGTACGGCTTCGTCAGGGAGACGTCGTCATCCAGAACGGCACATGGCACGCCTGGCACAACCGCACGAACGCGCCAGCGGTCATCGCGGCGATCTCGCTTGGGGTGGCCGACGCCGCATGACGATGCGGGCCCTGACATTGACCGGCGAATGGGCCCCCCGGCCCGGCGCCGATCTGTCGAGCACCGAGCTGGAGGCACGATGCGCCAACGATGCCCGGCAGGCGTGGCGCAACCCAGAGTGGCGAGTGACCGATCATCCGTCTCCGCAATGCCGCGACCGCGACGACGTCGTGGTGATGGTCCTGCGCGCGGGGATAGCAAGGTCGAACTGCAAATCGATCGAGACGGACGAGGACGGCTATGTCCGCCTGCCCTATCGAATGCGGCTGCCGGTCGTGCCCGGCCATGAGGTCGCCGGGATCGTCGTCGAGATCGGACCCGCGGTACGGGATCTACGGGTTGGCGAGTTCGTCACGGTACAGGCGCTCAGACCCTGCGGCCTATGCCGGAACTGTCGGACAGGCCATTTCAACAATTGTCTGGATCTGAGCTTCGCGGGCCTGACCACGGACGGCGGCATGGCGGAATATCTCGTCGCGCCCGCGCGCAATCTCTTCTCGCTTGAACGGCTCGTCGAGCGGGTGGGCGAGGAAGCGGCTCTCGATATCGGCGTGGTCTGCGAGCCTGCGGCGGTCGCCTATGTCGGGATGTTCGGCCAGGCGAGGGGGTTCAAGCCGGGGGCGATGGTGGCGGTTTTCGGCTGCGGTCCGATCGGCCTGTCGGCGATCGCGCTGGCGCGCGCCGCCGGCGCGGCCGGCATCGTCGCGGTCGATCGGGCGTCCGGGCGTCTGGCACTGGCCGAACGCCTCGGTGCCGATCTGATCCTTGATAGCCGGGACCTGCAATCCGACGGAGTCGATGCCGGGGAGGCGCTGGGCCACTTCACGCACGGTCGCGGCATCGATTTCGCGGTCGAAGCGACCGGTGACGGCGCAAGCTTCTTTCCGGAGGTCGAAAAGGCGCTGGGACGCGGGGCGCGTGTCCTCTCGCTCGGTGTCGAGCGTGCGCCCATGCCCATTCGCATCCTGCCATATCAGGAGGCGAGTGCCACGCTGACCGGCTCGATCGGCCATATCGGCGGGTTTGAGCCGGTGATCGCGCTCCACACCGGTGGACGCCTGGATCTCAGCCAGATGATCGAGGGGCGTTACAGCCTGGGTGCGGCCTATGACGCGCTGGCCGTGGCCAGCCGCTTCGAGGAAGCGAAAATCGTCATCGAGCCGCAGCGGCGGGACTGACCGACGATCGACAGGAGCGGGTGCAAACCATCGCGTACTCATGGCGGACATAATCTCCTGGCCAGTCCCCGTCCCCGCTTTCACGACATACAAAAGAATTGGAATGCCACGGCGCGTAATCGAAAGACAAATACAACGGGGAGAGCGTGTACTCTTTTCCGAGGTCAAGTCGACGGCAGTATTCGAGATCGATTAAAGGTCCATCAAAGCCCCGATTGTCTCAGATTTCGTTCCGCAGCCAAAAAGTACGTCAGTACACAGGATAGGCGAGGATTTGATGGACAACAAAGTGGCCAAGCTGCTCGTGTGCGCGAGTGCGCTGACGTACATTGTGGTGGCGACGGCCGCACCTGCATCGGCGCAGTCGACCGCGGTCCAGTCGACGTCCAATCCTCCCAAAGATATGTCCAGTGATCGTGCCGCGCCCCCGGATGCGAACGAGATCATCGTAACGGCCTACAAGACGGCGCAGAGCCTCGACAAGTCGGCGGTGGCCGTCACCGCAATTCGCGGCGATGACCTGACATCGGCGGGTGTTACGAGCGCCCGACAGCTCGCTGGTGCGATACCTGGGCTCCAGGCCGCCCAACTCGGATCGGTCGTGAACCTCAACATTCGCGGCGTCGGCTCGAGCCAGTTCTCGCCGCTGAGCGGGTCGGCGGTCGGCTTCGTTCAGGACGGTGTGCCGCTTCAGGGCAATATCGGCCTCACCAACGGCTTCTACGATGTCGATCGGATCGAGGTTCTCAAGGGGCCGCAGGGAACGATCTACGGCGCCGACGCGACCGGCGGCGTCGTGTCCGTCGTGACGGCCCGCCCGCGGATCGGCGAAACGTCCGGCTCACTGAGCGGCGAAGGGGGCAATTACGGCCATTATCAGCTTGAGGGATACGTCAACGTCCCGCTCGGCGAAAATCTGGCGGCGCGGGTTTCGGGCATCTACAACCGCCGCGACGGCTACATCTCCGACACCTATGAGGATGCCAAGGAAGGCGGGGTTCGGGGACAGCTCCTGTACCGCGCCGAGACATGGTCGCTGCTACTCGCCGGAGACTATTTCCATGAAGGCGGGATCGGAAGCGGTGCCGTGGCGCTTCCCCTCGGACGCGGAACCCCCGACGGCAATCCGTTCAACTCGACCTATTATCCGACCAAGGGCACGGATGCCCGGCGCGACAATAACTATTACGGTATCCGCGCCGAACTGAATGCCGATCTTGGTTTCGCCGATCTGACGATCCTGCCGTCCTATCGGAAGATCAAGACCGACGAAATCCAGTATATGAGCGGATATCGGGCCGACGTTCAGAACGACATGTCCCAAACCAGCGTCGAGGCCAGGTTGAGCCACAAGACGGACAAGGTCGAATGGCTCGCCGGTCTCTATGCCTTGTGGGGGCAGCGATCGTATCAGGGGTTCTTCTATAACGCGAACGCCGACTTCGCCTCGACGTCGCCGCTGAACAACTTCTTCGATCCGGCGGCGACCTCGATCAGCGCGAACGGCGTCTCGTCCGAGACCCCCGCCTATTCGCAGGCTGCGTTCGGGCAGGTGACCTATTCGATCACGCCGCAATTCCGCGTCACCGGCGGCCTGCGCTATTCGCATGACATCCGGAAGGTCGATCCGAACATCGACTATGTGCTGAACACGACGCTGGCGCCGCCAGTCCTGTCGTCGTTCATCCCGATCCAACAGGTCGGTGGCATCGCGCGTACGCCGGGGGCGGGCTTCTCCTTGGCCTCGTTACAGGCACAAGATCCCAACAATCTCTTCATCACCACGCAAACCTCGTCGCAGTCGGCGCGGTTCAACCATGTCGATTTCAAAATTGGTGCCCAATATGATCTGAGCCCCGAGGTGATGCTCTATTCCAACCTCTCGACGGGCTATAAGTCGGGCGGCGTCAATACCTATTCCACGGCAGATATCAGCACCGTCTATAAGCCGGAGAAGCTGACCTCGCTGGAGGGCGGCGTGCGGGCCCATGTCGGGACGTTCCGTCTGCACGCGAACCTGTTCTACTGGTGGTACAAGGATCACCAGGAAGGGGCGATCTACAACATCCCGTCGATCGGGACGAAGCTCCTGATCGAAAACATCCCCTCCGGCCATATGTACGGCCTGGACCTCGAGGCGGGGTGGAAGCCGACGCCGAACGACAGCCTGGGACTTGAGCTGGGATACCTCGAATCCAATACCGGGCCTTTCGTGATCGGGGCGGGACAGGCCACCGAAGTCAACGAGCCCAATGGGCATCCCTATGTCGCCGCCCCGCGCTGGACGCTCAACGGCAACTATGAGCATGTCTTCCCGATCGGCGGTTACGAGCTGGTGGCGCGCGGCGAAGGCCATTTCCAGTCCGCACAGAATCTGGAGATCCGGTTCACCTCCGCGACGCGGCAGGGCAGCTATTTCACCGGCAACGCGCTGCTGACGTTCCAGCCACACGTCGGCAAATGGTATATCGGCGCCTATGTCCGCAATCTGACCGACGAGACCTATCTGGTCGCGGCGCAGAAGGCCCCCGGCGTCCTGCCCGACTTCTTCGGCAATCTCGGTGCCCCCCGGACCTATGGCGTTCGGGCCGGTATCAAGTTCTGACGGAGCCGGACCGATGCACGTCGTAACGCCATCCGAGATCACAGAGGCGGTGATACGCAGCTTCGGCGGCACGCCCGACCCGCGGACGAAGGCGATCGTCACGGCGTTGACGCGGCACCTCCATGCGTTCGTGATGGAGGTTCGGCCATCGACGGAGGAATGGTCGGCGGCGATCGGTTTCCTGAAGCGGACCGGTGACACGCCCCATGGCGCACGCCAGGAACTGATCCTTTTGTCCGACGTGCTCGGCGTGTCGATGCTGGTCGATGCGATCAACCACAGCGAAGACGAGGCCGCGACTGAAAGCACCGTGCTCGGCCCGTTCTTTGTCGAGGACACACCGGTTCTACCGCTCGGTGCCGATATGTCGGGCGGCGCACAGGGCAAACCGCTCTGGATCGACATTGCGGTCACCGACGCCGCTGGCTCGCCGCTGGCCGGGGCCATGGTCGATATCTGGCAGGCCGATGATGACGGCGTATATGACGTGCAGCGCGATCTGCCCGACGGCGCGCATATCAATCGCGGGCGCTTCCAATCCGACGACAAGGGCCGCGTTCGCTGCTGGTCGGTGATCCCGGCCTCATATCAGATTCCGTCCGATGGTCCGGCGGGAGAGGTGCTCGCCGCCACCGGCCGCCATGCCTGGCGTCCCGCGCATGTGCATTTCAGGATCGCCGCAGAGGGATATCGCCCTTTGGTGACACACCTGTTCGTCAGGGGCGACGCCTATCTGGGCAGCGATGCGGTATTCGGCGTGAAGCCGTCGCTCGTCGCTGATCTGAGTGTGCACCGAGCACCCGCACCGGATGGTCGCGCGGTTCAGGGCGCGTGGCGCAGCCTTGACTATCGCTTCGTGCTGCAAAGAGGAGACCGTTGAGGTGACCTTGGCATATCGCGGCGTGAGCGGCTGACCATGTTGGCCGATAGCGCGACACATGGCGGTGCGGTCAGGTCGGCGGGAACCTGTCCCACGGGATACGGAGTGCACGAGACCCACGGCATCCTGCTGCGTCCGGAACACTCGATCCAGGTATCGAGCGACCAGCTCGGATGGCAGTCGCTCTACGCGTCGCTTCAGCATGAGCGGCCATATGAAGCGGAGTTCGAAGCGGTCGAGGACTGCCTGGTCATCCTCCACCTGGGCGGACCGGTCGGCGTCGAGCGTCGATTGGGCTCGAAGCGCGAACGCCGGGTGGTTCCGGCGGGCGGGCTGTTCATTCTGCCCGGCGGCGTCGACTTCGGCGTACGGCTGGAGGGCGAACTCGACAGCCTCCATATTTATCTGAGACGGTCCTTGTTGAACGAGGTCGCGGCGGAACTCGGCATGTCTACGGACCTGAACATCACCCCATGTCTGGGTGAGCCGGATCTCCTCGCCGAGCAGCTTGCTCTGGGGGTTCGTAGCGCCCTTCTGGAGGGGGACAGCGGCGCCAGCGCCTTTGCGGATTATCTGTCCGCCGCGCTGGCCGCGCGACTGCTCCGGCGTTTCGGGCGGCCATGCACCGGCCCCGAATGCACGGCGGGCAGCCTTGGCGAACGGCAGTTGCGGCAGGTGGTGGACTTCATGGAAGCTAGGCTCGACCAGCCCTTGTCGCTGGCCGACATGGCATCGTCCTGCGCGATGAGTGCGTCGCACTTCGCGCGGCGCTTTAAGCAGACGACCGGCGTTCCGCCGCACCAGTATCTCATTCGCCTGCGGATCGAGCGGGCGAAGCGGCTTTTGAAGGACTCGATGCCGATCGCCGAGATCGCGGTGGAATGCGGCTTCACGCACCAGGAACACCTCACCAGCATGTTCCGCCGCGCCACCGGCCTGACGCCTGCCGTCTTTCGCCGCACGGCGCGGTCATGAGCCAGGCGCCCGGCATTTTGCGCGATTCCTGCACATCGGACAGCGGCTTTTTGCAGGATCGCGCCGAGGTTCGGAGCCAATCTCAACGTCACGGCACAGGTCGGCCGAATGCGGCGCCACGTGCGACATCACGCCGAACCGGCGAATAGGAGAGGTCCGCAGCATGGAATATCAGACACGCTTCGGCAGCTTGAGCGATTATGACAAGGGCGGCGTCACGATTATCGACGACAACCCGAAGAACTACGTCTTTTCCAACATCTTCGAGGTCGCCGAGACCAGCGCCCCCTATGAGCGCGTCGCGGTCGCCAAGAACTTCGAATATGTCATCGAGGTCGCACGCGCCGAGGGCACGTCCGGCTGGTACACCTGCGCGCACGACGAGTTTGTCCTGTCGATGGACGGGCAGGTCGAGGTGCATCTGGTGAAACCGGAAACGGCTTTGCTCGACGCAGAGGCGCAGGGCGCGCACGCGCTCGACGACCTGCCCGACGGTCGCAAGATGGGGCGCCTGATCCTGGGCAAGGGCCATCAGGGGCTGCTGCCTGCGGGATCGGCCTATCGCTTCCACGCCGACCAGCCCGTGTGCCTGATGATCCAGACCATCGAGGGGCTGGTGACCGTCCAGAAATGGGCGACCATCTGCCAGACCGAAGCCTGATACCCCGATCCGAGGAGTTGATCCCATGGCCATGACCGAAGCAATGCAGAACGCCGCCGTCGCGTCCGCCGACTCGCTGGACGAATCCGCGATCTCGATCGGCGCGATCGAGAACGCCACCGGCTATCGAACCTTCCAGGCGGGCAGCTTCAACTTCCGCCGTGACGAATATTTCGCCCGTATCTCCTGGCCCGGCGGCAACCACGTCCTGCCGATCGACGTGTTCCTGCGCGCGTTGATGCGCGACGTCGCCTGGGGTTTCTTTTACGGTGTGGTGAATTTCGACGACGTCGTCGGCACGATCAACCATTATGGCGAAGTGACCTTATTCGCCGGTCGCTTCAACGACGCCTATCGCAATGCTGGCCGCGACTTCGAGGAGCGGTTCGCCAGCGAGGCGCTGATGCCGCTGTTCAAGCAGATGGTCAGCGACTGGACCAATGCCGGTTACGATCCCTTCGCAGCGCCGATGGAGACGGGCGTGCCCTGGGGCTCGAAAAAGGGCAATAACGACGAGGCGGTCAACCGCACCCGCGTCGCCGCGCGCCGCATGGTGGGTCTTCCCGGCGACACGCCGGTCCGCACTGACGAGAACGGCTTCCCGCTCAACCGCATGTTCTCCGACGTACCGCAGGACGAGCCGGTGGTCGAGGTCGAGCCCGGCTTCGAGAACGAGGTCAGCGCCTACAACCTGTTCAATTATCTCGGTCGCTCCGACGTGACCTGGAACCCCAGCGTGTGTTCGGTGGTGGGGGACAGCCTGTTTTGCCCGACCTCGGAGGAGTTCACGCTGCCGGTCGACCATGGCAACGACCGGTGCGAGTGGTTCATTACCCTGTCCGACGAGATCGTCTGGGACATCAAGGACAAGGAAAGCGGCAAGCCGCGCGCCAAGGTGACCGCCAAGGCGGGTGACGTGTCGTGCATGCCCGCCGACATCCGCCACAAGGGCTATGCCGACAAGCGCGCGATGCTGCTCGTATGGGAGAATGCCTCCTCGAAGATCCCCGAGATGATCGCCAGGGGTGAAGCGCCTGTGGTGTCCGTCACCTTCTGATCCTGAAGGGCGCGGGCTGCCGGGTCCGCGCCTGCTTCCATGAATTTCGAGGTTACCCCACGATGAAGCTGCCTCCAATCGACACCGCGCGCCTGCAGACTCGCTTGCTGATCGGGGGGCGATGGGTCGACGGTGTGGAAGGAAAGACGATTCCGGTCGTCAATCCCTATACCGGCGAGATTATCTGCGACATCGCCGAGGCGGGCGAGGCGGATGTCGATCGCGCCGTAGAGGCAGCGCAGGCGGCGGCCCCCGGCTGGGCGGCGCTGGCGGCGCATGAGCGCGGCCGTTTGCTCCTGAAGCTCGCCGATGCGATCGAGGCGGATAGCGACTATCTGGCACGACTGGAGGCGACCAATACCGGTCATCCGATCCGCGACTGCCAGATGCTTGACGTGCCGCGCACGGTGTTGTGCTTCCGCTATTTCGGCGGCATGGCGGACAAGCTGGAAGGATCGGTGATCCCCGTCGATGCCGGCTTCCTCAACTATGTCGAGCGCGAGCCGATCGGCGTGGTCGGGCAAATCGTGCCGTGGAACTTCCCGCTGATGTTCGTGAGCTGGAAACTGGGTCCGGCGCTGGCGGCGGGCAATACGGTGGTGATGAAGCCGTCCGAGATCACGCCGCTCACCACCTTGCGGATCGGCGAGCTGGTCAAGCATGTCGGCATTCCCGACGGCGTGGTCAACATCGTGCCGGGCTATGGCCACACCGCCGGGCAGCGCATCGCCGACCATCCCGGCATCGGCAAGGTCAGCTTCACCGGATCGACCGATGTCGGCCGGGCGATCGTGCGCTCGTCCGCCAGCAACCTCAAGAAGGTCCAACTCGAACTGGGCGGCAAGGGGCCGAACATCGTCTTTGACGACGCGGTGATCCCGGCGGCGATCGGCGGCTCGGCCTTCGGCATCTTCCACAATCAGGGCCAGGCGTGCATCGCCGCGTCGCGCCTGATCCTGCACGAGGCGATCGCCGAGCAGTTCCTCGACGGCTTCGTCAAGCTCGCCAAGTCGATTCGCCTCGGCGATCCGCTCGATACCGAGACGGAGATGGGACCGCTCACCTCGCGCATCCATCACGAGCGCGTCCTGTCCTATATCCAGGTCGCGCGCGACCAGGGCGGCGAGGTGCTGGCCGGGGGCAGGCTGCCCGACGATCCGGCGCTGGCCAAGGGCTTCTTCGTGGAGCCGACGATCGTCCGCGCCGATCCTTCGCATCGCGTCAGCCAGGAGGAGGTGTTCGGACCGTTTGTCTCGGTCACCACCTTCCGCGACGAGGAGGAGGCGATCGCGATCGCCAACGGCACCGCCTATGGCCTCGGCTCGGGGCTGTGGACGCAGAATATCGGCCGCGGCCACCGCGTCGCCAAGAAGCTGCACGCCGGCATGGTCTGGGTCAATTCCTACAAGCGGGTCCATCCCGCCTCGCCGTTCGGCGGCGTCGGCCAGTCCGGCTATGGCCGCGAGATGGGGTTCGAGGCGATGCGCGAATATACCCAGCCGAAATCGGTGTGGATCAACGTCGATGCGCCGATCGCGCCCTTCTACAAGCGTTGATCCGCACGATCAGGTCGGTTGACCAAGGCCCCACAGCCACTGGTCGACCGACACCGACGCGAACAGACCGCCACGCATATAGGGGTCGTCGCGCATGAACCGGACAACCGCCGCCCGGTCCTCCGCCTCGAACACCAGCAATGTGGAGAACATCTGTGCGTCCTCGGTGAGGAGTGGGCCACCCAGCACGGTCCGGCAATCGATCGCGTCGCGGCGGATATAAGCCCGGTGTGCGTCGCGCAGTCCGGCGCGGCGTGCTGCGGAATCCGGCGCGTCGACGCCTTGGAAGACAAAATAAGGCATGGTCACTCCACGACCAGTTGATCGCCGTTGAGTCTCAACGGCACGGGCTGAAGCGCTTCGCCTTCGCACGCCCCGCCCAGGCACCGCCCATCCTCAATCGCGAATAGCGCGAGATGTTGGCGGCACATGATCCGGCTGCCGTCACGGCTGAGGAATTGGTCG
Organism: Sphingomonas fuzhouensis; assembly: GCF_034659795.1. NCBI lineage: Bacteria > Pseudomonadati > Pseudomonadota > Alphaproteobacteria > Sphingomonadales > Sphingomonadaceae > Sphingomonas > Sphingomonas fuzhouensis. Next base: position 46,062 of record NZ_JAXSQY010000012.1, read on the forward strand.
GCGCGGTGGTTGAGCGGCAGCGAGTAATGCGGACACATGTTCACATAGCCGCGCACCGCGTCGCCATGCCGCACGACGAACATGCGGAAGGCCGAAAGGCCGCGCCCGAAGACATATTCGCGTCCGCCCCGGCCCACCTCTGCCACGGAGCCCAGAACCGTGCCGGGCGCGGGGGCATTGGCCTTGCTTCGCCAGTCTACCATCGGGTGGCATGCTCCGTTTCGTCGGCCTCGGCGCGGCGGGCTGCGTCGATCGCGATACCCCATGCGCTCGGATCACCCGGACAGACCATGCCGGTCGATCCGTCGCCGTCAGCGAAAAGGGCACGCGCATTCGCGCGCAGGCAGGCAAGCTGGTGGCGAAACATGGCGATCATCGACATGCGTCGAGGCGGGTGTCGATTATGGGCGGCTGTCACGCCGCCGTCTCGGTCTCGAGCCTGAAGCCGACCTTGAGCGTGACCTGAAAGTGGTCGACCTGGCCATCGACGATGTGACCCCGTGTCTCGACAACCTCGAACCAGTCGAGATTGCGCAGCGAACGGCTCGCGAGCGATACGGCGGTCCGGATGGCATCGTCCACGCCGATCTCCGAACTGCCGACGATTTCGACGATCTTGTACACGTGATCAGACATGAAGCGGCTCCGCGTTGGATTTCGCGCCGTCATGCTAGGTCGATCGCGCGCGAAGGTGATCGGTAAGTCGAAATTGTCCGCCGGGTGCACGGCGCGACGGCGTCAGTCGAGGTCACTGCCCATATCGATCTCACGCTGTTCGACGATATGCAGCCCGAACGCTTCCAGCCCGATCATCGTCTTGCTGTGGCTGTTGGTCAGTTGGATCATGTCGTGGACATTGAGGTCGGCCAGGATCTGCGCGCCGATGCCGTAAGTGCGCTCGTCCATGCCATCCGCCGTGCCGTCGCGCATCTGTTGCATATTGCCATTGAGTTGCGGCGGAATGAGCAGGATGACGCCCGCGCCCGCCGCGCCGATCTGGTCCATCGTACGCTGGAGGATGCGGCGTCTCGGCCCCGTCTGGCCGAGCATGTCGGCGAACAGCGAGGCGGAGTGGACCCTGACCAGAGTCGGCTCACCCGGACGGATTCGGCCCTTCTTGAGCACATAGCTGAACTCACCCGTCACCTTGTTCAGATAGCTCAGAAACTCCCAGGTGCCGCCATGATCGGACTCGAATTCGGCGCGATCGACTTGCTGGACCAGATGGTCGTTGCGCAGGCGGTAGACGATCAGGTCGCGGATCGTGCCTATCTTGAGCGAATGGCGTTTGGCGAATTCGATCAGGTCCGGCAGGCGCGCCATCGACCCGTCATCCTTCATCACCTCGCAGATCACGCCCGATGGATTCAGACCGGCCATGCGGCTGATGTCGACCGCGGCTTCGGTGTGCCCTGCGCGGACGAGCACGCCGCCGTCCCGGGCGGCGAGGGGGAAGACATGGCCGGGGCTGACGATGTCGGTGGCCGGCCGGGTGCTGTCGATCGCGGTCAGGATCGTCCGCGATCGGTCCGCCGCCGAGATACCTGTCGTGACCCCCTCACGTGCCTCGATCGACACGGTGAAGGCGGTGGCGTTGCGACAGAGATTGGCCTCGGTCTGCGGTTTCAGTCGCAGATCATCGACCCGCTGCCGCGTCAGCGCGAGACAGATCAGACCGCGCCCGTGAGTGGCCATGAAATTGATCGCATCCGGCGTCGCCATCTGGGCCGGAATGATCAGGTCGCCTTCGTTCTCGCGATCCTCATCATCGACGATGATGAACATGCGGCCGTTGCGGGCTTCGGCGAGAATGTCTTCGACGGGGGAGATCATGGCGCGGCTCTATCGTCGGGAGTGCGATTATTTGGCGGAGGGGCGCTGCATGCCCCATTGGATGCCCATGACCTCTTCCATGGTCACCAGCTTGGCGGGCGTGTCGGCGGTGAGCTGGTCGCCATCGGTCCAATGCTCGTGTTCGCGGCCGAACGGATCGTACCAATAGTCGAAGATCTGGCTTCCCAGTACATGGCGGCCGACGCCCCAATGCGGCGTGTACCCCCGCTGCACCAGATGTTCGCGACCGGCCATCAGGTCGTCCACGCCGCCGACCTCGAAGGCGAGGTGCCGCAGACGCGGCGCGCCGCCGGCCTGAAAGATCACAAGGGTGTGATGATCGGCAGGCGCCGTGCCACGGTCTGTACGGAGGAAGGAGCCGATCGACTTGCCGGGCTCGATCTGGAATTCGTCCGAGGTGAGCATTCCGAACCGCGTTTTGTACCAGTGGTCGCTCTCTGCGAAATCGTTCACCACGATCGCCAGATGGCCGAGGCGAAGCACGCGGCTGGGTCCCTTGCGGACTTGCCGGAAGCGATCGATCCGGGCGACGCGGCCATTCTCGTTCCAGGCGGCATGAGCCTCGCCGTCCTGTACCGCGTTCCGCGGCTGCCCGACAAAGCCGTCGACCTCGAATCCGTTCGGATCGGTCAGCCGGATGAATGTGCCTCCGCCAGGCCCAGAATGGGTTTGGATCGGCACGCCCTCCGCCTGCGCCAAGCGCTCGAGCGCGGCCTCGTTAGGCAACCACATGCCGAAGCCCAGAAGGCCCGTCTCGCCCTGCGTGACGGCGTAGCAGAAGGGGGCACCCGCCTCGGTCCGGAACAATCGCTCGCCGTCATGGGTGCCCAGATCCGTCAGCCCGAAGTCGCGGAGGAACCCCGCCTGCACCTCGACGTCGGGCGCGGCGATGCGGACATAGGCGATGTCCTGCGCTTTGATGACGGTCATGCGACGGCTCCTTCTTCGGTAAGGCTGCGGCGTTCTTCCGGTTTCAGCGCGGCTGCGATCAGGCGATAGCTGTCCAGACGCGCATCGAACTCGGGCACGATGTTGCAGATCATGATCTCGTCGCTGCCATATCGGTCGGCGATGCGGCGAAGTCCGGTCGCAACGGCATCGGGTGTGCCCCAGGTGACGTGCATGATCGGCTGCGCCATGTCGGGGTTGGCGCTGGCCCATCGCTTGGCGTCCGCGACCGAGGGCACGGGGATGATATGGCCCTCGAACATCAGGGCCATCACCATGATGAACGGATAGCGCAAGTCCGAGGCACGATCATGGTCCTCCGCGCAGATCGCGGCGGTCGCCACGATGACCTTCGGGGTGCCCAGCGTGCGTGATGGCTGGAAGTTGGCGCGGTACAGGTCGGCGAGGCCACTGGCCTGAGGATTGATGAAATCGGCGATGACATAGGGCAGCCCGAGCCGTGCGGCGAGACGGGCGCTTTCGGGTGAGCTTCCCAGCAGCAGGATATCGGCGGGCGATCCGCCGTGCGGCAGCGTGGCGCGCAGCCGTGACAGTGCGGTGCCGCCCGCGGCATCGTCCTCCGGCCTATGATAGGCGATCAGCTCGGCGAGTTGACCTGGAAAGTCGCTGCTGACGGACGCGATATGGCGATGCCGCCGCAGCGCCTGGGTCGCGATCGGATCGCATCCCGAGGCACGGCCGATCCCGAGGTCAATCCGGCCGGGCGCGATTGCGGCGATGACGCCGAAGGTTTCGGCGACCTTATAGGGGGAATAGTGCGGCAGGAGCACGCCACCCGAGCCGACGCGGATTCGCGCGGTCGCCATCGCGATGGCCGCAATCAGCACCTCGGGTGCGGCGCCGGCAAAGGTTTCGGAGGCATGATGCTCTGCAACCCAGAACCGTCGATAGCCGAGCTGATCCGCCAGCCGGGCCAGTTCGATGGTCTCCCGCACGGCCGAAACCGCCGTGCCCGATTGCGCAATGGGGCTCTGATCCAGGACCGAGAGGTGAAGCGGGCGTTCTCCCATCGGTTTACCTCTTGAGGGGCGTCATGGACGGATGGCGCGTTACCGCCGGGCGGGACAGGGGAGGCGGGGCCATCACACGCGCGCCAGCGCCATCGCGATGCCCTGACCAACGCCCACGCACATGGTCACCAGGCCATGGGACCCGCCCGTCAGGACCAGCTCTTCGGTGACCGTCATGGCGAGCCGCGCGCCCGACATTCCCAATGGGTGGCCGAGCGCGATCGCGCCGCCGTTCGGATTGACGCGGGTATCGTCGTCGGCGATCTTCAGCCCGCGCAAGACGGCGAGCGCCTGGCTGGCGAAGGCCTCGTTCAACTCGATCACGTCGAACCGTTCGAGCGCAATCCCTGTGCGCGTCAGAAGCCTGGACACGGCGGGCACCGGGCCGACCCCCATGATCCGGGGCGCGACGCCAGCGGCGGCCGACCCGATGATGCGAGCGCGGGGGGTGAGCCCATGGCGCTTCACCGCCGCCTCCGACGCGACGATCAGCGCCGCCGCGCCGTCATTGACTCCGCTCGCATTGCCCGCAGTGACGGTGCCGTCGGGCCGAACCACGGGCTTCAGCTTGGCTAGCGTCTCCAGGTCCGTGGCACGCGGATGCTCGTCGATCTCGACGAGGCTGTTTCCACCTTTCCGCTGTGCGACGCTGACCGGCACGATCTCTCGCGCGAAGCGGCCATTGGCTTGCGCGCTGGCGGCCTTGGTCTGGCTGCGTAGCGCGAATGCGTCCTGATCGTCGCGCGCTATGCCGAACTGGTCGGCGACGTTCTCCGCCGTCTGGGGCATCGAATCCACGCCGTAGAGCGCCGCCATCCTGGGATTGACGAACCGCCACCCGATCGTCGTGTCATGGATCTCGGTGGCGCGGGCGAATGCGGTCTGTGCCTTGGGCATCACGAAGGGCGCGCGGCTCATGCTCTCGACGCCGCCGGCGACGATCAGGTCGGCCTCGCCAGCGCGGATCGATCGGGCGGCCACCGCCACGGCATCGAGCCCCGATCCGCACAGCCGGTTGACGGTGGTCCCGCCTATTCCCTCGTCCAGCCCTGCGAGCAAGGTAGCCATGCGGGCGACGTTGCGATTATCCTCTCCGGCCTGATTGGCGCATCCGAAGATGACATCGTCCACCGCCGTCCAATCCAGCCCCTGATTGCGCTCGGCCAGCGCCTTGAGAACGACGGCGGCGAGGTCGTCCGCACGCACGGCGGACAATGCCCCGCCATATCGTCCGATCGGCGTTCGCACGGCGTCACAGATAAAGGCTTCGGCCATCGGAAATTGCTCTCGCTTGCGTGTCGAACGTCGGTGGTGGGTACGCACTGAGGATAGGCCTGCTCCCACAGTGAACGGCCCTGCCAATTTCGGGCTGTCCGTCCTGTGACCCGCTTTGCGCTGGACCCGGCCGACTGGCGCGTATGATTATGGCGACACCGCAAGAACATGGGCCGTGAAGCAGACGACATGACCGACGCGATCGCCGCAGAACACTATATCGGATGGGCTGAAGCCGAGGCCGAACGCTATCCGGGCATCGAGGATGTGGCACCGCGCCCCGTCCGTGCGATCGGCGTCGTCGGGGGCGGTACGATGGGGGTCGGGATCGCCATCGCGCTGCTGTCCTCGGGCTATTCGGTGACGATCGTCGATCGGAATCCCGCCGCCGTGGGGCGTGCCGTGGATGGCATCGAGCGGACGATCGGCGACAATGCCGCCTCCGGTCGGATCGGCCCGGACGCGGCGGCCAAGGCGAGCGCTGCGCTGCGTTTCTCGACCGACATCGCGGCGCTCGGCCACGTCGACCTCGCCATCGAAGCGGCGTTCGAGACGATGGCCGTGAAGCAGGCGATCTTCCGCGAACTCGATCGCGTGTTGCGGCCGGGCGCGGTCCTTGCCAGCAATACCTCCTATCTCGACATCGCGGCGATCGCGGCGGTGACCGATCGACCTGCGGACGTGCTGGGGCTGCATTTCTTCTCACCCGCCCACATCATGAAGCTGATCGAGATCGTCCGGACTCCCGCGACCGCCATGGATGTCATCGCGACCGGGCTGGCCGTCGCCAGGCGTCTGGGCAAGCGTCCGGTGGTCGCGGGCAACGCCTATGGCTTTATCGGCAACCGGATGCTTGCGGTCCGCCGACAGGAGGCCGAGGGGCTGCTGCTCGACGGCGTCTCGCCCGAGCGGATCGACCTGATCGTCGAAGGCTTCGGCTTTCGGATGGGGCCGTTTCGTATCGGGGATCTGGCGGGGCTTGATCTCGGCTGGTCGGCCGAAACCTCGACCGGCTCGACCATTCGTGAGCGGCTTTGCGATGCCGGTCGCCGGGGCGAGAAGACGAGGGCCGGCTTTTACGATTATGGCGACGATCGGCGGCCACGGCCTTCTGCCGAAGCGCTTGAGATCATCGCGGGGTTCGCGCGTGATCGGGGGCACCAGCCCCGAGCCTGGACCGACGAGGCGATCCTCGACCGCATGCTGCTCCCGATGATCGACGAGGGCGCGCAGCTCTTGGCAGAGGGGGTCGCGCAACGGGAAAGCGATATCGATGTCGTCTGGATCAACGGCTATGGCTGGCCGCGTCGGACCGGCGGCCCGATGTACCATGGACGGGAAATCGGCCTGGCCGACATCGAAGGAAAGCTGGCCGCGCTCGGCCGCACCCCGTCACCAGCGCTTCAAACGCTCGCCCGGTCGGATCGGCCGGCGCCCAATCCTACGTCAGTACAGGAACCCAGTGCATGACCGTGCTTGATGAGTTTGCAATTGACCCCACGACGTTCCGCAAGGTGCTCGGCTGTTACCCGACCGGCGTCGCGGTAATCACGTCGATCAACAATGACGAGCGCTTCGGCTTCGTGGTCGGCTCCTTCACCTCCATTTCGCTCGATCCGCCGCTCGTCGGTTTTTTCCCTGGGAAGAGCTCGAGCAGTTGGCCTAAGATCGCTGAATCGGGGCGGTTCTGCGTCAATGTCCTGGGCGCCGATCAGGTTGAAATCTGCAGGCATTTTGCCGGCAAGAGCGCCGACAAATTCGTCGACATCGCCCATCGCTCGAGCGTGTCGGGCATGCCCTTGATCGACGGGGCCGTAGCTTGGGTCGAATGCCGAATTACCGAAATCAAGGAGATCGGAGATCATTATCTGGTCATCGGTGCCGTGGAGCGAATGTCCCGATCGGAGGAAGAACGGCCGCTCGTGTTCCTTAACGGTTCCTATCATGGCTGTGTCGCTTTGGTGTAATGCAGGGAGCGGGCATGGCCGTGCGCAAGCGCTGGTCATCGGGCGCTCCCTCCGGTTCGATTACGTAGCATATGCCCGTAGCAGCACCGCAGCACTGCGTCAGGAAAAACCGTTACGACTAAGCATCTTAGATACTTACCGTCCATATCAGTGCGATCCTGCCGGGTTCCTGTCTCCCCGACCATTTCCAAAAATCCCAGATTCGCGGCGTTTTGGATGATCGAATCGGCGCGTTAGGTGGCATGCTTGCCGGTCGGCCTTTGTCCGTCCTTCATGCCGAGTCTGACACATTCCCCGTGATAATGACGATCGGGACGGCGGGTGCCGACCCGATCGTTGAGGGGCAGTCCCCTTTGCCAGGATCAGTAGCTGATGGTGACGGTCCCCAACACGCTTCTCGGCGCGTTGTAATAGCCCTGATCATAGGTGAGCGCATTGATCGCCTTCGTGTTCGTCACGTTGCGCACGTTCACCGCCAACTGGAGATTCTTCGTGATCTTATAACTGCCGAGCAGGTCGAGCGTCGCATATTTGTCCTGGGTGACGCGGATCGGTTGGCCGGTGATGGTCGAGGTGGTCGATCCGACGACATAGATCTTCGTCTGATACTGAAGCGACGCGCCCAGCTTCAGGGCGGGCAGGACCGGTGGGGTGTAGGTCAGGTTCAGCTTGGCGGTCTGACGCGGGACGAAGGTGCGGGTCGGCTGGCCGTCATCGCCGCGAATGCGCATGATCGTGTAGCCGCCGGTGGCCTGGACGCCCGGCAGGAGCTGGCCGCCGAATTCCAGTTCGACGCCCTCGGACTTCGAATTCACACCGCGATAGATGGTCTGGCCGATGGTCGGATCGAACCCGGCCGCTTCGGCGAAATTATCCTGTCGGACGCGGAACACGGACAGGGCGGCGTTTAACCGTCCCTCATACCATTCGCCCTTGAATCCGCCTTCGAGGCTGTTTCCCTTGATCGGGGCGAGCAGCGTGCCACCGGCGCCAAACACATTCTGCGGATTAAAGATCGTCGCATAGCTGGCATAGGCGCTGACATGACGCGTGAGGTCGAGCGTGGCACCGACAAAGGGCAGGAAGCGATTGTCGCGGTAATTGCTCGGCGAACCATAGGAATAACCCTCGCTGCGCGCCCATGTATAGTTGGCGCCCAGGATGATCTTGAGCGGATCGACGGGGCGCAGGCGCATCGTCGCATAGGCGGAGGTCCGCCGCTGATGCGTCAGGTTGGACGAGGCCGGATTGTCGCTATAGGTCGCCGGGAAGTTCGGACGCGGGAAGCTGCCGCTGAACAACTGGTCCAGCGGGATGGATACCCCGATCGCGGCATTGTCGTAGCGTGACAACTGCCGATATTCGAGTGCGCCGCGCAGGAAGCCGAAGACGATCATTTGCTCCTGTCCCAGCGCCTGGAAGCTCCCGCTGGCATGGACGTCGAAGGTGAAGTCGCGGCTGGAGGCCTTGAACGATCCCGGATAGGAGAAGACGCCCAGACCGGTCGAACGATCGGGATTGCCATAGACATAGAACAGGTCGTCCTGCTCGTTCGTCGCCCGGCGGAAGGCGCTGGCCTTGATCAGCCACTTGTCATTGAAATGATGCGTGATGTCGCCGAATATCTGGCGATCGGTGACATTGAACCCCGCCCAATCGGGCGCGGTATTGGATGACCGTGCCAGCGGGATACGGGTGCCGTCGGTATAATAGAGTGGGATCGCGCCCCATTGTGCCGCCGAGCTGTGATGGTTCTGGTAACCATAACCCATGCTCGCGACGGTATTCGGGCCGAGATCGGCCTCGACGATACCATAGCCGGTCCAGCGACGCAGGTGATAGCGGTCGAGATAGCTGTCGGCATCCGAATACACACCGACGGCGAGCGCCCGGATATGCCCATCCTTGTCGAGCGGCGTCGAGACATCGCCCTGAAGGCGAAGGCTGTTGAACGAGCCATATTGTGCCGATCCGGTCGCCTGGAAGTCCCGCGTCGGGCGCTTGCGGACGAAATTGACCACGGCAGACGGATTGCCGACGGGGGAGAGCAGGCCGGGCGCGCCCTTCAACACCTCGACATGGTCGTAGATGGCGGTGTCGATCGATCCGACCTGCACCGCAAAGGCGGGCGGCAGGCCGAGGCCGTCGACCTGAAAGTTCTGAACGTCGAAGCCGCGCGCCGAATAATAGAAGCGGTCGGTTTCCTGGGGCTGGACGTTGAAGCCCGGTACGGTGGCCAGCAACGCATTGATGTCGTTGAGCTGGAAGTCGTCGATCTGCTGCCGTGTGACGACGCTCACTGCTTGTGGCGTATCACGCAGGCTGATCGGCAGGCGATAGGCCGAGGTCTGCGCCGGGACGGTATATTCATCGACGCCCTTGGTTTGCTGCGCCGTGACGACGATGTCGCCCGGTGCGGTCGACTGCGGAACGGTGTCAGGCGCGGCCGTGACGGCGGCGAGTATCGTGAAGATGGGCGTCACGTCGAAAATCCCCTTTGGCTTACTTGTCGCCCTTAAGATAATAATGAGAGTGATTGTCAATAGCGTGATTCAACATGGCCACGCGTTGGACCGGTCGGCTCTCGCTCCGGACACGGCATCAGCGTCATCCAAGCGCTGGCGACCGGTCCTAATGTCGATTATGCCTTGCGCCGTATCGCCCGGATGCCGTGCGCCGCACGGTGTCTGCTTCTCGCCATTTCCTCTCAAGGATATCCGATGCGTCTTCCTCTCGCCCTTCTGCTTGCTTCGGCCACCGTGTTTCCGGCTGAGGCGGCGGTGCATCGCTATATCGGACTGACGCTGGCGCCGTCGGGGGGCGAAGTCGCCGCGATCGAAATGGGCGAGGGCAAGCATCCAGGTATCGTGGTCCGCGACGCCCGCGACGGGCGGGTGGTGCGCCGGATCGATCCCTGCGCCACATGCAGCTATTCGGGCTTGACCTTCGCGCCACAGGGTGACGCCCTTGCGTTTCTGGCACGCGACAAGGGTGTCGCGACCCTGATGATCGCGCGCGGCGATACGGTGCGCCCGGTCGCGACTGTGGATGGGCTCGCCCAGACCCCGCGTTTTTCGCCCGATGGCAAGCGGGTTGCGATGCTCATCACGCTGGGCGCGACGAAGGATGCCGGTGCGACCCAGGCGGGCGCGCGGCAGATCGGGGAGATCGGCGTAGAGAATGACGAACAGCGTCTGGCAATCGTACCGGTCGGGGAGGGGGCCCCGACCAAGGCGACGCCGCTGTCGCCCAAGGGACGCTATATCTACGAATATGACTGGACGCCCGATGGATCGGCGCTGGTCGTGACCTCGGCGCTGGGCAATGGCGATGCGAACTGGTGGGTGGCGACGCTCGACCGGGTGGATGCAACGACCGGCACGGTGACCAACATCGCCAGGCCATCGACCCAGCTCAACATGCCGCGTGTCTCACCCGATGGAAAGACCGTCGCCTATATCGGCGGATTGATGAGCGATTTCGGGTCGATCGGCGGCGATGTGTGGACCGTGCCGCTGGCCGGAGGCATTCCCACCGACCAGACCAAGGGGCAGCCGATCACCTTCACCTCGCTGGCCTGGACCAAGGGCGGCTTGCGGGCGGCGACGCTTCAGGGCGACCAGATGGGTGCGGTCGCCATCGAGCCCGGCCGCGCCCCGCGTCCGCTGTTCGCGCGACCGGTGGGGCTGTCCGCGGGAGACGGTCGGATCGCCTGGAACGCGAAGGGCGATATGGCGGCAAGCGTCGTCGAGGACTTCACCCACGCGCCCGCCGTCTATGCTGGGCGCCCGACGGCGTTGCAGCAGATCACGCATGACAATGATGCCGCCCAGCCCGCCGTCCAGGCGCGCAGCGTGACGTGGACGAACGAAGGCTTCACCGTGCAGGGGTGGCTGTTGTCGCCGCTGACCGCCAGGCCCGATGCGAAAGCGCCGATGATCGTGCAGGTCCATGGCGGCCCCTCTGCGGCCAGCACGCCGCGCTTTATCGAAAAGGGGTTGGCCAGCGCGTTCGAGGATGCGGGCTATTACCGGTTCCTGCCCAACCCGCGCGGCTCCTATGGCCAGGGCGAGGCGTTCACCGCCGCCAACAAGCGCGACTTCGGTGGCGGCGACCTGCGCGATATTCTGGCGGGTATCGATGCGGTCGAAAAGCTGGCCCCGGTCGACGAGGCGCGGCTGGGCATGACCGGCTGTTCCTATGGCGGGTTCATGGCGATGTGGGCAAACACCCAGACGAACCGCTTCAAGGCGATCGTGGCGGGGGCAGGGCTGTCCGATTGGGTCAGCTATTACGGCACCAACGGCATCAATACCTGGATGATCCCGTTCTTCGGCAAATCCGTCTACGACGACTATAAGCCCTATGTGGATGTCTCGGCGGTCTATCACGTCAAGACCGCCCATACCCCCACCTTCATCTATGTCGGCGAACGCGATATCGAGGTGCCGCCCACCCAGTCGGTCGAATGGTGGAATGCGCTGAAGAGCCAGAACGTGCCGACCAGCCTCGTCATCTATCCCGATGCCGGGCATTGCGTGCCGACCCAGGCCGCCGATGTGATGAAGCGACAACTGGCATGGTTCGGCAAATATCTGGGTCAGCCGTCCGCTAACTGACTCATCTTTCCGCCAAAACCGGGAATGGCGGGGCAGATTGGCAACGGGCCTGCCAAGCGGCCGGGCTATCCTCGACATGCAGCATGGTGCTGCATGTCGAGAGTATGATCCATGACCGCTTATGATCCCAAACTGGCGACCGACCTTCGCGATAGGCGACGCGCCCAGGCCGTTGTGCCGGAAGCAAGCCAGGCGCTGTGTTTCGAGCAGCTCGATACCCGCTATGACGACAAGACGCAGACCTTGTGGACCGATATGCGGGCCCGCACCAGGCCCAGCTTCAACCCCGATCTGTTGCACGATTTCGAACGTTGGCAGGACGCGATCGTGCAGGGTGTCGATACGGGCGCGATGCCGATCCGATATCTGGTGCTCGGGTCGCGCTTTCCCGGTGTGTTTTCGCTGGGCGGCGATCTCGATCTGTTCGCGCAGGCGATCCGCAACCGCGACCATGCGGCGCTGGCCCATTATGGTCATCGCTGCGTGCGTATCCTCTACCGTAACATGCGCGGGCTGGAGCGGCCGATCATCACCATCGGACTGGTCGAGGGCGATGCGCTGGGCGGCGGGTTCGAGGCGCTCTTGTCCTTCCATGTCGTCATCGCCGAGCGCGGTGCCAGCTTCGGTCTGCCCGAGACGATGTTCGGCCTCTTCCCCGGCATGGGGGCGCATTGCTTCCTGTCGCGGCGGCTGGGCGCGGCGCGGGCGGAGCAGATGATCCTCAGCGGCCGGACCTATAGCGCGGACGAACTGTACGAGATGGGCCTGGTCCATGGTCTTGCCGCACCGGGCGAGGGGCGGCAGATGGTGGCCGACTATATCCGCCAGAACCACCGGCGGCACAGCGCCCATTGCGCCATTTACGAGGCGTCGCGGGCGGTCAATCCACTGCCGCTGGAGGAACTGGAGGCTGTGGTCGATCTGTGGGCGGATGCCGCGCTGCGGCTGACCGAAGGCGACCTGAAACGGATGGAGCGGCTGATCGCCGCGCAAACCCGTTTGCGGGACAAGGCTGAAGACTGATCAACCGGCCTCGGGCAGGGGGCGACCTTGTCCGAGGCCTTCCATCGCGACGGCGCCTTGGGCCAGCAGTGCGACCACGTCACGCGCAGGTATCGGCTTGGCCATCAGGAAGCCCTGCACCGCATCGCAGCGCGTGCGGCGGAGCTGATCCAGTTGAGCCGGTGTCTCCACGCCCTCGGCCACGGTCCTCATGCCCAGCTTGGCGGCGAGTTCGACGATCGTCTGGACGATCGCGATCGAGGCGGGGTTGTGATCCAGGTCGATGACGAAGGAACGGTCGATCTTGAGCGTCTGGAACGGAAACTGGGTCAGATAGCTGAGCGACGAATAGCCGGTCCCGAAATCGTCCAGCGTCGTGCAGACGTCGATCCGGTTGAGGGCCGTCAGCGCGGCGAGCGAGCGCTCGACATCATCGAGCAGGACCGTCTCGGTCACTTCCAGGGTCAGACGCTTTGCTGGCAGGCCACTGGCTTCCAGGGCATTCGTCACCGCGACGACCAGCTCGGGCGTGCGCAACTGGACAGGCGAAAGATTGACGGCGACCGTCACGTCCGATGGCCATGTGCTCGCCGATCGACAGGCCTGATGCAGCACCCATTCGCCGATCGGGACGATCAGGCCATTCTCCTCGGCGATCGGGATGAACTCGGCGGGGGAGACCTGGCCGAATTGCGGGCTGTTCCAGCGCAGCAGCGCCTCGCACGACCGGACACTACCCTGCGCCAGACAGAAGATCGGCTGGAAGAGCAGATGAAACTCGCCACGCTCCAAGGCGCCGGTCATCGCGGCGGCAAGCTGGCGACGACGCTCGATCTTTTCGTCCATGACCGGTTCGTAGAAGAGGAACTGGCCGCGCCCGCTTTCCTTGGCCCGGTACAGCGCCAGATCGGCGTTCTTCAGCAAGGTATCGGCATCATCGCCATCATCAGGCGCGATGGCGACGCCGATCGAGGTGGTGGTGTGCAGGATATGGCCGTTGAACGGTACGGGCTGTCGCACCAGATCCGATATGGTTTCACCGATCCGATCCGTCGCCGCGCGATGCGGGATATGGCATAGGACCGCAAATTCATCGCCGCCCAGCCGGGCGACGATGCCGCTGCCGCCGAAGCGTTCGGTCAGCCGTCGTGCGATGGCGACGAGCAACGCATTGCCCGCCAGATGCCCGAAGGAGTCGTTCACCTCCTTGAAGCGATCGAGGTCGAGCCAGAGCAAAGCCAGT
>NZ_JAXSQY010000013.1:0-61194 GCF_034659795.1 Sphingomonas fuzhouensis
TTCGCGGACTCTATTGCCTGGTGGCCATAGCGTCGGTGTCCCACCCGATCCCATCCCGAACTCGGCCGTGAAACCCGACTGCGCCAATGGTACTACTGCTCAAGCAGTGGAAGAGTAGGGCGTCGCCAGGCATTACAGTCCGCGAACACAACAAAAACCCATTCACTTGTCCACCACCTTACCTTCTTGGCGCGGGGTGGAGCAGCCCGGTAGCTCGTCAGGCTCATAACCTGAAGGCCGCAGGTTCAAATCCTGCCCCCGCAACCATTCCTATCGAAACCGCTCACGCCGCCCCAACGGGCGGCGTTGCCGTTTGTGGCATGCCCCACCAAAGCCACCACGCTGGCCATCACCTCCGCCGCAGGGCAATCCCGCTCATCCGGATAGATCGTCACGCTCTCGGTAGCCGTGACGGCCTGCCCGCGTACCGCAGGGGCTTCCAGCGTAGTGCGCAAGTCGGCCACCCACGCTTGGAATTGGACCTACAAGACGGATGATGCCCTTGGTCGACAGTGGCGTTTCGCGCAATCAGAGAGCCCTTTCTGCCTCCCGTTCGTCGATCATCTGACAAAGGGTGGGGTGGCGATACTCGCCACCAGATTTCGGAGAGATTGCCGATTGTTCGTTCGCCAAAACGCTTTCAGCGTTTCTTGCAGAGGCGGCGCACTTGCAAAGGCCGCCCAATAGGCGATCGCCAATCACTCTCCCTCGTTCATCAGGGCACTAAGCCCAATGCCTTTCGATCGGCGGTGACCGCCGCATAGGTTCGCCCTGTGAGCCTCTCGCACGGAATTCGGCAACTGCTTAAATCCGTTCGATGACGCGGAGGCAGATCACAGGGCTGGTCGACAAATGCGGCGGGTGCCATGTCGCTGAGGCTGTGCTGTCCGACTTTATGGCGCTGAACCCGGGACAGCCTTTCAGCCCTCATCATCTTGAGAAAGGCGAGCATGTCGACCATGCTCGCCTTTCTGGGGCATTCGGATGCGCCTGCGCCCGTCGAACGCTGTCGATGTTACGCCTTCAGCCCTTTGGCCATGTTGAGATGCGCGGTCACCGTTGGGATCAGGTCGGTCGCGAAGGTGTTGAGCTGTGGGGCATCGCCGGTCGTGGCATAGGCTTTCAGCGCGTCCAGCGTCTGCTGGTGTCCGGCGGTTTGGCCTGCGATATAGGCTTCGTCGAACGCCTTGCCGTTCAGACCCTTCAGCCGATCCAGCGTCTGCTGCTGCTCGGCGTTCAGAGCCGGGTTGGGGGTGAGGGCGGGCGTCATTCCGGCGGTCAACGTCTTCAGCTTGGCGGTCGATGTCTCATGCGCTTCGATCATCTTGCGGGCGAAGGATTTGACCGAGGCCGAAGCGCCGTTGGTCAACGCCAGTTGGGACGTTGCGATCTCGAAGGCGTCGCTGGCCGCGGCCGTGTTGGCAAAGCTCTGCGCGGCGCTGGTCGTTGCGGTCTGCGTTGAGGCGGGCGCGGTGGTATCCGCTTGGTTGACGGTATCGGCACCGTTCGTCGTGTAGGTCGACGCATTATCCTGGTTCCGGCCACAGCCCGCCAGCGCGAGAAGGGCGGTGGTGGCGATAAGTGTCGTACGGATGGTCATGGCAAACCCCTGAAATTGCGAAGGAGATGGGGGATAAGCGTCTGTCGGGCGATGACGTTCCCATGCGGTGGACCCGGATGGGCCGCTACGTCGTTGAAGCGCGCATCGCCGCGAACCGAACAGCGAAGGAACCAGCCCATGAGCATCTTCGGCAATATTCTGAACAAGATATTCCACCATGGCGGCAACGCCCAGGCGACGCCTGCCCCCAGTCCGGCTCAGCCGACGCCCGCACCGGCCCAAGCCCCGACCCAAGCCGCACCGGCGGCCCCGGCGCCCGCCGCCCCCGCGTCCGCACCGCAAACTGTCGATGTCGGCGCGGTCCTGTCCGAAATGGCGTCCATGAAGGGCGGCGGGGGCCATTATCAAAGCTCGATCGTCGACCTGCTCAAGCTGCTCGACCTCGATTCCAGCCTTGCCGCACGCAAGCAGCTGGCCGACGAACTGGGCGTCCATGCCGCCGAGGATGGTTCGGCCGAGCAGAATATCGCGCTTCACAAGGCCGTGATGGCGAAGCTTGCCGAGAATGGGGGTATCGTTCCCGACAGCCTGCGGAACTGATCCTGGCCGATGGCGACAGGGCCGGGGGCAGCTTGACCCCGGCCCTGTCATCCCCCTCAATTCCGCAAGAGTAGCGGCACCATGGCCGGAAGGCTGCGCCGACAGGTCTGAAACTCATGGCCGGTATCGGGTGAGACATAGAGGAGGCTGTTGATCCGAGCCTTTCTCAGTGCCTCGGTATCGGCGCGGGGATCGCTGCGCGGGCCGGGCGCAAATCCTCGATTACCGATGGGGCAGCGGACTGAGCCCAGGCATCGGGGCCGTCATCATCAGCGTCGCCGTTGCGGGGCGGCACGCTCGTCTCCTCGGCCATGCGCTTCGACGTCGATCCCGGCTTTGCCCCACCCCAAAGCCCCAGGATGCGGCGCGCCTCCTGACCGGATCGCCATCGCTGATGCCCGGCGCTGGAATATGGGAACGTCCCCGGTCAGGCTTTCGCCTTGCGACCTCGCCTGGCAGGGGAGGCCTTCTTCCCTCCTTCGGGGGGCTCGTCCGACTCCACCAGTTCGACCACCTCGAATTGATAGCCCACCCAACCGCGCTGCCGTACCGCTTCGGCCATGGCGGCATCGTTCGCCATGGCCGCCTTGCGCGACTTGGCGTGGCCCCAGAACACGTCCGTCTTGCCGCCACCCAGATCGGCGACGATCCGCCAATAATGGGTGAAGGGCTGCGATGTCGGGCCGATCGTCTTCACATAGCCATCGGGCATCGTCGCGGTCAGATAGCGGTTCTTGCGTGCCATCCCGCCGCCATAGCGCAAGCGTGCCGCCACCTCATCCCGCTTGACGCATCATAAGGCTTCCGCTTAGCGATGCGCGGCCGGAATGATCCGGTGATATGATCGCGCCGGTTCCCCCGACAAGGGGGATTAAAAGGGAACACGGTGAGGGCTTTGGCCCGAATCCGCGGCTGTCCCTGCAACTGTAAGCGGTGAGCGGAACTGCACGGATCGGCCATAGGGGCGATCCAGCCACTGGGGTAACCTGGGAAGGCGCATGTTCCCGCGATGACCCGTGAGCCAGGAGACCTGCCGGCGTCAGGTCGCTCATGCCCGGTCCAGGGGATGGTCGAGGCTAGGTCCGTTCCGACGAGCGACGCCATAAGTGGCGGAGGCGCATGGGTGGCCATGGGGAATGCGGAAATTGGCGTGCCGCACGCATGGCATCCGGCCGTTCGGCAACGATCGGAAGGCCTCGGCTTGTTCGCGACAAGACGCTATGGGCAATAAAATGATATATCATAACAGAATTGGACAGGTCCGACTGGGCCTGTGGGGCGGTGCGGCGCTACTGCTAGGGGCGACCGAGGCCGGGGCGCAAAAGCTTGAGGAGCAGGCAGGCGATCCCACCGTGCTGGTGATCGGGTCGCGTGAGAAACCGGCGCTCGATACGCCCAACGCCACCGGCAGTCGGCTGGGCCTGACCCCGTTGGAGACGCCCGCCAGCATCATGACGCTCGACGGCGACACGATCCGCGCGCGCGGGGACCTGTCGATCGTGGAGGCGGAGACGCGTGCGCCCGGCCTGTCGAGCGTCGCCGATCCGGGCAATGGCGGCACCGCCTTGGCCGCGCGGGGATTTTCGGGGCAGGGATCGGTGCTGCAACTGATCGACGGCGTGCGGCTGTTCCCGGCGGCCGGGACGATCACCTTCCCCACCGACCCCTGGATGGTCGAGCGGATCGACGTGTTGAGCGGCCCCGCCTCGGTTCTCTATGGGCAGGGGGCGCTGGGCGGTGCGGTGAATGTCGTGATGCGCGCGCCCACCGCGCAGACCCATGGCCAGGCCGAGATCGGATACGGCGCGCAGGACAGTTTCCGCGCCGCCGCCGGGCTGGGTGGGCCGCTGACCCCGACGCTCGGCTATAGGGTGGATGCCAGCTATCACCGGTCGGACGGCTATGTCGATCGGGGGCGGTCGGACAGCGTCGCGCTGTCGGGCACGCTGCGCTGGACCCCGTCCGCGACACTGGCGGTGACGGTGCGCGGCGATCATGGCGACCAGCGGCCCATGACCTATTTCGGCACCCCGCTGATCGACGGGCGGCTGAACTTGGCGGTGCGCGATCGCAACTATAATGTCGGCGATGCGCGGATGCGCTTCCGCGACGACCGCGCCTTGATCCGGGTCGACTGGACGCCGAGCGCTTCGGTCAGCCTGTCCAACATCGCCTATGTCCTGACCAGCGACCGCTTCTGGCGCAATCTGGAAAGCTATTGCTGGGTGGGGGCCAGCGGCGCCTGCGCCGACGGATCGGCGGGCACGCCGGGCACGATCCGGCGGAGCAGCAATTACGGCATCCGCCACGACCTGACCCAATGGGGCGATCAGGCCAGCGCGACCTGGCGCACCGGAATCGCGCCGGGCGTTACCAATGCCCTGGTCGTCGGCTTGGACGCCAATCTGGTCCGCTTCACCCATGAGAACGACTTCGGTTCGGTCGAGCAGGTCGATGCGGTCGATCCCTTCGCCTTCGATCCGGGTCGCTTTCTGGATACGCAAGGAATCGCCCCGCGCTATCGCACCCGCACCACCGCGCTGGCGGTGTTTGCCGAGGACCGGGTGACGCTCGGCCCGAAATGGTCGGTGGTCGGCGGTGTGCGCTACGAGGTCGACAATGTCCGTCGCTGGACCGTCGCTACGCCCGATCGCTTCGTGCTGGAAAAGACGTTCCGCAACGCGACCTGGCGGGCGGGGCTGGTCTATCAGCCGGTGCCGGCCCTGTCGCTTTATGCGCAATATGCCACCGGCGTCGATCCGCTGGGCACGCTGACCACCGTATCGACCGGGCAGGTGCAGTTCAGTAATGCGCGCGGCCATCAGGTCGAGGCGGGGGCCAAATGGCTGTTCGCGAACGGCCACGGCACCGCGACGCTGGCCGCCTATCGTATCGTCAAGACGGGGCTGCTCGTCCAGCGCACGCTTGGTAGTCCGGTCGAACAGGTCGGCCAGCGGTCGTCGCAAGGCGTGGAAGCCGCCGTGACGCTCGATCTGCCGCAGGGCTTCGGGATCGACGCGAACGGCACGCTGCTCGATGCGCGGTTCGACGATTTCCGCTCGGGCGGCGTCGATTATAGCGGCCGGACCCCACCCAATGTGCCCGAGGCGCTGGCCAATCTCTGGCTGCGCTGGGATGCGTCGGCCAAGGTGCAGGCGCGCGCCGGGCTGCGTTATGTCGGGCGGCGTTTCTCCGACAATGGCGAGGCGTTCCGCATTCCCGGTTATGCGACGGTGGATACCACCTTGTCCTATGCGCTGACGCCGCGCCTGGCGGTCGATGTCCGCGTCTATAATTTGTTCGACAAGGCCTATGCCGTCACCGCTTATGGCGACCAGCAATGGATATTGGGCCGCCCGCGTGCACTCGACGTGACGCTTCGTGCCGGGTTCTGACCGGCCTTGGGGGAAGGCGGGCTTGCGGCTCGCCTTCCTCACCCATCGCTGGGTCGGGATCGTCACCTGCCTGTTCTTCGCTATGTGGTTCGCAAGCGGGCTGGTGATGCTCTACGTCCCCTATCCGTTGCTCAGCCCGGCGGCGATCTGGGCGGGCGCGCAGCCGATCGATTGGGCGCGGGCAGGACGCGCGCCGGTAGCGCCGGACGCGCGGCGGATCACGCTGGAGATGCGCGACGGAGCGCCGGTCTGGCGGATCGAGAGCCGCGCAGGCGACACCCGCATCCTGTCGGCGGAGGGCGGTGCGGTCGCTCCCGTCGACGCCGCACGGGCCAGGCGCGTCGCGACCCGGTTCGCCGGGCCGGTTCGCACCGTCGAGCGGATCGCGGACGACCAATGGACGGTGGCGGGCGGGTTCGACCGGCATCGCCCCTTGTGGAAAGTCGCGCTGGTCGATGACGCGGGAACCGAACTTTATATCTCCAGCATGACCGGCCAGCCGGTGCAGCGGACCACGCGGACACAGCGTGTGTGGAACTGGCTGGGCTCGGTGCCGCACTGGATCTACCCGACCATCTTGCGCCGCGACCGGGAGGCTTGGCGGCAGGCGGTGATGTGGGTGGCCGGGCCATGCATCGCGGTCGCGCTGACCGGCCTGTGGATCGGCATCTTGCGGCTGCGGGCCGGGCGGCGGCGCTATCGCGGCGGGCGGATGACGCCCTATCGCGGATGGATGCTCTGGCACCATGTCAGCGGACTGGCGGGCGGCGTGATGCTGACGACCTGGATCGTCAGCGGCTGGCTGTCGGTCGATCCGGGCCACGCCTTTGCGGGAGGGGAGGCCCCGGCGGCGGCGATGCGGGCCTATGCCGGGCAGGCGGGCGCGCCGCATGATCTCGACCGGCTGGCCCGGATCGCGCCGCATGCGCGTAGCGTCGCGTGGAGCGGGGACGCCGGGTTCGCCCGGATCGCGATCGACCGCGCCTCGCCGCATCCACGCTGGCTGGAGCAGGCGACGCTTCAGCCAGCACGCGCCGCCGATCCGGTGCGCGCGGCGATGCTGGTGCAGGGCGGGCGAGAAGTGGCGCGCGAATGGCTGGTTCGGCCCGACTTCTACTGGACCGATGCGACGCGGCTGCCGCTCTGGCGGCTGCGGTTCGACGATGCGGCGGCGACCTGGCTCTATGTCGATCCCATGAGTGGTGCGCTGGTCGAGCGGCAGGATGGCACGCG
The DNA here is from genome assembly GCF_034659795.1 of Sphingomonas fuzhouensis. NCBI lineage: Bacteria > Pseudomonadati > Pseudomonadota > Alphaproteobacteria > Sphingomonadales > Sphingomonadaceae > Sphingomonas > Sphingomonas fuzhouensis. The sequence continues at coordinate 6,790 of NZ_JAXSQY010000013.1, forward strand.
GCGTGCCTATCGCTGGGTCTATACGCTGCTCCACACCTGGGACTGGCCGTGGCTGACCGCGCATTATCGGGTCTGGACCGGCTGGATGTGGCTCTGGTCATTGGCCGGGCTGGTCCTGTCGATCAGCGGCGTCGTGCTTGGGCAGCGCCGGTTGCGCCGCCCCGCGCGGGCCAAGGGGTGAAAACATTGTCGGCGGGGTTGGCGTCGCGCGTCCTGCCCGCTTAAGTGGGCGGCATGTGGCAACTCTACCAATTCCCGCTCTGTCCCTTTTCACGCAAGGTCCGGCTGCTGCTGGGCGAGAAGGGCGTCGGCTATGAATTGGTGCGCGAATCGCCGTGGCAGCGGCGCGACGAGTTCCTCGACATGAACCCCGCCGGGCAGACCCCGGTGATGGTCGACGAGGAGCGCGGCGTCCTCTTGGTCGACTCGATGGCGATCTCGGAGTTTTTCGAGGAGACGGTTGAGAAGTCGGCGATGATCAACGGCACCGCCGTCGGCCGCGCTGAAATCCGGCGGCTGGTGACGTGGTTCGACACGCATTTCTATCAGGACGTGACCGGCCCCTTGCTCCACGAACGCATGGTCAAGCGCGTTGCACGCACCGGCAGCCCCGATGCCAAGGGCTTGCGCGAAGCGATGAAGGCGGCGGTTGGGCATCTGGATTACACCGATTATCTGCTCGACCATCGCAACTGGCTGGGCGGCGCGACGATGAGTCTGGCCGACTTGGCGGCGGCGGCGCAGATTTCGGTCGCCGATTATCTGGGCGGCATCGACTGGAAGGGGCATGAGCAGACCGCGCGCTGGTATCGCGGGCTGAAGAGTCGCCCCTCCTTCCGCCCGCTCCTGTCCGAGCGGATGGAGATGGTCACACCGCCATCGCATTACGACAATGTCGACTTCTGACGCGCCCGCGCCCCGCATCGGGATCGCGGATTTCCTGGCGGTCGACATCCGCGTCGGCACCGTCATCGCCGCCGAACCCTTCCCCGAAGCCCGCAAGCCCGCGATCAAGCTGACCATCGATTTCGGCGAGGTGATCGGGGTCAAGCGGTCCTCGGCGCAGATCACGCGGCATTATACGCCGGAGACGCTGGTCGGGCGGCAGGTGGCGGCAGTGGTCAACTTCCCGGCCCGACAGATCGGGCCGATGATGTCCGAGGTGCTGACGCTGGGCTTTCCCGATGCGGACGGCGAAGTCGTGTTGATCGCACCGGATTTGCCCGTGCCCAATGGGGGACGGTTGTTCTGACGCCTCGCCAATCCCTTGGCGACAGGCGCTTTTCCTGCTTGTTAGCCTTAACATTTTTGCTTGCGCTCGGCGCTGCGGCGCGTACCATCCCATCTCGACCGTAGGGACATAACCCACGGAGAACAGGAGGGGATATGAAGTCCAATCGCTGGGCCCGCCACGCGCTGGCGGCTATGTTCGCGCTATCGATTGCCGCACCCGTTATAGCGCAGGACGACAAGATGGTGCCGATCGCCATCCCGGCACAGCCAAGCGCCATTCCGCTCAAAACCGGGCCCTTGCCCGGCGCGACCAACGCGGAGAGCTGGCACAGCCAGTATAAGAGCGTGTTCGCCCGGAATGTGACGGAAGCGACGCTCACCCCCTTCCTGCCCGATCCCGCCAAGGCGACCGGCGCGGCCGTCATCGTCGCACCCGGCGGCGGTTTCCGCACCCTGTCGATGCAGAATGAAGGCTGGGACGTGGCCAAGGCGCTGGCCGATCGCGGCATCGCCGCCTTCGTCCTGAAATACCGGCTGAACCAGACGCCCGCCGATATGGCCGCGTTCGAAAAGTCGATGACCGCGATGTTCTCCAGCGTGGCGCGCCCCGCCGCACGGCCGAACCCGGAGGACGCGCTGAAGGGCCTCGCGCCGCAGATCGCCGATTCCCGCGCCGCCTTCGCGCTGGTCCGTCAGCGCGCGGGCGAGTGGAAGGTCGATCCGAACCGGGTCGGCATGGTCGGCTTTTCGGCGGGCGCGATGCTGACCGTCGCGACCGTGCTCGACGGGCAGGCCAAGCCCGCCTTTATCGGCGACATCTATGGCCCGCTTCAGCCGATGACGGTGCCCGCCGACGCACCGCCGATGTTCGCCGCGATCGCCGCCGACGATCCGCTGTTTTCGGGCAAGGGCTTCGGCCTGATCGACGGCTGGCTGGCGGCGAAGAAGCCGGTCGAGTTCCACCTTTACGGCCGGGGCGGGCACGGCTTTGGCATGTATCCGAAGGCGACGACCAGCACGGGGTGGTTCGATGCCTTTTACCGCTGGATCGTGATGGAAGGGTTTTTGAAGCCGAAGGCGCAGTAATATTCCTCCCCTGTAAGGGGAGGTGGCAGGCCGAAGGCCTGACGGAGGGGTGTCCCGGCCAGCGAGAATGCCCCTCCACCACCGGGCTACGCCCGGCGGTCCCCCTCCCCAAGCAGGGCTTGGGGAGGAATAAGGTTAGTCCAGGCTCTTCGACGCCTGTTCGAACAGATCCTTGGACAGGCCCGGCGTCTCCACGATCCGCACCAGTTCCGCGCGCATCAGCGCGGAGCGCTTGGCGTCGAACCGGCGCCAGCGGCCGAGCGGCGGGAGCAGCTTGGCCGCGGTCTGCGGGTTGAGTCGATCGAGCGCGATCAGCTGGTCCGCCAGGAAACGATAGCCCGAGCCGTCGGCGGCGTTGAACGCGCGCTGGTTGACCCCGAACGCCCCCAGCACCGCCCGCGCCCGATTGGGGTTGGCGAGCGTAAAGTCGGGATGCCGGACCAGCCGCTCGACCACCGCGCCGGTGTCGCTGCGCGACGACAGCGCCTGGGTCTGGAACCATTTGTCGAGGACCAGCCCGTTACCGGCATAGCGCGCATGGAAGTCGGCCAGCGCGTCCTCGCGCTCGGGTGCGTCGGAACTGACCAGCGTGGTCAGCGCCGCCTGCCGGTCGGTCATATTGTCCGCCGCCTCGAACTGCGCGAAGGCCAGTGCGGCGGCATCCTCGGCGCCGCTCGCCGCGATATAGCCGAGCGCGACGTTGCGCAGGCGGCGGCGTCCCTTGGCCTCGGGCGAATAGACATAAGCGCCTTGCGCCAGCTCCGCATAGAGCCGCCGCCAGGTCGGCAACAGCGCCTGGCCCAGTTGCGTGCGCAGTTCTTCACGCGCGGCATGGATCGCATCGGGATCGACGGTGACGAGCTGGTCGCCGATGAAATTCTCCGACGGCAACAGCACCGCCTCGGCGAGGAAGGCCAGCTCCAACCCCTCGGCCTCCAGCGTGCGGGTGACGGCGTCGATCACCGCCTGACCCTTTACCGCGCCGTGGATGGTGCCCGCGACCAGCGTGTCGAGCATCAGCTGCTGCATCGCCTCATAGCGGGCGAAGGGATCGTCGTCATGCGCGGACAGGAAGGCGAGGTCCTCCGCCGTACGGTCGCTCTCCACCACGATGGGGGCGGAAAAGCCGCGATTGATCGACAGGATGGGGCGCTCGGTGATGGCCTCGAACGTGATCGTCTCGGCCACCTGGTCGAGCAGGATCAGCTTTTCGTCGGTGAGCGGACGCCCTGTCTCCGCGCCGAACAGCCGGACCTTGAGCGGGAGCAGCATCGGCTGCTTGACGCTCTGCCCCGGCGTGGCGGGGATATGCTGGGCGAGGCGCAGTTCGGCGCGGCCGCCGCCGGGTTCGTGGGACAGCCCGGCCGAGACGCGCGGCGTACCGGCCTGGCTATACCAAAGGCGGAATTGCGACAGGTCGATGCCGCCCGCCTCTTCCATGCAGGCGACGAAATCCTCGCAGGTCGCGGCCGTGCCGTCGAAGCGGCTGAAATATAGGTCGGTCGCGGCGCGGAACTTCACCGGGCCCAGCATCGTCGCCATCATGCGGATCAGCTCGGCACCCTTGTTATAGATGGTGGCCGTGTAGAAGTTGCTGATCTCGATATAGCTTTCGGGGCGTACCGGATGGGCGAGCGGGCCCGAATCCTCGGGGAACTGGCTGGCGCGAAGCCCGCGCACATCCTCGATCCGCTTGACCGCCGCCGATCCCTGGTCGGCGGAGAAACACTGGTCGCGATAGACGGTGAAACCTTCCTTCAGGGAAAGCTGGAACCAGTCGCGGCAGGTGATCCGGTTGCCCGACCAGTTGTGGAAATATTCGTGCGCGACGACGGCGGCGATCGCGTCATAGTCGTAATCGGTCGCGGTATCGGGATCGGCGAGGATGTAGCGGCTGTTGAAGATGTTCAGCCCCTTATTCTCCATCGCGCCGAAGTTGAAATCGTCGACCGCGACGATGTTGAACACGTCGAGATCATATTCGCGGCCATAGACCCGCTCGTCCCACGCCATGGAGAGCTTCAGCGCATGGAGCGCGTGGTCGGTCTTGGGCAGGTCGGCGGCACGGACCCAGATGCCCAAGCGCACTTCGCGCCCGCTCATCGTGGTGAAGGTCGACGCGTTGACCGCCAGATCGCCCGCGACCAGCGCGAACAGATAGGACGGCTTGGGGAAGGGGTCGTGCCACTCCGCCCAATGCGTGCCGTCATCGTTATCGCCCTGTGCAATCGGATCGCCATTGGCGAGCAGCACCGGATAGCGCCCCCGGTCGGCGGTCATGCGCACGCGGTAGACGCTCAGCACATCGGGCCGGTCGGGGAAGAACGTGATGCGGCGAAACCCTTCCGCCTCACACTGGGTGCAGAGATTCCCGCCCGAGGCATAGAGCCCCATCAGCTGGGTGTTGCTTTCGGGCGCGATCGACACCTCGGTCTCGACGATATGGGAGTCGCCGGACAGCGGCACGACCAGCTGCTCACCCTCGATCCGCCAGTCGTTCACCGCGACGCCGTCGACCTTGACCGACAGCGGCGTCTGCCCTGCGCCGTCGAGCCGCAGGGGTTCGTCATGCGCGCCGCTGCGTGTGACGGTCAGCGCGGCGCGGACGCGGGTGTCGGCGGGGGCCAGCGCGAAGTCGAGCGCGATCTGCGGCACCTCCCAGGCGGGCGGGCTGTAATCCTCGCGCCGGATGGCGGAGGCGGTCGTGCTGGGCTGGGCGGCGCTGCGCTGAATATCCATGGCGGGACTATAGTGTGCGGCAGGCAGCAGGGCCACTGGCGGCGGCCGGGTAAAAATCGTTTCGATCCAAGGGACGCGGACTTGATCGCGGGGGGCGGCGTGATACGCCTGTGCCATATCCTCTCCCCGAAAGGTCCTGCATGTCGCGTTCGACGGCTCTGCTGCCGCTGCTTCTTCTGTCCACCGCCGCCTTCGCGCATGATCACGATCACCTGCATTATCAAGCGACTAGCGCCGCGCCGGTCGAGGCAAAGGCACAGCGCAGCCCGGCCGAGCGCAATGCCGTCATCACCGCACCGCTCCCCGAGGATCAGGCGGCGATGAAGGCGCATGTGATGTTCCTGGCGTCGGATGCGATGGCGGGGCGCGAGGCGGGCACCCGCGATTATGACATCGCCGCGCAATATGTGGCGGCGCAATTCTATGCGGCGGGCTTGCGGCCCGGCGGTGACAATGGCGGCTATCTCCAGAATGTGCCGCTGGTCGCCTATAACGTCGCCGACAAGGGCAGCGCCTTGTGGACCCCGGCGGGTGGCCAGCCGCAGGAACTGGTCTTCGGTGAGGATTTCGTACCCTCGCCCGTGCCCGACAAGCGCGAGACGAGCGTCAGCGCGCCCGTGGTCTTCGTCGGATACGGCATCGACGCCGCGCAATATGGCCTGACCGATTACAAGGGCGTCGATGTGCGCGGCAAGATCGTCGCCTTCGTCCCCGGCACGCCCGAAGGGCTGGGCGGCGAGGAACGCGCCTTTTTCGGATCGGCGGCGAACAAGGCGTCGCTGGCGGCGGCGCGTGGTGCGGTTGGCGCGATCCAGATCGACATGCCGCGCGGTGGCGGGCGGCAGCGCCCCTTCGCCTCGCTCGCCCGCTATTATAACGCGCCGCGCGTGACCTGGGCGAACCCGGACGGCACCGCGCATGCGATGACGCCCTCGACCCCGGTGCTCGGCACCCTGTCGCAGGCGGGCGCGGCCAAGCTGTTCGGCAAGGGCTGGGACGCGGTGGTGAAGGCGGCCGCCACGCCGAAGCCCGCCTATAAGCCGCTGGCCGCCAGGGGGCAGCTGACGGTTTCGTCCAAGACCAGCTTCAAGCCGATGGACAGCAGCAACGTCATCGGCCTGATCCCCGGCAGCGATCCCAAGCTGAAGGATCAGGTCGTCATCCTGTCCGCACATCTCGACCATATCGGCACCAATGAAGGCGGCGATGGCGACCGGATCAACAATGGCGCGCTCGACAATGCGATCGGCATCGCCAGCCTGATCGAGGAGGCCAAGCGCTTCAAGGCCGCCACCCCGCCCAAGCGCACCGTCATGTTCCTGGCGGTGACGGCGGAGGAGAAAGGGCTGGTCGGCTCCGACTATTTCGCCAACCACCCGACCGTGCCGCTGAAGTCGATCGTCGCCGACGTCAATCTCGACATGCCGATCCTGACCTACAAGTTCGAGGATATGGTGGTGTTCGGGGCCGACCGCTCGACCCTGGGGCCGATCGTGCGTAAGGCGGTGGCGGCGATGGACCTGCCCGTCTCGCCCGATCCGATGCCCGAGGAAGGCATTTTCGTCCGCTCCGACCATTTCCGCTTCGTGCAGAAGGGCATCCCCTCGGTCTTCCTGTGGCCGGGGCAAAAGGGGCCGGGCAAGGCGGCGGTCGAGGACTTCATGAGCCACCGCTATCACCGTGTGGGCGACGAGATCGACCAGGGCATCGACTGGAGCCAGGGACCGCGCTTCGTCAGCGTGAACTACGCCATCGCCCGCGAGATCGCCGACGCGCCCGAGCGGCCGGTGTGGAACAAGGGGGATTATTTCGGCACGCTCTACAAAGGGCCGATGGCGGCGAAGTGAGGGGCGGGGGCTTCGTGCAGCCAAGCCGCCCCCCATCCGTTCAGCGTGAGGGTCGTCGAAGGCCACGGATGGAGGTCGGGTGAGTAAGCTGTTCGTCTTCGGCATGGGCTATGCCGCCGGTCACTTGGCCGCCTTGCTGGAGGGACGTGGCTGGTCCGTTGCGGGGACGACCCGTGACGGGCGCGGCAATACGCTCCGCTTCGACGACCGGGCGCGGGTGGAGGCGGAGATCTCCGCCGCCACGCATATCCTGTCCTCGGTTCCACCCGAGGGCGACCATGACCCGGTGCTGGTCGCCTACGGCGCGCAACTGGCTCGGTCGGACGCCTGGCTCGGTTATCTCTCCTCGACCGGCGTATACGGCGACACCGGCGGCGCGTGGGTGGACGAAACCGCCCCCATCGGCTCGGGGCGGCGCGCGGCGCGGGCGGCGGCGGATGCGGACTGGCAGGCTTTGGGCGCGCGAGTGTTCCGGCTGCCCGGCATCTACGGCCCCGGCCGTTCGCCGATCGACCGGGTTCGCGGCGGAAGGGCGCACCGGGTCGGCCTGCCCGGACAGGTGTTCAGCCGGGTGCATATCGCCGACATCGTCTCAGGGATCGTCGCCGGGTTCGACGGTCCGGCGGGGGCGTACAACCTCTCCGACGATTTCCCGTGCGACCAGGATGCGGTGGTGTCCTATGCCGCCACGCTCGCCGGGCTGCCACCGCCGCCGCTCGTGCCGCTGGAAAGCCTGTCGGATGCGGCGCGCGGTTTCTATGCCGAGAACAGGCGGGTGGCGAACGGCAAGGCGAAGCGGGTGCTGAACTGGCGTCCGCGCTATCCCGATTACCGGTTGGGCCTGCGCGCCTTGAGCGCGATGACCAGCCCGGCCGCCGTCACTGCCGCCCCCGCGCCCGCCAGCAGCGACCAGCGATAGCCCTCGAACACCGTCGACAGGCTCATCGCGATCACCGGCACGATGACGCTGGAATAGGCCGCCTTGGCCGGACCGATGGTGCGCAGCACCCGGTAATAGAGCGGAAAGGCCAAAGCCGAGGCGAACAGCCCGAGATAGAGGATGCCGACGATATAGCCCGCGCGCATCTCGAACACCGGCGGGCCGTTCAGGCTATAGGCGATGACCGCGTCCAGCGCGGAGCCGATCAGCATCGCGATGCTCAGCGTCGCGTGCATCGGGAAACGCTTGGCGGTCTTGGTCGCCTGCATGACGTTCGCCGTAGAGGCGGACAGGATCGCCACGATGGTCAGCGCGATGCCGGTCAGCGCGCGGGCTGGCCCGGCAGGATCGACCCGCGCCTCATGCACGAACAGCAGGGCTGCGCCCGCCATTGCGATGGCGGAGCCGACCAGCAACTGCCGCCCCATGCGCTGGCCTAGGAACAGCCGCGCGAACCCCGCATTGGGGATCAGCAGCATCGCAAAGACGACCGCGACCAGCCCTGAGGTGATGTACGCCTCCGCTCGGTAGACGAAGTTGAAGTTGAGGACGAACTGGAACACCCCGATCCCGGCGGCGAACAGCCAGCCGGTGGTGCCGAGCCGGAAATTCTCGCGCCGGGCGAGCGCAAACGCGCCCATGGCGAGGCCACCGACGAGGAAGCGATAGCTGACCGACCAGGTGGCGGGCACGACCGAAATCTGGTCGCGGATGACCAGCCAGGTCGATCCCCAGATCAGCGTGACGATGGCAAAGGGAATGAGGACGGCGGCGCGGGTCGAGCGCGGGCTGGTGTCGAACTCGCTCATAAGGCGGCGATCGCGTCGGCGAGGCGGCCGACCGCTCCCGCGTCGGTGTCCCAGGCGGTGACGAGCCGGATTTCTCCCTCCGCCCAGTCGTAAAAGTCGAAACCCTGCGCGCGAAGCTTGGCGGCTTCCTCGGGCGTGGCGCGCACGAAGACCTCGTTCGCCTCGACGGGGTGGACCAGCCGCTCGCCCGCTGCCCCGGCCAGCCGTTCGGCACAGGCATTGGCGAGCGCACCATTGGCGATCCACAGATCGTTCTCGACCATCGCCAGCACCTGCGCCGCCAGATAGCGGCCCTTGGACATCAGCAGCCCGGCGCGCTTGCGGCGGCGGCGGGTGACGTCCGCCAGGCCGGGCTTGAAGAAGACCAGCGCCTCGGCACTCATCGCGCCGTTCTTGACGAAGCCGAAGGACAGCGCGTCCACCCCGGACTGCCAGGTCAGCGCAGCGGGCGTGCAGCCCAGCCGCGCCACTGCGTTGGCGAAGCGCGCGCCGTCCATATGAAAGCCCAGGCCCCGTTCGTGCGCGAGCTTGCCGATCGCAGCGACCTCGTCGGGGTTGTAGACCCGGCCATATTCGGTCGCGTTGGTGATCGAGATGGCGTGCGGCTGGACCCGGTGCACGTCGTTGGCGATGGCGTCGATCAGGGTGCGGATCGTGTCGGGGGTCAGCTTCGCCCCCTCGCCATCGGCCAGCATCAGCTTAGCGCCGTGCGTGTAGAATTCGGGCGCGCCGCCCTCGTCATTCTGGATATGCGAGTCGCGGTGGCAGACCACGCCGCCATAAGGCGGGCAGAGTGCCGCCAGTGCCAGGCAGTTGGCGGCGGTGCCGGTGGGCACCCACAGCACCTCGACGGCCGTCCCGAACAGCTCGGACAGCCGCCCGTCCAGCGCCTGGGACCAGCGGTCGCCGTCATAGGCGGTGTCCATCTGGTCGGCGGCGGCGATGGCCTCCATCACCTTGGGGTGGATACGGGCGGCGTTATCCGAGAAAAAGCGCATGGCCCAGGCGTTTGGGGGAGGCGAGGGAGTAGGTCAACACCGCTCCCCCGGCTTGCGCGTCAGTGCGGCGCGAGACCCAGTTCGACGCCCGTCTTGTCATGCAGCGCGAAGCGGTCGACCAGGTCGGCGCTGGCCCGGTTATAGCCGATCACCGCGACACCCGCCCCGTCGCGCCGCAACCGCGCGACGATCTTGTCGAGCGCGCCCACGCCCGAAATATCCCAGAAATGCGCGGCTGATACGTCGATCACGACGCTGCGCCCCGGTTCCGCCTGGAAAGCACGGGTGAAGCGGTCGACCGAGGCGAAGAAGATCTGGCCCGTCACCCGATAGCGCACCGTACCTGCGTCCTCGATCCGCTCGACCGCGAATAGGCGGCGGACCTTGCCCGCAAAGAAGATGCCCGACAGCAGCACGCCTGCCAGGACGCCGCGTGCCAGATCATGGGTCGCGACGACCACGGCCACCGTCACCAGCATGACCACCGACGAGGTTGCCGGATGGCGGCGCAGATTGGGGATGGAGTTCCAGCTGAACGTTCCGATCGACACCATCACCATGACGGCAACGAGCGCCGGCATCGGAATGCGCCCGACGACCGGCCCCAACCCCGCCAGCAGGATCAGCAGCACGACCCCGGCGGTCAACGTCGACAGCCGCTTGCGTCCCCCGGACGTGACGTTGATGACCGACTGGCCGATCATCGCACAACCGCCCATGCCGCCGACCAGCGCGGCGGCGATGTTCGCGCCGCCCTGTCCCATGCACTCGCGGCGCTTGTCGCTGTCGGTGTCGGTCATGTCGTCGACGATCTGCGCAGTCAGCAGCGATTCGAGCAGGCCGACGGCCGCCATGGTCAGCGAATAGGGCAGGATGATGCGTAGCGTCTCCCACGTCAGCGGCACGTTCGGCAGCGTCAGGCTGGGTAGCCCCTCGGGCAGACGGCCCATGTCGCCGACCGTGCGCACCGGGAGGCCCATCGCGATGCTGATCGCCGCCAGCACGAGGATCGCGACCAGCGGTGAGGGGACTGCCTTGGTCACGCGCGGCAGCAGGTAGATGATGGCGAGACCGCCTGCGACCATCGCATAGCTATGCCAGGTCACGCCGGTCAGCTGCGGCAGCTGCGCCATGAAGATCAGGATGGCGAGTGCGTTGACGAAGCCGGTGATGACCGAGCGCGAGACGAACTGCATCACCAGATCGAGGCGGAGCAACCCTGCGGCGATCTGGATCAGCCCCATCAGGATGGTGGCGGCAAACAGGTAATCGACGCCATGCTCGCGCACCAGCGGAGTGACGACGACCGCGACGGCGGCGGTTGCGGCGGAAATCATCGCGGGCCGCCCGCCGGTAAAGGAAATGACGATCGCGATGGCGACGGAGGCGTATAGTCCGACGCGCGGATCGACGCCCGAGATGATCGAAAAACCGATCGCCTCAGGGATCAGTGCGAGGGCGACGACCAGTCCGGCGAGCACGTCGCGGCGTGCGTCGCCCAGCCCCGAGAACCATTGGGTTCGATAGGTGTCAGCAGTCATGAAAATACCAGAATATCGCGCATGGCGACGCGCGCTCACGACAGGAGAGCGGGATAGGAACCATGCATTCTGTTGTCCGGCGGATCGGCGGCCGGAATAGCCACCCGGAATTTCACCGGGTCCTTGCGAATAACGGGCGTTTAACGACGAAAGGGTGGGGAGGGCAAGTCCTCCCGGCTCACCGTTTTTGTTCGCGCAGAGGCGCAAAGGACGCAGAGAGTGATTACGGATCGTTCTTCCATTCCTCCTCTGCAAGGGGAGGGTGTACGGGCTTTGACGTGCCCCCGGCACGTCAAGATGGTGCCGGGGGTGCCATCTCGGCCGTACACATGCGAAGCATGGTGGAGGGGTGTTGCCAGTCGCGATTTTGATATTGCCTTCCGACGGGTACACCCCTCCGTCAGGCCTTCGGCCTGCCACCTCCCCTTACAGGGGAGGAATATCGAGCGCTTCTCGGCGTCCTCCGCGCCTCTGCGCGAACATAGTCCTCTTCGCGTCCTCGCGGCTTCGCGTGATCCATCTTTGTTCGCGCGAAGCCGCGACGACGCGAAGATGGAAAAGATATCTCCCGCCCGAAAGCGTGCGTTACTCCTCTTCGTCGCGCTCGTCGGGCGGGCGGCGATCTTCCGGGGGCGGGCCTGCGCGGTCGGGGCGGCGGCGGCCTGTGCCGCCGACGGTGATCGATCCGTCATCGCCCATCTTCACGTCCAGGCCCAGGCCCTGGATGATGTCGCCGACCGGATCGGCGGCGGGCATGGTTTCTTCCTCCATGCCGTTGGCCAGCGCGTCGGGATCGACCTGTTCCTGCACCACCGGCGCGGCCACGGGCGGGATGTCGAGCGCGGACTGCATGAAGGCGCGCCAGATGCGGGCAGGGACACCGCCGCCCGACAGGCCGGGATTGGGGGTGTTGTCGTCATTGCCGACCCACACGCCGACCACCAGATCGCGCGCGAAGCCCATGAACAGCGCGTCGCGCGAATCCTGCGTCGTGCCGGTCTTGCCATAGGCGTCGACGGTCAGCAGCGCCTGCCGTCCGGTCCCCGTCTTGATCGAGGAGGACAACAGGTCGAGCATCCCGTCATGCACCGCCGAGGAAAAGCCGGTCTTGCGGTCGGTCAGCGACTGATACCAACCCTTTTCCTTGACGTCGTTCAGCCCGCGCGCGGCAACCGGATAGCTTTCATTGGCGACCGCGGCATAGGCGGCGGTCAGCTCCAGCAGGCTGACGGTCGAGGTGCCCAGCGCGATGGTCGCCTCGTTGGGGATTGGCGTGGTGATGCCCAGATCGCGCGCCGCCTTGACGACCGACTTGACGCCCACCGCCTGGGTCAGCCGCGCGGCCGCCACGTTGGACGAGCGGGCGAACGCCTGACGCAGCGTGATCTTGCCCAGATAGCGCCCGTCGCTGTTGCGCGGCTTCCACCCGGCGATGTCGATCGGCTCGTCCTCGATGGTCGAGTCCGGGGTCATGCCCGAGCGGAGCGCGGCCAGATAGACGAACAGCTTGAAGGCCGAACCCGGCTGGCGGCGGGCCTGGGTGGCGCGGTTGAACGGGCTCTTGGAATAATCCTTGCCGCCGACCATCGCGACGACGCGGCCATCGGGGCGCATCGCGACCAAGGCGACCTGCGCCTGGTTCAGCCCGGCGCTGCGCACGGTGCGCTCGGCGATCCTTTGCAGCCGGGGATTGAGCGTGGTCTGGACGGTCGCCTCGGTCTTGATCTCGCCCGCCTGATCGCGGGCCTCGGGCAGGACCCAGTCCGCGAAATAGGTGCCCGAGGGCAAAGTCTCGGGCCGCGAGGCGAGCACGCGCTGCGGCTGGACGGCATCGGCCTCCGCCTTGGTCAGGAAGCCCGCATCCTCCATCGCCGCGACGACCACGGCCTGCCGGGCGCGCGCGCCCTTCAGATTGGTGGTGGGGGCGAGGCGCGAGGGTGCCTTGACCAGACCTGCCAGCATCGCGGCCTGGCCGATGTTCAGCTTGTCAGGCGTGCGGCCGAAATAATGTTTCGAGGCGGCGGTGATGCCGTACACATTGTCGCCGAAATAGACGTTGGACAGATAGCGCGAGAGAATCTCGTCCTTGGTCAGCCACGCCTCCAGCCAGAAGGCGATCATCGCCTCGCGGATCTTGCGGCCCGCCGTGCGGTCGGAATCGAGAAAGGCGTTCTTCGCCAGCTGCTGGGTGATGGTCGAACCGCCCTCGCGCACCCCGCCCGAGCCCAGATTGTGCCAGGCGGCGCGCAGGATACCGCGCGGATCGACGCCCCAGTGCGAATAGAAGCGCCGGTCCTCGATCGCCATGAACGCCTCGCGCACATGGGCGGGCAGCTTGGCGGCGTCGACCGGCGCGCCGATGATCGCCCCGCGCCGCGCGATCGGCGTGCCGTCGTCGGCGGTCAGCGTGATCGAGGGTGGCGTCGGCGGCTGGAGCGAGCGCGACAAAGGTGCGGTGACGGCCAGCCAGGCGATGGCAATGACCAGCAGGATGATCCCCGCGCCCGCCCCGCGCGCGATCCACCGGCCCCAGCGGATGTTCCGACGCGGACGCTCGGGCCCGGCATCGTCCTCGTCGGGGCCGAAGGACCAGCTCTGCGTCTCCGCATCGTATAGTGGATAATGCGGCCCCACCGGCTCATAGGGCCGGTCCAGGGGTGTACGGTCGGGATTAAATGGGTCGGGGCGCATCTGGGGTTCCGGCATCGGCCTCGCGTGTATTACTTCACCAGAACACTGCGCGCAAGCTCATGGACGCGTTTACCCTGTTTGCGGCACCTCCGGCAAGCGGTCCACCGGCGGCGTGTCCTCGATCAGCCCCGCGCGGTGCGCGACGATGGTCGGGACCAGCGCCTGTCCCGCCACATTGATCGCGGTCCGCCCCATGTCGAGGATCGGATCGATGGCGAGCAGCAGCCCCGCTCCCTCCAGCGGCAGGCCCAGCGTCGACAGGGTCAGCGTCAGCATGACGACCGCGCCGGTCAGCCCCGCCGTCGCCGCCGAACCCAGCACTGACACCAGCACGATCAGCACATAATCGCCGACATGCAGCGGCAGGCCATAATATTGCGCGACGAACAGCGCCGAGATCGCCGGATAGATGGCGGCGCACCCGTCCATCTTGGTCGTCGCCGCAAAGGGCACCGCAAAGGCCGAATAGGCGCGCGGCACGCCCAGCCGCCGCTCCACCGCATCCTCGGTGACGGGCAAGGTGGCGATCGAAGACCGCGACACGAAGCCCAACTGGATGGCGGGCCAGGCGGCAGCATAGAAGCGCTTCGGGGAAAGCCCGTTGGCGAGCAGCAGCAGCGGATAGACGACGAACAGCACCAGGCCCAGGCCGATATAGATGGCCAGCGCAAAGCTGCCGAGCGCGGACAGAGACTGCCACCCATAGCGCACGATCGCATTGCCGAGCAGCGCGCCCGAGCCGATCGGGGTCAGTCGGATCACCCAGGACAGGATGCGCCGGAAGATGGCGAGCGCCGAGGCGTTGAACGACAGGAAGCTCTCGCCCTTGTCGCCGACCCGCACTGCCGCCACACCGATCGCGACCGCCATGACGATGATCTGGAGGATGTTGAACGACAGCCCGGTCTTCAGCGCGCCGCCGTCGCCCGCACTGGTCGAGGCGGACAGGCCGAGGATGTTGGACGGGATCAGCCCGCGCAGGAAGTCGAGCCACGACCCCGCCGTATCGGGCCGCACCGCGCTGCCCGCCGCGACGCCCGCATGGAGGCCGGGTTGCAGCACGGTGCCCAGCGTCAGCCCGATGGTGACCGCGATCAGCGCGGTGATCGCGAACCAGATAAAGGTCGCGGCGACCAGCCGCGCGGCGTTGTGCAGGTCGCGCAAAGCGGCGATCGAGGCGACGATGGCGGTGAACACCAACGGCACGACCAGCACCTTGAGCAGCTGGACAAAGCTCTCGCCGACGATGCGCAGGCCCTCGGCCAGTCCGGCTAACCCTTGCGACCGGGCGAGCAGGCCGAGCAGCAGGCCCACGGCCATGCCGACGAATACCTGCGCGCCGAAGGAAAAACGAAATTTCATGCACAGATAGCTAGCGAGTGGGCGAAACGATCCCAACCAACTTTTACCATGGGCCTCCCAAGTACCCGATTTCCCTGGACGCTCCGATGTCCCCGGCCATGTCGATCCGATACGGAGGGAAAATCCGGTTCGTTTTGCCTGTCGAAAAATCCAATGAGCTGGCGAAGTCGGCATGATTTGATCTGATTCCAGGCATGCATATCCGGGATCTCGTCAAAATCTGTCGAAAATATCATGCGAACTTATAAGCGTAAGGCGGCGGCGTGATCTGCCGGGGGGGCGATTTCCACAGCGTAGAAATTTGAGAGCCAACAAAAATGGCCTGCGATCCTCTTGTTCGTTTCGGTGTCAATCGAACTTGCTCCCAGAGGTGACAAGGCGTTGAACCACCCCTGACAGGAAAGGGGGGCGTATGACGGGACTCGTGGACTCCGCGACGGCGATTATGCGCATGGCGGAGCGGCGGCTTGATGTGGTGGCGCATAATGTCGCCAACATCGCGACGCCGGGTTACAAGCGCCGCATCGGTTTCGCACAGGCCATGGCGGCCGGATCGGCGACGCCCGCGACCGCTGCCAACGGCATGGTCGACCTGATGGTGCGTCACGACCGTTCGCAGGCGCAGCTTTCGGCGACCGCGAACCCCTTCGATCTGGCGATCAGTGGCGAAGGCTATTTCCGCGTCCGCGCCGGAGACGGCATCCTCTACACGCGCCAGGGGCAATTCCACCGCGACGCCGATGGGTTGCTGGTCAGCTCGCAAGGCTATGTGCTTCAGCAGGCGGGTGGCGGCGACCTGGTGCTCGACGGCGCGACGATGCGCATCCGCCAGGACGGAACGGTGCTCGACGGCGAACGGCCGATCGCGCGCATCGCGATCGAGACCGGCGCGGATGCGGGCGCGATGACGGCGGTGGGCGAGAGCTTCTACACCGCACCGGAGGGCGCGATGGCCCAGGCCGAGGACATGGTGGTGCGCCAGGGCATGTTGGAGGGCTCCAACGTCACGCTGGGCGACGAGATGACGCAGAGCATGGTCGCGGTGCGCCAGGCGGAAAGCGGCGCGCGGCTGATCCAGCTCTACGACGAGCTTATCGGTCGGGCAGTCAGCGCATTCGGGAGCAGCGGGCGATGAGCGACGCCTATTATGTCGGGGCGGTGGGCCTCAGCACGCAGCAGCGCGCGCTCGATGCGATCGCCAACAATATCGCCAATATCAACACCGGCGGGTTCAAACGATCCGAAGTGCGTTTCGCCGATGTCGTCGCGAGCGGCCCCGACCCGGTCATATTGCCCACCGACCTGCAATCCGCAGCCCCGACCCTCTCGGGCGTCGCGCTCGACCTTCAGCTGATGCTGAACGACCAGGGCGAGCTTCAGAAGACGGGCGCGGCGATGGATGTCGCCATCGAGGGCACCGGATTCATCGAACTGATGGGTGCCGATGGCCGCACGCTGTTGTGGCGCGGTGGGCGGCTGAAGGTCGGTGACGACGGATTGCTCACCGGCGCGGGCGGCTTTGCGCTGAAGGCGGGGATCACCATTCCCGACGACGCGACCGAGATTCGCATCGGCACCGACGGCACGGTCCGGGTGCTGGCGGGGGAGAATGCCGCCCCGGTCGAGGTGGGGCAGATCCGACTCGTAAGGCTGGGCGACATGGCGAATATCGAGCGTCTCGATGGCGGGCTGTACCGTCTGGCCGAGGATGCGCGTCTGGATGAGACGCCGCCGGGCGAGGACGGTGCGGGACACCTGGTCCAGGGTTCGATCGAGCGCTCCAACGTCCAGCTGACCGACGAGATGGTACGGATGATGCTGGTGCAGCGCGCCTATGCCGCGAATGCGCAGATCATCCAGGCCGCCGACCAGATGATGGGGATTGCAAATACGCTTCGCCGCTGAGGCGGGGGCGAACGGGGACGGGAGAAAGGCATGATGCTGGTGGCTTTGGCGGCCGGGCTGACGCTCGTGCCGACGGTGACGGTCGACGCCCGCGATGTGCGGGCGGGGGACCTGGTACGCGATCGCAGCGGACGGCCGCTGACGGGCGCATCGGCGAAGCGTGTCGTGCTGCGCCTGCCCGAAGGACAGCGGCGGGTGACGCTGAATTGGGCCGCGGCGGCCGCGCTGGTCCGGCGGAGCGGACTGACGGTGACCGGCAACGGCCCGGTGACGATCACCCGCCGTGGCGCCGCAAGAACCGCACCGATCTGCTGGACCACGCGCCATGCGCTTGTTGCGGGCCAGACGGTGACGACGCGCGACGTCGCGCCTGCCCCATGTGGCGGCGCCGTCGCGGCGATCGGTGGGGCGGACGGCCAGCCAGTGGTGCGCAGCGCCGTTCCGGCCGGTGGCCTACTCGGCCGCTTGGTTCCCGCCGTACCGGAGCGGGTCGCGCCGGGCACGGTCCTGACCTTGCGTTCGGCCGCCGGGGTGGTCGCGATCGAACGCCCGGTGACGACCATGCAGTCGGGGCGCTCGGGTCGCCGGGTGTTCGTCCGCGACGCGCAAGGCCAGGTCTTCGCCGCCCCCCTCTCACTGCACGGGGATGCGCGATGATCCTGACCATCGCCCTGCTCGCCGTGCCGGTTCCTGACAATCTGTTTCGCGGCAGCGCCTGGAGCGCGCTGGCCACCGACCAGCGGGCGCAGGCGCCGGGCGATGCCATCACCATCGTCGTCTTCCAGTCCGCCGATGCCAGCAATTCGGCGCAGAACAATACGCGCAAGGCAACCGACGCTAGTGTCGCGCTTGATGCGGGATCGCTCGACGAAAGCGCCCGCGCGACGCTGGGCGGCGGCTTTGCCGGGCGCGGTGAGGCGCGGCGCAGCGAGCGGCTGGTGGCACGGCTGAGCGCGGTCGTCACCCACGTCCTGCCCAATGGCGACCTAGTCGTGACCGGGCGGCAGCGTATGGCGATCAATGGCGAACGCACCGAAATCGGGGTGCGCGGGCGTGTCCGCATCGCCGATATCGGCTCCGACAATAGCGTGCTGTCGTCGCGCATCGCCGATGCCGAGATCGATTATGGCGGTCGCGGCTTCGTAACGCGCGGGTCGAAGCCGGGCATCATCAACCGGGTCTTCAGCGCCCTGGGGCTTGGCTGATGCGGGTTCTCTTCGCCCTGTTCGCTCTGATAATCGCGACCCCCGTCGCCGCGCAGACGGTGCCGATCAAGGCGCTCGGCCGGTTCGACGGTTGGCGCGAGAATGCGCTGGTCGGCTATGGCCTGGTCGTCGGCCTGTCGGGATCGGGCGACACGCGGCGCAGCACCGTCACCCGCCAGGCGCTGCGCAACGTGCTCAACCGCCTGGGCACCAATGTCGCCGAGACGGAGATCAGCAGCCGCAACGTCGCGGTGGTGATGGTCACCGGCACGCTGCCCGCCTCCGCCAATGTCGGCGACCGGATCGATGCGGGCGTCGCCTCGATCGGCGACGCGCGGAGCCTGGCGGGCGGCACGCTGGTGATGACGCCGCTGCTCGGACCGGACGGCAAGCCCTATGCCTTGGCGCAGGGGCCGCTGCTGGTCGGCGGGCACCGCTTCGACAGCCAGCTGAACCGCGAACAGCGCAACTATCCCACCTCCGCCATCCTGGAGGGCGGCGCGACGATCGAGGCGCCGGTCGACAGTCATATCCTGACGCCCGATGGCGAACTGTCCTTCCTGTTGTCCGACCCCAGCTTCGCCACCGCCGAGCGGATCGCGCAAGGCATCGTCCGCCGCTTTGGCGCAGGCACCGCCTGGGCGCGCAATGCCGACGAGGTACGCGTGCGGTTCGCCGGGCCCCCGACCGGGCTGACCGGCTTCCTCGCCGCGCTGGAGGGCGTTACGGTCGAGCCCGCGACCCAGCGCCGCGTCGTCATCAACGAGCGGACCGGCACCGTCGTCGCGGGCGGCGACGTGACCATTTCGCCCGTCGTCATCGCGCAGGGCGACATCAAGGTGTCGGTGGTGGCCGAGAATATCGCTTCGCAACCCGATTTCTACGCGGGTTTCGCCAGCGATGTCGTCCAGCCCGGTGACGGCATCCGCAGCCTGGTTGTCACCAACACCAAGCTCGACGTGGCGCAAGGGGTCGGCGACCGCGCTTTCCGTTTCCCCAGCACGACCATTGCCGACCTGGTCCAGGGGCTGTCGCGGGCACGCGTCGATACCCAGCGGATGATCGGCATCCTGCAAGCCATCAAGGCCGCCGGCGCGCTGCACGCCGAGCTGGTCGTCAAGTGAGGAGAGAGACGTGGACGCGCTGACCCCGCTGATCATCGCCAAGGCCCTGGACGGCCTGACCGCGCGGGTGGAGGCGAGCGCGGCCAACATCGCCAATGCGAGTTCGCGCGGCTATCGCCCCGTCCGCGTCGATTTCGAGGACCGCTTACGCGCCGCAGCGGGGCAGGGCGCGGCGGCGGTCGCGGCGGTTCGGCCCGACCGGGTGACGGCGGCGCTCCCTGCGTTCGGCAACGAGGCGCGGCTCGACCTCGAACTGGCGACCGCTTCGGCCACGTCGATGCGCTATGCCGCGCTGGTCGATGTGCTGGGCCGCGAGATGGGGCTGATGCGCGCCGCGCTGGCGGGGGGGCGCTGAGATGCAGGCCGCGCAGATCAGCCGCACCGGGCTGGACGTCGAATGGCAGCGTCTTCAGGTCATCGCCCAGAACATCGCCAATATGAACACCAGCCAGTCGGCGGGCGGGCAATCCTATCGCGCGATGCGGCTGCTGTCGGGGCCTGCTCGCACCAATGGGGATTTCCGCAGTCTGGTCCAGCGTGACGCGCGCGTGTCTGGGGTGTCGGCGCTGGGACTGGAGCCGGTCGCGAACGGTGTCCGCCGCGTGCACGAACCCGGCCATCCGAACGCCGATGCGCAAGGGTTCGTGACCTATCCCGACATCGACCAGGCGGGCGAGATGGCGCTGATGATCCGCACCGCCCGCGCGTACGAGGCGAACCTGACCGCGATGGGCATCGCCCAGCAAATCTATGCCCGCGCGCTCGACCTGGGGAAGCAGCAGTGACGATCGAGGCCATTCCTCCGCTGCCCAGCGTCGGCGCGTCGCCGCTCGCCCTGCAACTTGGGCCGGTCGCGCCATGGCCCGCGACGGCAGCGCCGATGGGTGGATTCGGCGCGATGCTGATGAACGGCATCGGCGTGGTCGACGCCAAGTTGCAAAGTGCCGACGCGCTGGTCCGCCAGTTCGCGGTCGATGACAGCGTGCCGGTCCATCACGTCACCATGGCGCTGGAGGAGGCGCGCTTGTCGCTCGAACTCGCCATGCAGGTCCGGGGCCGCCTGGTCGAGGGCTACCGCGAACTCATGAACATGCAGTTATGAGCGCGGTCGATCCTTCGCGCCGCCGTCAGTGGCTGGTGATCGGCGGCATCTTTGCGGGCGTCGTCGCGCTGCTCGGCGCGGGTTATTACTGGTTCCTGTCGGGCAGCTACACGGTGCTGGCCGATCACGTCCGGCCGGGCGAGGCGGCGGCGATCGTCGCCGAACTCGACAAGCGCGGCACCGCCTATGAGCTGAAGGACGGCGGGACCACGGTGCTGGTGCCGTCGGCTGAGGCTGATGCGACACGGCTGGCGCTGGTCCGCTCGGATGCGGCGACCACCGGGCAGATCGGGTTCGAGCTGTTCAACAAGTCCGACATGGGCCTCACCAACTTCGCGCAGAAGATCAATTATCAGCGCGCGTTGCAGGGAGAGCTGGTCCGCACGATCATGCTGATGGACGGGGTTGAGACCGCACGGGTCCACCTAGCCCTGCCCGAACGCGCGCTGTTCCGCGACGACCGCACCGAGCCCAGCGCGGCGGTGACGGTGCAGATGCGCGGGACAGCCATGCCCGATGCGGCGATGGTGGCGGGCATACAGCGGCTGGTCTCGGCGTCGGTCTCCGACCTGCCCGCTGCGCGCGTCGTTGTGCTGGATGCTGAAGGGCGGGTGGTCAGCCAGGCTGCGCTGGTCGACCCGGCGCAGGGCGAGGACCACTCCGTCGAGGGCGAGGCCCGCGCGGCGGTGGAGCAATATTATCGCGCCCGCGCTCGGGCCGCGATCGAGTCGGCGCGGCCCGACCTGCGCTATCAACTGCGCGTCCAGGCCTTGCCGCAGGCGGACGGGGTGGTCGACCCTGCGCGCTGGACGCCCGGCGAGACGGGTGAGGGGCGCAATTTCCGATTGCGGATGACGATCGTCACCCCGTCGCCGCTCGACCAGACGACGCAGGACGCGCTGACGGTGGCGATCCGGCCCGCCGCCGGGCTCGACGATGCAGCGGGCGATGTCCTGCTGTTCGAGACTGGCCCGATGATCGCCACGACCCCTGCCGCATCCCTGGCGGGCAAGGGCCAGCCGCGCCGCTTCGTCGTCCCCGCCGCCCCGGTGGCCGCGCCGAGCGGCGATGCCTGGGGACCATGGTGGCTCTGGGCGGGCGCGGCGGCGCTGATCGCCATGGTGTTGGCGGCGCGCTTGCGCCCCCGGCCCGCGCGCGATCTGTCGGCGGATGAGCAGGAAGCGTTCGTCCAGACGCTGCGACGCCAGCTCGCCCTGACCGACGGGGACGGCTATGCTGCGCGCTGAGGACCCGCTCGACCTGCTCATCGAACGGCTACGCGCCGTGTCGCCCGCCGATCGACGGGCGATCCTGTCGCGGCTGACCGCGTCCGAACGGCGTCGGGTCGAGGGCGCGCTGGATATCCCCGCGCCCGTGATGGCCCCATGTTACGCCGCCGATATCATGGCGCGCATCGGGGCCAATCCGACCGATACGGTGATGACCCCGGCCGCCCGCGACGTGCTGCTCCGTGTCGCGGGGCCGGTCGCACCGGTCGGGACACCCCATCGCAGCCCGTCGCTCTTCGCGCGGCTCGGTGATGCGCTGCGGCGGGGGTAAGCCGATGGCGGTCATCAAACAGGCCGGCGGCACGGGCAGGGTGCGGCAACTCACCAGCCCGCCGCCCCTCACCGCGATCCTGATCGATCCGCGTGACGAGGCGCTCGCCCTGCTTCAGGCCGAGCGCGATGCGCTGGCGGCCGAGTTGGCTGAGACGCGGGGCGTCATCGCACGGGCCGAGGCGCAGGCG
The DNA here is from genome assembly GCF_034659795.1 of Sphingomonas fuzhouensis. Lineage (NCBI taxonomy): Bacteria > Pseudomonadati > Pseudomonadota > Alphaproteobacteria > Sphingomonadales > Sphingomonadaceae > Sphingomonas > Sphingomonas fuzhouensis. Next base: position 29,122 of record NZ_JAXSQY010000013.1, read on the forward strand.
CGCGAACGGCTCGATACAGTGCGCGAAGAGGCATTGGGGGAAGGCCGCCGTGCCGGACTGGCCGCCGCCGACACGCGTGAGGCGGAGCGTGTCGCCGCCATCGCGCGCGGGGTGACGGCGGCGCTGGCGCAGTTCGATGCGCGACTGACCGCGATGGATGGCCTGGCCGCCGCCTTGGCGCGCGCCTGTCTCGATCGAATATTTGCACGGACCGACGCGATGGCGGCGATGGTGATCGAGGCGCTCGCCCGGCATCTGGCGATGCTCCGTGACGACGTCCTGCTGTCGGTGCAGGTCAGCGGTGCCGATTTCGCCGATAGCCAAGCGCTCGACGCGGCGGTTCGCGAGGCAGGTGCGCGCGCGACCGTTGCGATCGACCGCGACCTGCCCTCCGGTGCGTGCCGGGTCGCGGTACGGCTGGGGCAGGTCGAACTCGACGTGCCGGGGCAATGGGATGGGCTGGCGCGGTTGCTCGACGAGATGGCCGCCGCATGACGACGCATCCCTTCCTCGCCCGGATCGCCGAGGCCGAGTTGGCGGTGCCATATGGCGAGGTGCGCCGCGTCACGCCCGGCAGGATGGAGGCGAGTGGTCCCGTGGCGGGGGTGGGTGATCTCTGTCGGGTCGGTTCGACCGGGCAATTGGCCGAGGTGGCAGCAGTGGGTGAGGACGGCCTGGTGCTGGTCCCGGTCGAGGACGGCGCACCCGTTTCGATCGGCGCGCGGGTCTGGCCCGCGCCCCATGGCGGACAGGTCGGGGTCGGTGACGGCTATGGCGGCCGTGCGATCGATGCGCTCGGCCGCCCGCTGGACGGTCGTTCGGCGATCCGCGCGACGGCATATCGACCGGCGCGCGGGATCGCACCCGACATGTTGGACCGGACCGCACCCGATACGGTGCTGGAAACCGGCATCCGCGCGATCGATGCGCTGCTGACGCTGGGCAAGGGACAGCGGATCGGCATCGTCGCGGCAAGCGGTGTGGGCAAGACCGGCCTGGTCGAGCAACTCGTCGCCCAGGTATCCGCCACCCGTCATGTCCTGTGCCTGGTCGGCGAGCGCGGCCGCGAGGTGGAAGGCTTCTGGCGCGCGTTTTCGCGGCGGTCGGATGCCGATCGCTGCACATTGGTCGCCGCCACTTCGGACGAGAGCGCGGCGATGCGCGCGCGGTGCGTGTCGACCGCTTTGTGCCTGGCCGAATATTGGCGTGATCGCGGGGAGCATGTGCTGCTGGTCATCGATTCGGTGACGCGGCTGGCGATGGCGTTGCGCGAAATCGGGCTTGCGGCAGGCGAGCCGCCCACCGTGCGCGCCTATACCCCCAATGTCTTCGCAAGCCTGCCCCGCCTCGTCGAGCGGTGCGGCGCGGTCCGTTCGGGCGGGGCGATCACGGCGGTCATGACGGTGCTGAGCGAAACCGATGATGTGGACGATCCCATCGTGGAGACGATGAAGTCGCTGCTCGACGGGCATATCATATTGTCGCGCCGTCTTGCCGATCAGGGGCATTTCCCCGCGATCGACGCGACCCGCAGCATCAGCCGTCAGGCATCCCGCCTCGTCACGCGCGACCATGCCGCCGCCGCCCGCGCCGTCGCAGGCCAACTCGCGACCTATGACGAGGCGCGGGTGATGATCCAGAGCGGTATCTATCAGGCGGGGACCAGCGCCGCGATCGACGCCGCGATCGCGGGGCGCGATGGCCTCAACGCCTTTCTGCGCCAGGGGCAGGATGAACGCAGCCCGATCGCCGAAACGGTGCGGCGGCTGGCCATGCTGGGCCGGGGTGGGCGGCATGGCTGACCAGATGGTGACGATGCTGGTCGACTGCCTGACCGCGGTGCGCGCGCGGGTCGACCAGTCCGGTATACGCCACGCCTCGGCGATCCGGGCCGAGCGCGAGGCAATCGCGGCGCGCGATGCGGCCCGTCTGGCGCTCGTCGCGGCGGAGGCGGCATGGCATCGGCAGATGGCGGACCGGTTCGATCCCATGCTGGGCAGCCTGCTCGCTGGCGAAGTCCGGGCGCGGGCGACGGCACTGACCGATGCCGAGGCTGCGCAGGGGAATGCCGAACAGGCCGTGGCGCAGTCAGCCGCGACTTGGCAAGCCGAGGATGCCCGCCGCCGGGCTATCGAGGCGCAGGCCGCCGCCGCACGGCGGCGGGCCCGGCACCGAGCCGACGAACGATTGCTCGCCACGCTCGCCGACCGCGAGACGTTTCGCCGGAGCGCGCGATGATCCCGCCCCTCACCGATCTGGTGCCGAGCGGCGACGCGACGCTGCGGCCCGCCATCGCGGGTGCTGCATGTGGCGCGGCGCTACCCGCTTTTGCTGATTTGTTGATGACCTCTGCGCCACCATCTCGCGACGCTTATGCACACCCGTTCAATCGGGACGGGTTCTTCGGCACCGCACAAGCCTGGGCCGTGCCCATCCCTTTGCAACCGGCCATCATAACTGAGCCCGCGCCGGTGCCCGCAGGCGCGGCCGAGGTCTCGGTCGTCCCGGAGGCCAGACCATCGGTCATGAAAGACTGTCCCGTCTTGATAGCCGGAGAGGGGGATTCGCGCCCGTCTCTCGTCAGGAATCCGGCGGCACCGACCTCTGGGACAAAGCCCGCCCCATACCATGCGTTCGCGGCCAGGATGCCCCTATCGACCGCACCTCGCCCTATCGAAGAATCGCCACCAGGTCGCGCGGAAGGCGCCGCAGCCCCCGCGCCCGCACGACGGCCCACCCCGCCGATGAACGCGATGGCCGCCGTCGCGCTCCACGCCACGGCGCAGGGGATGGAGGTCGCGGCGCGGGTCGCCGGCCTCGACGAGCGCGACCGCACCGTGCTGGCCGAGGAGATGGCGGCATTCCTCTCCGCGCATGGCTACGCGCCCGCGCACATTTCCGTCAACGCGGCCGCGCGCCTCGCACATCAGGAACCTCGCTGATGCAGACCTCGTCCGTCACCTCTGCGACCCAGACTTCGACCCAGACTTCGACATCGTCCGCCGATGCGGGCTCCGGCCAGGCGGCATCCAGCGCCTTCGGCCTCGGCTTCGACGCGCTGCTCAAGATCATCCTGACCCAGCTGACCTATCAGGACCCGCTGAAGCCGATGGATAATTTCCAGTTCGTCTCGCAACTCGCGCAGTTCAGCCAGGTGCAGCAGGGGCAGGCGACCAACGACCGGTTGCAGGCCCTGGTCGGTGCACAGGCGATCAGCCAGGCGACCGGGCTGCTGGGGCGGCGGGTCGACATACCGGCAGGCTCGGCGACGCTGTCGGGCACCGTCACCGCGATCGCGCTGTCGGGTGGGACGCCGACGCTGACCATCGAGACCGACGACAAGCGAACGGTGAGTGGCATCGCGATCGGCAGCATCGCGCAGGTCAGGGAGAATGAATGATGTTCGGTGCGATCTATGTCGGCCTGTCCGGCCTCAACGCCTATTCCAAGGGCCTGCAACAGGTCAGCAACAACGTCGCGAACCTGAACACCACGGGGTTCAAGGGCGCGACGGTCAGCTTCCGAAATCTGTACGGCCAGTCCGATCGCGGCGGCATGGCGATGACCGGGCAGGGCGATAGCGGCGGCCACGGTGTCGCGGTCAATGATGGTACGCTCAACTTCAAGCAGGGCGAGTTGCGCACCACCGACCGCGACCTCGACCTGTCGGTCGACGGCAACGGTTTCCTGGTGCTGCTCGACGGCGACCGTACCCTGTACGCCCGCACCGGCAGTTTCGAGGTCGACCCGAACGGCTATGTCGTGATGGCGGGCACGAATTACCGGCTGGCGACGCTGGACGGTGACGGCCGCGCCGTCAGCCTGTCGATCGACAGCCGCCGTACCAGCGCGCCCAAGCCGACCGCCACCGTGACGTTCGCCGACAATCTGTCGTCCAGCGCGTCGAGCTTCACGGTCAGCGATATCAAGGTCTTCGATGCCAGTGGCACGTCCCATGGCTGGACCGCCAAATTCACCAAGGACACCAGCACCGGCAGCAACGCCTGGTCGGTTGCGGTGACCGATGACAAGGGCGTCGCGATCGGCACCCAGACGCTGAAATTCTCGGGCGGTTCGGTCGACCCCACCACCACCAGGCTCGACTTCACCGACACGACATCGGGCCTGACGGTCGCGTTCGACTTTTCGAGCGGTGTCACGTCCTTCTCCGGCGGCGACGTGTCGACGCTGCGCGCGGCCAAGGTCGATGGTTATGGCGCGGGTACGGTCACGGGGCTGGCGGCGGATTCCGGCGGGCGGCTCCAGCTGTCCTATTCCAACGGGCAGAAGGTCGATCTGGGTGCCATCGCCCTGGCCGATTTCCGTGATCCCACGGCGCTGGAACAGCGTGACGGCGTGTTCGCGGCGGCGCGGGACGCCCAGCATATGCTGCTGGCCAGTGAGGACCACCGTGTCGGACAGGTGCGATCGAAGCGGCTGGAGGCGTCCAATGTCGACCTGTCGCAGCAATTCGGCGACCTGATCCTGATCCAGCGCGGCTTTCAGGCCGCATCGCAGATCGTCAGCGTTTCCAACGACATGATCCAGCAGCTGTTCGGTATCCGGGGGCAGGGATGACGCCCGACGCGCGACCCTGGCTGCCCGCCGATACGGTGCCGCCCGCCTCGTTGCGTGCGCTGCTGGCGGAGTCGATCGAACCCTGGTCGACACGCTGGTTCGCGGGCGAGCCGCTGCGCCTGTCGTCGTTGCGACGCGACGGCCGCGGCGATTGGTCGTGGCGGTCGCTGGAGGCAGGGCTGATGCTCGGCACCACGGCCGATACCATGGTCCAGGTCGGTGCGCGGATGCTGGGTGTCGAGGCGAAGGACCGCGCCGCGCCCGACCGCGCCTTGCTGGAAGAGGTGGCGGAGGATTGCCTCGGCGACCTGCGCGCCCGACTGGTGCAGGCCGTCGCGATGGCGCCGACCGCTGAATGGCGGCCGGTTGTTCGCGCGCCGGGCTGGGTCGCGACGATCGGCACGCCGCCCCTGCATCTGGGGCTCGCGCTGACCGATGCGCTGTTCGCGGCGCTTGTTTTGCGTGTCCTGCCGCCAGCGCCCGCATTGCCGCTCGGCTCGGGCGCGGCCGCGCTGGCCGCCATCGAGGTCGCGGTGAGTGCGGCGGTCGGGCGCGCCGAACTCAGCGTTGCCGATCTGCGCGCGCTGGAAATCGGCGACGTAATCATACTCGACCGCCCGCTCGCCGCGCCGGTGCCCCTCGCGGTCGATGGCCATCCCCTGTCGCGCGGTACCGCCCGTGTCGCCGCCGCCGACCCGCCCTTTCTCGACATCGTCCAAGCCGCAACCCCAGCATGAGTATCCCGTGACCGACACCATCACCGCCATCCCGCCCCGTGTCAGCGCCAAGCTGATCGACACCGTCGAAGTCGCGCTCGACGCCTTTCTGGGGAGCAGCCGGATGAGCGTCGGCGCGCTGACCGCGCTGTCGCCGGGATCGGTCGTTACGCTCGATGCTGCGCTCAACCGGCAGGTGGAATTGCGGCTGAACGGCGTCGCGGTGGCGCGGGGCGAATTGGTCGCCGTCGGCGAGAGCTTCGGCGTGCGTCTGGCTGAGATCGTCGAATGGCCCCAGTGAGCCTGATGGCCGTGAGCCTGGTAACGATGCTCGCCGCCGCGCCCGCCCGGCTGGGCGGCGGCGGGGCGCTCGACGTGTCGCTCGGGCGGATCGTGTCGGCGCTGCTCGTCTGCCTGTTGCTGGCGGGCGCGGCGGCTCTTTTGCTGAAACGCGGCGGCGGTCGGATCGACTGGACCGCGCTGCGCCGGTGGCAGGCGGTGCCCGAGCGTCGGATCGCGGTGATCGAAACCCGGCGGATCAGCGCCCATGCCGATATCTGCCTGTTCCGCTGCGACGATGAGGATTTCCTGATCCTGTCCTCGGCCACTGCCCAGCGGGTGCTGCGTCGCTCGCCCGCGCGGGAGACGGCGTCGTGATCGCACTCGTCGTCGCCGCGCCGTTGGCGGGCGGAATGCTGCCCAGCGGCGTCATCGGCAACGACGTGGTTCGCACCGCGCTGATCTTGACGCTGTTGGCGGTCATCCCCGCGATCGTCATCAGCATGACCAGCTTCGTGCGCACGGTCATCGTGCTGTCGATGGTCCGCCATGCCTTTGGGATGCCGGAGACGCCGCCCAACCCGGTGTTGATCGCGCTCGCACTGTTCCTGACCGCCTTCACCATGTCGCCGACGCTCACCCGTATCAACGCCGACGCGCTGCAACCGATGATGGCCGGGCGGATCGGCGTGGAGCAGGCCATGGCGGCGGGCGTGGCCCCCTTGCGCCGCTTCATGCTGGCGCAGACCCGCGACGCCGATCTAGAATCGATCTACGCCATCGCCAAGACGCCGCTGCCGCGCCGGGCGGCGGATGTCGAGACGCTGAAGCTCGCGCCCGCCTTCATCCTCAACGAACTGCGCGTGTCGTTCACGATCGGCTTCGTGATCCTGCTGCCCTTCCTGCTGATCGATCTGGTCGTCGCGTCGATCCTGTTGGCGCTGGGCATGATGATGGTGCCCCCGGCGACCATTTCCCTGCCGATCAAGATCCTGATGTTCGTCCTGATCGATGGCTGGGGGCTGGTCCTTCAGGGAGTGCTCGGCAGCTTTCGATGAAGCCACGCGCGGGCCTGGAGATCGTGGTGGTTCCGCCGCGGGCCGAGGCATCGCTGTGGCGACGGCTTCGCTTCGAGAAGGAGACGGGGTGCCGCCACCTCATCTTCACCCGCTATCGCGCCTTGGCACGCGCCATCGCCCGGCGGCAGCATGGCCGCCGTCCGCCGCACGGAGCCGAGCTGGGTGACATGGAGCATTTCGCCTATCAGGGCCTGCTCCAGGCGATCGACCGCTACGACCCGCTGCGGGGCATCCCGTTCGGCGCCTTTGCCCGGCGGCGGATCGTCGGCAGCGTGGCGGACGGTGTCGCACGGATGAGCGAGATCGATGCCGCCTGGTGCCAGCGCCGCCGACAGGAGGTCGACCGCGCCCGCTCGCTGACCGACGCCGAGCATGAGGAGACCGACCCGGTGGCGGCACTGGCCGCGCTGGCCGCCGGGCTGGCGCTCGGGATCATGATCGAGGGTAGTGCGATCCCGGTCGGCGAGGATGCATCCGACCCGCGCCCTGATGCCTATCAGAGTCTCGCATGGCGCGAACTCCAGGTGCTGATCGCGCGCGGCATCGCCGACCTCCCCGAGCGCGAGGGCTGGATCATCCGCCAGCATTATGAGGCGGGGGTCAGCTTCACCCAGATCGCCGATCTGCTCGGCCTGACCAAGGGCCGGGTGTCGCAGATTCACGCCGCCGCGATCGGCCGGTTGCGGCAGCGCCTAAATGGCTACAGGAGATGACATGATGCTGATGTGCGGCGACGAAGACATGGCGCGGTTGATCGCGGTGGCGGAAACCGGCACGGGCGAGGAGATCGGCTTGGCCGAGCGGCTGATCGACGCCTATCCCGACGATGCGCGGCTGCATTTCCTGCGCGGATCGTTCCTGGCGGGCAGCGCGCGGCCGATCGAGGCGCATGCGTCGCTGTCGCGGGCGGTGGCGCTGGCCCCGGATTTTCACCTCGCGCGCTTCCAGCTGGGCTTTTTCGAGCTGACCTCGGCCGAACCGGCGCGGGCGCTGGCCACCTGGGAGCCGCTATCGGCGCTGCCCGAGGATCATTATCTGGCGCATTTCGTCGCCGGGCTGACCCATCTGATCCACGACCGTTTCCCGGAGACCATCCGCGAACTCGAAGCCGGGATCGCCGCCAACACCGAAAATCCGCCGCTCAATCGCGACATGGGCCTCATCATCGCGCAATGCGGCGGGCTCGTCGCCAATCCCGTGACCGAGACCGCGCCGGTCGAAGAGGCATCGGCGACCTCGTTCCTGCTCGGTCAGCTGGGCGGGAGAGGGCCGACCCCGTGACGCGGATCACCGGCACCGAGCATGTCCTGCTGTTGCTGCGCGAGAAACTGGCCAAGGCGGGGCAGCGGCGTGTCGGGCGGTCGGCCGCCACGCGTACCGATCCGCGACCGCTCGACCGGCTGCGGGCGATGGCGGGGTTCGACGCGCTGGGCGAGGAGGATCGGCGGCGCGCGGTGGTCCATGCGCTGCTCGCCGAGGAACTGGGCGATGCGGTCGCCAATGACGCGGCGTTCGGCGCGGTGCTCGACGATGTGCTGCGCATTATCGCGGAGATGCCGGGCGGCGGCGCGATGATCGACCGTGCCGCCACCGCCTTGCGCGAGGGTTAGGGATAGAGTGACATTCAGCCCATTCCTCCCCTGCAAGGGGAGGGGGACCATCCGAAGGATGGTGGAGGGGTGTCCCCGGTGCGAGTGTTGGCCGACCTTACGACCAGGGACACCCCTCCGTCAGGCCTTCGGCCTGCCACCTCCCCTTGCAGGGGAGGAATGGGGGGGCATTACTCAGAATGGTCCATCGTCCCTAAAAAGCCCCCAACCGGGTCAGTGCCTGGCCGATGGTCCGGCCCTGGCCGTCGATCGGGGTAGAAAGCGCCAACGTGACGATCCGCTCGGCCCTGTCGCGGTCGCCACCGCCCGCCGCCAGCATCGCCGCCGCCAGCGCGCCCGAGAAGCTTTCGCGGTCCAGCCGTTGAGCGATCGCGGTTCGCTGCTGTCCCGCCGCCGCATCCCCCGCCATCAGGTCGAGCACTGCGAGGGAACCGTGCGCTTCGGCGAAGCTGTCGTCGATCGCGGCGGCGCGTTCGAAGCGCTCCCGCGCCGCGTCCGTGTCGCCCGCCAGCACATGCGCCCATCCGGCCGCGATCCACGAGCCCAGATGCGTGCCGAACAGCGCCGCGCCGCGATCGAGATCGGCGAGCGCGTCGGTGCGGCGATCGCTGGCCAGCGCGACCAGCCCGCGCCCGACCAGCGCGCGGGGACTATCGGGGTGGCGGGTCAATGCGGCCTCGAACAACGCGCCCGCATCGGCGATATTGTCCTCCTCCAGCGCCAGCGTCGCCTGGGTCACCAGCGCTTCGGGATGGCCGCCCGCCCGCGCGGCCGTCTCGCGCGCGAGGTCCAGGTCTGCCAGGTCGATCGCCAGCGTCGACACCGCTGCGTTCAGCCCGCGATGGTCGGGAAAGCGTGCGACCGCGTTGCGGGCGACGGCCTCGGCACGCTCCATCTCGCCGCGTTCGTGGAGCAGGCCGACCAGCAGTTGCGCCGCCTGGGGAATGTGGTGCGCGGTGTCGTCGTCCAGGCTGGCGAGCGCGGCGTCCTTGTCGCCGGTCATCATCAGCGACCATGCGAGATTATACCGCACGGCGGGCTGGTCGACGCCCTTGTCGAGCAGATTGCGGAACGCCGTCGTCGCGGCGGGCCAGTCCTGCGCGGCCATCGCCGCCAGCCCCGCGACATGATCCATCGCCGGGGTCGGCCCCGCCAGCGCGCGGTGGCGGGCGGCGAGCGCCGCCGCCTCGTCCGCGCGCCCGGCATCAAGCGCGGCACGCGCCATGTCGGCGATCAGCGCCGCGTTGTCGGGATCGGCCTTCAGGAAGGCGGCAAGCTGGTCGTAATCGGGCATGGCAGGTCAACCTTGCTGTTCGAGGCGGACGATGTCGAAGGATTTGAGCGTGATGCGCATCGGAATCTCCGCCACCGACAGGATGGAAAGGGTCGGCAGGCTGCGCCGGGTCAGCGCCTTCAGATGGCGGCGAAGCTCGGCTCCGCATAGCAGGACCGGGGCGCGGCCCTGGCGGAACATCTCTTCGGTCAGGGGGATAAGGCGGCGGATCAATTGTTCGGCAAGGCGCGGCTCGACCGCCATCGACGCGCCGCCCGCCGCTGCGCCGAGGCTGGCGGACAGCTGGTTCTCGACACGCGGGTCCAGGCTGAGCACTGCCAGGTCGGGATGGCGTCCGCGCAAGGCATGGCAGATGGCATAGTTCATCCGCTGGCGGATCAGCTCGGTCAGTTCCGCCGGGTCCTTCTGTGTCCGCGCGAGATCGACCAGATGCTCGACGATCAGGTCGAGATTGGCGATCGAGACGCCTTCGGACAGCAGCGACTGGAGCACCCGCTGAACGTCGGACACCGACAGCGTCTGGGGCACCAGTTCCTCGATCAGGCCCGGCTGGCGGCGGCGTACCCCATCGAGCAGCCCGACGACGGTGGTGCGGGTCAGTAGCGTGCCCACCTCGCCCCGGACGATCTCGCCGAAATGGGTGGCGAGGACGGTGAGCGGGTCGATGATCGTGCAGTTGGCGGCCTTGGCGGCATCGCTCTGGGCGGGCTCGATCCACCAGGCGGGCAGGCCGAAGGCAGGGTCGATCGTCTCGATTCCCTCCAGCACCGGCTTTTGCCCCGAGCCCGTCACCGCCAGCAACCGGTCGGCGTGAATCGTGCCCGCGCCGTAACGCGCCCCGAACAGCCGAATCTCATATTCATGGCTGCCCAGCCCCGCGCCATCCTCCAGCCGGACGGCGGGGAAGGGCAGGCCGAATTGGTCCTCATGGGTGCGGCGCAGGCTGGCGATCCGCTCCATCACCAGCGCGCCCTCGCCCGCCCAGGCCGTCGACAGCTGGTCACCGAGCCGGATTTCGAGCGGCGGCGCGGCGGTGGATTCGGCGGCGATCTCTTCCTCCACCGGCTGCGCGGCCTGTTCGGCGGCGCGCTTGCGGATTCGCCACCAGGCGACAAAGGCGAGCGCCCCGATCACCGCGATCGGCCATTTCGGCATACCGGGCAGCAGCAGGAGCGCGCCCAGCACCGCCGCGACGATCAGCGGGATACGCGGGACCGAGCCGAGCTGACGGAATATCTCGGTCGACAATTCGCGGTCGGAGGCGGAGCGGGTGACGATGATGCCCGTCGCGATCGAGATGATGAGCGCGGGCAGCTGGGTGGCGATGCCGTCGCCGATGGTCAGCAGCGTGAAGTGGCTGAGCGCCTGCGTCCAGTCCATACCCATCTGGCTGACCCCGACGATCCACCCTGCGATGATGTTGATGAGCAGGATGATGATGCCCGCCACCGCGTCGCCCTTCACGAATTTCGATGCACCGTCCATCGCGCCGTAGAAGCTGGCTTCCTTCTCCAGCGCCTTGCGTCGTGCCACCGCCTCGTCGCGGTCGATCAGACCCATGTTCAAATCGGCGTCGATGCTCATCTGTTGCCCCGGCATCGAATCGAGGGTGAAGCGCGCCGCGACCTCCGACACGCGCTGCGCGCCCGCGGTGACGACGACATATTGCACGACGACCAGGATCGCGAAGACGACCAGGCCGATGACGAAATTGCCGCGCACCGCAAAGGCGCCGATCGAGCCGATCACCGCCCCCGCATCGCCGCCGGTCAGGATCAGCCGGGTCGCCGCGACATTGAGCGACAGGCGATAGAGCGTCGCCACCAAGAGCAGCGAGGGAAAGGTCGAGAACTCCACCGGCTTGCCGACGTAAAAGGTCAGCAGCATGATGGTCAGGCCCAGCCCGAAATTGGCGATGATCGCCAGGTCGAGCAGCGCGGGCGGGATCGGCGCGAACAGGATGACGAGGATGCCGATCGTCGCGACCACCAGCGCAAGGTCGCGGTTGCCGCTGGGCAAGGAAGGCAGGCGGGGCGCGGCGGTGGTGTTCGACATGTCGGGTCAGCCTTGCTCGGCCGCCGCCTGGGCGCGGCGAAGATCGATATAGAGGGTGGCGACCGCCTCGTAGCGGTCGGGCGGAACGGTGCCGCCGACCGGGCAGGCGCGGAACAGCGCGCGGGCGAGCGGCGGGTCGGCGATGACGGCCAGGCCTCGGCGGAACGCCTCTTCGCGCAAGGCCAGGGCGTGGGCATTACGTCCCTTGGCCGCGACCTCGGGCGCGACCATCGCGGCTTCGTCGTAACGCAGCGCGACGGCGAAATGCTCGGGGTTGACGACCAGCATGTCGGCGCCCGCCAGACTGCCCTGGCCCTGCTGGATCATTTCGCGGTGGAGCTGTTTACGGCGCTGCTTCAGGCGCGGTTCGCCTTCGCGTTCGCGCGCCTCGCGCGTGACCTCGCGGCGGCTCATCCGCATCTGCTTGGTGAACTCGCCCCGGACCATGATCTGGTCGAGGATCGCCACCGCGACCGCGACGAGCAGGAAGGTCCAGACCAGACGCATCCCCGCCGCCTGCAGCATGGCGGGCAGGCGCTCGCCGTCGCTCGCCGTCTTGGCAAAGCGCGCCATCGCCCAGCGGACGACGAACCAGGTCGCGGCGGCGTAGAGCGCGAATTTGACGATGCTCTTCAGCGTCTCTTTGAGCATCCGCATCGAGAAGAGCCGTTTGATCCCCTTGGCGGGATTGAGGCGGCTCCAGTCGGGCTTGAGCGGATGGAAGGTCAGCAGGAAACCGCGAAGCTGGATCAGTTCCAGCGTGATTACGATTGCCGCCATCATACCGCCGAGCAGCGCGATCGGTGCGACCACCTGCCAACCGAGTTCGCCCAGCATCGGCGCCACGCCGGCCGGTTCGCCCGCGCGCGCGATTCCGCCCGACAGCGATACGCGCATCGCATGGGCGAGCGTGCTCATCAGCCCTTTGTCCGCCATCAGCACGAACGCGGCGACCGAGACCAGGGTGGCGAGGAAGCCCAGCTCGACGCTGCGCGCGACCGTGCCCTTTTCGCGCGCCTTCTTGAGCTTGAACTCGGTCGGCGCCTCGCTGCGATTCTGTTCGGTCTGTTCGGCCATGGTGTCAGCCGATTCCGTCGCCAAGCGCATTCATCGTGTCGAAAGCGTATTCCAGGATCGTCGCGAACAGCGAACCCGACAGCGCCAGTGCGATCGGCAGCAGGATCAGGGTGGCCAGCGTCTTCACCTGAAACCCCAGCAGCAGGACGTTCATTTGCGGCAGGGTGCGCGACATGAAGGCGATGGCGAGATCGAGGATGAGCAGCACGACCAACACCAGTCCCGCCAGCCCCAGCGCGAGCAGGAACACGCCCGAGACGTAACCGATCAGGATTTGCGGATCGATCCGCCCCAGCGCGCTGCCCAAAGGCACCCGCCGAACCGAGGCGCTCCACACCGCGAGCAGCCGCGCCGGGCCTTGCGTCGTGAAGAAGATCGCGCCCGCCGCATAGGCGAGGATCGTGCCGATCAGCGGCAATTGTGCGCGGGTCGCGGGATCGACCAGCACCGCCAGACCATAGCCTGCTTGAATGTCGATCGTCCGCCCCGCGACGAGCAGGGCGGCAAAGGCGAGTTGGAGCGCCAGGGCGAGTGCGATACCGAGCAGTAATTCACCCCCCGCGATCGCCAGCAGACCGCCCGGCGGCGGGGCCATGCGCCACGTCGCCTCCGGATTGGCTGCGACCAGCCAGCCCGCAAGCGCGATCGCCAGGATGACGCGGACAAGGCCGGGGATGCGGATCAGCGTGAAGGGTTGCGCAAAGGCGAGCGTCGGCACGATCCGCAGCGTCAGCAGCAGCGTCGCCACCGCCTGTCCGACCAGAGCGTCCATGCCCGTCCGCCCCTTCAGTTCACGAGCATCGGGATGGCAAGGTAGAGCCCGCGCGCGAAATCGGTGACGCGCGTCATCATCCAGGGACCGAGCAGGATCATCAGCCCGGCGACGACCAGGATCTTGGGCACATAGCTGAGCGTCGCTTCTTGGATCTGGGTCGCGACCTGGAACACGCTGATGACGACGCCGACGACCAGCGTCGCGACGAGGACCGGCCCGGCGACCATCAGCGCCTGCCACATCATGTCGTCGAGCAGGTTGAGCGCCCGGTCGGCTTCCATCGATCCCCCTTCATGCCCTTGGGCCTTCCATTCACCATAGGTCGGGCCCCTCGGTGCGCCATGGGAGAAAGGTCCTGAACGGATGCGCCTGACGCTGGCGCGGCCGTTCGCCATCGTCGCGAAAATACCGGCCTAAACTTCTCCCATCCCTCCCCGACAAAATTCTTGGCGACCAGCAACAGGGACGGGTCGCGTCGAAGGGGATCTTGTGATGGTCGCGATGTTCACCGGACTGGGCGCGGGTGCGGAGCGTGGTTCGGGCAATGTGCTCGGCAACGCCGGCATGCTGTGGTCGAGCGGGCTGGGGCGCGCGAACGAGCGGATCCATGTCAACGCCGCGACGGGCAATCTGTTGATCCAGCAGCAGGACGAAATGCTGATCGGGCGCGGCCCCGATGTCGCGGTCGGGCGCACCTATAACAGCCTGGGCGACCTGTCCGACGAGAATGGCGACAATTGGCGCCAGTCGACCGACCGCCGCGTCTATGGCCTGACCGGCACCGCCAATGCATCGGGCTCGACCGTCAAGCGGGTGTCGGCCGACGGGGCGGAAATCACCTATGCCTGGAACGCCAGCGCCTCGGCCTATGTCGCAACCGATGGGGCGGGGGCCTATGACCGTCTGACCTGGACCGCCTCCAACGCGACCTGGAGCTGGACCGACGGCGACAGCCAGCAGACGGAGACCTATGGCTATGCGGCGGGCAGCGGCCGCTACCTGATCACGCGCGCGACCGACACCAAGGGCAACAGCCTGACCTTCGCCTATCTGAACGGCGGCAAGCTGGACAAGGTGACGACCGCCGATGGCGGCTACACCCGATATGGCTGGTCGGGGAACAACATCACCCAGATCGTCACCGGCTATACCGATTATGCGTCGAACAGCGCCAAGACGCTGACCCGCACCCGCTATGGCTATGACTCGTCGAACCGGCTGACCACCGTCACCGTCGACCTGTCGCCGACCGACAACAGCGTGACCGACGGCAAGACCTATGTCACGACCTACACCTATGACGGCACCTCGAAGCGGGTCGCCTCGATCAGCCAGACCGATGGGTCCTCGCTGGCGATCACCTATGACTCGGCGCTGCGGGTCAAGACGCTGGAGCAGACGGCGGCGAGCGGGATCACCCGCACCACCAGCCTGGACTATCAGTCCGGCTATACCAGCATCACCGACCCGACCGGTCAGGTCACGCGGCTGGATTATGACAACAAGGGCCAGTTGACCAAGATCACCGCGCCCCCGGCGGCGAGCGGTGCGACGGCGCAGGTGACGCAATTCGCCTATAATGCGAACGGCGACCTGACATCGGTCACCGATCCGCTTGGCAACGTCACCAGCTATGCTTCGTTCACCGCCAACGGCATGGCCCAGACGGTCACCGACCGGCTGGGCCATGCGACGACGCGCACCTTCGGATCGAAGAACGAGCTCCTGACCGAGACGCGCACCGCCGCCGACCAGAGCGGGGCCGCAGTGCAGCAGACGGCCCGCTGGGTCTATGACACCAACAACCGCGTCCGGTTCGAACTGTCGCCCGACGGCAATGTCGTCGAGCATCGTTACGACGATTCATCGGGCAAGGGTGGGGTGGAGGTGCTGACCCTCACCTACACCGCGGCGCGCTATGACGTCAGCGGATTGGGCAAGACGGCGACGCCCAGCCTGTCGCAGATGAACAGCTGGGCGTCGAATGCGGACAAGACGCAGATCAGCCAGCGCTCCTACACCTATGACGCGCGCGGCAACATGACCGCCAGCTATGGCTATGGCACGCTCGACAGTTCGGGCGCGGGCGATACGCAGGGCGGGGTCTTCTATACCTACGACCAGGCGGGGCAGCTGCTGTCCACCAACCGCTATGCGCATGCCGCCGAGACCTATGTCTATGACGGCATGGGCCGGGTCGTCTCCTCGGTCGATCTGGCGGGCGGCACGACCAGCATCGTCTTCAACGATGCGGCGAGTACGACGGTGGTCACGCTGGCGGCGGGGCTGGTCCAGACCTCGACCTACAACCAGGCGGGCGAACGCGTCAGCTGGAGCGAAAGCGGTACGAACATCGCGACCGGTACTGCCGCTTATAAATATGATGCGCTTGGCCGGATGCGCATGGCGACCGATGCCACTGGCCACAACAGCTATGTCATCTACGACCAGGCGGGGCGCAAGGTCGCCGATGTCGACCATTATGGGATGGTCACCGAATATCGCTACGACGCCAATGACCGGGTGGTCGGGCGGGTGGCCTATGCCAACTATCTGACGACCGCCCAGTTGGCGACGCTTGCCGATCCGCTGGCGGCGGTCGACATCGCCACGATCCGTCCGGCGGCGACCGCAGGCGACCTGTGGGCATGGACTGTCTATGACGGGGAAGGGCGTATCCTCCAGACGATTGACGGCACCGGCCGGACGATCGTGAACGCCTATGATGCCGCCGGGCGCCGCGTCCGGTCGACGGCCTATTACAACATGCTGACCGCGACGCAGGTGAGCGGGTTCAAGACCACGCCGCCCACCGCCGTCACGCTGCCCACGACCGACAGCGCGCGCGATGCCGTGTCGCGCACCTTCTACGACAGGAACGGCCGGATGGTCGGGATGCTGGATGGCGAGGGCTTCCTGACCCGGATCGACTATGATGCGGGCGGGCGCAAGATCGCGGAGACGGCCTTTGCGACCGCCACTACCGCGTCGAACCGCGCCAACGGCAGTTTCGCGACGCTGGTCGACGGGCTCGCCAACGCCGCAGCCGACCGGACCACCCGCATGGTCTATGACGGGCTGGGGCAGATGGTGTTCAGCATCGACGCGCTGAACCGGGTGACCGAGATGGTCTATCCCAATGGCGACGCCGCCGACGTCAACGGCCTGGCCCGACAGACCATCCGCTATGCCGGATCGATCGCGGCACCATCGCGCTGGACCGTGGCGAGCGTTCGCGCCGCGCTGAACGATGCCGGACTCGCCGATCGTGCCGACAACCGCACGACCTGGGCGATTTACGACGATCGCGACAATCTGGCCTATGCGATCGACGCGACCGGGGCGGTCACGGGCTATCGCCATGACGTGTCGGGCAACGTCACCAGGGTGACGCGCTATGCGACGCTGCGCGCGACCACGTCGCTGCCGACCGCCGCCGCGATGGATAGCTGGGCGGATGCGAACGCGAACGTCGGCGACGATCGCGTCACCCGCCACTGGTATGATGCGCGGAACGACCTGCGCTATGTCGTCGATGGCGAAGGCTTCGTCACGCGGACCGATTTCGATGCCGAGGGGCGTCCCACCGGCACGGCGGCGTTCGTCGATGCGATCGCCGTCACCGACACCACCAGCTATGCGCAGGTCGCCGCCGCCGCGACCGGCCGGGCGATCACCACCGCGACCGCCTATGACATGAGCGGACGAGTCGCCTCCGAGACCGACGGAACCGGTGCGGTCACGGCCTATATCTATGACGCGGCGGGGGGGCTGCTCGGCAAGACGCTGCGCGCGAACGGCAGCGCGGACGCGTCGCAGACCAGCTATGGTTATGACGCCGCCGGGCGGATGGTGTCGCGGACCGATGGCGTCGGGACCGACGAGGCGGCGACCACGGCGATGGTCTATGACGGGATCGGCAATCTCCTCGTCACCACCGACCCCAATGGCAACAGCGTGACCGCGACCTATGACCGCGCCGGTCGCCGGATCACCGAAAGCGATGCCGAGGGGCTGACCACCAGCTATGCCTATAATGCCTTTGACCAGGTGGTGGCCGTCACCGATCCGCGGGGCAAGACCGCCTATCGCTACTACGACCTGACCGGTCGCACGACCACCACGCGCGACGCGATCGGCCGGGTGACCGTGACCAGCCATAACGCGTTCGGCGAGGTCACGCGCAGCCTCCGCTACGCCAATCTGGCAAGCGATGCCGCGAGCGCCACCACGCTGCCGAACGTCATCGCCGACGGCGCGCGGGATGCGGTGACCGACTGGACCTATGACAAGGCGGGCCGGATCAGCACGATCACCGATGCCGAGGCGGCGGTCACGACCCAGGCCTATAACGCGTTCGGCGACATGGTGGCGCGTGTCGATCCGCTCGACGGGCGCAGCATCGTGACGACTGCGACCTATGATCGACGCGGACTGCTCAAGACGCGGATCGTCGATGCGGCGAGTGGCGGCAAGGCGCTGACCATCAGCTATGGCCATGACGCCTTCGGGCGTGAAGTGACGCTGGCCGATGCGCGGGACAGCACCGGCACGCGCACCTATGACGATGCGGGGCGGCTCGCCTCGACCACCGACGCACTCGGCAATGTCACGGCCTATGCCTATGACAAGCGCGGCAATCTGGCCGCCGTCACCGACGCCAAGGGGGCCGTGACCCGCTATGCCTATGACGCGTTCGACCGGCGCGTCTATACGGTGGACGCGCTCGGCGGGGTCGTTCGCACCGAATATGACAAAGCGGGCAATGCGATCCGCACCATCGGCTATGCCGCGCCGATCGCGCTGGCGGGCCTGTCCGCCGTCACCACGGCTGCGGCGATCACGGCGCGGGTGAGCGCGAACCCGGCGGCGGACACGCCGTCCCGCTCCATCTACGACCGCGACGACCGCTTGCGCTTCACCGTCGACGGGGCGGGGTCGCTGACCGAGATGCTGTATGATGGCGCCGACCATCTCGTCCGCACCATCACCTATCCGGTCGCCGTGGCCGATAGCGCGACCTTCACCGTCGCCGGGATGCAGGCCGCCATCGCGGCGATGACGACGGCCGAGCGCGAGGCCGCGCCGGTCAGCCGCAGTGTCTTCGATGCCAGCGGACAGCGCGTGTACGGGATCGATGCCTCGGGCTTCGTCACCGCCTTCACCTATGACAGCCGGGGCAACAAGACGTCCGAACGGCGCTTCGTTACCGCCTATACCGGCACCGACGATCCGAGCGACGCGGCGATGGCGAGCTGGGCCGCCGCCAACGCCGACCCAGCCGATCGCGTCACCCGCGCGCTGTACGACCGCGAAGACCGGCTGCGCATCGATGTCGATGCCGAGGGCTATGTCACCCAATATGCCTATGACCAAGCGTCGCACCTGATCCAGAAGATCCGCTATCCCGACCGCTATCCGGCGATCGACGGGGCGACGACGCTGGACCAGGCGAGCGCGCTGATCGGCGCGACTCCGCCCGCCACGGCGCAAGTCACCGCCTATGCTTACGACTCCGCCGGGCGGCTGGAGAGCGAGACCCGCGACGCAGGGGCGGGGCGGCTCAATCAGGTCACGACCTTCGTCAGCGACGCGAACGGGAATGTGGTCGCCGAAACCGATGTGGCGGGCCGTACCACGCGGTACGTGTACGACGCCGCCAATCGCCGGATCGCGGCGGTCGACGCGCTCGGGGGCGTGACGGCGATGGGCTATGACGCGCTCGGCCGGATCGCGTGGACCAAGAGCTATGCGACGCCGATCGCGCGCGCGACGCTGGACGCCTATCCGCCCGCGATCACGCTGGCGCAGGCGAGCGTGTCTGCCGCCGCCAATGACCGCGTCACCCGCACCTTCCATGACGCGGCCGGGCGACAGGCCTTTGCCGTGGATGGCGAGGGCTTCGTGACCGAGCGCCGCTATGACGGCGTCGGCAATCTCACGACGACTATCCGCTATGCCGCCGTCATTTCCGGCCTGACCGATGCGACGACGACGGGGGAACTGGCCGCGCTGCTGCCCGCCGCGATCCCCGTCGACGCGGCGGTGACCCGCTATGGCTATGACCGGACCAGCCGGTTGACCGAGCGCACCGATCCGGATGGCAGCGTCACCCGGTTCGACTATGATGCGCTGGGCGACGCGGTGCGCACGACGGCGGCCTATGGGACGGCGGATGCCGCGACCACGACGCGCGTGTTCGACAAACGGGGTCAGCTCGTCCGGGAGATCGGCGCGGGTGCGATCACCGGGACCGATTATGGCTATAACGCTTTCGGCGAGCGGGTCTCCACCACCGATCCGCTGAGCTTCAGCGTTACGACGGCCTATGACCGGCTCGGCCGCGCGACGACCGAAACCGTGCCGGTCGGTGCGACCGATGCGGGACTGGCGACGACCAGCGTTTATGACGCCTTTGGCCGCGTGGTGCAGATTACCGACCCGAACGGCCATTCGGGCTATTTCCACTATGACAATCTCGATCGGCTGATCGCGCAGGTCGATGCCGAGGGTTATGTCACCCAGACCAACTGGACGCCGACCGGCCAGAAGGACAGCGTGATCCGCTATGCCGAGCGCGCGGTATCGCCCGGCAGCGCCACGACCATGCCCGTCGTCTATGGCAGCGGTGCCGACGCGATCACCAGCTTCGGCTATGACCGGCTCGATCGGCTGGTCGCCACGACCGACGCGCGCGGCAATACCGAGCGCTACGTCCTCGATGCGTTCGGCGACCGGGTGGCGGTGGTCAACAAGCTGGGGGGCGTGACCTTCAACAGCTATGACCGGCGCGGCCTGCTGGTCGAGGCGATGACCCAGGTTCGCTGGACCGATCCCGCCCGCGGCCTGGCGATGGGCAGCAACATCGCCAACACCTATGCCTATGACGCCGGCGGCAACCTGTCGGTCAAGGTCGAGGCGGCGGGGCGGCCCGAGGCACGGACCACCCGCTATACCTATGACGGCCTGGACCGGATAACCGCGACGATCGGCGATCCGGTCGAAATACTGGTCGACCCGGAGCTTGGCACCACCGCCATGGTCGCGCCGATCGAACGGACGATCTACGACCGGCGCGGCAATGTGATCGAGCGGGTCGACGCGAACGGCGCGCGCTCGCTGACCTATTATGACGGCCAGGACCGCAAGATCGCCGAGCTGTCGGCGGTGGGTACGCTCACCACCTGGCACTATGACGGCGCGGGCAATGCGGTGCTGCGGCGCGTCTATGGCGATCCGGTGGCCCTACCTACGGCGGCCGGGGGCACGCCGCCCGCCCCGGCCAATGCGGGCAACGTCCGCGAGACCGCCTATGCCTATGACCGGAACAACCGGCTGGTCTCGACCAGCGTCGCGGCGGCGGTCGCCGGGCGGTATGACGGGGCGAACTATGTCACAGTGCAGGGCGTCACCACCGCCGTCGCCTATGACGGGCTGGGCAATGTCGTGCGCGCGACCGACGGCAACGGCGCGACCGTCCTCCACTGGTTCGACAGACTGGGCCGCGAGATCGGCAAGGTCGATGGCGAGGGCTATCTGACGAGCTGGGTCCGCGACGCCGAGGGCAATGTCACCGCCGAGCGTCGTTATGCCAACCGGGTCGGCGGCACCTATAGCGAGACGACGTCGCTAGCGACCGTGATCGGGCAGACGGTGGCGGACGCCGCCAACGACCGCGTCACCCTGTTCGCCTATAACCGCAACGGCCAGCGTATCCGTGAGGAACGGCTGGGCGTGACCGGCCTGATGGACGGGGCGACCGGCACCGAAGCGGCGGCGACCAGCGCGGTGATCCGCTATACCTATAACGCGCTGGGCGAGGTGCTGAGCAAGCATGAGGCGACCGGCGACGTCACCCAGTACAGCTATGACGATAGCGGCCGCCTGATCCGTCAACAGGATGCCCCGATCGGCAGCCTGGGCGGCATCCGCCGCACCACCGACTTCACCTATGACGATCTGAACAACCTGCTGACCGCGCGCGAGAGCGGCTCCGTCGACACCTCGGCGCCCGTGGTGTTCGAGGATATCGTCCCCGCCGTCCGCCCGGTCCCGGTGCCGGTGACCACCGCCAGCTTCGGGATCGCGACCGCCGATGGCTATTCGCGGGTCCATGGCAGCAGCGGCAATGATTACATGTACATGATCTCTGCCGTAGAGGGCGGGGGGAATAATTACGGCCTGGAGGGCGGCGACGGCGATGACTGGCTGATCAACAGCAGCTGGAACGGCATGATGGACGGCGGCGCGGGCAACGACGTGCTCGAATTCCGCACGTTCCTCTATGGGGTCGGCGGAGCGGGCAGCGACTATTTCGTCTTCGACATGGGGCATCTCGTCGGGCAGCAATACGGCTATAGTCCCGAGGAGCGCTGGGGCGATATCGCGGATTTCACGCCCGGCGTCGACAAGATCGCGATCCTGAACGCGATCACGAGCTTCGCGGACCTGACCATCGTCCAGAATGGCGCCGATGCGGAAGTGCGCTTCCTCCATGCGCCCCGAATCGTGCTGCGCAACACCGATGCCGCGAGCGTCACTGCCGCCGACTTCGTCATCGACCGGTCGGGTTTCACCGGCTCACGGCCGATCGGCGACCGGCTTCCCACCCCGCTCATCACCAATAGGCCGACAGGCACGAATTATGAATCGCAGGGGACGGCGGGCAACGACCTGATCGTCCTTCCCGGCGAGGGGCATGGCAGGGCGTTCGGCGGTGGCGATGGCGACGATCATCTCATCAGCGGGCAATGGCTGAGCACCGTCGGCGGCGGTGACGGCAACGACCTGATCGAAGTGCGCAGCGTCGGTGTGCTCGCGATCGGCGGCAACGGCAATGACACCTTCGTCTTCGACGACAGCATCTTTTCCCCCAACGACTGGATACGGAACCCCCAATATGACTGGGGGATGATCGCCGGTTTCGCGCCCGGCCGCGACCGTATCGTCATCCCCGGCCGCAGCTTTGCCGAGCTGACCTTCACGCAGGTCGGCGCCGACGTCCACGTCACCATGGCGAATGCGCCGCGCATCATTCTCCAGTCGCTGACGGTCGCGGAAATCCAGCCCTCCGACTTCACCTTCTCGCCCGCCGACCCGGTGATCGCGATGCCGCAGCGTAGCGCCGCGCCGACGACTGCGCCGATCACGCCCGCCGCCACCGACCGGGTCAATGCCTTCGTCTATGGCGCGGGCGGGCGGCTGGTCAGCCAGACCGATGCGACCGGCTTCACCCGTTCCTTCGCCTATGACGCGGTCGGCCGCGTGCTGCGCGAAAGCTATGACCGCGAGCGCTCGAACGGCGATGTCGTCACCGAGGGCCGCTTCACCCAATATGACGCGGTCGGCCGCACGGTCGGCCGCTATGCCGCGTCGCTGTCGAACGATCGCTGGTATCGGGGCGACCTGTCGACCACCGGCTATGACGCATTCGGCGACGCGGTGTTCACCGCCGTCAACGGCACCGTTCAGGAACGCCGTGTCTATGACGCGCTCGGCCGGGTGGTGAAGACCAATGCGCGTGACGGGGTGTGGCGCGAATATGGCTATGACGGCAATGGCAATGCGACCCTGACCGTCGCCAGCAACGGCTTCGATGCCACCGAGGCGGCAGTCGGTGCGCTGCTGCAACGCGGGTTGGCGGGCAATGCCGACGCGGTCGTGACCTATACCACTTACGATCGCCGCAATCTGGCGACCGCCAGTTACGAGGTCGGCCGCGAACGCGGCCTGCAAGCCGATGGAACCAGCGCAGCGCCGGTGACGCTGTCGCGGACCCAGGCCCATAATGCCTTTGGCGATGTGGTGTCCGATGTCGATCCGCGTGGGGCCACGACCAGCTATCGCTACAACAGCATCGGCAAGCTGATCGAGCGTAACGGCCCCACCGTGACGGTGACGCTCGCCGATACGAACTCGGTCAGCCAGAGCCCGACGGACCGCTTCTATTACGATCTGTCGGGCCGTGCGATCGGCACCCGTGACGCCAATGGCTATCTCACCCGTCGCACCCTGTTGGAAGGGCGTGGCTATGGTGACGAAGAGGCTCTGGTGCGCGTCGAATATCGTCCCGACGCCAGCACCAATACCAGCGAATACAACGTCTTCGGTGACGCCATCGCCGCTATCGATGGCCTCGGGCGGCGCACCGACCGCACCTTCGACAAGCTGGGGCGGTTGCTGACCCAGGCGATGCCGGGCGCGACAACGACCCGGCTGACCGACACCTATGCCTATGACGGGCTGGGCCAGCGTATCCGGCATTCCAACTCGGTCTATCAGGCGCCGGTCGTCGGACAGACCTATCCCTATTATGACGAGGTGGCGGGCGGCACCTTCTACCTCTCGCCGAGTGGCCGCTATCTGATCCAGGGCGATACCGGCGGGGCGGCGGGCACCAACAAGGGGCTGACGATGCCGGTCAGCTATCCCGCGACCGGGCCGGAGGAGCGGCGCTGGGTCTATGATTCGGTGCGCGGCTATGCGGTGCTGCTGCCCGCCGGCGTGACGACTTACGAAAGCCCCGAGGATGACGGTGAAGGCGGCGCGCCCGGCCTGGTCGTGGCAGGCGTCGAGACCACCGATTACGACTTGCAAGGCCGTGTCGTCGCCAGCGTCGACTTCGCGGGCGACCTGACCACCTATAGCTATCAATGGAGCGCGTCCGCGCAGACGGCGGGGCTCGGCGTCACCGGCGGCTGGGTCAAGACGGTCAGCACCCCCGCCGACCGCTTCGGCGTCGACGGCGCAGTGGCGGCGTCCGAGACGACCGACAGCTTCGGTCATGTCCAGCAGCGTACCGACCAGGGCGGCAACCTCACCCAGGTCGAATACAGCCTGGCCGGACGGGCGACGACCGAGACGCATAGCGACCCGGCGGGCGGGTGGACGGTCTCGTTCGGCTATTACAATACCGGCCTGCTCGCGAACGTGACCGAGGCGGGCCAAGCTGCGACCTATGGCTATGACGCATCGGGCAACCGGGTGTACGAGCGGCTGGTCGCGGGCAGCACGGTCAAGCAGGACAGCCGCGCCACCTACGACCTCTTGGGCCGGATGGCGACATGGACCGACCTTGCCGCCGATGGCGGAGTGGCCAATGCCGCCCTGTCTTGGAGCTATGACGCGGTCGGCAATATCCGCAGCCTGACGCAAAGCTATCGGCCGATGGACCCGACCGGGCTGTCATCGCTCCAGAGCGGACCGCAGACGCGCTGGTATCTCTATGACGCGATGAACCGCGTTGTCCTCGACCAGGGCGAGCGGGCGGGGGGTACGATCGTCCGGGGCGGTGGCGTCAGCCTGCTCTACGACGCGGCGGGGCAGCGGGTCAGCGCCACCACCGCTACGGGCGTTACGGCCGCAGGCCAGGAGGGTACGGCGTCCTCCGGCGAACACCGCGAACGCTATGTCTATTCCGACGATGGCCAGCTGGTCGCGGTGTATCAGTCGGATGCGGTGACGGCCGGGAGCTTCGGGCCCGAGACGCTGCTGGCGAGCTATCAGCGCGACGCGCTGGGCCGGGTGCTGTCCGAGCAGCAATATGATCCGGACGGTGCGACGGTCGTGCGCTCGCGCTACGGCATCGCCTATGACAATCGCGGCCGGGTGACGGCCGAGAGCGCGACGCAGCGGCGGGGCACCGAGACCTATAACAGCTATTCGACCAACTGGTACAACCCGGACGGCACCCTGTCGTCCAGCGCGGTGCAGAGTTGGAAGGACGGCGGCGGCACGACGTCCAACGCCACGACCACCTATCGCTATGTCTGGCGCGACGGGCCGCTGACCAGCGCGGTGACGCTGACCAACACGGACGGCACCACCCAGTCGCTGTACGGTTATGACGAGGCGGGGCGGCTGCAGAGCGTGACGCTGACCGGCGGCACCCGTCCGCGCACCGTGGCGGTGACGACCGACCTGGCGGGGCAGATCCTGACCCGCGACGAACTGCCGCAATATACCAACGCCCCCGCCGCCAACCCGCATGAGAAGCGCTATATCTTCGACGGCGTGGTGATGGGCGAGGTCGGCAATGACGGCACCGACAACACGACCTTCGCCGCGGCGGTCGCCGAGGGGCGGTCCGCCGAGCCGCAATCGACGACCGCCAACCCGGCCGGGCCATTCCGTAACGGCGCCTTTTCGGGCGCGGCCCATGCCGACTTCGACCAGAATTACGATGCGGTGAATTACCGCAACGTCGCGACCACGCCGCAAAGCTATACGGTGCGCGGCGGCGACACGCTGGCGGGCATCGCCCAGACACTCTGGGGCGATGCGAACCTCTGGTATCTGATCGCAGGCGCCAACGGCCTCACCGCCGACGCGACGCTGGCCGAGGGACAGGTGCTGTCCATCCCCTCGACCGTGGTCAACCGGGGCAACACCGCCGACACCTGGCGCCCCTATGACCCCGCCGAGGCGCTGGGCGACGTCCAGCCCAACACCCCCGTCCCCCAGCCGCGCGCGGCCCAGGGCGGCAGGCGCAACCGCTGCGGCATCTTCGGCGCGATCCTGCTGGCGGTGGTCGCGGTCGCGGTGACCGTGGTGACGGCCGGGGCCGCAGTCGCGGCGCTGGCGCCGAGCGTGGGTTCGCTGGGGGCGGGCATCTCCACGGTCCTGAGCGGCGGCGTTGCGAGTGCTCTGGGCGGCGGCCTGGGCGGGACGCTGGGCGCGATCGCGATCGGTGCAGGGTCGGCGGCCGTTGGTTCGGCCGTGAGCCAGGGCGTCGGTGTCGCAACGGGCTTGCAGGACCAATTCTCGTTCAAGGGCGTGGCGCTGGCGGCGATTTCGGGCGGGGTCGGTGCCGGTATCGGCGCCAGCGGCCTGGCCAGCCGGGTCGGCGGCGTGGCCGGTGCGGCGGTGAGCGGCCTCGCGGGTAATGTGCTGACCCAGGGCATCGCGGTGGCCACGGGCCTTCAGCACCGGTTCGACTGGGCGGGCGTGGCCGCCGCGGGTGTTACGGGACCGGTGGGCTATGCCACCGCCCCGCGCGGGTCGTCCTTCGGCGCGCAACTGCTGTCCGGCGCGGCCTCGGGGATCGCAGGTGCCGCCACGCGCAGCCTCGTGGAGGGTACGAGCTTCGGCGACAACATCCTGTCGGTCCTCCCCGATGTGATCGGCAGCACCATCGGGCGGCTGGCTGCACAAGCCGTCGGCGAAGCCAGTCTCCGATCGGGAAGCAGGGTCCCGAGATTGGCGGTCGATCCGGCTGCGCTGGACGATGGCGGTGTGGTGACGGGCGGCACATCGGAGTCGATCGAACGGCGCATCGCCGAGCTTCGGGCAAGTGGCCGGATCACGCCGCAGGAGGCTACCGAAATCAGGCAGTTCGCGTCCGAGGTCAAAAGCCGGCTCGCCGAGCAACAGGCCGCGCTGGATCGCGCGAACGGTCAGCGCATGGCGGGGATCGGATCGGATGGAAAGCCGAATCTGGTGACGCGGGATGCGGGTTACGCGATCGACTTGGGTACGCTGGAGGCGCGGGTTCAGGCCTATGACGCGCAATACGGCACCGGCCGGTATAGCGTCGAGGGAAAGCAGCAGTTCGACGCTTCGATCGCCAACAACCGGCGACTGATCGAACAGTGGGATCGCACGGCGGAATCGGAGGTCAATCGCCTGTTCGGAGGCTTCCTGCTCGGTTCGGCTGGTGGAGCGTTGGTCGGTGCGGGCGGCGCGGCCTTGGTGGCGACGGCGGGTTGGGGCGCCGGGACTACCTTAGCGGCCAATGCAGGCGTCGCCGGATTGTCCTCGACGGCGACCGGCCTGGGTTACCGACCGGCTCTGGGCGAAACCAACACCGCTTTGAGCGCGGCGACCGACTTTGCAGGCGGCGTGGTCGGCTTCGGCGTAGGGAATATGATCGCTCGGGCGGGTTCGGGCCTCTTCAGCAGGATCGGATTGGGGCGTACGGCCGTAGAGAGTGCACCCAATATCGTGTATCGCGGGCTCACCGAGGCCGATGCCGTTGCGCTTCGGTCGGGCCAGGGATTTACGGCCAAAGCGCCACAAGGCACGTGGTCTGCCGCTGAGCACGTGGCGAACAGCGGGCCGGGTATCGGTGGGGCGGCGAAAAATAGCCCTTGGATATCCACTAGCAAGCGGCTCGATGTCGCGACTGCCTACGATAGCGGGAATGGTGTCGTCGCCATTGATCTCAGTAAGGTCAACTCGCTTCAAGTTGAGGTGTGGCGGACTGCTCCGCGTGTGAACGGCGTGGAAGGATTGCCATATCATCGATCTATCTGGGGCCAGGAGGTGACGATCCACGGGACAATCCCACGCGAGGCGATTATATGGCCCCGATGACCGAAGCGGAGACGATCTTTGAGCATCTGAAAGACGGGCTTGGGGCCTTCCTCCTGAAAATCCAGACTGTTCGCGTATTGGATGAGGCGGCGTTTGAGCGGATCGATGCGGATGCTCGAAGGCTGGCCCAGGAGCTGAAGAACCAAGCGTTAGTGCCCAAGGCCATGCTCAATGAAATACGAACGGCGACGAAGATGTTGCAGGCTGAGGCTCCGTATATGCGGGCGGAGCAAAGCATGATGCTAGATATGGCCAGCAAACTTGAAATGACGTTCGATCTGATTTTGTTAGGTGAAGATCATAATGATCGAATTCCCGGTGTACCTCGAATAATATGAGCTGCGTTGATCTAATGGATATGATACCATCATTGAACAAGCCGCATCGGATCGAGGCGTTCGGCTTCGCGCAAGTCGATGAGGTCGCACACATGATATCTTGGTTGGGACGTGGGGGCAACTTCCGCCAGTTCGTAACCAACGATGTGGAGGGGGAGCTATACGCCCAGACTCCTGGTGCCCAGCTCCTATCGATTACCTGTAAAGGACCGCTTCACTTGGAGACCAGGGTGATGCCGAAAGGGCAAGGTGCCACCCCAATCGATATTAGCGTCACCTTCCCGCTCTCGTTGCAGATTAAAATGCCCGATGATGCGCTGTGGCGGTTGGATGTTGAGCACAACTATGATGCGGTAAATATCCATCTGAAGGATGGGCGACGAACGCTTACCCAGAACTTCTCAGTGGTCGGGCACGAGCAGGTATCGTAGCGGGCGTGGCGATCTACGATCCGGTCGTAAAACGTTGAGGTCGGAATGAGCAATTTTCAGCTTTATCGAGCGGAGCAGTTGCCCTCGGGTTTCGCTTATCCCGCGGGCTTCCGGCGCATTGCCGAGTCCGGGTCCTATCCGCCCATCGCTCCGTGGTGGTTCGTCGATGCAGCATCTGAGGCTGGAAAGCTATTTTTTAGCATCCGCGAATATGATGGGCGCAATCTTATCCCGTTTGCAAAAGTTGACGACGGTCGCGGAGATATTGCGTGTTTCGATGGTGACGACCGCAGCGGGAATCCGGGGGTATCGATGCTGATTTTGGACGAGTCCGGACGTTCTTACTCCTTCAGAGATTTTGATGAATGGATGAACGCGGCCCTTAAGGATGCGTCTGTCGCCTGATCTGTTGCCGTAGAGAGGTCAGCTTTGAGATTGGCTGGGATGTCATCGGCAGAGCGTCGCGTAGTTTTGGAGGATAAGCTAGAAGTCGACGTTATGCGATGGCTGGAGGAAATGCAGCTGATATCATCCGCCTTGACCCGGCTTTTTGTAGCGTTCTAGAGGTTGTTATGAAACTGCGGTAATCGTGGCAGGTTAATAACAACCTGTAGGGAATGACAAGCAGAGGCCGTTCGATGAATATCGAAGAAAGTTCTATGCAGGTGTTGGGTATGCGCTCGACATCAGCAAGGCTCGCTTCAACGAATTTGATATCCGCGGTGTTCCGGGTCGGTTGGTCCAGCGTGATATCGAAAGTCAGATACTGATTATTCGGGAGCGTGCCCTGCAAGCGGCCGCGCCAAGATGAGAAAAGCAGCTTGATCCGTCGAACAAGCTGTGGCCGTTCATGGTAAATCTCTTTCTGGGTGACGGCGATGCGGACACGGTCTTTGTTGCGCCCCTTGGTGCCGCTAAGTCTAAGCGGGATCCATTGTTGAAGGGGTTACAGGAACTGAGAAGGATCGGGCTGGCCGAGCCAGATTGATGCTGGTCCAGTAGGCGCCTGCCCGCTGCCGAGCTGACCGAGGAACTGGCTGGCGGGCGCCGCGGCCTTGGTTGCGACGGCGGGTTGGGGCGCCGGGACCAGCTTGGCCGCCAATACAGGCGTCGCCGGACTGTCCCCGACGGCGACCGGTCTGGGTTACCGACCCGCCCTGGGCGAAGCCGACACCGCTTCGAGCGCGGGGACCGACTTTACGGGCGGTGTTGTTGGCTTCCGCGTAGGCAATGTGATCGCTCGGGCGGGTTCGAGCCTCCTCGGAAGGATCGGATTGGGGCGGACGGCCGTAGAGAGTGCAACGGCCCATGCCGCACGGCTTGGCCTTGAGGGTGAGCAAGCGATTGGGATCACCGGACCGAAGGTCGGTATCCGTATTCCCGGCAGCAACCAGCTGCGGTTCCAGGACACGATAGACCTTAAGGGTGCGCGGTTGATTGAATCAAAAAATGTTTCTCATCAAGGTTATACTCGGCAGCTCCGTGATTACTCCGCTTGCGCGGAGGACAAGGGATTGACGTTCGAGCTATACGTTCGTGGCGCATCAAATCCGCTTGGGCAGACGCGACTGAGCAAACTCTTCGCGGATGCAGTGCGTCGAGGCGAAATTGTGCTGACGATAATTCCGGGAAAATGATGATGGTTAAAAATAAGAGCTCTATCGGTGCTGCAGACTTGATGGCCGAATTGGAAGCCGACCCAGAATGGGTCGAGCAGGACCGTCAACGTCGGGAGAAACATCAAGCATCCGTGGATGCGATGCAGGCAGAGATGGCACCAGAGGAACGGCTCCTGGTGCGAGACTTGGCTGCTGCAGGGAGCCATCTCACGTCGGTCTTCGAGATGGTGAACACGAGCGACAGCTACCCTGAAGCGATCCCGGTCCTGCTGAAGCATCTTCCGGTCACGACCCATCCGGTCCTGCGCCAAGGCATCGGGCGAGCGTTGGCTGTCGGGGAAGCGGAAGGATTGGCTGGACCAGCACTGCTGGCGGAGCTTCGTCGCGAACAGGATGCCGAGACGCGCTGGGTGTTTGCGAACACGCTGACGATCGTTGCCGATCGTAAGGATGCGGAACAGCTAAAGGCTATGATAGACGATCCGCGCTACGAGGATGTGAGAGAGCGGCTTAGTCAGGCACTGAAGAACGTATCGTAGGACGCAGATGACCGCGCGATGATCTCGTCGGTTGCCCCCACTTGGTTGCCGTTAAGGAGGCCAAGGGCGTCGGTGACTGATCTGGCCCCCGTTTGGCCGGACGGATTCAAGCGGTTGCAGAAACCATTGCGCGATGCTCGCGCGGGGAACGCATTTTGAGCCCTGAATGAGGGTGGTTGTCGTTGTAGTCTTCGATCCATCCGGCAAGCGATGTCAACGCGGTGAGTGCATCGGGTAGCGACGAGACGCGGACGTAATCGCGTTTGAGGGTATGCACGAAGGCTTCGGAGATGCCGTTGGATTGCGGGCTGCGGACAGGGGTGAAGCAGGGTTTGAGCCCGAGTTGCCGGGCAAAGGTCCGCGTTTCGCGGGCGGTATAGGCCGAGCCGTTATCGGACAGCATCTCAACCGGCGCGACCGTGCGCATACCGCCGAAGCGGGCCTCCACGGCTTCCAGCATGATGTCGCGCACGTCCGAACCGCTGATGCCGGCATTGGTGACGGCGTGCCAGGCGATGATCTCGCGGTCGTGGGCGTCGATGATAAAGGCGCCGCGCACGACCTCGCCGTTCCAGCAGGTGAACTCGAACCCGTCCGAGCACCAGCGCAGGTTCGAGCGGATCGCCACCACGACGCCGTCATGACCGTAATCGGTTCGCTCGGTATAGCGCCGCGCCAGCAGCAGGCGGTTGGCTGCCATGATGCGGTAGACGCGTTTGTGGTTGACCGGCACCAGTCCTTCGGCGCGCTGCTGTCGATTGAGGACCGCCGCGATGCGGCGGTAGCCGTATGTTGGCCGCTGCGCGGCGATCTGGCGAATGCGGGGCAACAGGTCCGCGTCGTCGGCCTTCGTGTATGGCCCGCGCGTCTTGGTGCTGCCGGTCAGGCGGTCGTACACCGTCGAGCGTCCGACGCCGAGCGTGCTGGCGACCAGGCTCACCGGATAGTCTCCGGCAGCGGCGAGTGCATGAGCAAGCTCGCTTTTTTTGGGCGCGAGCGCTCCAGCGCCTCCTTCAGTATCTCGACCTCCAGCGTCTTGCGGCCGAGCTGGCGCTCCAGTTCGCGGATGCGGGCTTCCATCTCACGGACCTGACGGTTGCTGGTTACGTCATCGTCGCCGACGATCGCGACGCTTCCGCCTTCCAGCATCAGCCGCCGCCAGCGGTACAGCAGGTTCGGGGCCACGCCATTGCGGCGCGCCACCACCGATATGCTCTCGCGACCATCGAGCGTTTCCTCAACGATCCTCAGCTTCTCGGTGGAACCCCAGTGACGACGCCGACCGCCGTCGGTGATGATCTCGGACACGGACATAAGCCTATGCTCAGGGGATAGCCCCAAGCCTCCTTCTTAGGCTTGAATCCGTCCGG
>NZ_JAXSQY010000015.1:0-759 GCF_034659795.1 Sphingomonas fuzhouensis
GCCAGATATTGTGAATTGCCAGCTTGTCCGTGTCGCTTGGCCTTGCGGCCTCGCCTCACTTTCAAAGCCGACACCTTCACGGCATCGATTTTAAAAACCCATTCACAATGTCAAAGATGAGGTGCGTACACCTCGTATCCGCTTACGCGGAACTGTTGTCTTCATCAAAACTGGATCGTCGTTCGGGCGTTGGTGGAGCCTATCGGGATCGAACCGATGACCTGATGCTTGCAAAGCAACCGCTCTCCCAGCTGAGCTAAGGCCCCATGCGCCAGCAGTGAGATGCGATAGCGAAGCTATCGCACACATCTGCAAGCACGATCGGCGCGGTAGGCCGCGCCAGAGGGCGCGGCTTTGCGGGCCCCATCAAAGTATTACTTTGATGGGCTCCCTTTGCCGCGTCCGGCGGCGTGGCCGGGTGCTAGAGCGTAACAGCAGTGGTGGGCCGAGTAGGAGTTGAACCTACGACCTCACGCTTATCAGGCGTGCGCTCTAACCACCTGAGCTACCGGCCCGTGCCCGCTGCGCCGTCAGTCGCAGCTAAGCTGCGCCTTATGGCGCGCTTCGCCGCGCTGGCCGAACTGACCGACGTGCAAAATAGCTTCGCTATTTCGTCTCGTCGGTTCCAGTTTGATGAAGGGACATGAGGACGGCGGATTGGAATGTCTTTGGAATGGGAGGAAGCTCTTCTCCGACCGTAGCCGAAGCGCTTTCCGCCGCTATCCTTAGAAAGGAGGTGATCCAGCCGCAGGTTCCCCT